>JAXGON010000004.1:0-151357 GCA_040767425.1 Anaerolineae bacterium | reverse complement strand
CATCGTCCTGGGCAGTTTGCTGGGCCCACATGCAGGCCCCAATCTCGTCGAGATCTGGGGCTGGGGCATCTCTACTGCGGCGGTAGCCAATGCTGTAGCGACGGCTCTACGCATCGCCGCGCTGGCCTTGGTCATCTCACTGTGGCTCTACGCCACCGATCAATCCTCGTTGGTTCGGGGTCTCGTGGCCCTCGGCTTGCCGTATCCCTATGGCTTGGCGCTAGCCATGGCCCTTCGCTTCATCCCGGCCATCGCGGCCAGCTTTCACATGGTCTCGGATGCACAGAGAGCCCGCGCCCTGGATCTCTCCAGAGGCGGGCTCATTCGTCGTGCGCGCGCCTATGTGCCCATCGGCGTCGCGGTAATCATCACCAGCCTTCGAGCGGCGGAGAACCTCAGCAGAGCGCTCTCATCGCGGGCCTTTGCCAGCGACACCCGTCACACCGAGCTGCTTACCCTCTCATTCGGCTGGCGTGACGCCGTCATCACGCTCGGCACCCTCGTCGTTACCGCGGCATTCCTGTGGGCCCGCTGGGCGCTGGGTGTCGGGGCCTCTCCGCTAGGACTCTAGCGCCATCCTGGTAGCCTAGCGCGCTGCCCAGACCATGCCCCGCGTTACCATCTCCAGGATCTGCGGATCCTGCGCAAACACCTGGGCAACATGCCCTAGCGAGCAATAGAACACGCGTCCCTTGCCATAGGTCTTGGTCCAGGCGACGGGGACGTCAACCCCGTCAAAGTCGGTGACCGCCAGCACATGGTTGGCGGGATCGACATGCATATAGTACTTTTCCGAGGACACGTCGAAATCGGTCAGCCCCTCGGTGATCACGTGGTCGTGGTCCACGATGCGCACGGTGTACTTGACGCCGTCGCCGCCCGGATGCGCCACCCACTGGCCGCCCACCATGAACTGGTACTCGGTCTCCTGGCGGAATGAATCGCCCATGCCGCCGTGCACCCCAGCGATGCCTACACCCGCCTTGACGGCCTCTAGCATCGGGTTGAGCTGCTCGCTGGTGATGCTGCCCATGGTCCACTCGGGGACCAGCAGGTCAAAGTCGAGCAGCGGGAGGTTGGCAAAGGCGTCCAGCGTGTCGCTCACGGTCACGTCAAACCTTTGCTTCCTCAGCGCGTCAGCCAGGATTTCGCTCACCTGCTTGGGCTCATGTCCGTCCCAACCGCCCCAAACGATCAATGCTTTCTTCATGGCCTCCCTTGCCTTTCGTCGTCACAGACTGGCTCTCTTGTACCATCCGCGCACTGGTCCGTCAACTCGCTGACTATGCGCCGCTCCCATGGTATAATGACCGCATGGAGCAAAGGACAGCGGTGTGAGACACCATCCGAGACAGCGTGCGGCCGCGTGGCTGGACGGAGCCAGGGTCTCTCGCAGGCGGCTCTTGGCGACAGGTGCCGCCCTCATCTCTGGCGCAGCCGTGGGCGCCCTGGCAGGCTGCCGAACGCGTGAGATCGAGATTCCCAAGATCATCGAAAAAGAGGTCATCAAGGTGGTGACCCAGATCGTCCAGCAGACGGTGATCGTGGCCGCTACCCCCGAGACCGCAGAGCCAGAGCCGCCCGTCCCCGCCACGCCCGCCACCCCCTCGCCCGAGCCCACCGTGACCATCACCATCGACGGGATGCGGCACGGCTGGCACGCCTTTGCTCAGCGGATGGCGCCCGCGTTTCGGGAGATCTTTCCGCGTACCCAGTTGACTTGGCGCAGCGTCACCCCTTGGCCCCAGTTCGGGGAGCGGCTCGCCGCCCTAGCCGCCGCGGGTGACCTAGGAGACCTGATCGAAGCGCCGCTAGGCACGCCTCTGCGCCGTTGGGCCCAGGATGGGATTCTCACTCCCCTTGATGAGCTGATCGACACCGAGGGATATGACCTGCACGGGGTCTTTCCAGCCGCTCTGGCCCAGGCCACACAAGGCGAAGGCCTCTATGGCGTTCCTTTGGCGGCCCACCCTGGCGACTGCCTGGCGCTGGTCAACACCGACCTGCTGGATGCCCAGGATGCACTGGAAGACGGCGCCCTCCGCCAGGAGCTGCCGCCCCCCAACGCCCTGCCGAATGCCGCAGCGGCCTGGGTCTACCTCGATGACGCGCAAATGCCTGCTGCGGGGAGCCTCTTGGGTGCCTTTGATGCCCGCTGGCTCAACGAGCGGGGCACCCAGCCTGCGCTCCGCACCGCGGCTAGCGAACAAGCCCTCTCCTGGATGGCCGCCACACGTCGCCAAGGGCAGGCTCCGCCCCTGGAGCTGGTGGGTTGCTCGCCCGAAACCCTCTATGCTCGCGGCGAGCTCGCCATCCTGCGGACCTCGTTCGTGGGCCTGTGGCTCCTGCAGCGCACGGCCCGCCTGCCAGAGGGCACCGTAGCGGGGCTGATCGGCCCCTTTGGCGAGGAGACACCTGGTGAGATCAGAGGCGAACTCTTTGGGGTAGCTTACTGCCTGAGTCCAACCTGCCAGAGCCCGAGCTTGGCGCTGCACTGGATCAAGTTCATGACCACGCGAGAGATGGGGGTCCAGATGCTGCTGGGAGGCTACGGGCCGCCAGGAGCACGCCTGACCGCCTGGCATGATCCCCGCGTCCTGGACTATATGCCCGCCTGCGCCCTGCTGGGAGAGCGATGCGCGACCCTCTCCCCCCAACCCCTACCCTGGAACCTGGCAACCAGCGCCTGCTTTGAGGCCTGGAACCGACGGATCGCCGATCTCTGGGATGCCGACGTGGCCATCCCACAATGGGTGGACCAGATGTCCAGCTCGCTCGCCGAGATCCTCAGCCTGCCAAGAGACGAGACCAGCCTCTAGACGCAAGCCTCACCGCGAGATCGGTCGGCGTTACCCGTGACGGCGCGCCGCCGCGCCAATAAACTCGCGGAACAGCGGATGCGGGTTGTTGGGACGCGACTTGAACTCGGGGTGAAACTGGCTTCCGATCATAAAGGGATGATCGCGTAGCTCGCCGATCTCTACCAGGTTGCCGTCGGGCGATTGGCCACTCCACACCCTGCCAGCCTGGGCGAGGCGCTCTCGGTAGTCATTGTTGATCTCAAAGCGATGCCGATGGCGCTCAGCCACCTCTGGGACGCCGCCATACACGCGCTGGGCCAGCGTGCCATCGACTAGACGGCAGGGATAAGTTCCCAGCCGCATGGTGGCGCCCTTGTCGACTATGCCCCGCTGCTCGGGCATTAGGTCCACCACTGGATGGATGCAGCCTTGGTCAAACTCGGAGCTGTTGCAGCGCTTTTCGCCCAGGACGTGGCGCGCAAAGTCGATCACCATCACTTGCAGCCCCAGGCAGAGCCCCAGATACGGGACCTTGTTCTCGCGCGCATAGCCCGCGGCCAGGATCTTGCCCTCCACCCCACGCTCGCCGAACCCGCCGGGCACGATGATGCCATCAGCGCCCCGCAGCCGATCCCAGCCCTCGCCACGCTCAAGGCCTTCGGCATCGACCCAGTCGAGCTTGAGGCCGCGTTCATGGTACCCCGCCGCAT
This sequence comes from Anaerolineae bacterium, assembly GCA_040767425.1. Lineage (GTDB taxonomy): Bacteria > Chloroflexota > Anaerolineae > UBA1429 > UBA1429 > DAIRUQ01. The sequence continues at coordinate 147,846 of JAXGON010000004.1, read as the reverse complement.
GCATGAGCGCCTCTTGCACGGAATAGTAGGCATCATGCAGGCCCACGTACTTGCCCACCAGCGCGATACGTACGTCGCCTTTGGGGTGCTTGATCCGATGCACCATCGCGCGCCACGCGTCCAGATCGGGCTCCCGCGGGCCGATCTGCAGCCGGCGCTCCAGGTAGCGCCCTAGGCCATAGTCCTCCAGCAGCAACGGGACCTCGTAGATGGTGCTTGCCGTCTCGAGAGGGATCACCGCCTCGCGGTCCACGTCGCCAAAGAGCGAGATCTTGTCCAGGTGCTCGGCAGCGATGGGATAATCGGCTCGACAGAGCACGACGTCTGGATGGATGCCGATCGACCGCAGCTCACGAATGCTGTGTTGGCTGGGTTTGGTCTTGAGTTCGTTGGTAGACTTTATCATCGGGAGGAGCGTGAGATGCACATAGCAGGTGTTGGCCTGTCCTTCGTCCTTGCGCATCTGGCGAATCGCCTCAAGAAACGGTTGGCTCTCGATGTCCCCGACGGTTCCGCCGATCTCGACGATGACGATATCAGCACCGCTCTTGTGTGCGACCAGGCGGATGCGCCGCTTGATCTCATCGGTGATGTGGGGAATCACCTGCACGGTGCCACCGAGAAAGTCGCCCCGCCGCTCCCGCGCGAACACCTCGGAGTAGATACGCCCGGTGGTGACACTCGAGTCCGCGGTCAAGGGAATGTCGACGAACCGCTCATAGTGACCCAGGTCCAGGTCCGTCTCGGTGCCGTCCTCCAGGACGAACACCTCGCCGTGCTGATACGGCGACATGGTGCCCGGATCCACGTTGAGGTAGGGGTCAAGCTTTTGGACGGAAACGCTCAAGCCGCGCGCTTTGAGAATGCGGCCCACCGAGGCGGCGGCGACACCCTTGCCCAATCCCGAGACCACGCCGCCCGTGAAAAACAGAAACCGGGTCATCTGCCCCCTCCCATGTGATCTGGGGCACAGTGCCCGGGTGCAGAGTATAGCATGTCAGGCTGGCGCCCACAAACCCGCGTGTTCATCACCGCGTCAGACCGCCCTACCACAAAGCAGTCGGCCTCCCAGGGAATCCGGGAGGCCTGCGCGCGACCTGCTCTACGGTCGTGACCTAATGGGCCTGAAACTCTGCAGCGAGGCGCTCCACGAACTCGAGATCCAGCGTGTCCTCGTCAATGCTGATCTGATCGCCATCCTTGGTAATCTTGAGAAGAGGGATCTCGGTCTTTTTGGCGCCGATCCCCAGAAAACCACCCTGTTTCTCCACGCGGTAGCACGTGATCGTCGAGCCTTCGAGCTTGCATTGAACGCCCATGTTGAGCAGCTTGGCGCTCAGCTCGGCAAAGAACTGCCGCAGTGTCCCATGGCTCGCCCACACCTGGATCTTGCGTACCGATTCGTCCATCGCGACCTCCTATGAATCTCGAGCCCTGCCTTGCGAGTAGGGCCCAGCAGGCTTTGGTATTCGCCTGACGTCTCACAGCCGAAAGCGCGCCCATCCAGCCCTATATCAAGGACATTATAGGACCAATGATATGCCAACGCAACCGAATTGGCCTCGAATAGCGAGCGCACACTCTTGCCCGTGCGGCTCTGCGAGACCAGCTTGCGCCCCCCACCCGTTCACCGTATAGTTAGGCGCTGTTGGCTCAATACAGATCTCAGGAGAGCATCTGGCACATGACCTCCAACCATTTGGCCCATCTGCGCTCCGTAACCGCCACCCTGCAGCGCTTGGCGTTCAACGCCGATGCCTGCCGTGCCTGTCGCGCCTGCGAGATGGCCTGCGCCCTCACGCGTGAAGGCGCCGTTGGCCCCTCCCTCGCCCGCATCCGTGTGACCTTTGACGAGTTTGCCCCGATGACGGTGGTCTCGGCACGCTACTGCCTGCAGTGCAGCGATGCGCCCTGCATGGACGCCTGCCCCGTAGGAGCCATGACGCGCCATCCTCGTACGGGAGCCGTCATGATCGACGCCAATCTTTGCATCGGCTGCATGCGCTGCGCCAAAGCGTGCCCCTGGGGAATACCACAGAAGCATCCCGACCGTCGGTTGGCCATCAAGTGTGATCTCTGCTCCGACCTGCCCGAGGGGCCAGCCTGCGTACGCTACTGCCCTTTAGCTGGCCAGGCGTTGTCGATCGAGACGGTTGATGGGGAGGCGGAGGCATGAGCAGCCTGGCCTATGGCTTTGCCGGCAGAACGCTCAACGTCGACCTTTCCGCTGGGACGACAGAGACGGTGGAGACGCCCGACCCCACCCGTTGGCTGGGATCCCGCGGATGGAACGCGCTCATCGGATGGGAGCATGTGCTGCCGGGTATCGGCCCCTATGATCCCGAGAACCATCTCGCGTTTTCCGCGGGGACACTGGCAGGCACCGGCGCCCCCACCGCCGGCCGCATGACGGTGTCGTCGCTCTCGCCGCGCGGCTACCCCACGCCCATGTGGACGTCCGCCACCATGGGGGGATACCTGGCCACCGAGCTCAAGCTAGCCGGATTCGACACCATCGACATCTATGGCCGTGCCAACGCGCCCTGCTACCTGCTCATCGAGGATGGCAAAGCCTCATTACGCGATGCCCAAGCGCTCTGGGGTCTGGGCGTCTACCAGACGCAGCGCCGCCTCAAGGAGGCGCACGGCGCCGAGTGCCAAGTCGCGGCAATCGGGCCCGCTGGTGAGAACCGCGTTCGCTTTGCGACGATTCATCACCGCCTCAGCAATGCCGTCGGCAATGGCGGGCTCGGTGGCGTGATGGGTAGCAAGAACCTCAAAGCCATCGTTGTGCGCGGCACAGGACGGGTGCGCATCGCCCACCCGCAACGCATGCTGGAGGCCATCCAGTTCGTGAACGAGCGGATCAGCACGGGCCTCTACTATACTGGCCGTCCTGAACCCGGCCCGGAGAACCGGGCTTGCTCCTTTGGCTGCACTGCCCGTTGCCATACTCGCCTACGCCGATCACCCGATCGCTACGGCCTCGGAGTGCCCTGGCTGATGACCTCGTGCGTGGACGGCGTCTGGCTGAGGGGCGAACCAGCGCCCGGTGCCATGCTCTACCAGGGACACGACGTCCATGGCCGGGAGCTTGCCATTCGCGCCACCCGGGGGTTTCCCGAGGAGGGCGCCGACCTCACCAACCTCACCAACGACCTCGGCATCACCAACTGGGTGCACCATACCTGGAGCCATTACCTGGGCGCTCTGCGCGATATGGGCATCACCGAGATCGCCGGTGAGCCTCTCGATATTGACGACCCCGACTGGTGGCGGCGCTGGCTGGAGGATATCGCCTACCGCCGCGGGTTGGGCAACGACTATGCCGAGGGCCTGTCTCGCTTCCACGACAAGCATCAGGTCGGGCCGCGCTACCTGGCCGACTTTTTCGAGGACGCGGGCAGCCGCGGTCACGGATGGCACCGCGAGGGACGCACCATGGAGCGCCACCCCAGCCCCTTCTGGGAGCACTCGGCGCTGCTCTATGCCGTGTCTACCCGCGATGTGACCCCGAGCACGCACGGCTTTTTCTTCCTGAACCCGCTATACGGCTACCCTGAGGCACCACGGTCGCCCGATGATGTGCCCGCACGATTCAAACAGATCGCCCGCGTACTCTACGGCTCCGAGGAGGCCGCCCATCCTGGCACGGCCTGCCTGGAAACGGTGACCATGTACCACCAGCACTGCGCCATCCTCAAGGACAGCATGGGCGTGTGCGATTGGAAGTACCCCGTGGTCGCTCTGCCGCCTGAAGACGGTTCGCCCGTGCCCGATGAGGCCATCGGCAACGTGAACGCCGAGTGGATGCTCCTGGAGGCCGCCACAGGCCTGGAGATGGACCCCGATGCCCTGCGGCGACCCGCCGCCGAACGCGTCCTGAACCTGGAGCGATGCATCGAGATCCGCAACAACGGCCGCTCGCGCGAGCTGGACGAGGCCGTCATCCCCCACTACCAGTGGGCGGACAAGACCGATGGCACCCACCTCAGCGCTGATGCTGGCGAGTTCCGTGATCTGCTGGATCGCTACTATGCCCTGTCTGGCTGGGATATCGCGATGGGCTGGCCGACGGAGGCCAAGCTGCGCGAGCTCGGTCTCGATTCAGCCGCCGAGACCATCGCGGAACTCCGCCTAAGCGTGAACAGCTGACCCAACGAACGGAGGGCAGGACCGATGAAAGCCATTATGCTGCAGTACCAACGGCTGGGGCTGCCGCTGCCCGCCTGATGTGGGGCGAATAGCCTAGGGCATGAACGCCAGCAACAGGGCGGTGACGGCGTCAGAGGCCTCCTTCTGCAGCCAGCGCCCCGCCCGGACGGTGGCGATGCTCTCCTCAGGCAGGCCATCCAGCCACGGCAACGCGGCGAGATCCGCCTCCGCGTCTGACGTTGGCCGCACCACCAGCACAGGCTGATCAGGCCAGATCACTTCGCCGTATAGCTCCTCGGAGGGCAGGGCGGCGATCTTGGTCCATGCCTCCATCGTGCCCACGGCCTTGGAGAGGGCCCGTAACTCGTCGATCTGATCGGGCGGCATCTTTGTCAGATCCAGATACCCCGCCCGTTGCTCGCGAGCCCAGAGCGGTCCGCCCACGTAGCAGCCCCAGGTGAGCGCGCTCCCGACCATCGGCACGCGCGCCAGACGCGCGGGCACGGCGCGTTCGTCGACCAGCCCCTCGGGATACAACACGGCCACCCGCTCCACCAACTGGGGCTGTTCGGCGGCCATACGTAACGCCACCGCGCCACCCCACCCATGTCCCACCAGGATGGCATCGCGCACGCCCAGCTCGTTCACCATCCGCGCCAGCAACTCCGCTTGCGCCGCCAACGTGAACTGCTCAGCCTCGCCTGCGCGGCTGGAGCGCCCAAACCCGCGCAAGTCCACCGTCAATACCCGCACCCCTGAACGGGAGATACCACGGGCGGTCTCGGTCCAGGTGGCGGAACCTTCCACCTGCAGACCGTGTACGAGCACATAGGTGCGCCCCTCGTCGGGTCCCCAGAAGCGATAGTAGAACGGCTCCTCATCAAGCCAGAGCCATGCGCCTCCGTCCTCGCCCTCATCGAGGCCCAGGTCATCCCAGGAGCTAGCGACCGCCGCTCCATAGCCCACCGCCAATAAGAGGCCCGCCCCGATGACCAGCACCACAGCCAGGACTAGGCTCACGACAAAGCGCACCACCGACATGCAACCTCCCGCCAGAACCAACGCTACCGACAGCCGCCCTCGCGGCCTTGCTCATAGATAGGGCCGTACACCTCGCGGTCGCGGACGGCGCATCCCGTCGTTCCACCGTCGCGCATGATCTGCGTGCAGCGGCTGCAGGCGATGCACACCTTGCGCCGATCCAGCTCGCCGCGCTCGAGCACGTCCCGCGCCCAGTCGGGGTACGCAAAGGCGCCGCGCCCCAGGCCCACCAGGTCGGCCCAGCCACACTCCAAGACGCCCGCCATTACGTTGGCAGCGTACTGCCGCAGCCACGAATAGCCCGTGCCCACCACGGGCAACGCAGGGTAGCGCTCCTTGATGCGGCGGGCCAGTTCCACGAGCCGCGACACTCCCTGCAAGGGGTGCTCGTCGGGCAAGTAGCCGCCCTCAACGTTGGCATCGTAGGGGCGGTTCACATGCGGCGTATAGTAAGGGTTACCTGCCGTGACGTTGAGCAACGCCACACCCGCATCAGCAAGCTGACCGATCAACCACAACGGCTCCTCCAGATCGGGCGTCAGCGGATCGTCGCGGTCGACGCCCCAGCCCCAGGGATACGGGTGCGCGTCGTAGACGTTGAGTCGCACCGCCACGTCCAACTCGGGCAGCTCTTCCCGAATGCACCGCACAATGTCCAGCAGCAGCCGCGCACGGTTCTCCAAAGGCCCGCCATAGCGCCCCTCGCGGGTGTGGGCGGCTAGCAGCTCGGACAGGAGATAGCGATGGCAGGCCTTGATATCCACCGCGTCGAACCCACAGCGCTGGGCCCCGCGGGCGGCCTCCAGGTAGGCAGGCACCAGTCCATCCAGGTAATCGTCGGAGACAACGGGCGCCGCGGGCGCCGCGCCGACGGTCTCGTCTAGCAGGGGATCGTGCTGCACCAGGTAGGGTGCGCGCGCGTGGCCTGGTCGGCTGTAGCGCCCCGAGTGGGTCAGTTGCAGCACCGTGTAGGGCCGAAAATTATCGCCCATGGCGTTCCGCGCCGTGGCCAGTGCGTCGTCCAGCATCTCGCCCAGCGAGGCCTCGGTGTGTGGTGCCATAAGGAGCTGCCGTGGATTGGCGCGGCCCTCGGGAACCACCGCGGTGGCCTCGAACCAGAGCAGCCCACAGCCGCCGCCCGCGAAACGCTCATAGCGCCGCCGTGTCAGGACGTCGGGGCGGCCGTCAGCGGTGCCGTCGCACCCCTCCATGGGATGGATGGCCATGGCGTTGGGCGCCACGCCGCTCCCGATGGCGACCTGGCGCCCGAGCGCGGCCAGTTCGCTGGTCAACGGCAGCGAGACGCCCAGCGCCTCAGCATCGTGAGCGAGTTCATCGATGTTGCGATAGCGAAAGCGTTGATGCATCAGGGCTCCTTCGAGTCGCCCGACGTTAGCACGCGGCGCCGCCGCTGTCAACAGCCGATTTGACAGCGCCCCCTCGCCGTGACATGCTGGCCCAGCCAACGCAGTGGGAGGATGCCATGTCGTCTCGTCCGTCGCTCAGCACCATCGCCCCCCAGACCGGGGTGGTGATTCCAGCCTATTTTTCCAGCAAGCCGTCCGACGATACCATCCGCGAGCTACTCTGGCTCACCCTCAAGGACGCGCCTCACTTTGTGGCGCCGAGCCGCACCTGGGTAGTCGTCGATGGCGACCCTCGCACCGCGGCGCTGGCTACTGAGACAAACGCTCGCTTTGAGGAGACCTACGGCCAGCCCTTTTCCCTGCACGTGCTCGCCCGCAATGGGGGCAAGCTCTGGGTGTTGCGCGAGGGCCTGGCGCGGCTGCTGTCACAGGGCAATGACGTCCGCTATGCCATCATCCGCGACGGCGACGGCGACCATCTGCCCGCTCACATCCCTGCTTTGGTCGCGGCGGCCGAGGCGTTGGAACGTTTCTATGAGCACACGCGCCTGATCGTCATCGGCGCCCGCGCCAGCCGCCACCACCCCATGGGATGGATGCGCGGCGAGCTGGAGACGCTGCTGGATCACGTCACTGTGGATGCCGTCGGCTATGCGCTCGCGCGGGAGGGGCGCGCCCCCGACCTGCAGCATTGTCGTGGGGCCAACCCGCCCGACCTCAGCAGCGGCTACAAACTGTACGGCCGCGCCGCTGCCCAGCGGCTCGTCTCCGATGAGCCCGTGCTCGCCACCCTCTCCCCGTCGGACTATTGGCACTATGGCCCCGAGACCTGCACCATCGTCGAGGCGCTCCTGCGCGACACGGTGGTGGCCCAGATCACCCGCCTCACCTGGGAAACCCAGCCGACGACCTCCTTTGGCGAGTTCGGTCAGCTCGATCTCTATGGCGAACTGCTGCTGTGGGTCTATGCGCGGCTGGAGATTCCGCTCCAGGCTGCCGCTCGCATGTTCGATCGCTGGGCGACGTCGCTCCAGCTACGCACCATGCCCGAGGGCCGTCAAGCCCTGGAGAACCTGCGGACGCGCGTGCTCCAGGCCGTCTCGGCCCACACGAGCCAAGACCCGATCCCAGCGGCAGGCCACGATGTCCTGTCGTTCCTCTAGCAAAGGCGTGACCACCATGCCATCGAGCAGCCCGCCCCTCAGCGCCGCGCGCCAGCGCCGGCTGGTGACGATGCTGCTGGTGGTCATCACCTTGGTGGGGGCGGGGCTGCGCTTTTACCAGCTCGGCGAGCTGCCGCCAGGGATCTACCGCGACGAGGCCTACAACGGCCTGGACGCCCTACGCGTGCTAGAGGGCCACACGCCGCTCTACTTTCAGGACAATAACGGGCGCGAGCCTCTCTTTATCTACCTCTTGGCGCTGCCGATCGCTCTGCTGGGCGCCACGCCCTTGGCCCTGCGCCTAGTCTCGGCCATCGTGGGCACGCTGACCATTCCCGCAGTGTATTGGCTGGCGCGGGAGCTCTCAGAGCCCGCCGAGGCCCTGCTGGCGGCCTTCCTTTGCGCCATCACGGTCTGGAGCGTCAACCTGAGTCGCCTCGCCTTTCGCGCCGTGGTCATGGTACCCGTCCTGACGATGATGCTGGCCCTGTGGCTCAGGGCCGAGCGGCTGCGATCGCCGCGGCTGGCGCTCCTCGCTGGCGCGGCCTATGGCCTCTCCTGGTACACCTACCTTCCCGCCCGCATGGGCATGGTGGCCTTGGGCCTGGTGTGGCTGGTTCGGTGGTTGCGCGGACGGCCCTGGTGGCGGGGCTGGCTGCTGTTTGGGGCGGGAGCGCTGGTCGTCGCCGCACCGCTCTTGGGCTATATGATCACCCATTGGGAGACGACCATCGGGCGCGCTGGCCAGGTGAGCGTGTTCAACCCTGCCATCCATGGCGGCAGTGCCCTAGGCATGCTGGCCCAGAACGCCTGGCGCACAGCTCTCTCTTGGTTCTGGCGGGGCGACTTTATCCCGCGCCACAATATCCCCTTGCGGCCCGTGTTCCAGCCACTGATCGCCGCCGCCTTTGCACTAGGAGCCTATCTGGCATGTCAGAGGCCCCACCTGCAACGCGGCTGGGGCTTGGTGCTGGTCTTTATGGGGGTCATGTGCCTGCCGACTATCCTGGCCGAGGGCGCGCCGCACTTTTTGCGAGCGACAGGCGTGCTGCCCGTGCTGTACCTGTTCCCGGCTCTCGGCCTCGCACACGCGGCGCGCCTAGCGGGGGCACGCATCGGTCCAGCCAAGGGTTGGGTTCTGGTCGCCGCGCTCTTGGTGGCCCACGGGGCGGCTGGCATGCACGCGTACCACCAGCACCTCCACAGCCAGGATCTCTACTATAACACCGAGGCAGGAGCCACCGCCCTGGCCTACGATCTGAACGGATTCTTGGGAACACCCTCGGCCGCAGGATCGTCTGAGAGGCAAGATGCGGCCCAGGCAGAGACTAGACAGGCCTACATCGTGCCGCGGCTGTGGGAGAATTGGCCCTCGGTGCGCTACCTGTGCCATGGCCAAACGGGCCTCTCGCTGGTGACTGAGGGCGCCATCGCCGATGTCGATCGCGTCATGGTGGCTGCCTGGCCCTATGAGGACCTAACTGCCGCTCGCGCGGCCTTGCCACCCGACCACCTGATCAGCGTGCGCGAGGGGGCTTGGGAACGCGGCGACCTAGAGACCGAAGCGCGGCTGCTTTATGTCGCCTTTGAGGCGATCAGCCCTGACGCGGCGCCCAACAACATAGGACAACCCTTTGAGCGCGGCATCACCCTGGTTGGCTACGCGAGTTCGCGTCTGCCTACGGGCGAGATCGAGGTCACGCTGTACTGGCGGGCCGCCCAGGCCCTCGACGTCAACTATACGGCCTTTGTCCACCTGCTTGACGGAGACGAACGAATCGGGCAACATGATGGTCCCGTGGCCTCGGGCTACTACCCGACGAACGTCTGGAGGCCCGGCGACCTGGTGGCCGACCGGCATCTAATCGATCAAGTGCCCGCCGGACGCGGCCCGCTGCAGGTCGCGATAGGCCTCTATGACTATCGCACCATGGAGCGACTCGCCATCGTGGCCGACGACGGCCGCCCATCAGAGATCGATCAGGTGGTGCTGCCCCTTGAGCCCCCAGAGATAAAAACAAAGGAGTAGGAATGATGCGTGTTCGCCCGCGGTTCTCGCTCTTGCCACTATTGCTTGCGGCTGCGATCTGCCTGACGCTCAGCCCCGCCATCTTGGCTGAATGCCCCGGCACCCCGCTGCTCAATGCCAGCTTTGAGGACGGCTTCAGCGATAGGGGCAGCGGCGAGGTTCAGGTAGCCAATGGCTGGACTCCCTGGTTTCAGGATGGCCCCCACCAGGACCAAGGGCTGAATCATCGTCCCGAGTGGAAGGCCGAGAACGCCCAGTGGCACGGCACCCGTCGCATCAAAGAGGGTACCTGGGCCCAAAAGTGGGGCAAGGTCTACTCTACCCACCGCGCCGGCGTCTATCAGCAGGTGAATGTGCCGGCAGGCAGCCAGGTGACGTTCACCGCATGGGCTCAGGCCTGGAGCTCGACCGAGGACGACCCCGGCGTCAGCAAGGGCGGCGGCTATGCCCTGATGGTGGGCATCGATCCCACCGGCGGCACCGACTGGGGCTCGGGCAACATCGTCTGGTCAGAGGCCAACCGTACGCTGGACCAATGGGTCCAGCTCAGCGTGAGCGCCCGTGCGCAGGGCGGCACCGTCACCGTGTACCTTCGGGGCGAGGCCGAGTGGCCCGTCAAGCATAACGATTCCTACTGGGACGACGTGTGCTTGACCTATACGGCGCCCACCGCCGTGCCCACCAACACGCCGCGCCCGACCAACACCCCCGAGCCGACGCCTGAGCCCACCGAGGAGCCAACGCCCGAGGCTACGGCCAAGCCCACGGCAACACCCACCGAGGCGCCAGCCACGCTGCTCATCAGCGCCTACGAGGACCTGGATGGTGACCGCAAGCGCGGCCAGAACGAGCCGCTGATCGCCGGGGTAGTGGTCGAGATCGCCGATGAGGCCGGCGAGCCGATGCTAACGTACACCACCGACGGCGTATCAGAGCCGCATCTCCTGGAGGTGACGCCAGGGCTGTACCAAATCTCCACCCAGGATACGCCCGGGTTCGAGTCCACCTCGCCCGACGCCTGGGCCGTGCGCGTGGTCAGTGGCGAGGAACTACAGGTGACCTTTGGCAAGCGCGCCTTGCCCACCGCCACGCCGACTGAGACGACCGAACCGACCGCCGAGCCTGTGCCAACCGAGCAGGTGACGCCCAGCGCCACGCCGACGCCGGCCAAGTCGGGCGGCTTTTCGCTGGCCAGCATCAGCGGCATCTTGGTGGCGGTGCTGGCGCTGCTTCTGCCCGTGTCCCTGCGCTATCTCCGATCACGGGTCTAGGCCAGACGTACAGACAGGATGGACCAAACCCGGGCAGCAGGCAACCAGGCCAGGACCGAACGCTATGGCGTCGTCCTAGCCCTGCTGCTGGGAGCGGTGGCGGCGGTCCCGCTGCTCGTCGGCCCCGGCATGGTGCTCACGCGCGCTGGCGGCGACTCGCCCTTTTTGCTGATCCGGGTCCAGCAACTGACCGCCAACCTCCGGTCCGGCGTGCTCTTGGCTCGGTGGATGCCCGACGGCGCCTATGGCCTGGGCTACCCGTTCTATGACTTTTACGGCTCCCTGCCCTACTATGTCGCGGCACTGCTGCACCGGGCCGGCTGCGACCTGGTGCTCAGCATCCAGGCCACGCAGGCTCTGGGGTTCCTGCTGGCTAGCCTCGGCGCCTATGCCCTGGCCCGCAGCTTGTCGGCGTCGCCATCGGCGGCGGTAGCCGTTGCGGCGGCCTACACCTTTGCCCCCTATCATCTGGCCAATGTCTATGTGCGGGGCGATGCCCTGTCCGAGTTCACAGCCATGGCGCTGTATCCCCTGGTGCTTACCAGCATCCAGGCCCTCTGCCGGCGGCAGAGTCCGGGTCGCGTCATGGCGCTGGGCGTGAGCTTTGCCGCCTTGGTCCTCACTCACAATGTCTCCGCCCTGTTATTCGCCCCCTTGGCCGTGGCTTGGTTGGCGGCGGCCATCCTGGCCAAGCCACCGGCGAGCCGACGCTCGCTCCTGTGGGCGGGAGTCGCCGGCCTCGCTCTCGGCCTGCTACTTTCGGCCTGGTTCTGGGCGCCGGCTCTGCAGGAACAGGCGCTCGTTCAGCTCCAAGACCAGACCACGGGCTACCTGCACTATGCCGGACACCTGCTGCGTGACGGCCTGGCACAGACCAGCATTGCCCACCAGTATGGGTTGACGGCGGAGGCGCATCCCTTCCGGATGGGGGCAGTTCAGGCCGGCCTCGGCCTGGCAGCGCTCGTCGCATGCGTGGTGCGCGCCATACGCCAACGGCGCGTCTCCCCCCTGATGGCCCTCTGCGCCCTCGCCGTTGTAGCCTACACCCTGATGATGCTCCCCGTGTCCGAGCCGCTGTGGGAGCACCTGCCGCTCATCGCCATGGCCCAGTTCCCCTGGCGGATGCTCAGCATCCAGGCCTTGCTCGTCGCGCTGCTGGTCGTCGAGCTGCTGCCGAGATCCCAGACGGTGCCCTCTTGGATGGCAGTGGGCGCCATCATTGGGCTCATGGCCTACGGCGGCATGGGAGCGCTGTCGGTGGATCGGGTCGCCATCTCCTCGGCCGATACCACCCCAGAACGATTCATGCTCTATGAGAGCTTTTCGGGGAATATCGGCACCACGATCCGACACGAGTACCTGCCCCGCTGGATGGTGCCGCGCCCCTACAGCTCGGCGGTGCAGCTCAACGCGGGGACCAAGCCGGCACCGCTGGCGCTCGAAGGCGAGCTCGTGAGCGCCAGCCCCGCCATTGTGGAACCACACCGCCAAGTCTGGTTGGTAGAGGTTGCCTCTCGTGCGCTATTGGCATTCCACACGACCTACTATCCCGGCTGGGAGGCGCGCGTCGATAGCGTTGCGCAGGGAACAGAGCCGCTGGAGGGCCTGGGTCTGGTCGGACTCCGCGTGGAGGCCGGCCAGCACCTGGTAGAGCTAACGTTCCACCGCACGCCGGTTAGGCGCTATAGCCTGGCCGCCTCGTTGGGAGCGCTGGTCATCGCCATGGGGCTGGCGGCGCTATCGCTGGGGGCCAGCCGCCGTGCACGGAGGAGCCTGGTCGTCGCTGCGCTGGTCGGACTCGTCAGCACAGCCGGCCTAGTTGGGATCAGCCAAGCGTCCGAGGCAAAGCCCGCCGGGCCGGTGATCGCCGATTTCGACCGCTGCCCTCTGTTCCACGCCGAGCCCGGCGGCGTTGTCTGGGGCGATGCCCATCTCTTGGGCTATACCGTAGAGCCCGCCATCGCCGCGCCCGGCGAGAGCATCCGCCTGTCGCTGCAGTGGGAAGGGGCCACGGCCGCCCACTTGCGCGCCCAGGTGATGGGGCTGACCGGGCACCTGCTGCCTCCGGCGCCGGTCTGGTTAGAGGCCACGTCGCCTATAGGCGCATCTGCCACGGAACTGGTGCTGGATCTGCCGGCCTCCCTTGCTCCGGGGCTCTATGGCATCTATCTGGACGTGTTTGAGGGCGATAAGGTGTTGGCACCGACGACGCCCAGTGGCCAGACCATGGGCCGCGTGATGCTACTGCCGGTCCGGGTGACGTCCCGCGGCGCGCAAGAGCCGGCCGCCACGCCGCTGGGTCAGTTTGGCCCGCCCGACAGCCCGCCAGTCGTCGCGCTGGAGGCGGTTCGGAGCCATCGCTCCGGGGACGATCTGCTGCAGCTGGAGCTCGAATGGTTCGCCCTGACGCAAGCGCCGCGTAACTACTGGATGTCGGTGCGCCTGCAGGACGCCGACGGCGCCACCCTGGTCTCGCGCGATATCCCGCCGTTGCTGGGAGGCTACCCGACCACCTTGTGGGGGCCGGGCGAGCGCATCCAGGACCGGGTGCTGCTCTGGCTGCCCGAGGATGGGACCGCCGCCCTAGCCGCCGTAGAGGTGGTGCTCTATGACCGCTCCACCCTGGCTGGCATCGGCTCTGTCACCACCCCGCTTCTGCCGCGCTAGGGCAGCTCGATCAGCCGCGTGCCCTGGCCCTCCCGCACGAGACGCTCATCCAGCACCTGCAACGGAGCCAAGGTAAAGGCGTCATACATCTCGACCGAGTAGCTCTGCACATTGGGCGCACCCTCGGCCGGCAGCGGCACCGACCGTCGGTCGTCAACGCGCCAGCTCCGCAGCCACTTGAGCGTGGGAATGGCGCCCATGGCCAGAGTGCCATCGTTCTTGGCCTCGCCCATATCGGTCTGCGCCCCCACCGACACCACATAGTCGCGAACCAGGGGTTCGAGGGCCAGCCATCGGCTGGTGAGGGCGAGCCCATCCCCAGGGGCCGCGTCCAGCCCCACGTAAGCGACCCCGCCGCCCATCGGCACATAGCGTCGGTCATGATCGGGCAGCCTCAAAGGCAGCACGGCCGACCGACGCAGATGCCAAGGCCCCGCCCAAGCCAACGGCTCGCCACCCAACGACGCTAGCGTTAGGCCCAGTTCGGTCGGTTCTCCCGGCAGGTCGATGGCCACCGTGGCCGCCTGGCCGGACGACAACGGCGGGAGCTCAGCCGCACCGGCTGCCTCCTGCCCCAGCCAGAGCGTGGCGCGTGCGCCCTCGGCCTCAAGCGATCCAGCCCAGACGCCGGTGCGCTGCCAGTGCAAATAGAGCCGCGTCTGTCCGGGCACCCCCCGGTCATAGTCATAGCCCACCAGCGCATAGCCCCCTGCAAAAGGCGCGCGCAGCGGGTGTTCGCTCGCCGGCGGGGCGTGCCGCGCCGCCACCTGGACCTCGCCCAGAGCCACGTGGTCGGCGCCGTCAGTAAGGCAGCGCTGCCAGGCACCATCCTCGCCCAGGTAATAGAAGCCACCTATGAGCTGGTAGACGCCCGGCGCGGCATGCCAGAGTAACGCCAGCGTGTGCGAGTCCACCTGCAGGGCTCCCGCGGAGATCTGGTCAGCCCGATGGAGGCGATCGCCCTGGCCCAGCACTCCCTGGGGGCCGATGAGCTGGACAAAGCTGGTATAGTCACGCTCAAGGCCATCCGGGGCGTCCCAGTAGACGCGCACCGTCACACTGCCGCCCGGATGCGCCTCGGCCGCCTCCAGCGAGACGCCCAAGAGCCGCATGCCCTCATCGAACGCGGCCTCCCGCGGCGAGACCTCGGCCGGAAGCTCCTCGCCACCGCCTGGCAGCACCTGCCAGCCACCCGCTAGCGGCCAGAAGCGGTATCCTGCCCCCTCGTAGGCATAGAACCAGTTCGTCACCAGCACGGGTCGCTGCGCCACGCCCTCGGCGATGCGCCGCAGCCATACCTCCTCGTTAGGGGTGGCTCCCTCCGGATGCACATAGGTCACCTGCACGTCAGGGCGGCGTCCCTCCACCGTCTGCAGATACCATAGGCTGGTGGCATGGTGCCAATTGCTGAGAATGAGGGCATCGCCGGGGGCCGCCTCCAGCAGATCGCGAGCATAGCGCTCATCGGTGGCGTCGTTGCCAAGCTGCCGCAGGCTGGGCCAGTTGGCGACCCCGTTCGCTAGCGCCGCCACCAGGAGCCCCGCCAGGACGACTGCACGCAGTCGCGTCACCCCCGCCGCCGGCCGCCAGCCGCCCAGCCCCAACGCCGCGGCCAGAAGCATGCTGGCATAGGTCGGCAGCAAGTACTCGACCGTCTGAGGCGCGCGATAGGTAAGGGCCGAGACGGCGTTGAGCAGCCAGATCCCGCCGACCAGGGCTAGGGCCGGTCGGTCGCGCCGCGCCAGCAAAACCGCTCCCAGCACCGACCCCGCCACCAACGGCCACCCCAACTCCAGCCTCAAGATCTGCCCAAACACCTCCAGGCGACCAGCCAGCTGCGGCAGGGTTCGAAAATAGAACATGTCGCCCCGAAAGCCCAGCGCCAACACGTGCTCCAAAAAGGCGCGAACGCTCGTGATCGGCTCTGGATCAAACGAGCTCCCCATTGCCGATCGAATGGGCAGGTAGAGCCATACCAGCAGGCTGACCGCAAAGGCTCCCAGCGGAGCCACCCATCGGCGCGGCGTGCGGAGAATGGTCGGGTCGCAAGCCAC
Source organism: Anaerolineae bacterium (assembly GCA_040767425.1). GTDB lineage: Bacteria > Chloroflexota > Anaerolineae > UBA1429 > UBA1429 > DAIRUQ01. The sequence goes on along the minus strand of JAXGON010000004.1, from coordinate 132,099 downwards.
CACAAAGCCAACCATCGCCGGAGCCAGCAGCAGAAGCGAGCTATGATGTCCCGCCCCCAGGCCAAAGGCGAACCCCGCCCACGCCAGCCGGCGTGCCGTGGGGTCCCTCCTCCAGCGCAAGAGGGCATCCACGCACAGCACCAGCAAGAGCACGATCAGGCTCCGGATGTTGGCCGTGGTGCTCTGCACCCAGTAGGTAGCGCTCAGGCCCAAGCCGGCCGCAAACAAGACGCCGGCGGCCCACGAGTCGGTCTCGCGATGCACCAGGCTGACCCCGATCCAGAGGGTGGCGGCGCCGGTCACGGCGCTAAAGAGGTTGACGCCCCAAGCCGGCTCTCCCCATGGCAGCCGCGTGAACAGGTGGGCGACCATCGTATAGAGGGCATAACCCGGCGGATGCGCCACGCCCAAAACGGTGGCTACCAGCTGGAACTCGCCGGCATCGGCGCCGAGCACGGAGCGGGAGCATGTCGCCCCATAGAGCGCCACCGCCCCCAACGCGACCGCGACGCCGACCCAGCGGCCAGGCGACCATCGGCGTTGCAGAATCAGGCTGACCGCCACGACGGCCGCAGATAGGCCCAATCCCAGCCCGAGGGCGGGGCGCGGCCACAACAGGTACGGGATCGCCAGAGCCAGCGGCCAAAGCTGCCACCGCCCCACCCTGTCGGACCATCGCCGTCCCACATAGAGCCCACCCGCCAGACCGACACCAGCACCAGCGACCACGATGGCGGCTAGATGCATCAGCCGCCATGGGCCCGGTCGCAGCTCGGCAGCTAGCCTTGCCAGGGTCAGCCCAACCGCCAAGCCTGCCAGGCAGGCCTTGTGTCGTGGGTCTACACCCGCTGTTGCCTGCTCTCGTCGTCGCGTCGTGCTAGTCGCGTCCACGTACCGCCGCCTCTCGATAGACAGCCACCGTCTCGGCAGCGGTTCGTTGCCAGGAAAACCGCGCCGCCTGGTCGATGGCTCTCGCCGCCAGGCGGTCGCGCACGACCGGATCACCCGCCACAGCGCAGATGGCCTCTGCCAAGCCTTTCACATCGTCGGGCTCCACCAGCAGGCCGGCCTCGCCCACCACCTCGAGCAGCGAAGAGCTCTGCGCGGCAATCACCGGGGTGCCACAGCTCAACGCCTCCAGCGGAGGCAGGCCAAATCCCTCATAGATGGACGGGAACACGAACGCCTCCGCCCCCGCATACAAGGCGGGCTTGTCGGCTTCTGCAACATGGCCCACGAATCGCACCTGGTCTAAGTCGAGCTCCTGGGCCGCGCGACGCGGATCCGGGACAAAGGCCGAATCCGCCGCGGGCAGCCCTCCGGCCACCACCAGGGCGATGGGCTCCAGCCGCGCTAGGGCCAGCTTGTAGGCCTGGAGCAGCTCGGGCACCCGCTTGCGCCGATCAAACCCGCCCAGGTACAGGAGATAGCGGTCGGGCAACCCCAGCCGCCGCCGCAAAGCTTCGAGTTCGTCCTGCGGGCGGGGCCGATAGGCGTCCCCAGCCGCCAGGTAGACCACCCGGATGCGCTCACGGGGGATACCGAGAACCCGCTCTACATCGCGCGCCGACGCCTCCGAGTCGGTCACCACCAAGGTAGCCCGGCGGGCGGCGGCCGAGACCAGCGCCATATAGGCGCGCACGTGAGCTCCCCCCCGATACGCTGGCAGCACCAGCGGAATCAGGTCATGGATGGTCACCACCACGGGCGCCCCAGGGCAGAGTGGCGGGGCGAAATAGGGCACGTGGGCCACGTCAGCCTCTTCCCGGCGGGTCACGCGCGGAAAGGTCACCTGCTCGAACCATAGCTTGGCCAGGTTGCCACCAGCGCGGCCGCTCGGCCGCACCTCCACGCCCGGCGGCACAGGCGCGGCCGGCGCTCCAGCCGTTACCAGCATAGGCTCGACCCCATCTATTCCGGCTAGGCCCTCGATGAGCCCGCGCAGATACTGCCCGCTCCCGGTGGCCGGCTGATCCCAAAAGAGTCCGTTGATAGCGACCCGCATGCCCGCCCTCCGTTCGGCTACGCCCCGCCATTCTAGGGCTGCCCCTGGTAGCGGTCAAAGCCATCTGGACCAAGGTTGACGGGACCTTGCCACCCGGCCATAATGGGTCCCCGGATCCCTCACTCTGGAGGTTGCATGGTCGACACTCCCCGCAAAGGCCTGGGCCTGGCGGTCTCGGCCGGGCTGATGGCAGCCCTGCTGCTCTTGACGGCCGCCGTGTTCTATGCCGCCCAGCGCCAACCCTTTGGCGGGCAGCGAGTGGTGCTACACATGATCGCGCTGGCGTTGCTGGCCGGCGCCGCCTGGATCGGTCTCAGGGCGGTTCGCTTGGCGGCCCTGCGGTACGAGATAGCCGATGGCCAACTCGCAATCCAGATGGGCCTGATGCGCTGGGAGTTGCCATTGACCGCCCAGTTGCGCGTGCGACAGCCGGAGGCCGATCCTGAGCGCATCTGGAGCTGGCCGGGCTGGATCCACGGCGTCACCACAGACAACGACAACGCCACCACCCTCCTCGCCAGCACCATGCCCCGGCGACAGTCTCTACTCCTGGAGGGGAGCGACTGGTCGCTGATGATCTCACCGCGCAACCCCACGGCCTTTGTGCAGCAGCTCGATCGGGCCATCGCCGCCGATGAGCCCAGCGGCGAGCTAGCGACGGTGCCCTTGGGCGCCGCGGCATGGCCCGTCTGGCGTGATCCGTCCATCCTGTATCCACTCGCGATCAGCTTGCTGGGGACGCTCCTCCTCTATGCGGGCGCGGCGCTGGTGCATCCCCTGCTGCCGAGGCAGATCACCCAGGTCGGCTCCGAGGCAGCCTCGCGGGTGCTGGTCCCACAGGACGCGGCCCGGACGCTGCCGACCGTCGCAGCCCTCGGAACGATCACCAACGGCCTAGTCTCGATCCTGCTTCACCGCCACAGTCGGATCTTGGCGCACCTTTGGGTCTACGGAGCCTTGGCGCAACAGGCCGTCTTGTGGGTTGGCCTCTGGCGCCTATTGCGAGGCTGAGCCATGGATCTGTGGGGATTTGCCAGCGCGGGCATCGCTATCCCTGCCACCATACTGGTCCTGGGTGTGCGCCAAGGCACCCTCAAGCCCTTGAGCGCCGCAGGAGCCGGACTGATCACCGCCGTGGTCACCTACCTGTGCGGCTGGCGATGGGGAGTCGCCCTGGACGCCTACCTGCTCGGCGTGGCCGCTTGGGTCCCGTTTCGCCGCCATACCAAGGCTGAGGCCTGCGACCGCCCCGGCGGCTTGGCCCTCTTGCCACCCGCAGCTCTGCTAGCGCCGCTGACATGGCCCGCGCTGATCGCCATCGCCGAGGCGGCCTTGGGTGGCGCCGAGGCTAGCTTTGTGCTATTTCTGGGTGCGCTGGCCGCTTCGAGCGCTGACCTCTGGGCCAGCGAGATCGGCGTACTGAACAACCAGCCCCCTCGCGATCTCGTGCGGGGGGCGCAGATGCCCGCGGGCGCGGCCGGCGCGGTCTCCCCTCTCGGGTTGGTGGCAGCCACTGCCGGCGGCTGGGCCATCGGGCTGGCTGGCCTGGGCGTACACCTGCTGCCCGCTCTCATCGCAGCTCGCCCGGCGAGCAGCCAATGGGGGCTGCTCCCGTTAATATGCACCTGCGCCGGCCTCATGGGCGCCATGGCCGACAGCATCTTGGGAGGCATCGCCCAGGCGGTCTACTACTGCCCCCGCTGCGAGCGCTTCACCGACCGACCCATCCACCACTGTGGCACGCCCACCCACAAGGTGCGAGGATGGCGCCACCTCACCAACCCGCGAGTCGACCTGATCGCCAGCATGGTGGGCGGCGCTGTGGCGCTTGTCTTTTGGATGTGGCTTGCATAGTATGGCGGCGTTTGGTACAATGGCAACTAATGGGGTTGTCAACGGAAAGATGACCGCGCAAGCTTAGGAGGTTCTGCATGGGGCACAAAGAAGAGATCTACCAGGGCGTTCTGAACGGTGACCGCGATCTCGTCACCGAGCACGTTACGGCCGCTCTGGACGAGGGGATGCCGGCCAGCGAGATTCTGTACGAGGCCTTGATCCCTGCCATGACCGAGGTGGGACGCCTCTTTGAGATCAACGAGTACTATGTGCCCGAGATGCTCATTGCGGCACGTGCCATGAAGGCCGGCTTGGCCATCATCCGGCCCAAGCTGGTGGAAGAGGACGTGGAGCCGATCGGCAAGATCGCGCTGGGCACCGTCAAGGGTGACCTGCACGACATCGGCAAGAACCTGGTCGGCATCATGATGGAAGGCGCCGGCTTTGAGATCGTCGACCTTGGCGTCGACGTAGCGCCGCAGCAGTTTGTGGAAGCCATCCAGGAGAAAAAGGTCGATCTGATCGGCCTGTCGGCTCTGCTGACGACCACCATGCCCAGCATGCGTGACACCATCGATGCTATCTCCGAGGCCGGCGTCCGCGACCAGGTCAAGATTCTCATCGGCGGCGCGCCCGTGACCCAAAAGTACGCGGATGAGATCGGCGCCGACGGTTACTCGCGTGACGCCGCTGGCGCCGCGACCCTCGCGAAAAAGCTGATCGGCGCGTAACGCCTTTCGGCCGCTCGCTGCACCTATCGAGGCCTCCCTGCCCACACAGGGGGGCCTCGCGCTGCTCTGACGGTCCTCACCGCTCGTGGTATAATGCCGCCCAGCGAAAGGACGTGTCATGCCCACAGAACGGGTGATCTCACCCAACCGACATCCCGAAGAGGCCAGCGCCGAGCAGAGCCTGCGGCCACGGAACTTGGCCGAGTACATCGGCCAGGCCCGCATCGTCGACACCCTCTTGGTAACGCTCACCGCCGCCAAAGAGCGCGACGAGCCGCTGGACCACGTCCTCCTGCACGGTCCACCCGGCCTCGGCAAGACCACGCTGGCCAACGTCATCGCCGCCGAGATGGGCGTCAATATCAAGGTGACCTCGGGACCGGTCATTCAGCGCCCGGGCGATCTGGCCGCCATCCTGACGAACCTACGTCCCAGCGACGTACTCTTTATAGACGAGGTCCATCGCCTCTCGCGGGCCGTGGAAGAGGTGCTCTATCCCGCCATGGAGGACTATGCCCTAGACGTGATGATCGGCAAGGGCCCCTCGGCGCGGAGCATCAGGCTGCACCTCCCTCGCTTTACCCTGGTGGGCGCCACCACCCGGCTAGCGCTGATGACCTCACCGCTCCGGGCGCGCTTTGGCATCGTGTGTCGCCTCGATTTCTACGATCTCGACGCCATGTGCGCCATCGTGGAGCGATCGGCCAGCATCCTGGAGGTGCCCATCTCTGCCGATGGGATCCGTGAGATCGCGGCGCGCTCCCGAGGGACGCCCCGCGTGGCCAACCGCTTGCTCAAGCGCGTCCGCGATGTCGCCCAGGTGCGCGGCGATGGCACCATCGATGCCGCCATCGCGGCCGAGGCCATGCAGCTCCTCCAGGTCGACCATCTCGGCTTGGACGATTCGGACCGTCGCGTGCTCGAGACCATCATCGAAAAGTTCGACGGCGGCCCCGTTGGCCTGGACACCCTGGCCGCTGCCTTGAGCGAGGACGCGGACACCATCATGGATGTGTACGAGCCGTTCCTGCTACAGCTTGGCTTTCTCGAGCGGACGCCACGAGGCCGCACCGCCACCCGTCGCGCCTACGAGCACCTCCACCGGCCGATCGTCGCCTCAGACAGTTTTCAGGAGAACCTCTTCTGATGACCCAAGCCCGAGTGCTCGATGCGCGTGGGCGCGTTCTGGCCCCCTGCCCCGAGCAAAAGGCCCGTCAGATGCTGGCCGATGGCCGCGCCTCGCTGGTCTCGGAGAACCCCTTGACGGTCCGGCTGGGCTATGCCGTCGACCTCCCCGAGCCCAAGCCTGAGCCAGCCTCGCCGCTCATGGGGCAACGCCTCCTCCTGCATGCCTGCTGCGCCCCTTGCGCCACCTGGACCGTCCCGCACCTGACAGAGCTGGGCGCTGACGTAACGGGTTTCTGGTTCAACCCCAACATTCATCCGTTCGCAGAGCACGAGCGGCGCCGTGAGACGTTGGCCACCTACGCGGACGAGCAAGGCCTCTCGATGGTATGGGAGCCTGGCTATGAGATGCCCACTTTCCTGCAGGCCGTCGCCGATGATCCCCAGCAAGGACGCCGGTGCCGACGCTGCTACCACTTGCGGCTTCAGCGCACGGCTCAACGCGCAGCCGAGCTGGGCTACTCGTTCTTTAGCACCACCCTGCTCATCAGCCCCTACCAGGACCTAGACGCCATCAGCGAGGCGGGACGCGATGCGGCAGAGGCTTATGGGATCCGCTTCTATGGCGAGAACATGCGGCGTGGCTTTGCGGCCCATCACCGTCTCGCCAAGGAGCATCACCTCTATCGCCAACGCTACTGCGGCTGCCTCTATAGCGAGTGGGAGTCGCTTTCCCCGCACGCCACGACCCGGGGCCGGCGCTAGCATGCTGACCAGTGAGTTTGACTATGCCCTGCCCGAGGAGCTGATCGCGCAGCACCCGGTAGAGCCAAGAAGCGCCTCGCGCATGCTGGTGGTGGATCGCGCCACCGGCGGCCTGGAACATCGCCAGTTCGCCGACATTCTGGACTATCTGCGGCCGGGCGATGTGCTGGTGGTGAACGAAACTCGGGTGATCCCGGCACGCCTGAAAGCCCACAAGCTGCCCACCGGTGGCAAAGTCGAGCTCTTGCTGCTGGCCCGCCGTGACGCCCTCCACTGGGAGGCGCTCGTCAAGGGGCGCCGCGTGGGCATCGGCCAGCGTCTCGCCATCGGCCAGGCGGATTCAGACAGCGCCACCGCAATCGTGGAGGCGATCACACCGTCGGGCGGTCGGCTCCTACGGCTGGAAAAGCCCCTGGAAGAGCAGCTCGATCGGATGGGGACCATTCCGCTTCCGCCCTATATCCACACGCCACTGGAAGATCCCGACCGATACCAGACGGTGTACGCCCGCGTCAAGGGCTCGGCGGCCGCGCCGACGGCGGGCCTGCATTGGACGCCCGAGCTGATCCAGCAGGCGACCGACCGAGGCGTGCAATGGGAGCGCGTGCTGCTGCACATCGGCCTGGATACCTTTCGCCCCGTTCATGAGGAGCGGATCGAGGATCACGCCATCCATACCGAGTACTGCCGCCTCGACGAAGCCACCTGTCGGCGCCTCAACCAGGCCCGCGCCGAGGGGCGCCGCTTGGTGGCCGTCGGCACCACCAGTGTGCGCGTGCTGGAATCCGCCGCGCAGGACAAAGATGGCGTCCTCTGCCCCCTAGACGGCCCCACAGCGCTCTTTATCACGCCAGGCTATCGGTTTCGGGCGGTGGACGCCCTGTTGACCAACTTTCACCTGCCCCGATCCACCCTGCTGATGCTGGTATCGGCTCTGGCTGGCACCGAGCTGATCCGACGCGCCTATAGCGAGGCCGTTCGGCAGCGCTATCGCTTCTATAGCTTTGGCGACGCCATGCTGATCCTCTAGTCGCCACAGGCCCCAGACGCCACGCGAGGGCGGAGGTGTCGGCACCTTCGCCCTCGCCGCATCCACCGTGCCTGGCTAGATGATCTCTAGCTCTTTGCCGACTTGAGCAAAGGTGCCAAGCACGCGGTCCATCTGTTCGTCGGTATGGGTAGCCATATAGCTGGTGCGAAGCAGCGACAGATTGGGCGGAACCGCTGGCGGCACCACAGGGTTCACATAAATCCCCGCCTCAAACAGCGCTCTCCAGAACGCAAAGGTCTTTTGGTCGTCGCCGATGATGATGGGGATGATGGGCGTCTCGCTGGCACCCACGTTAAAGCCCAGCGAGCTGAACCCTTCACGCATCTTGCGAGCGATGGCGTGCAGTCGATCCACGCGCTCAGGCTCCTCGATCAGAACATGGAGGGCGGCTAGAACGGCGGCGGTGTTGGCGGGCGGCATGCTGGCGCTAAAGATCAATGAGCGCGCATGGTGCTTGATATAGTCGATCACGGGGGCGGCACCGAGGATCACCCCGCCCAACGACGCGAACGCCTTGCTAAAGGTGCCCATGGTGAGGTCCACCACGTCGGTCAGGTCATAGTGCGCGGCCGTGCCGCGCCCGTGGGCCAGCACGCCCAAAGAATGCGCATCATCGACCATCAGGCGAGCGCCCCACTCTTGGCAGAGCGCCACGATCTCGGGCAGGGGCGCGATATCTCCGCCCATGCTAAAGACGCCGTCGACCACCACCAGCTTGGGCGTCTCAGCCACACTCTCGAGCACAAAGGCGAGGTGCTCCATGTCATTGTGCCGAAACCGCTTCATTTCGCCAAAGGCAAGGCGGCATCCATCGACGATGCTAGCATGGTCCTCGCGATCGGTGATGACCACATCGCCACGTCCCACCAATGCCGAGATGGTGCCAAGGTTGGTCTGCATGCCCGTGCTAAAGACCAGGCCCGCCTCCGTGCCGACAAACGCGGCCAGCTCGTGCTCCAGCTGCTCGTGCATGGCCAGGTTCCCATTCAGAAAGCGAGAGCCTGTGCAGCTGGTGCCCAAGCGCCGCGTCGCCTCGATGGCAGCCTCGCGCACTTTTGGGTGGGTAGTCAACCCGAGATAGTTGTTCGAACCGATCATGATCATGCGCTTGCCGTTGATCACGACCTCGGTCCCCTCCGTATCATCCAGTGGGATGAAATACGGATAGAGGCCCAGGGCCCGCATATCCTCGGCGCGCGAAAAGCTCCCGCACTTGGCGAATAGATCCATGGCATCTCCCCCTGGCCTCAACGGCGAGCGGACACGGCAATCTCCAGCGCATTATACCCGCGACTCGCACAAAAGCGCTAATGGGCCCGCGCGCTGAAAATCCGAGCACCTTTTTGACCTTATGCAAAGTGATGGTAGAATGGCGCCAAGCTACAGTCGGGCGCTATCGGAGGGGGCAAGCGATGCTCGAGGACATCGAGCGATTTCTTCAAGTGTTGGCCAAAGAAAAGGGCTATGCCAGCAACACGATTGTGGCTTATCGCAACGACCTCACCCAGTTCCACCAGTTCGCCACGGAAACCTGCCAGCGATCGGCGTGGGCTGAGGTGGCGGAGCACGATCTCGACCACTATCTAGACTGCCTCCGCGAGGATCACGAGTATGCCACCGCAACCGTGGCGCGCAAGGTGGCCGCAGTCAAGTCCTTTTTCCATCATCTGGCCTCTGAGGGGATCCTGAAGCAGGATCCGACCAAGGAGATGGATTCGCCTCGCGTCCAAAAGTACACGCCCGTCTCGCTCACCGAGAGCGAGGTCAAGCAGTTGCTCCGAGCTCCCCTGCAGAGCAACGGAGCCCGCAGCCTGCGCGACGCGGCCCTGCTCGAGCTCCTCTATGCCACGGGAATGCGGGTTAGCGAGATCGTCAGCCTAGACCTCGACCAGATCGATCTGGAGCGCGGCAGTGTTCACTGCAAGGCCAGGAATCGCCAAAAGGACCGCGTGCTGCCCTTTTACCCACGCGCGGCTGACGCCCTACGCGCCTATCTCACGGATGGCCGCCCCAGCCTGGTGCGCGACAATGACGAGGACGCCCTCTTTTTGAACCATCGAGGCCAGCGCCTGACGCGCCAGGGCCTTTGGCTGATCATCAAGCGCTATGTGAAGCAAACTGGCATCAAGACTGCGGTGACGCCCCACACCCTGCGACACTCGTTCGCACAGCACATGCTAAACGGCGGCGCGGATGTGCACGAGGTTCAAGGGTTGCTCGGGCACGCCAATGTCTCTACCACGCAGGTCTATACCCAAGCGCAGGTGCGCGCCGCCTACGAAGAGGCCCATCCGCGCGCCACATGAGGCCCGCCTGCGCCATGACGTTGATCATCTCTATTCGTCTCACCAAGCCAGAGAGGCGCATCCATCATGCATGCTGACTCCCAAATGGCTTTGGAAGCCGCCGAGTTTGTGCAGGCCCGTCTCAGGCGCCGCCCCACGGCAGGGGTGATCCTTGGCTCGGGCCTGGGCGCCTTGGCCGAACGCGTACAGGATCCCGACATCATTCCCTATGCCGAGATCCCCCACTTGCCCGCATCCACCGTCCCAGGCCACGCTGGCCGCCTCATGGTCGGTGAGCTCGGCACCACCGTGACGGCCATCATGCAAGGTCGGGTGCATTTCTACGAGGGCTATAGCCCCTCTCAGGTAACCCTTCCCATTCGGCTGTTGCACCACCTGGGCGTTCAGACGCTCCTGATCACCAATGCAGCGGGAGGCGTCGGCCGCCATCTCGCGGTGGGAGACCTGATGGCCATCGTCGATCATATTAACCTGCCAGGGCTAGCGGGCAACCATCCCCTACGAGGTCCGAACGACGACGCACTGGGGCCCCGTTTTCCCGAGATGTCTACCGCATACGACCGCAACCTTCTGGCAACGCTACGCGCGCGCGCCCAGGAGCGGAACATCCCCCTCAAAGAGGGCGTCTATGTGATGGTCTCGGGACCCAGCTTTGAGACGCCCGCCGAAGTCCGCTTCTTGCGAACCATCGGCGCCGACGCGGTGGGCATGTCCACCGTTCCCGAGGTAGTGGTGGCCCGCCATGCTGGCATGCGGGTGCTGGCCATCTCATTGATCACCAACATCGCGGTGGATAGCCTGGCCTCGGCCGACGTCGCCAGCCACGAGGAGGTACTCGCAGCGGGCGATCAGGCTCTCCCGCGACTGGCAGCGCTCATCGAAGACATCCTGCGGCAGCCGACGCCCCCCACGCTGGAGAAGTAGCGGGTGTTCGATATCGTCAACAGCCTGTTCAACCTGATCGATCAGCACGCGATCTGGCTCTACCTGGGGTGCCTGCTTCTGGCGCTCTACTACCTGCAGGTCTACCTGGCCGCACACCGCGACCGCACCAATACCATCTTTACCATCGAAAAAGAGATGGCCACCCATCGCCAGGGGCGGGCTATGTCTGGCATCGGCGTCGCCCTGGGCATCGCGGCCGTGATCACTGGCGTCAAGTACTATGTGGTGCCCAATGTGGACGTGGCCCAGCTCGCCCCGCCCACGCCGACCATGACGTTCACGCCGCCCACCGTTGCTGCGCCTACCACCACGCCTACGCCGGTGACGCCCACCGCAACGCCGCGCCCCATGCCGACCACAGCGCCGGTCGTCACAGTCGCCGTGGTCACCAATACGCCCGAGCAGCCGACGGCTCAGCCGGCCGTATCCTGCGCCAACCCGAACGTGTGCATCACCTCGCCGGCTGCAAACGCGGTGGTGTCGGGAGCGGTCCCGATCATTGGCACGGCCGCCGGTGACCGTTTCCAGTTCTTCAAGATCGAGTACAGCCAGGGCGAGACACCGGGCACATGGAACGTTTACGGTGATCTCCATTACCAACCCGTGTCCCAAGGGAACCTGGGCACGTTCAACTCGACCGCCCTTCCGAACGGCGTCTATTGGCTGCAACTGGTGGTCATTGATGAAACCGGCAACTTTGGAGAGCCCCACCGCATCCGCATCGTGATCCAGAACGACTGACCGGCGGCAGGAGCACACCCGTGCGGCGAGACGACACCATGGAGGTGATGCGATGACAGGCTCGTCACAAGCAAGCCAGCAGGTCGACACCATCCTGCGAGGCGGCACGGTATTGACCATGAACCCGGATCGCACCATCTATGCGCCGGGTTCTATCGCACTCTGGGGGGATGCCATTGTCGCCGTCGGGCCCGTTGCCGAGATCGACGCCGCTTACACCGCCACCGAGACGATCGATTGCAGCGACCACATCGTCATGCCCGGGCTGATCAACACCCACACGCACGCGCCCATGGCCCTCTTACGGGGCCTCGCCGACGACCTGCGGCTCGACGTTTGGCTCCATGGCTATATCCTGCCGGTGGAGCGCGAGTTCGTGACCCCCGAGTTCAGCTTTTTGGGGACGCTGCTCTCGTGCGCCGAGATGCTCCGTGGCGGCGTCACCACCTTTGTGGACATGTACTATCACGAGGAAGAGGTGGCCTGGGCTGCCGTGCAGGCGGGCATGCGCGGCGTCTGTGGCGAGACCGTCGTCAAGCTCCCGACGCCCGACGCCGCCGCCTTTGAGCAGGGGCTCACCTACCTCGCAGATCTGATCGCGCACTGGGAAGGGCACGAACTGATCGTCGCTGTGCCCGCGCCACATTCCATCTACCTCACCACACCCGAGATTCTGCGCGAGACCACCGCCATCGCCTTGCAGCACGATGTGCCCCAGCTCATCCACGTTTCCGAGACGGCCAGCGAGGTCGATGACTGGATCACCGCCACCACCCGCCGCCCCGTCCGCTGGCTGGAGGAGCGCGGCATTCTCGAATCCAAGGTAGTGGCCGCCCACTGTGTCCACGTCAGCCGCGAGGAGACCCTCCTCCTGGCCGAGACGGGCACGGGCGTCGCGCACAACCCCACCAGCAACCTCAAGCTGGCCAGCGGCGTGGCCCCTGTCTGGTCGATGATCGAGGCTGGCGTGCACGTCGGCGTCGGCACGGACGGCTGCGCCAGCAATAATGATCTGGACATGTTCGAGGAAATGAGGCTGGCTGCCTTGCTGGCCAAGGGCGTCGGTGGCAGCCCAGTGGCGCTCCCTGCCGAGGACGCGGTCGCCATGGCTACCATCGAGGGCGCGCGCGCCGTCTTTCTCGATCACCTCACTGGCTCGCTCGAACCTGGCAAACGAGCCGACCTGATCGTCCTGGACATGTCGCGGACCCATAACCTGCCCCACTTTGAGACCACGGGGCTGAATGTGTACTCGCGCATCGTCTATGCGTCTCACCGCGAGGATGTGCGCGATGTGTTTGTCAATGGCAAGCAGATCGTCCGTGATCGCGTCCTGCTCACCATAGATGAGGGCCAGATCCTCGAACAGACGCGCGACATGGCCCAACGCATCAACGCCTTTTTCGTCGCGCGTGAGGAGAGCGTCCTCGACAAGCTGATCGATATCGGGGGACTTCAGCAACAAGAGACTTTCGAGATCCAAGCCAAAGGCTTTGCGCCCGAGGGCTTTGATCCCGCCACGGCCCTCGCTACCCCAGAGATCACGATCACCGCTCACAGCTCGCGCAACCAGTACGATACCTACATGTTCTTTGGGGATGGCCAGGGCGAGCGGCTCCGTTACCGCGAGGACAACGTCTTGGAGCCTGGGGGCGAGATCAACCCCATCTATACGCTCACCTTGATGGGGCCCGCCAAAGAGGCCGAGCTCGAGAATAGCGTGGTGCTTAGCCGCGCGCGCTACACCGCCCCCGCCGACCGCAGCCTCCGTTTCTATCGCGAATACTTTGCGCCCGCCGCCATCCGCGAGGTATCCAAGCATCGCGAGCGCTACCACATTCGGTACAAGGGCGTGGACTTGGCCGTCAACGTCGATCGAATCACGGCGCCACCCCAACCCAAGCTCTATATCGAGATCAAGAGCCGCACATGGTCACAGCAGGACGCCTACCGCAAGGCAGCCCTGATCGGCGAGCTGCTGCACCTCCTCGGCTCGCAGCCCGAGGACATGCTCGGGCAAGAGTACGTCGACCTGGTTAGCACCGATTAGCCCATACAAGGATTGCCCATGACCCCCGAAACGGCCCAACACCTACGCTGCCTCGCCGCCCAGATGCGGCTGCACATCATCGACATGATGGGAGCGGGCAAGGCCCACCACTTTGGCGGGTCGCTTTCCGCCACCGACATGGTGACGGCCATCTACTTTTACGCGATGCGCTACGATCCGTCCAACCCGCGCTGGCCCGACCGCGACCGTTTCCTCATGTCCAAGGGACACTGCGTCCCCGTGCAATACGCTGCCCTGGCCATGCTGGGCGTGCTCGACGCTGCCGAGCTCCCTGGCCTCAAGACGCTCGGCTGTCGCTTGCAGGGTCATCCCGCTATGCAGCTAACGCCTGGCATCGAGGGCTGCACGGGCTCGCTGGGGCACGGTCTCTCGTACGCCAACGGCATGGCCCTGGCCGCCCGCGTGCTCGCCAGCGATTATCGCGTCTACTGCCTGCTCGGTGACGGCGAGACGCAGGAGGGTCAGGTCTGGGAGGCCGCCATGACCGCCGCCCAGCACCGACTGAGCAACCTGACGGCGGTCATCGACCGCAACCGACTCAAGGCCATGGACGCCGCAGATGCCGCCAAGCCGATGGAGCCCATGGCCGAGCGCTGGCGCTGCTTTGGCTGGCGCGTGCGCGAGATCGACGGCCACGACATGGCCGCCATCTGCGACGCGCTCGATTGGGCTCGGGCCAGCGATGGCCCGCCCGCACTGATCATTGCCAACACAGTCAAGGGCAAGGGCATCGCCTTTATCGAGAACGACCCAGCCTATCACAACGCCGTCCTAACCGAGGAGCAGATCGCGCAAGCGCGTGCCGCCCAAGAGCATCTGCGCCAGCAACTTTGCCAGGAGGCGAGATGACCCCTCTCACCGAGACCCGTGTTGCCTATGGCGAGGCCCTCCTGGCCCTCGGCCAGGTCGATCCGCGCGTCGTGGTCCTCGATGCCGATCTGTACAACTCGACCCGTACCGCCGCCTTTCGGCAGGCCTACCCCGAGCGCTTTTTTGATATGGGCATCGCCGAGGCCGACATGGTGAGCACGGCCGCTGGTATGGCCGCCTCGGGCCTGATCCCTTTCTGCAACTCGTTCGCCATCTTTTTGACGGCGCGCTGCTATGATCAGATCCGCATCCAGATCGCCTATCCGTCGCTGCCCGTCATTCTGGCGGGCTCTAGCGCTGGCCTGACCCAAGGCCCCGACGGCGCCAGCCACCAGTCGCTGGAGGACGTCGCCCTCATGCGGGCCCTGCCCAATATGCGCGTGATCGCGCCTGCCGACGCCGTCGAGACCCGCGCCGTCGTCCAGGCCCTCCCAGCGTGGGGCGGGCCCGTCTATCTGCGGCTGGGGCGCTATCCCGTGCCTGACGTACACCCACCCGACCACAGGTTCGCGCTGGGGCAGGCCACCCAGCTCTGTGATGGAGACGATGTCGCCCTTTTGGCCTATGGCCACATGGTCTCGGCAGCCGTGGATGCGGCCGCCTCTCTAGCGGAGCGAGGCATCCAGGCGCGCGTCCTGAACATGGCGTCGCTCAAGCCCCTGGATCACAAAGCAGTCGCGGCCGCCGCCGCCTGCCGCCTGGTGGTGACCATCGAGGAGCACAGCATCATCGGGGGGCTGGGCAGCGCCGTGGCCGAGATTTTGGCCGAGAGGGGCGGCGCACCACCGTTGGTACGTCTCGGCACGCGCGATCAATTCGGTGAGTCGGGCACCGCTGACGAGCTCTTGCTCAAGCACGGACTCACGGCCGATGCCATCGCCCAACACGTTCACCAATTCTTGCGCTAGGGCATAGCCGCCTCGCCCGTTCGCGGTTATCATCACTGACAGCCTTCACTCCTACGCGAAAGGTCACACCTAATGAAGCGGGTCGTCAGCATCAGCCTGGGAAGCAGCTCCCGCGACCACGCCGCCACGTTGGAGCTCTTGGGCGAGACCATCTCCATTCAACGAATCGGCACCAACGGCGATGTCCGACGGGCTCGGGCGTTGTACCAGGAGCTTGATGGCCAGGTGGACTGCCTAGGCGTCGGCGGGGCCGTCCTTACCATCGCCTCCACTCGCCGCAGCTATACGATGTCGTCTGGAACCAAGCTCATCCGTGGGGTCCGCCACACGCCCGTGGTCGACGGCACTGGCTTTAAGAACGTCATGGAGCTCCAGATGGCCGCCGCCATCGAGCAAGAGATCGGCGCACCGTCTCAACGTCGCGTGTTGCTGCCCTCGGCTATGGATCGTATCGGCATGGCACGGTCGTTTGCTGAGGCCGACTATGCGCTGATCATCGGCGATCTCGCATTCACCTTGGGTCTTCCCATCGCCCTTTATTCCCTGCGCGCCTTGGAGCGAACCGCCAGGATATTGGCGCCCGTCGTGCGCCACCTGCCCATGTCCATGCTCTATCCCACTGGCCAACGCGAGGACCGCAACGAGCCGCGTTACCAAGATTGGTTCGCGTGGGCGACGGTCATCGCTGGCGACTGCAACTATATCACGCACCACATGCCGCTCGATATGGCGGGCAAGATCATCGCCACCAACACCACCACGCCGCGCGACGTGGCCCTGTTCCGCGAGCGCGGGGTGACCCATCTGGTCACCAGCACGCCGCGTATCGCCGGACGCACATTCGGCACCAACGTCATGGAGGCGGTGATGGTGGCGCTGGCTGGCAAGGGCCGCGCCCTTACCGAGGCCGAGATGCGATCGCTACTCCAGGAGCTAGGCTGGCGCCCCAACGTCGAGCCTCTCTAGCCACTGGGCGCTATCTTGCTTTGGCTCGGCTCTGTGCTATACTCGTGCTATCAAGCATAGACTGACTGGCATTGACGGAGCCGAGTAGGTTGGGTCTGAGCGTCCAGAGAGCCCGCGGACGGTGCAAAGTGGGCACGCATCTCCCAATCGAAAATCCCTCCCGAGCCTGCGGCCGAACGGGCGCTTGGCCCCACTAAGCTGGCACGGATTCGTCCCACGTTATCGGGACGTGCCTATCGGAGCGCTCATGCGGCGTCTCCCGCAGGCACTCGAGTGGGCCGTCTCTCGCCGAGGCGGCTAATCGGGGTGGTACCACGGGAAGCTACGGCTCTCGTCCCCAGCGGACGAGAGCCTTTTTTGTTGTCAATCACGATCGGAGGGATGCGATGCCGTTCCAAGAGGTCCCAACGCAGGTCGACTTGGTCGCCCAGGAGCACGCTATCCTGCGGCTCTGGAAAGAGACCCAAGCCTTTGAGCGCGGGCGCCAGCGCCGCCTGGGCATGCCTACCTGGTCCTTTATCGATGGCCCCATCACTGCTAACAACCCCATGGGCGTTCACCACGGCTGGGGCCGCACCTACAAGGACCTATTCCATCGCTTTTGGACCATGCGCGGCCGCGATACCCGCTACCAGAACGGTTTTGACTGCCAGGGCCTCTGGGTCGAGGTCGAGGTCGAACGCGAGCTAGGCTTTACGACCAAGCGCGACATCGAGGCCTATGGCCTGGACCGCTTTGTGCAGAAGTGCAAAGAGCGCGTCCTCCGCTACGCGGCGGTGCAGACCGAGCAATCTGTCCGCCTGGGCTACTGGATGGACTGGAATGACCCCAATGAGCTCCGCCGTCTAGCGGACGCGCTGATGGAGGATCCCTCCCAGGAGATGACGCTCCAGGGGCCCGAGGGGCCAGTCACCAGCACTGTCGAGGATCTGGTCGGGCGGCTGGGCTTGCCAGAGCTGGGCGGCAGCTACTTTACCTTTTCCAACGAGAACAACTATATGATCTGGCGGTTCCTCAGCGAGTGCCATCGACGGGGCTGGCTCTATCGGGGCGTGGACGTGATGCCCTGGTGCCCCCGCTGCGCCACGGGCATCAGCCAGCACGAGATCGTCACCGACGGCTACCAGGATCGCACCCACCGCGCCGTCTGCCTCCGTTTCCCGCTGCGCGACCAGGAGAACGCCTCGCTACTGGTGTGGACCACCACCCCCTGGACGCTGACCAGCAACGTGGCCGCCGCGGTAGGCGCCGATCTCACCTATCTCCAAGTCCGCCAGGGCGACGAGACGCTCTATCTCTCCAAGGGCGCCGCGCATATGCTCAAGGACGCTTATGAGGTGGTGCGCGAACTCCCTGGCAGCGCCATGGTGGGATGGACCTATGACGGCCCCTTTGACGAGCTCCCCCCCTCGCAACAGCCAGGCGGATTCACGCAGAGCGCCGTAGAGAGCAAGACCACGAACTCGGCCGCCGCTGCTCACGTCGTCATCGCTTGGGACGCCGTTGGCGAGGAAGAGGGCACAGGCATCGTTCACATCGCTCCTGGCTGCGGCGCCGAGGACTTTCAGCTAGGCAAGGAGCATGGCCTGCCTATCATCTCGCCGCTGAATGATTCGGGCCAGTTCGTGGAGGCCTTTGGTTGGTTGGCGGGGATGGAGGCCTCCAACGCGGCCGATGCCATCTTCCAAAACCTCCAGGAAAAGGGCCTGCTCTACCGCGTCGATGACTATACCCACCGCTACCCCACCTGCTGGCGCTGCAAGACCGACCTGGTCTTTCGTCTGGTGGATGAGTGGTTCATCAGCATGGACGAGCTCCGCCATGACATGATCCGCGTCACCAAGCAGATCCGTTGGATCCCCTCCTTTGGGCTCGAGCGCGAGCTGGACTGGCTCCGCAATATGCACGACTGGATGATCAGCAAAAAGCGCTACTGGGGGCTGGCCCTGCCCTTCTGGATCTGCGACGACTGCGGCGAGCTTGCGGTGATTGGCGACGAGCACGAACTCGAATCGCGCGCGGTAGAGGGGTGGGACCAGTTCCAGGGCCACACGCCCCACCGTCCTCACATCGACGCGGTCGTTCTAGAGTGCCCCCGATGCCACGGCAAGATGCACCGCATTCCCGATGTCGGCAACCCCTGGCTGGATGCGGGCATTGTCAGCTTTTCCACGCTGCGATACCGCACGGATCGCGCCTACTGGGAAAAGTGGTACCCAGCCGACTGGATCAGCGAATCGTTCCCAGGGCAGTTCCGCAACTGGTTTTACAGCCTCTTGGCCATGGGCACCGTGCTGGACAACAGCCCCGCGTTTCGCGAGAACTTTTCCTATGCCACGCTCCTGGCAGAGGACGGCCGCCCCATGCACAAGAGCTCGGGCAACTCGATCGAGTTCAACGAGGCCGCCGACAGGATGGGCGTCGACGTCATGCGCTGGCTCTATTGCGCCCACAAGCCCGAGAACAACCTGCTCTTTGGCTACCACCGCGCCGACGAGACCCGTCGCCGCTTTGTGATCCCCCTCTGGAACGTCTACAGCTTCCTGGCCACCTATGCGGGTCTGGATGGCTGGCAGCCCGATTGGCCGCTGGAGGACGTCGGCACGCCCGAGGGTCCCACGCCCAAGAGCACCAACCCACTGGACCGCTGGATCATCGCCCGCGTCAACGAGGTGGCCCAGACGGTCACCCAAGCCCTGACCGACTCGGACCCCTATGGCTCCACCTTGGCGCTGGAGACGTTCTTGGACGACCTAACCAACTGGTACGTACGACGCAGCCGTCGCCGCTTCTGGAAAAGCGAGCACGACGCGGACAAGCAGACGGCGTATGCGACGCTCTACCACGTGTTGGTGCGCTATGCCAAGCTGCTGGCCCCGTTCATTCCGTTCATCACCGAAGCAATGTACCAGAACCTGGTGCGTGGGATTCGGCCCGACGCCCTGGTGAGCATCCACAACTGCGACTGGCCCGAGCCCGACACCGAAGCTATCGATGCCGATCTGCTAGAGCAGATGGCCCTGGCCCGCACCCTGGCAGGCTTGGGATTGAGCGCCCGCAACAGCGCCAATATCAAGGTGCGCCAGCCTCTGAGCAGCGCCATGGTCTGGGTTCCTGGCGGTCGCGGCGCCCTCTCGTCCGAGATGGTGGACATCGTAGCCGACGAGCTGAACGTCAAGGCGCTGACCTTTGTCGAACGGGAGGACGAGCTGGTCACCTACCGCATCGTGGCGGACGGCCGCCTGCTGGGGCCGCGCCTGGGACGTGACTTTCCCAAGGCCAGGGCGGCCCTGGCAACGTTGCAGCCCGAGTCGGTGGCGGCGGCCGTCAAGCGAGGGGATGCGGTGACCGTCGTGGTCGAGGGGAGCGAGATCACGTTGGCCCCAGAAGAGATCTTGGTGGAGCCGCAACCGCGCGAGGGGTGGGCCGTAGCCGAGGAAAAGGGCGTCATCGTGGCCATCGATACCGTCATCACTCCCGAGCTGCAGGCCGAGGGCTGGGCCCGCGATCTGGTGCGCCAGATTCAGACACTGCGCAAAGAGGCCGACTATGATCTCGACCAGCGCATCACGGCGGGCCTGTTCTTTGCGAACCCAGAGCTTTTGCACGCACTCGCCCCGTGGCGTGAGCACATCATGGATGAGACCCTGGCCACCCATCTCTTGACCGAGGATGACGGCGCGGCCTGGGACCAGAGCGCCGAGACCAGCATCGACGGACACACCGTCGCTGTGCGCGTCCGCGCCAACTAGGCATACCTAACAGGAGGGGAGAGGCGTTGGCCTCTCCCCTCTTTGCATCTCGGGAAAACCAAGTCGGCAGATCAGTCTACTCGTCCTCAGCGATCGCGTCGGCCAGGTCGATACGACTCACCACGATCTGCGTCTCGCCATAGTCATCGACACCCTCTCGCAAGAGCCCCCAAACGCGCACCATCTCACCCAAAGACCGCAGCCGCTCCAGGGCCTCGGCCCAGGCCGAGTCCTCGGCCACAATCCCATACTGGCCGCCGGGCCAGCGGCTATCGAAATAGTCATCGTAGCTGGATGCGTCGGGCAGTGGCACGATGGTACCGATCCAGCCGTCTACCTGCTGCCCATCCTCGCTGGGCTCCTCGGGCAGCGGCCCCTCGTCCATGATCGCTTCCACCACCAAACAGGCCCCGCCATAGTCAGCCACATCGCGTTCGTGCCAACCTCGCACGCGCACCAGCCGTCCCGAATCGCGTAGCGCCACCACGGCCCGTTCCAGTTCGTCATCGGCACCACGCACGCCCATTTGGCCCAGATCGCCGCTCCAGATCCGCACCATGTCGTCATGTACCGAACCCGACGGCAGGCTGTGCAGCGAGATCAGCACGATACGACTCTGCTCATCGACGTTGGGGCTCGGGCTAGGGCAACCCGTCGGCTCTGGCGTAGGATGAATCAGGGCCTGCGTCGTGACGACTGCATCGGACGCGACTACCAGCTCCACCAGCAGCCCGCCCGCCCCCAACGCCCTCACGCCGAAGCGATCCGTCTCGGCACCAGCCGGCAGCCGCTGCAGCTCCAATCGCCAAGCTCCCCAGCAAAAGCTATCGGGAGCACAGCTGTCGTCCCACACCGGCTCAGCGCTCTCCTCGGCGACGCCCTCTTCCACCAGGCGCCTCCATGCCAGATCCCGCACCCACGCGGCCGGCAGAGGCACGGCTTCAGCGCCAGGTGCCGCCGGGGTGGCTCCGGGAGCGGGTTCCACCGGATCGGGGGATGCGTCCGAGGTCGACACAGGAGGCAGCGCCGTGGGGGCCGTCAGCGTCCGAAAGGCCTCGCTCTCGACCAGGACGCTGCAAGCGGACAACAGACCAGCCACCAACACCAAGCTCGCCAGCCACGCCAAACGCGCACCGCGCGGAACCATCGAGCGGCGGCCGTCGTCCAGAGAGCGGCCAGGATCGATGTGGGAGGTGCGCCATGGGCAGCGGATTCGCAATCGTTGCACTACTCGTCTCGCTTATGTTGCTCGGCGTGGGTGGCGGACGACCGTCACGATGACCCTATCATACACATCAGCACGTCGCGGGCAAGGCCGCAACCCTTTGTTGCGCTTGGGGTTCTAAACGATAGCCCAGCACAATGGAGTACACGCCATGGAGACGCTCTCGATCATCAGCATCGTCTTGGTTCTAGCCATGCTCTCTCTCGGAGGGGCCAAGGCCACCCGTCGTTGAGTTCTGTTGGCCTGACGCCAGACACGTAACGAGCGCGAACCACTCTGAAGGCAGTTCGCGCCCGTCGCTTGCACGGCCATCCTCGCCTAGAAGGCGCGGTAGGCCTCCTTCTTGGCGTTGCAGATCGGGCAACGATCTGGGGCATCCCCCACCAACGTGTGCCCACAGCGAGAGCACACATTCACCTGATCGATCTCGATGTCTCCCCCCGCCTCGGCTGCAGCCTTGGCCTCGCGGAACAGGGCCGCATGCGTCTGCTCGGCCTGCCACGCCCAGTCAAAGCTGCGCAATGCGCCCCGCTCTTCCTGGAACTCGGCGGTGGCCTTGTACACGGGGTACATCTCGGCGACCTCAAAGTCTTCGCCTTCGATAGCCACGGCCAAGTTCTCGGCAGTGGTGCCGAGGCCGAATCCAGCGCTGGCCACCGTCTGCGCGGCCCCAAACTGGTCACGCATCACGACAAAGTGGCTGCTGGCGTGGATCTGCTCCGCCCAGGCGATGGCTTGAAACAGCCTGCCGATCTGAGGCATCTCGTCCTTTGCGGCCTTTTCGGCATAGACGAGATAGCGCATATGGGCCTGGCTCTCCCCTGCAAAGGCGCTCTGCAGATGGCTGAGGGTCATGGGATGCATACGTGGTGTCCTTTCCATGGCTAGATGCGACTAGACGACGGCTATGGTCTTGGTGCTCTCCCAGAGGCCGTGGATATTGCATAGCGCCACGGCGTACAGGGTACCCGACTTTTCCAGCTTGACGCCGGTCACCACCGCGTGGTTCGTGTATACGGGCCCCTGGTTGGGGCCATCGGTCGACTCACCATGAGCCGAGAACTCGTAATGGCCGACCTGATGCACGAACTTGCCACCCTCGGGCTGAAAGTAGAGGGTAATGTAACTGATGTGATGTTCGGTGGTATTGGGGTGCGCCACCTCTTTGCCCAGAGTGACCCGCACCTCAAAGAACTCGCCGGCCTTGACCTCATCGGGCGCCTCGATCACGGGCACGTGCTTTTCCTTTTTCCAGTCCGCCTGCTGCAAACGATCACCTAGCGATGTCATCTCTTGCTCCTTCCCTACACGACTCACAACTCCAACCTACCCGATCTGCCTCGAAAGCCCCCGTAGGAGCCTTACCGCCGAAACGCCAGAGGCTAGATCACCTTGGCAATCTCGGCAATGATCGCCGGCAGATAAGCTGGCAGATCCGCGGGCGTCCGCGAGCTCACCAGCCGATCATCCACCACCACAGCCTGATCCACATAGATCGCGCCCGCATTGACCAAGTCGTCTTTGATGGCGGCGACACAGGTGGCGTGCTTGCCCCGCACGATGCCCGCCGAGATAGGTACCCACGCGGCATGACAGATGAACGCCACCACGCCGCCCTTGGCATACACGTCACGGACGAGACCCAGGACCGCGTCATAGCGCCGCAACTTGTCAGGCGCGTATCCCCCTGGCACGATCACCGCGTGGACCTCGGAGGCGTCCACCTCCTCGGCTGCGACGGCCGCTACAGCGGGATACCCGTACTTGCTAGCATAGCTCGTCGCCTTGGGGCCCACCAACGTCACGGATGCGCCCTCTTCCAAGAGGCGATAGTACGGATACCACAATTCGAGATCCTCGTACAGATCCTCTGCCAGAACCACAACCTTGGCGCCTTTGAGAGTCATCTCTGTCGCCCTCCTATCATTATCCCTGTGAGCGCCCCACCACCGACATGTAGACCACCGTCTGATCCTCGCCGTCGAGGCCCAGCAGGGCATCACACTTATCATCATAGTATGCTGCAATCTGGCAGCTGGCAAGGCCCAGGCCCACGGCCGCCAGGGCCAGGTTCTGGGCGATGTGCCCCGCGTCCAGATAAGCGTAGCGGTAGCAGCGCTCGCCATAGCGCCACCGCGCCCGCGCAAAGGTGGCCGCCCAGAAAAAGGTCGCCTGCGCATCCTGGACCATTCCTTGATCCATGGCGGCGGCGCAGGCCTCTTGGCCCATGGCGCCCTCGCGCACGAGGGCCAGCGCGTGGGCCTCGGGGACATAGCCATAGATGCCAGGCCGCAGACCCTCCACCGCGTTGGCGAGCAGGTAGGTATCGATGGGATAGAGGGCGCCAGCCGATGGCGTTGCCCGAAAGCTCAGCCCGCGTCGCTCCGCCGTGATGCCCTGGCAAGCCCACAAGAGCTGCGACAGCTCCTGCAGCGCAAGCGGCTCGCCGCCATACCGCCGCACCGAACGACGGGCGTTGATGGTATCCCAGAGCGGTGGCCCCTCCGCGCGCATCGGCGGTGGCAGGCCGATCAGGTCGCTTTCGCGAGGGAGGACCCGTGGCCTCGGACGCGCACCGCCCATGCCCACCATGCCGCGTCCACGCAGATGCTTGGTCTCACGCTGGAAGGCGCGTCCTGGCAACCGCGGCTGACTATCATGCTCCTGAGCCATCGGCGTCCTCCCGTGTCTAGATGAACAGGGTCACCTGGCTCTCGCGGGCATCCTGCAGATAGCTACCCACGGCGCCATAGGCGTCGATCCATTCCTGGCGTAGATCCTCCTTGCGAATCCCCATGATCTCCATGGTCATGTCGCAGGCGATGATACGCCCACCCAACGCCCGATAGTCGGTGATGAGCCGCTCCAGCTCGGCGACCCTCGCCCGTCGCATCCGCTGGCGGACCATCCACTTGCCCAGGCCCAGCATATGCATGCGCGAGAGCGGTCCCTTGTCCAAACCGCCCTTTTTGAGGCGCTCCAACCCCCAAAAGGTAAAGTAGAGCGAGGCCTCCATTCCCATGGCCAACGAGCCATTGGCGATGATCAGGGCGCTGTAAAGCTTGTCCATATCGCCGCTTTGCACGACGATGGTCGTCTTCTGGGCCATGGTCGTCTCCTCATCAGCGCTCAATCGTGATGGTCCAGTCGGTCTCCGCGCCCTCCACCGCCACCAGGGTGATGCCCAAGGCCTCCACCGCCATAGGGATCTCGTGCATCGAGGCGGGATGCGATCCGCGCACCCGAATGGTATCGCCCTTGGAGGCCGATAGCACGGCCTTGCGCATCTCGACCAGGGGCACGGGGCAGGTCTCCCCGCGCACGTCTACGTCAATCTGTGCCATGGGTCACCTCACTCCTGCAATTCGACGATGACGTGGTTCACATCCCACAGAGGCTCGATCTTTTCCTCGATCTCGGCGCGGATGTTGTTGGCGAATTGGTGATCGCGGGGTAGATCGACCACCACGGTGACCACACCGTCGTCGATGCGCACGCCTGTGACCAGATTGGTCCGCACCAGATCCAACCCCACCATCGGGTTCATCACCCGCTTGAGA
Organism: Anaerolineae bacterium; assembly: GCA_040767425.1. Lineage (GTDB taxonomy): Bacteria > Chloroflexota > Anaerolineae > UBA1429 > UBA1429 > DAIRUQ01. The sequence goes on along the minus strand of JAXGON010000004.1, from coordinate 107,242 downwards.
CGACTCATGACCAGCTCCACGGTCGTAGGGTCTCGCTGGGTGACCAAACCGTGTCGCTCTTCATAGTTCTGGATGGCAGCCCGCAGGCCGTCGACCGCCAGGACTGAGCAATGGGCCTTGATGGCAGGCAGCCCACCCAATGCCTCGGCCGCCTGCTTCCAGGTCAGCCGCTTGGCCTCGTCCAGCGTCTTGCCTTTGGCTAGGTCGGTGATGATCGAGCCCGTGGCAATGTTCGAAGCGCAGCCATAGGACTCAAAGCTGATGTCGCTGATCACCTTGCTCTCGGCATCCACCTTGAGATAGACAGCGACCATATCGCCGCAGGCGGGGCTGCCCTCCACCGCCTTGGCATCAGCGTCCTCCAAGGCTCCCACGTTATGCGGGTGCCGAAAGTGCTCCATCACGGTCTCACTGTAAGGCAACGGCATCCTACACCTCCTTGCCCAACGGGCTGATCTCGCGCAAGCGGGCCACCACCTCGCCCAGAGCCGAGGCCACGGCGTCTATATCACTCTCCTGGTTGTAGCGCCCCAAGGAGAGCCGCACCGAACCATGCGCTCGCTCGTGGTTCCCGCCGATAGCCAGGATGACGTGGCTCGCCTCCAGCGAGCGGCTAAAGCAGGCCGATCCCGTGCTGACGGCGATACCGCGCATATCCAGATGCAGCAGAATCGACTCGCCCTCGACAAAGCGGAACGAGACATTGCTCAGCGTGGGGACGCGCTCCTGGGGATGCCCATTCAGCACCGTATGGGGAACGCCCAGCAAGCGCGCCTCTAGCGTATCGCGCAAAAGGCGCAGACGCTGCGTTTCATCGGCATCGGCCAGATCCATGGCCGCCGCGAAACCCACGGCGCCCGCGATATCCTCGGGGCCCGCGCGACGGTTGTCCTCCTGGAAGCCACCATCCATCCACTTTTGGAGGGACGTGCCCTCGCGCACGTACAGAGCGCCCACACTGCGAGGACCATGAGCTAGCGCGGTGGTCAGGCTGACCAGGTCTACGGGAAGCGCATCCAACCTGAGGGGGACGCGGGGCCAGCCATAGGTGGCATCCACATGCACGAGAGCCCCCGCCTGGTGCGCCAGATCCGCGAGCGGCGCGAGCTCTTGCAGCGTACCGATCTCCTGGTTGGCCTGCTGAACCGAGACCAGCGCCGTATCGTCGCGCAAGGCGTTGGCCAGGTCGTCGGGGCTGACGCGCCCCTGCGCATCCACGGGGAGCACCGTCAGCTCATAGCCGACCCTTTCCAGGGCGCGCAGGCTCTGCAGCACGGGGAAATCCTCGACAGCAGTGGTGATCAGGTGGCGGCCACGCTTCTGGGAAAGCGCCGCAGCGGCCCCTTTGAGGGCCATGTTGGTGGATTCGGTGCTGCCCGAGGTAAAGACGATCTCGTCGGCGCTCGCTCCCAGCCGCTCCGCCACTGCCGCCCGAGCGGCTTCGAGGGCGTCTCGCGCGGCGATGCCTAGCGCATAGCCAAACTGCGAGGTGGCGACCGCATAGGTATCAAAGAGGTACGGTCGCATGGCATCGAGTACGCGCTCATCCAGGCGGGTGGCAGCCATATTGTCAAGGTAAATGATAGAACGATCCATGCAACCCACCTTTCGCGTGAACCGCGTTTAGATTACATTCTTGATATATTATATCATCAATCTCCTATCTGTCAAGGCTGGTTCTCCCGCTACTGGTCCTCGCGCCTCACGCTCCAAAGGCGAACCTCGCGCGCGATCGGCTCGGCGCCCCGCCCAAAGGCGGGAAGATCGTAGCTGCCAGCGGACCGCACCGTCCAGCCAGGCGGCAGCCGCCCCAGCAGCGCTCCCATCTCTTCGCCGTCCTCCAACAGCCAGACCTCACGCCCCACCGCCTCAAAAGCGATCAGCATGGCGTCGAACTCGTCCGCAGTCCAGTCAGCAGGCCGCATGGTGTCGCGCCCGACATAGCGCTCGACGGACCCGCTGCTCAAGCCCGTGGCCACCACCGCGTCATCGGGCAAGCTGACCGCCAGATCGGCGTAGGCCTGGCGCTGCGAGGCAGAGACGTGCCCAAACACCGCTACGGCCTCCTGCTGCGGCAGCGTCATCACCCATGCGGAGCGCCCGAAAAGCAGCATCAGCGCCATGACGATAGCCGCGTGCCGCCAGCGACCCTGCGGCAGCCTCGCCAGGAGACACTCGAGACCGATGCCCGCACAAATCGCCAGCCAGGGCAGCAGCGAGATCAGGTCACGCCACCGTAGCGCCTGGTAGCAGAGCTGAAAGCCCAACGCCCCCACTATGCTCCAGATGAAACCCAGCCATGCGCCCCGCTCCACCACCTGGGGGCGCCGCGCAGCCACCAGCCCCCACAGCACCAGGGGCCAGAGGTAGCCGAACTCGGCCCGCTTGAGGAACCCCTCCGTCAGCATGGACCAAGCCGTGACGAGGATATGCGCGGGGCTCAGCAGGAACCACTCGGGCGACTCGGTAACCCACGGCGCACCGAATACCACGGTGTGGTAGACCAGGTCAGGCGTCGCCACCAGCAGAGCTGCCGCCGCAAAGGCCAGCAGCTCGCGCCAACGCACCCGCTCGCCGCGACGGCCCACCCCATAGATAGGCAGGGCACCCAACCCCAGAAACAGCAGAGGATGGCGGATCCAGTAGGCCACGGCATAGCCGACGCCCGCTGCCAAGCTCCAACCCAGGCGGCGGCTGTCGCGGGCGCGCACCAGGCACGCCAGCATGCCCGCCGAGAACAGCGCGGCGGCGGCATCGGCCATGGGCACCAGGCTGCGCAGCACGGCCTCTTGCGAGGTCGCCACCAGAAAGGCGGCCATGCCAGCGGCCACCCAGCCGCCCCAGGGCGAGCCCGCCAGCAGTTGGCGAGCCAGCCAGCCCGTCACCACAGCCGTCACCAGCAGGCAAACCATCGCCAGCCAGAGGGCGCCCGACTCGCCCGCAGCGGCATACACGGGCGCCAAGAGCAGCGGCCAGCCGATCGGCCAGACGGTGGCCGCCATGTTCGCCGCGTCAGGCACCTGGTACCCCACATGCACGACGGGCCAGAGCGGCACACCCGCCTCGCGTGCCACGGCCGCCAGTGGAAAAGAATGCAGGACGGTGCCGCGCTCGACCAGATCGGCCGCCATCTGCAAGTAGCAGTAGGGATCGCTGGCCGTCACCGCAGCGGCCATGTGGCGGGCGCCCACCGCGAGGGCAACCCCAAGGCCCAGAAGTAGCGCCAGGAGGGCCACTCCACGGCGGGTGGCCGTGCCCCCTAGCAGCACGCGACGGAGCGCCAGCATCAACGCTCCAATCCCGCCCACCCACGCCATGGTGGATCCACCGAACCACAGCGAGAGCAGATCCGCCCCCCCAAAGGCCTGGTAGGCGGCCACGTCGACGCCCAGTCCCTCGGACAGGCCCCAGCGCATGGCCAACGCGGCATAGGTCAGCAGCAGAGGGGTGCCGAGTAGGGGGCCCTCGCGCTCCGTCGGTCGCCTTCGGAGCGCCACGGCATCCGCCATCAGGCCCACCACGGACAGAATCCACGCCACGCTCAAGCCGTCATAGAGCCACCAACCAGCCAGCCCCAGCGCGTGGAGAGCCCCGAGAGTCGTCCAAGCGATGACCCGATGCCGCCGAAACCAGCCTCCCAGCGGTGATGACGACGACGGCGCGAGGCCGATGGCCAGCAGGCCCGCGCCGAGCGCCGCCCACGAGAACGCCCATGCCCTGGCCGAGGCCACGCCCCACAGCAGCGGCCGCGCCAGCATAGAGACGCCCGCCGCCATCCAGCACGCCGCCGATGCCCAGACCCAGCCCCGCGAGGCGCCTCGGCAGCGGAGCCGCACCCCGTAGACGAGCACGCTGGCCGCCACGACCAGCATCGCCACGCCCGCCGCCACCAGCCCGCGCGACCAGATCAGGGTCGGCGACGGCTCGATGGCGTACAAATAGGCCGCATCGAACAGGCGGCGCAGCCAGGTCAGCATGGCTCGACCGCGGGTCGAGGCCGTGCCAACAGCCAGGCCTGACCGCCCCAGAGGCACAGGGTCGGCAACGCCTTGCTGGCGTGATAGAGGATATCCACCAGAGGAGGATCGAGGGGCGTCCAGCGCATGGGCGCATGATAGGCCGCCATGCCGCCTGGATCGATCAGCACGTAGGGGGTCCAGACAGCCACCAACGCCCAGGCCACCAGCACGCACGGATGGCGGTAGCGGTGGTAGAGCACCACCAAGACGGGCAACAACATCACATAGTGGTGCTCCCACACGTGATGGTACACGAGGAAATAGGTGGTGAACCAAAAGCAGAGCGCCAAGACGGGGTCCCACCGCTTGCTCGCAAAGGTCACCACCAAGCCCGCTGCGATGACCAAAGCCACCCATCCGCTCTGCAGCAGGCTATGGCCCTCGACCGCGAGGCTCGGCCAGATAAACGAGACGACGCTGTAGAGCAGCTGCCGCACCCCTAGGTTCCCCAGCTGGGGCGAGGGCGCGCCAGAGGAGAGGTTGCCCATGAAGCGGGCGAGGCTATCCGGGTAAAGGCAAAAGTAGGGCAGAGAGGTGGCCAGCACCACGGCCGCACCGACCCACAGCGCCCGCCAGCGGCGCTCGCGCAGCAGCACGGGACCCAGCAGCGCCGTGTTTTGCTTCCACACCAAGCTGGCCGCCCAGCTAGCGTCCACAGTCCAACGCGGCAGTCGGCCCATCAGTGCCCACAGCATGGCCAGCACCAAGGTTGCCTGCACCACCGAGAACTGCCCGAGGTAGATCTCGAGGTAAAAGGGCGTGAACAGGAGCCACATGGCCGCTAGGATCGCTCGCTCGGTGGGATCCCTCCCCAGACGGTACGAGGCCCAAGCGCAGGCCCACCAGAGCGCCACGATGACGGCCACCCACAGCCGAAAAGCCCACAGCGGCGAGAGGGCGTTCAGCGCAACACCGACGGTGTAGGCGGGAAGGGGCAAGTACCGATAGGGGGTGTAGCGCGGCACCACGACGTCGATCGCCTCGTTGTCGCTCTCATAGACGCTCACGCCCGTCAAGACATTGTGGCCAGCCTGGTAGAGGGCATAGAAATCCCAACCGCGCCATCCCTGGGTAGCGGTAGAGTCAAAAGTGAACCGGTTCCAGAACCCCGCCCGCCAGGAAACCAGCAGCGACAGGTGAAAAAGGAGCGCTGCCAGTAGCAGCGCTCTCGGCCATCTCGGGCCGGGGTGCCGATGCGCGTCGGCCAATGGGTCCCTCCTACGGTGGGGCCGGCTACTGGTTCTGCACCACCTCGATAAAGGCGGCAATGTTCTCGGCGGGCACATCCCGTGGGATGGCGTGGGTGGGCGCCACGATGTAGCCTCCGTCCCGGCCGATGGTCTCCATCATGTGATGCATCACCTGCACAAGCTCGTCCGGCCCAACCCGTGGCAACACCTGCTGAGTGCTGATCCCCCCGTAAAAGGTCAGGTGCTGGCCGTACTCTTGCTTTACCCACTGCACGTCCATGACTTCGGGCTGAAAGGTATTGAAAATGTCCAGCCCCATGTCAATCAGGTCCGGGAAGAGCTCGTCCACGTCGCCGCACGAGTGCTGCATGATGAACTTGCCCGCCAACTTGACCCGCTCGTACATGACGGCCACGCGCGGCTTGATAAAGCGCCGCCAATGCTTGGGGCCCATGATCAAGCCCCGCTGCTGGCCCCAGTCATCGCCAAACCGCACACAGTCGACATCCCAAGCCAGGAGATGATCGATCACCTTGAGGTTGTAGGCCAGGATCTGATCCATCAAGTCATCGACAAAGCTGGGGTGGAGCACCATGTCGGCCAGCAGGTTCTCCATGCCTCGCAACGTCCACGCGCGCTCGAACATGGAAAAGCCCACCCCCGCGTGGCGAAAGCGCTCGGGGTTCTCGGCCACCAGGCGGTCGTAGAGCTTGGCGTTACGCTCTAGGTCCGGCTCGGGAAAAGCATAGCCGGTCAAGGTGGGCTCGGGAAGCAGAATCTCTTCCACATTGCCAATGTCGCGATCGATGGTACGGTTCCACACGATGCCGAACCCGTCCCGCCAAAAGCCAGGCCGCACTTCTTCGAAAAAGCCATCCTCGACACCCGCCAGATGGTTTCCCACCTTGGCTAAAAAGTCCGAGTCCCCGGTGTAGGCCACCATCTTGGCATGTGCGTCTGTTGTCAGGTCTAGCTGCCATGGGGTCACATCGGGTTGCTGGTGCGCCAAAGCCATCAGCACGCGCTCTCGTGGGATCATTACCCTTCCTCCTGCCATCGCACTCTGTCGCGATAGTAGCGGCCGCCGGGCGCATCGTCAAGAGGGGGCCGTCATCTTTCGGTTGCTTTTGACACCCTCTGTCTTTCGTGTTAGCATCAAGTTGATCGTGAATACGTGGGTTCTCTCATCACGAGGGGTGGAGGGACCGGCCCTGAGAAGCCCCGGCAACCTGGCGTGCGCGGCGACGCCTGTGGTGCCAAGTCCGGCAGGCGCGACGGGCGCCTGAAAGATGAGGGCCAAGCTGGGCGTCTCCCGTCGAGGGGGGCGCTTTTTTTCGGCGTTTCGCTGTCGGCCAGCTCCCCGGCGTCGGCTCTAGCCTGCGCCTGGGTATGCCGTTAGTTAGCCAGTAGGCGCACCAAATGCCGGTTCTTTCTCCAGAGTGGCACGCACTATCGCTCGGCGGACTGCCCTATGTCAGCGCCGAGATCGCCTGGGATAGCATCCTGCGCCACACCGGCGTCATCCCGGCCTGGCCACAGCTGCCCAACCGTTCTCCCTATGAGGGCATGTATGCCCAGTTCGCCGAACGGTTTCCCGGGATCGTCGTCAGCGATGGCACCGTGCGCGTGGACGACGGCCCCGAGCTCGAGCGCGATCTCGAGCGGCTCTACCTGGCGTATCTGGAGAACGACCTCGCCTATGGCGCCATCAGCCCAGCCTATGCGGCCGGCCTCGCGCTGCTCCAGCAGGGCAAGGTGGCGCTCCCAGAAAAGGCCCTCGCGCTCAAAGGACAGGTCACCGGCCCCATTTCCTGGGGGCTCTCGGTCATCGATGCCCACCAGCAACCAATCCTGAACGACCGTGTTCTAGGAGACGCCGTCAGCAAGCATATTCGTCTCAAGGCTGCCTGGCAGGAACAGCAACTCGCGCGGCGGCACCCGCGGACGATCATCTTTCTCGATGAACCCTATCTGGCCTCGCTTGGCTCGGCCTTTGTGCGGCTCAGCCAGGATCAAGCCTCCAGCATGCTGGAAGAAGTGTTTTCGGCCATCCACGGCTGGAAAGGCATCCATTGCTGCGGCGACACGGACTGGTCATTGGTCTTGAGCCTATCGGTCGACATCATCAGCTTTGACGCCTACGACTATACGCCCCGCCTAGCGGCCCACGGCCGCGAGGTGGCAACCTTTTTGGAGCGCGGCGGCGTCCTGGCGTGGGGTATCGTGCCAGCGGGCATTGCCGCGCGCGGCGAGACGGTAGAGACGCTGGTGCAACGCCTAGAAGAGGGCATCGCGGCGCTGGTGAGCGCGGGCGTGCCACGAGAGGCGATCGACCGGGCGGGGTTGGTGTCGCCCTCGTGCAGCCTGGGCAGGCTAGAACCTGCACTGGCCGAACGCGCGCTTCAGCTCACGGAAGCGGTCTCGCAGACCATGCGCCAGCGCCTGGGATATGAGACGACATCGGATAGTTCGTCGAACCTCTAGGAAGAGGAGTCGGTCTTGGGCATTCTTGTGGTTGGATCCATCGGGCTTGACGATGTAGCCACGCCGTCCGGGCAGCGCACCGGCGTCCTTGGCGGCTCGTGCACCTACTTTGGCACCGCCGCTAGCCTCTACGATCAGGTCGCCGTGGTGGGCGTCGTGGGCGATGATTTCCCGCCCGAGCATCTCGCGTTCCTCGAAAGTCGGGGCATTGACCTGCGGGGGTTACAGGTGGCTCCGGGCAAGACGTTCCGTTGGGCCGGATGCTACGGTCAGGACCTGGACTCGGCCAAGACGCTCGAGACCCAACTCAACGTATTCGCAGGCTTTGAGCCCACCATCCCGGCGGATCTCTGCCGCACGCCCTATGTCTTTCTTGCCAATATCGACCCAGACCTGCAGATCGCCGTGCTGGAGCAGATGCGCTCGCCTCGGTTCGTGGCGCTGGACTCGATGAACTACTGGATCAACTTGAAAAAGGAGCGACTCCTCAAGGCCATGGGGATGGTCGATCTTGTGCTGGTGAACGAGGACGAGGCCCGTATGCTCACAGGTCATGGCAACCTGATCACCGCTGCCGAGGCCATTCTGGCACTGGGCACCAAGGCGGTCGTCGTCAAAAAGGGGCAACACGGCGCCATGCTGATCACCGGTGGCCAGGAGCTGCCGCAACGCACCTTTTTCACGCCAGCCTACCCGGTGGCCACCGTCGTCGACCCCACTGGCGCCGGTGACACATTCGCCGCCGGCCTGATCGGCCACCTTGCGCGCACCGGCGACCACACCGTGGGCGGCCTGCGCCGAGCGGTGGTCCATGGCGCCGTCATCGCTTCGTTCACCGTGCAGGGCTTTTCGGTGGATGGGCTCCGTGACCTAGCCCCTGCCGATATCGAACAACGCTATGCCGATATGCTCTGTCTCACCCATTTCGATGTCGCGTCTCAAGCGCTCTGTCGGCCCTTTGCGCAGCCGCTGAGCTGATGCCGCTGCACCTAAGCAGAAAGGACTCGCTATGACCGTACCACACGATGTTCGAGATCTCGGATTAGCGGCCGCGGGGACCCGCCGCATTCAGTGGGCCGATACCGAGATGCCCGTCCTGCGGATGATCCGCGAGCGGTTCGCCGAGGAAAAGCCGCTTGCGGGCGTTCGGCTAGCGGCCTGCTTGCACGTCACCACCGAGACCGCCAACCTGATGCGAACCCTCAAGGCGGGCGGAGCCGAGGTGGCGCTGTGCGCGTCGAATCCACTCTCCACACAGGACGATGCCGCAGCGGCCCTGGTCGCCGAGTTCGATGTCCCCGTCTTTGCCATCAAGGGCGAGGATCACGACACCTACTACCGGCACATCAACCAGGTCCTAGACCTGGCGCCGCAAGTCAGCATGGACGACGGCGCGGACGTGGTCTCGACGTTGCACACCTCTCGCCGCGAGCTGCTCGAGCATGTCATCGGCGGCACGGAAGAGACCACCACCGGCGTGATCCGGCTTCGCGCCCTCCAAAAGGAAGGCAAGCTGGCGTACCCCATCATCGCTGTCAACGACGCCAATACCAAGCATCTCTTTGATAACCGCTATGGCACCGGCCAGAGCACCATCGACGGCATCCTTCGGGCGACCAATACGCTCCTGGCTGGCAAGAGCTTTGTGGTGGCCGGATATGGCTGGTGCAGCCGTGGGATCGCCATGCGGGCGCGGGGCATGGGCGCTCACGTCATCGTCACCGAGGTCGATCCTCTGCGCGCCCTCGAGGCCGTCATGGACGGCTACCAGGTGATGCCGATGGCAGAGGCGGCCGCTGTAGGCCATATCTTTGTCACCTCCACCGGCGACAAGAACGTGATCGACGTGACGCACTTTGAGGCCATGCGCGATGGCGCCATGATCGCCAACTCGGGCCACTTTAACGTCGAGCTCAACTTGACCGCCCTGGCCGAGATGGCCACCGAGGTCACCGAGCCGCGACCCTCGGTGCAGCAGTATCACCTGCCCGATGGGCGCGCCATCAACGTCCTCGGGGAGGGCCGCCTGGTCAACCTGGCCGCCGCCGAAGGCCACCCCTCCGCCGTCATGGACATGTCCTTTGCCAACCAGGCGCTTTCAGCAGAGCATATCGTCAAGCATCACGCGTCTATGGAAAAGGCCGTCTACTCGGTGCCCGCTGACATCGACAACGAGATCGCCCGGCTCAAGCTCGAGTCCATGGGCATCCACATCGACGTCCTCACCGACGAGCAGCGCCAGTATCTGGCCTCTTGGGAATCGGGCACATAGGCCGTCGATCGAGTCCCTCCAATAGAGCACAAGAGAGGCAACATGAACAGCTTTATAAAGTCGCTCAAGTACCTATTCACCAGCGAGTCGGTATCCGAGGGACACCCCGACAAGATCTGCGATCAGATCTCGGACGCGGTGCTGGATGCCGTACTAGCTCAGGATCCCACCGGCCGCGTGGCCTGCGAGTGTGCCACGACGACCGGCATGGTCCTGGTCACCGGGGAGATCACCACCACTTGCTATGTGGATATCCCCAACATCGCCCGCCAGACGATCAAGGAGATCGGCTATACCAACGCCGAGTACGGGCTTGATTACAAGACCTGCGCCGTGCTCTCGGCCATCAACGAGCAGTCGCCCGACATCGCCCAGGGGGTGGACCGTGACGGCGCGGGCGACCAGGGCATGATGATCGGCTATGCCTGCGACGAGACTCCCGAACTGATGCCGATGCCGATTCTGCTCTCGCACAAGCTAGCGCAACGCTTGGCCCAAGTCCGCAAAGACGGCACCCTGCCCTACCTTCGTCCCGACGGCAAGAGCCAAGTGACCGTCGAGTACCACCAGGGCTCCCCGGCGCGAGTGGACACCATCGTGCTGGCCGCCCAGCATAGCGAGGAAGCCGGCACCGAAGAGATCAAGCAGGATCTCATCGAGCATGTCATCCGCCCGACCATCCCCCCCGCGATGCTTGACGACCGCACGAACAAACTGATCAACTGCACCGGTCGGTTCGTGGTGGGAGGTCCCCAGGGCGACGCCGGCCTAACCGGCCGCAAGATCATGGTCGACACCTATGGCGCCATGGTCCCCCACGGCGGCGGGTCGTTCTCGGGCAAGGACCCCACCAAGGTGGACCGCTCCGGCGCCTATGCCGCTCGCTGGGTCGCCAAGAACCTGGTGGCCGCCGGCCTGGCCAAGCGTCTCCAGATCCAGATCGCCTATGCCATCGGCAGGGCTGAGCCCGTCTCGCTCAACATCGAGACCTTTGGCACGGGCAGGATCGACGACGATCGGATCGAACGGCTGGTTCGCGAGCAGTTCGATCTGCGTCCGCGGGCCATCATCGAGACGCTCGATCTGCGGCGCCCCATCTATCGTGCCACGGCGGCCTACGGCCACTTTGGACGTGATGACCTAGACCTCCCTTGGGAGGACACCAGCCGAGCCGACGAGCTGAAACGCGCAGCTGGCCTCTAGATAACGCCGATCCGATAGCCCGAACGCAGGACGCGGCCACGAGGCCGCGTCCTACGCATGTATCTTGCCCCCACGCGCTGGCGCCTTTATACTAGGGCGTGCATCCAGTCGAATCACCCGAGCCTACCAGGAGGTTACGCTATGACCAGGCGCATCGTCTTTGGGACCGATGGTTGGCGCGGCAGCGTTGCCGAGGATTACACTTTTGAGTCGGTGCGGTACTGCGCCCAAGGCACCGCCGATTACCTCATCGCCGAGGGCCTGGCCGATCGTGGCATGATCATCGGCTATGACATGCGCTTTCGCTCGGAGGATTTTGCGCAGGCGGTAGCCGAGGTGCTGGCTGGCAATGGCATCAAGGCCTATCTGGCGGACCATCCCGCCCCCACCCCAGTGCTTTCGGCCTCGATCATCCCGCATCAGGCCGCGGGCGGCATCTGGATCACGGCCAGCCACAACCCACCCACCGACAACGGCTTCAAGCTGCGCTCCTCTTACGGAGGCGCTGCGGCGCCCGAGACCTTGCGCTTGGTCGAGGATCGCATCGTCGCCGCCCAAGAGGGCGATGGCGTCAAGACGTTGGGGTTCGATCGCGCCCAGAACGAGGGTCTGGTGGAGCTCTTTGACCCTGACACGGGCTATACTGAGAGCATCGCCAAGCTCGTCGACATCCAGCCCATTCGCGATGCTGGCTTTCGCGTGCTGGCAGACCCCATGTGGGGCGTTGGCCAGGGCTGGTTCAGCCGCCTCCTCGGTGGAGGCAGCACGATCGTCCGCGAGATCCATGCTGAGCGCAATCCCCTCTTTCCAGGCATGCGGCGCCCTGAACCCATTGACGAGAATCTCCAGGGCCTGCTGACCGAGATCCCCGTCTGGGGCGCCGACGTCGGCCTGGCCCTGGACGGTGACGCCGACCGCGTGGGCATGGCCAGCGAGGGTGGCGTCTTTGTGAACCAGCTTCAGGTCTATGCCCTGCTGGCGTTCTACCTGCTCGAGGTCCGCGGCATGCGCGGCCCGCTGGTCCGCTCCATCAGCACCACCGTCATGGCCAACAAGCTGGCACAGCGCTATGGCGTTCCCGTCTACGAGACGGGCGTGGGCTTCAAGTACGTCGCCCCCGAGATGATGCGCGTCAATGCCATCATGGGCGGCGAAGAGAGCGGCGGCTTTGCCTTTGCCAATCATATCCCCGAGCGCGACGGCATCGTGGCGGGCTTGTTCCTGCTCGATCTCATGGTCCAAATGAACATGAAGCCCAGCGAGCTGATCGAGCATATCTATAGCCTGGTGGGGGCCCACTATTACGACCGCGTCGATCGCCAGCTCGATCCCGAGCGCAAGGCCGAGATTCGAGAGATGGTCAGCGCGGCCCAGCCCGAGTCGATCGCAGGGCTGGCGGTGACCGAGATCCTGACCGTGGATGGCTTCCAGTTCCGATTGGAAGACGGCGGCTGGATGCTGATCCGTTTCTCGGGCACCGAGCCCGTCATCCGCGTCTACTGCGAGACCACACACCAAGACAAGGTCCAAGACATACTCGCCGCGGGCCTCTCCATAGCTGGGCTGGAGGCATGACGCTGGCCCCCTTGTGCGATACGCACTGCCATCTCGAATCGGCCAGGTACGACCGCGACCGAAGTGAGGTGATCGCGCGGGCCGCCGCCGCTGACGTCCGCGTCATGATCACCTGCGGCACCGAGGTAAGCAGCAGCCAGAAGGCCATCGCCCTGGCCGCTCAGAGCGCCAGCATCTATGCCACCGTGGGCGTGCACCCCCACGCAGCGCTCCAGTCGGGTTTGGCCTCTGATGACCCGCAGATACGCCAGACGGCCCGTCGCGAGCTGGCCGCGCTGGCCAGGCAAGACAAGGTAGTCGCCGTCGGCGAGATCGGCCTGGACTATTACTATGACCTCTCCCCGCGGCCCACACAGCGCGCGGTGCTCGCGGAACAGCTCGCGCTGGCCGTCGAGCTCGATCTTCCCGTCGTCCTGCATACGCGCGAATCCGACGCCGACCTGCGCGAGCTCTTGGATCAGGCGCCAGACGGCCTGCGGGGAGTGCTGCACTGCTTTCTTTCCGACCGAGCCATGGCTACCTGGGCGTTGGAGCGCGGCCTCTACCTGGGGTTTGGCGGCGCGGTGACCTTTCGTAACACCCAGGAGGTCCAGGCTATCGCCGCCGAGGCCCCGCTGGACCGTCTGCTGATCGAGACCGACGCGCCCTTTATGGCGCCACATCCTCACCGCGGCCAGCGCAACGAGCCAGCGTACGTGAGCCTGGTGGCGGAGCGCATCGCCCAGCTACGCGGCAGCGATCCGCAGACCATCGCGCAGCATACCTATGACAACGCCGTTCGCCTCTTTGGGCTACCGCAGCATGACACCTGACCTAACCATCGTCATTGTCAACTGGAACGTCGGAGAGCTAGTCTGCGCAGCCCTGGGTTCGCTGTGCGGCAGCCCCTCGGCGCGCACGGTCAATGGCGACCTGTTCCTTGGCGACCTGGCGACGGAGATAGTGGTCGTCGACAATGCCTCGCAGGACGACAGCGTAGCTCAGATCCGCGCCGCCTACCCACAGGTCACCCTGATCGAGAGCCCAACCAACGTCGGCTTTGCCGCGGGCAACAACCTGGCCCTGCGTTCTGGCTCACATCGGTACCTGCTCTTGCTTAACCCCGACACCAAAGTCGTCGACGACGCCGTCCTCACTATGGTACGTTACCTACAAGCGCACCCCGAGGTAGGCGTGGTGGGGCCTCAGCTCCGCTATGGCGATGGCACCTACCAATCGTCGCGGCGTCGCTTCCCAACGCTCTGGACGGCGATATGGGAGAGCACCCTTCTGGGCCAGTGGTTCCCGCAGAACCCCTGGCTTCGCCGTTACCACCTGGCCGAGACCCCCGACGACCAGACCCAACGCGTCGACTGGGTCAATGGCGCCTGCATGCTGGTGCGTGGCGAGATAGTCGACCAAGTCGGCTTGCTGGACGAGGCCTACTTTATGTATAGCGAAGAACTGGACTGGTGCCGACGCATCCAGCAGGCGGGTTGGGAGGTGGCCTACGTTCCCGAGGCCGTCGTCATCCATCACGAAGCCCGTAGCAGCGATCAGGTCTCAGCGCTCAAGCACATTCGGTTCAATGTGAGCAAGATCCACTACTTTCGCAAGCATCACGGCTGGCTGGCCGCGCAGACGCTGCGCGTGTATCTGCTAGGCGACTATGCTCTCCGCTGGCTGATCGAGGCCGTCAAGTGGCTCTGGGGCCACAAAAGGCCCATGCGCCGCCAGCGTATGCGTACCTATGCCGCCGTGCTTCGCTCTCGCCTCGCAGCCAACGCGTCGTCGGAGGGAAGACCATGAGCCCTCTGCGACGGTGCCTCATGGTCACAGGCGAATACCCCCCAATGCAGGGCGGCGTGGCCGATTTCAGCCAGATCCTGTCCGAGCATCTGCAAGCTCTGGGCGTCGAGATGCACATCCTCACCTCCAGCGAGGCCGCCAGCACAACCCACCAGGTGGGCGTCCATCCCGTGATGAGCCATTGGGGTTGGCGCGAGCTGTACGGCCAGACGGCAGCACTCATCACTCAACTGAGGCCCGATGTGGTCAACATCCAGTATCAGGCGGCGGCCTTTGGCCTGCATCCAGCTGTCAACGCCTTGCCCCTCCGCTTCGGTCGGATGCCGATGGTCACCACCTTTCATGATCTGCGGGTGCCGTACCTCTTTCCCAAGGCAGGCCCCCTGCGGCAGCAGGCCGTGTGGTTGCTGGCCAGGCATAGTCGAGCCGTCATTGCCACCAATGCCGAGGATGTGGCTGCGCTCGGCAAGCAGCGCGGCATGCCGCCGATCCACGAGATCCCCATCGGCAGCAATGTCACCTGCCGACTGCCCGAGGGCTTTGACCGCGCCCAGTGGCGGGCCATGTGGGGGCTGCCAAGGGAAGGACTGGTGCTCTGCTACTTTGGCTTCCTGAACGCCACCAAGGGGGGCGAGGACCTGGTCCGCTGCCTGGCCTACCTGGTGCGCGGCGGCATCGACGCCCATCTGCTTATGGTGGGCGGCGTCGTCGGAGCTAGCGATCCCGCCAACGAGGCGTACCTCGCCTCCGTGCTGGCCCTGATCACCGAGCTCGGCCTACAGGCGCGGGTCCACTGGACCGATTATCTCAGCGACTCGGAGGTGAGCGCCGCCTTTGGTCTCTCGGATATCTGCGTGTTGCCGTATCGGGACGGGGTTTCGTTGCGGCGAGGCAGCCTGATGGCCGCCCTGGCCCATGGCCTGCCCATCATCAGCACCGAGCCCACCTCGCCCATCCCTTGCTTGCGTGATGGCGAGAGCATTCGCCTCGTCCCCGCGTGCAACCCCAGGGCGCTCTCGCGTGCCGCTGAGGCGCTCTGGCGCGATCCCGAAACGCGAGCCCGCCTCTCTGTGGCGGCCAAGGCGTTGTCAGAGCGGTTCTCCTGGTCGCAGATCGCCGAACGGACGCTGGAGGTCCTGCATGCGGCAGCTAGATCGGCCTGAGCCGCAAGGCTTTGCCACCCCAGCAGCCACCCTGCGACGGGGCGGCTGGCCGCTCGCCTGCGTTGTTGGGCTGTACGTTATTCTTGCGATCATGTACAGCGTGGTCACACCAATCTTTGAGGCCTCCGACGAGCTGTGGCACTATCCCTTTGTCCAGCATCTGGCCAACGGCGGCGGCTTGCCCGTGCAGCACCCCGACCAACTGGGGCCTTGGCGCCAGGAAGGCAGCCAGCCACCGCTCTACTATGCCCTGGGCGCATTGATCACCTGGCCCATCGACACCAGCGACATGCCTGAGGTACGCTGGATCAATCCCCATGCGGACATCGGCGTCCCCACCACTGACCGCAACGTGAACATGGTGATCCACACGGAGGCCGAGCGATTCCCCTATCATGGAACCGTGCTCGCCGTCCATCTGGTGCGTTGGCTGTCGGTACTCATGGGCCTCGGCACGGTGTTGCTGACCTATCTCCTGGCGCAGAGCCTGCTCCCTGAAGACCGTGTGGTGCCGCTGGGAGCCGCTGCCATCACGGCGTTCAACGCCATGTACTTGTTCATCACCTCATCGGTGAATAACGACGCCCTGGTGACGCTTCTGTGCGCCCTGGGCCTGTGGATGATGGTCCGCTATGTGCGCGGGCAGCCGAGCTGGCGCCAATGGGCTAGCTTGGGCGTCGTGCTGGGCCTGGCCACCCTCTCCAAGAGCAGCGCCCTAGGGATGCTGGCGCTGGCAGCCATGGCAGGCAGCTTTGTGGCCTATCGCCAGCGCTCGTGGCGGGCGTTGTGGACGGCAGGGGTGTCCATCGCGCTACCCGTGATCGCGCTGACGGGCTGGTGGTTCTGGCGGAATTGGCGCTTGTATGGGGATCCCACAGGCCTCAACGCCTTTGTGGCCATCGTAGGAGCGCGCCACCCTCAGCCAACGCTCAAGCAGCTAGCGGGCGAGTGGCAGGGCTTTGTGATGTCCTTCTGGGGGTTCTTTGGGGGCGTCAACCTCCCCGCTCCCCCATGGGTCTACTGGTTGCTCACGCCGCTGGGGGCGTTGGGCCTGGTGGCTTCGCCCCTGTGGTTGCTACGCACCAGAGCCAAGGTCGATACTGTTCGTCTCCTTCAATTCGCGCTGGTGGCGGCCTGGCCCGTCGTCGTGCTGGTGTCGCTCATCCGCTGGAGCATGATGACCATCGCCAGCCAGGGACGCTTGATGTTCTCGGCCCTATCCGCCCTCAGCGTGCTGATGGCGCTAGGGCTATCGGCGCTGCTGCCCCATCGTTGGCGCGCCGCTGGCCCCGTTATCCTGGCGGGAGCGTTGTTGGTTGTGGCGGTGCTCATGCCCGTGACGGTGATTGCGCCCGCCTATGCCCCGCCGCCGATTCTGACCGAGCAAGAGCTCCCCGAGATGGTCGCCGTCAACGCCGACCTAGGGGGCAAGATGACGCTGTTGGGCTACACGCTGGATCTCCAATCGGCTGCCCCAGGCGACGCCATCCCCATCACCATCTACTGGCGTGCTCTGGCGCCTATGGATGTGGACTACTCGGTGTTTGTCCATCTGGTCGATGAGAACGAGCTGATCGTGGGACAGCGCGATATGTACCCAGGGCAGGGCACCTACCCCACCACGTTGATGCAGCCAGGCGATATCATCGCCGACACGTACGCGCCTCACCTGGCAGCCACCCTGATGACGCCTAACCGCATCGAGGTGCGCGCAGGCCTCTACAACCTGGAGACGGGCGAACGTCTGGCCGTTTTGGACCAGGGCGCCGATCTGGTTACGCTAGCCAGTGTGGACATACCTGAGCACACCGAGAACGGGATCCCCAATCCGCTGGCGCTCAACCTCCAGGACGAGGTCATGTTGGTGGGATATCGGTTGGCCAATAGCGCCGCCGCCCCTGGCCAGTCGTTTGATCTCACCCTGTACTGGCAGGCCCTACGAGATCTCGATCAGGACTATACGGTGTTCACCCAGGTCATCGGTCAGGATCACAGCATCTGGGCCCAGGTGGATAGCTGGCCGCAGAGCGGAGGCTCGCCCACCTCCACCTGGGTAAAGGGACAACTTGTCGAGGATCGGTACCAGCTCCAGGTCAAGGAGGACGCCCCCGCTGGTGTGTACCAGCTTCAGGTAGGGATGTATGATAGCCAGGTGCGTCGGCTGAACCTGCTCGGCCCAGGCGGCTTTGCCCAGGACAACCGCATCCTCTTGGGCAGCGTGCGCATCGAGGAGTCGATTCATGCCACGCCTTGACGCCATCGTTACCAGAGTCCCAAGGCTGGCCCGCTGGGCCCAGTCGGCCCGCGACAGCCTCTGGCGCCACCGCCGCGATCTGCTCCTGCTTGTCGTCTTGGCATCGGCCTTCTGGATTCTGGCATCGCGGGTCGACCAAGCCACTCCGCACTTTGAGGGGGCAGAGGAGCCCTGGTACGTCGCCCGCGCCATGGGCGTGATCGATACCCTGCCCGCATTCGCCGAGAAAGAAACGAGGACCGAGGTCGCTGATTCGTGGCGGCCCTCCAGACAACCCCCACTGTATCACTGGTTGAGCCGCGCGTTGGTGGCCCAACTCGATCCCGCGGGCATCTGGTACGTGCCCAACCCCTTTGCCGCGCCCTGGGCAGAGGAGCCCAGCAGCCTCAACGCCGTGTTGCATGGTTCCGAGACCTTTGTTCCGCCTGATGATGTGGTCGTTGCTGTAACGCGCCTGCGCCACCTCTCCATGGTGGCGGGCCTCGTGGCTATGGTCTTGGTCTATGTCATCGCCCGCCTGCTGCTGCCAACGGCTCGGTGGCGGCCCCTCATCACGGCGGCGACGGTCGGACTCAACCCGTTCTTTTTGGCAACTTCGGCACAGGCCAATAGCCACGCCCTGATGATCGCATTGGCGACGCTGTCGCTCTGGGTGAGCCTGCTGGTTTCGCGAGGTTGGCGCACCTGGGCCAGCGCCGTCACCCTGGGGATCGTCTGCGGCCTCGCCGCCTTGACGGCACCCTTGGGGGCGATCGCCGTGTTGTTGATCCCCTTGGCGTGGCTCGGTTCGGGCAGCAGTGAGCCACGCTCCCAGTTGCGAGCGCATACGCTACTGTCGCTGCTCGTCATGGTCCTCTGCGCGGGATGGTGGTACGTCACCTGGGCCATCTCGCCTCGCCCAGAAGCGACCTCTGGCCTCCTGAGTGCTCCCATCGCTACTATTGCCATGTCCTACCTCCAAGCCTGGGGCCGGTTCGGCTGGCTGGGCATCGGCGTGGAACCCGCCTATCAAAGCTGGATCGGTGTGGTAAGCGTGGTCATCGTTGCCCTGGGGCTCATCCGTCTGGGCAATGCCATGTGGGAGGGAAGGGCTCTCGACGGGTGGCGGAGGTGGCGGATCCCCTTCCTGTGGGGGGCCATCCTGGGGATCGTTGCCTTGTTGGTTGGCAGCACTGGTTCGTCGCGAGCTCCGTTCACCTGGCTCCTGGCGCTTCCTCCTTTGGTGTTGGTGGCGCTGGGCGCTGGTCTGCCCCAGCTACCCGACTCGGCCAAGGGTGTGCTGGCACTGGTCGGCTTGGCGCCGTTGGTGGCCACCACGTGGGCAGCGCCTACCGCCTACATCGCGCCCGCCTATACGCCGCCCCCTCGCATCGCCCTGGCGGACGTACCGTTGGACATCCGCGACGTGGCCATCGCGTTTGACGACACCCTCTACCTCCTGGGGTATCAGGCTCCGCTGGAGGTCGACCCCCAGAGCGAGACCTACGACATCACTCTCTATTGGCTCTGCACTGACGCCCCCGAGACAGACTATGTACACAGCCTGACAGTGCTTGGCCCTGAGGGACGCATCTTGGGGCAGGTCGAGACGCTCCCTGCCAGCGGCACCTATCCGACCAGCCTCTGGCAGCCGGCCGAGGTCATCGTCGAGCGCTACCAGCTACGCCTGAAGCCCAACGAGGCACAGCCGCTGGCAGCTTCGCTCCGGGTGGCGGTACGTCGCCTCGACGACGGCAGCGCAGCTCGCGCCACCGACAGCCACGGAAACCAGCTCGAGTCCAGTGCCGCCATCGGCGAGGTCCGGGTGCCCCCGGTGACAACGCTGAGGGTGACCCCATCCCACCGCGTCGATGCGCGCTTTGCTGACGTGGTGACGCTGGCTGGCTATGACAGCTATCCCCCTCAGCCGACGCCGGGCCAACTGTGGAACGTCACGCTGCACTGGCATGTGCGGCATCTGATCCTGGGCGATTGGACCATCTTTGTGCACCTGGTGGATCAGGATGGCAACCTTATCGCGCAGGACGATAGCCAACCTCTCCGCGGGACGCTGCCCACGTC
Organism: Anaerolineae bacterium; assembly: GCA_040767425.1. Classification (GTDB taxonomy): domain Bacteria; phylum Chloroflexota; class Anaerolineae; order UBA1429; family UBA1429; genus DAIRUQ01. The sequence goes on along the minus strand of JAXGON010000004.1, from coordinate 87,233 downwards.
GTTCTGGCGGCAAGGCGACCGTCTGCTCGATCTCCACACCCTCCCTATCCCCAACCACCTGCCCACCGAGCCGCTCTACCTGCGTGTGGGCTTTTACCAGATCGAGTCCGGCGAGCGCCTGCCCGTTACGGGAACAGACTCGGCTGCAGAGCAGGATTATGTCGAGATCGGGCCGATCACGCCGCTGGGGGAACCGCCCAAGCCATGAGTGACACGCGACCTCTGCCTGCCGACTCTACGAGAAGGTGGCTCGTCTGCCTGCTCAGCGTCTACCTGCTGGTGGGGGTCTACTATGGCATGACGATCCCCCCCTTCGAGAGCCCGGACGAGCTCCACCACCTGGGCTATGTGGTTCACCTCGTACGCGAGGGGCGGCTTCCGATCCAGACCCCCGGCGTCGACACGATCTACCAGCAGGAGGGCAGCCAGCCGCCACTCTATTACGTGATGGCCGCCGCGCTCGTGCGGGGGATCGACCTGTCCGACCTTGAAGGGGTCACCGCGCCCAACCCCTACGCCCGCATCGGCCAGCCATCGGCCCTGGAGAATCAAAACCTGGTGCTGCATCCGCCTCAGGAGAACCGCTGGGCCGGCAGCCTCTTGGCGCTGCAGATAGTCCGCGCGCTCTCGCTCGCCATGGGTGCGGGCACAGTGCTGTGCACATTCGCCCTGGCGCGGCGGCTGCTACCGCGGCGTCCCCGCTTGGCCTTGGCGGCAGCCGCCACCAACGCCTTTACGCCCATGTTCCTGTATACTAGTGCCAGCGCCAATAACGACAATCTGATCACCTTGCTCTGCAGCCTCACCTTGGTTGCTCTGACGTACATGGATATCCAGCGAGTTACGCCCATTCGCCTACTGGCCCTGGGCGGCCTGTGCGGCGCAGCCCTCCTGTCCAAGCTGAGCGGCATCGCGCTCCTGGCCCTGGTCCTCCTTTGGTTGCTAGTGATAGCGGCCGCCCAGGTGGCCGGCGTGGACACCGTCTCCACACCGCGGGCGCTGGGTCGTCTTTGGCGACGGGCATCCATCGGGGCAGCGCTGCGGCGCTGGCTACCCTGGGCAGTCGCGGTGATGGTCCCCGCGATGGCCATCGCCGGCTGGTGGTATCTCCGTAACGTTCGTCTGTACGGCGAGATCACCGGCATCGAGACCATGCTCACGATCTTTGGCACCCGTGGCGGCGGCTGGCCCACCTTGGGGGAGCTCATCGGAGAGCTGCGCGGGTTCGCCATGAGCTACTGGGGAGTGTTTGGCATCTTTAACGTGCTCATGCGCCCGCCTGCGGTCTACCCGTTCCTGCTAGCCGCCACTCTTCTGGCGTTGGTGGGCACCCTCCTTGCCCTCGGCCGCGCCTGGCGTCGCCAAGCGTCGCTGCCCTGGATGCCCATCGGCCTGCTGATCGTCTGGATCGGCGCGCTCCTCGCCTCGTTGCTACGCTGGACCAGCATGACCTATGCCTCGCAAGGAAGGCTGATCTTTCCTGGCATCTCAGTCTTGAGCTTGGCTCTGGTCATCGGACTGAGCGCCTGGTTCCGAGGGCGTCCACGCGCCATCGCCCAAGCTGCCTTGCCCGTGCTGTTGTTGGGCATCAGTGCGTTGCAGCCTCAGCATACCATCGCCCGGGCCTATGCGGCTCCCACACCCTTGACGACGGACGCCATTCCCGCCACTGCCCAAGCGGTACGAGCCAGCTTTGGGCCGGTAGAACTCGTCGCCTACGAGATCGATCGCCAGACCGTTGCGCCGGGTGGCCGTGCCGTGCTGACCCTCTATTGGCGAACTCGCGAGCGCATCCAAGAGGACCTGACGCTCTATGTGCACGTATTCGGTCGCGACGGCGTCAAGATCGCCCAGCGCGACTCGTTCCATGGCGGTGGGACCTACCCCACCAGCTACTGGCAGCCCGCCGAAATAGTCCGCGATCGGTACGCCATCGACATCGATCGTAGCGCCCAGGGCCCCACGGCCGCCGAGATCGTCGTGGGACTTTACCATCGCGACGATATGGCTCCCATCACCGCCATCGATCCCGAAGGCAACGCCGTAGGCCGGCTGACCATCGCCCGGCTCAAGATCGCCGCCGAGACCCAACCGACAAACCCACAGTGGCCGACCGACATCACCTTTGGCGATGCCGTCCGCCTGACGGGATACGACCTCGATTGGGCAGGATGGGACGGCCGCTCAGCCCTCCCCATCAACCTCCACTGGCACGTCACGGGCAGGCTCGATCGAGACTATACCGTGTTCCTGCATCTGGTGGACCAAGCCGGCGCCATGCTGGGCCAGGGTGACGCTCCACCTTGCCAGGGCGACTATCCGACCAGCTTCTGGGGCGCAGGCGAGGACCTGCTGGATCCGCATCTGATACGCCTCGCCAGCAGCGTCACGCCGGACCAACAGGTGCGCATCCTGGTGGGCCTGTATGACCCCATCAGTGGCGAACGCTTGGCGGCGACCGATCCCGGTGGCGCCCCCATGGGCGACCATCTGGTCATCGCGTCCCCGGCTACAGGCGACTAACCTCGCTACCACGGCCCCGCCCAGGCCAGTTGCCCAGAGCCGTTCGATAGGCTATCATAGCCTGACAATCCACAATCCCCGCACGATTCGCACTGCTTTGCGGTTGGTAGGAGGCAAGCCATGTCAGACAACGATACTACGGACGCCAGGTCCGATGAACGCGAGGGCGTTTCTCGCGACTTTGTGCGAGCGGCTATCGAGGAGGACATCCGCAGCGGTCGCTTTGGTGGGCGCGTGCACACCCGCTTCCCCCCCGAGCCCAACGGCTATCTCCATATCGGCCATGCCAAGGCGATCTGCCTGAACTTTGGCGTCGCGCAAGAGTACGGTGGCCTCTGTAACCTGCGATTCGATGACACCAACCCCGTCAAGGAAGAGACCGAGTACGTTGATGGCATCAAGAACGATATCCGCTGGCTCGGCTTTGACTGGGCTGACCGCGAGTACTTTGCCTCGGACTATTTCGAGCAGCTCTATGCCTACGCCGAGCAGCTCATCACCAAGGGCAAGGCCTATGTCTGTGACCTCAGCCCCGACGAGGTCCGCGAGTACCGTGGCACCCTGACGGAGCCTGGCCGCAATAGCCCCTACCGCGACCGCTCGGTGGAGGAGAACCTCGACCTATTCCGTCGCATGCGCGCGGGCGAGTTCGCCGATGGCAACCGCACGTTGCGCGCCAAGATCGACATGGCGTCGCCCAACATCAACCTGCGCGACCCGATCATGTATCGCATTCTTCACGCCACCCACCACCGCACAGGCGATGCCTGGTGCATCTATCCCATGTACGATTTCGCCCACGGCCAGAGCGACTCTATCGAGGGGATCACCCACTCGCTCTGCGACATCGAGTACGAGCAGCACCGACCGCTGTATGACTGGTTCCTGGACGAGCTAGAGATCTATCATCCCCGCCAGATCGAGTTCGCCAAGCTGTTCCTATCCTACACGGTGCTCAGCAAGCGAAGACTGCGCATCTTGGTAGAGCAGGGTTACGTCTCAGGCTGGGACGATCCGCGCATGCCCACGCTGGCGGGGCTGCGCCGTCGCGGCTATACGCCCGAGGCCATCCGCGCCTTTATCGACGAGGTCGGCGTGGCCAAGAGTAACAGCATCGTGGATGTCGCCTTGCTCGAGTACCATATTCGGCAGGACCTGAATCAGCGGGCCGAGCGCCGCATGGCCGTCCTGGATCCCCTCAAGGTCATCATCGACAACTATCCCGAGGGGCAAGAGGAAAAGCTCGAGGCGATCAACAACCCCGAGGACCCCGATCAGGGGGTTCGCACGGTGCCTTTTTCGCGCGAGCTATACATCGAGCGGGATGACTTTAGGGAGGATCCGCCGCGCAAATTCTACCGCCTAGCGCCAGGCCGCGAGGTGCGGCTGCGCTATGGCTATTTCGTCACCTGCACCGGCGTCGACAAGGATCCCGATACCGGCGAGGTCGTCGCGCTGCACTGCACCTACGATCCCGCCACCCGCGGCGGCGATGCCCCCGACGGCCGCAAGGTCCGCGGGACGCTGCATTGGGTCTCGGCCAGGCACGCCGTCACGGCCGAGGTACGCCTTTATGACCGGCTGTTCAGCAAGCCGGACCCCGACGAGGCGCCCGAGGACGGCGACTTTACCGACAACCTCAATCCGAATTCGCTGCAGGTGATCCCGGCAGCGCTCGTTGAGCCAGCCCTAGCGGACGCCAAGCCGGGCGACACGGTCCAGTTCGAACGGCTAGGCTATTTCTGCGTGGACCCCGATTCGGCTGACAAGCTGGTGTTCAACCGCACCATCGCGCTGCGGGACACGTGGGCCAAGATCCAGAGTCATATGGACAAATAGGCACCCGTCGCCCGCCCGTAGAATGGCAAAAGCGGCCAGATCAAGGTGGACCTGGCCGCTTTTCGCTGGCTGAGGGACAGGGATTCGAACCCCGACCGGCTGATCCAGAGTCAGCTGTCCTACCATTAGACGATCCCTCAGCGCGGGCGCGATTATAGCACGCGCCCGCCTCTGGGGCAAATGGGAGGGGAGGCCCTACCCCGCCAGCAGCGCGATGGCCCGCTCGAGCCGCGCGATCACCTTCTGCTGGCCGATCAGCTCCAAAGTCCCAAAGAGCGGCGGAGTGACGCTTTTTCCCGTGCATGCCACCCGAATGGCTCCCAGCAGCTGTCCCAGTTTGAGGTCGAGGCCTTCCGCCAGGGCCCGCAGCGCGGCCTCGATGCTCGCCTCCTCAAAAGGAGACACCGCGCGGAGACAGTTCGCCGCCTTGTGCAGGGCTACCATGGTCGATTCGGCATCCATCTTTTTCTGGACGAGCAGCTCAGGCTCGTACTGCAATCTGTCCGCGAAACAATAGTCGACCAGGGGGATCACATCCGGCAACGTCTTGATCCGCTCCCGCACCAGGGGGACCGCCTTGAGCGCAAAGCCGAGGTCCGCCGGGTAGCCCTCTCGCCTCAGGACCTGCAACAGACGCCCCGCCAGGTCGTTGGTGCCAAGCTGCCGGATGTAGGCCGCGTTCATGTGGTCGAGCTTTTCGTAGGAAAAAGCCCCCGCCGAGGTCGACACCCGCGTCAGGTCAAACAGATCGATCAGCTCATCGCGGCGAAAGAACTCGGTCTGGCCGTCATAGGACCACCCAACCAGCGCCAAAAAGTTCACCAGCGCCTCGGGCAGATATCCCGCCTGGCGAAACTCGCGCACAAAGGTCGGCATCTCGCGTCCGTCGGCCAGCTTTTTCTTGCGCTTGCTGAGCTTGCCCTCCCCACTCGGGTCCAAAATGGTCGGCAGATGCGCCTGAATGGGCGACTCCCAGCCGAAAGCATCATAGATGCGCTGCAACGCCGGAGCCGTCGAGATCCACTCTTCGCCCCGCATGATGTGGCTGATCTGCATGTGGTGGTCATCCACCACCACGCCTAGGCTATAGGTGGGAAAGCCATCGGACTTGAGCAGGACCAGATCGGTAAGCTGACGGTTGTCGACGGTGATATCGCCTCGCAAAAGGTCATGGAACGTGGTCTCGCCCTCGTCTGGCACGGCCAACCGCACCACCGGGCGGATGCCTTGGGCTTCATAGTCCGCGATCTGCTGGCTGGTGAGATGCCGACAGTGCCCGTCGTAGCCCTCGCGTTGCTTGCTCGCTCGCTGTTGCTCACGTAGCTGCGCCAGCCTCTCCGGACCGCAGTAGCAGCGGTAGGCCGCGCCCTTGGCGATCAGATCCTCAGCAGCCTGATGGTACAGCTCCAGCCGATCCGACTGGTGGTAGGGGCCGTAAGGCCCACCGATCTCGGGGCCCTCGTCCCAACAGAGGCCTAACCAACGTAGCCCATCCAGAAGGTCGGTGAGCGCATCGGGGACGTAACGCGTTCGGTCGGTATCCTCGATGCGAAGCACAAACGCACCACCGTGTTGGCGCGCGAACAACCAGTTATAGAGCGCGGTGCGGGCCCCGCCTACATGAAGGTAGCCTGTTGGGCTCGGGGCGAACCGCACACGTACAGGCCGGTCGGTCATGGTATACTCCTTTGCACGGTGCGCGATCTGAGCGACGTGATCTCGTCGGACTCGGTTCGCTGACGGCGCACCGCCACGCTTTGCACCAAGCCCAAGGCCACAATCGTGGTCATCACCGCGCTGCCGCCATAGCTTACTAGGGGCAAGGGAACGCCCGTCACGGGCAGCAGATTCGTGTTGGCGCCTAGGTTGACCACCGCCTGAACGGTGAGCATGACCGCCGTTCCCGATGCCAGCAGCCGCCCCCCTTCGTCCGGCGCCTGCTGCGCGATGGTCAGCAGCCTATGGACCATATAGGCATAGACCAGCAAAAAGCCCATACAGCCCAAGAACCCGAGCTCCTCGGCCAGAACCGAAAAGATGAAATCGGTGTGCCTCACCCTCAGGAAATAGAGCTGGCTCTGGGATCCCTGCAGATACCCCGTTCCCCACCAGCCCCCGTTGCCGATGCTAATCAATGCCTGGCGGACATTGTAGCTTTCGTCTGGGGAGGCACTCGATGGATCGAGAAAGTGGATCACCCTGTCTCGCATATAGTCCTCGAGCCGGAACCAAATCACCGGCGCAGCTATGGCACCGACGATAGCGGCCAACAGAATATGCCGCCAGCGCACGCCAGACAGAAAAACCATGCCGACCCACGTGGCAACCATGATGAACATTGTGCCAAAGTCGGGTTGCTCATACACAAGGATGACAGGGGGCACAAGCAACACGAGCGATACCAGGAACGGGCTGGGCGATTCCAGGTGCTCTTGCCCCTGCCCCAGGGCGTACGCCAATACCGAGATCATCAGCACCTTGGCGAGCTCTGACGGCTGCACCGCTGTGCCCGCGATCACGATGCTTCGTTGAGCGCCGAAAGTCGTCTCACCCGCAAAGATCGTTGCGAGAAGCATCCCCAACACGCCCACATATACAAGTCTCCGCAGCTTGAATAGCAGTTGATAGTCCAGAAGCACTGCCACCAAGTATCCAACCAGCCCGATAGCGGCGCGCCACGCTTGCTTGACCGACAGATACTCGGACACGGGCACACTGCTGCCAAAGACGGCGTGGTCGTAGGCGCTATAGATAAGGACCACCCCCAGGGCCAGCAACATGAGCATGGCAATCAGAAGCCCCAAATCAAAGCGCTCCCACGTGGCACTCCTCATGGCGCCGTCCCTCGCACCGCAGTACCACCGGTCACGACCATCACCCCAGCCCCAGGCGCTGCAGCCAGCGGGGACGCGGCTCGCGCAGGGGCGCCACCGGGAGATCCTCACCCAGCAGCCTGCGGGCTATATCAAGGAACAGGGTTCCAGGGCCGTTATCTAGGGCATGGGCGACCGGCTCGCCGCGCGTATTAGCCAACATGATCTGATCATCATCCGGGATCGCACCCAACAGCGGAATCGAAAGCATAGCCGCGATCTCTGCCGGGCTAGGGATTTCCTGTCGGCGCATCAAGTCTGGATGCACCCGGTTCACCACCAGGCCCAGACAGCGACGGTCGCTCTCCTCCAGAATCCCCAGAACGCGGTCGGCGTCCTGGATGGCGGGCTGATCTGGCGTGGTGACGACAACAAACTCGCGAGCCGGCGCGATCGCCGTGCGAAACCCGTGCTCAATCCCGGCTGGCGAGTCAAGCAACACCACGTCAGCCGACCCCTCAAGCTGATCGCACACCCGACCGAGGTCCGCCGGCCGCACCGCGCTCTTTTCCCGCGTCTGTGAAGCCGGCAGCAGGTAGAGCTCGGACTGCACGCGGTCTCGAATCAACGCCTGGCGCAACCGGCAGCGCCCTTCGATGACGTCCACCACGTCATAGATGATGCGGTTCTGCAGCCCTAGCAGAATGTCCAGGTTCCTGAGACCCACATCGGTATCCACAACGACCACGCGTTGCCCCAGCGAGGCCAGGGCGATGCCCAAGTTGGCGGTGGTGGTCGTCTTGCCGACGCCGCCCTTGCCCGAGGTAATGGTGATGATCCTCGCCGCCATCGGACCTACGACCTCCCCGCCCAGGGCTCGACCACAATGCTCTCGCCGACCACCCGCGCCACCTCGGGCCCTTTGGACGCGTTGGCGCTCTCGTCCGGCCTGGCCACCATCTGTGCGATGCGTAGCTGGAGCGGCTGCATGTCCAAGGCGGCGATCACGGCGCTGCCGTCTCCAAAGGCGCCCGCGTGCGCCGTCCCCCGCAACGAACCCCACACGATGATGTCGCCCCCCGCAACGATCTCGCCGCCAGGGTTGACGTCGCCCATCACCACCACATGCCCTTGATGCCGAACCACGCGACCCGATCGCACCACGTGCTTGACCAGGATCCCTCTGGAGCCTTCTAGCGGGGAGCGCTGCGCGCCGGCCTCGGCAACGGCCACCGACGCGGCGCTCGGACCGTTACCAGGCTGCCGGGCCGCGACCGGAGCAGCCACCCGCAATCCCAGCTCCTGAGCGGCCTCGATGGTGGCCTCATCCTCAGTCATCACCGCCTCAAGGCGCAGCCCATGCTCCTCAAGGACTTGGCTCATGCGCTCGATATCGCTGGCCTGCAGCGCACGGGCCGACGCCTCCAGCGTCACCTTGCTGCCCCGCAGAAAAGCCGCCTTGGCATCGAGCTCGACGCCCAGATCCGTCAGCAGCTCGTCGATCCCGGCTTGGCCTACACTGATGGTGATACCCTCGCGGGTTCCCTTGATCGCCATGCTGCTCATGGGACGGTCACCTCCTCACCAGTGGGTGTCGTCGGAGGCTCTGGCGGGGGCACCAGCCCGAAATAGTGCCGCAGCACCTCCGCCGCCACCGGGACAGCGACCTGCGAGCCCTCGCCGCCCGCCTCTAGCATCACGACCAAGGCGATCTCGGGGTCCTCGTACGGCGCAAAGGCAGTGAACCAAGCGTGGGTGGGCGAATAGCCGCGCTCATCCACCACCAAGTTGCCCTCCTCATCGAACATGGCAAACTCGGCCGAGCCGGTCTTGCCGGCCACCGAGACGCCCGGCAGACGAGCCCCGGGGGCGGTTCCCCACTGAACCGCCTGCTGCATCCCCAGACGCACCGCGGCCAGATGCTGGTCATCGACCTCCAGCTCGTTCAGCACCTCGGGGACATAGGAGCGCACCAGGTTGCCGCGATAGTCCGTCACCTGGTAGACCAGCTGCGGACGGTACAAGGTCCCGCCGTTGGCGATGGCTGCGGTCGCATTGAGAAGCTGCAGGGGCGTCACCAGCACGTACCCCTGGCCGATGGCCGCGTTGTAGGTATCGCCGGTCGTCCACACCTCGCCATAGTTCTGGCGCTTCCAGCGGTCGTTGGGTATTAGCCCAGCCGACTCGCCCGAGAGATCGATGCCCGTCGGCGCCCCAAACCCCAAGGCCTGCGCATACTGCTCGAGCCGGGTCATACCCAAGCCCTGGAACGATCCCAAGCCGCCTGCCACCACACCAAAAAAGATGTTGCAGGATTGGGCGATAGCGCTGTGAACGTTCAGCGCACCATGCCCCCACGTGGCCCAGCACGGGAACGGCTGCGCCATGCTATAGTCCTCTGGAAAGTACTTGTTGGGAATATACACCCGGCCCGCGCAGGTCACCTGGGTCCGCGTGTCGATGACGCCTTCCGCCAGCGCGCCGACGGCCGTCACCATCTTAAAGGTCGACCCGGGCGGGTAGACGCTGCTGATGGCGTGGTTCACTAGGGGCAGGGCGGGATCCTGGCTCAGCCGGGCATAGTCCTCGTAGCTGATGCCGCCCGAGAACAGGTTGTTATCGTAAGAGGGCAGCGAGACGAGGGCCAACACCTCGCCGGTGCGCGGGTCCATGGCCACCAGCACGCCTACCTTGCTGCCCACACCTCGCATACCCTCACGTAGCGCCCGCGTGGCCGCGGCCTGCAGCTCGGTATCGATGGTCAGCCACAGGTTGTCGCCCGGAATCGGCTCCTGCACCGCGAGCACGTCCACCTCGCGCTCAAAGGCATCGACCTCCACATGCTTTTGGCCTTTGATGCCTCGCAGCACCAGGTCCTGCGTCAGCTCGATCCCGGTCAGGCCCACCTGGTCGTTGGGCTCATAGTCGCCGTCTTCGCGGCCCAGGTAGCTCTGCAACGACTCGCTGGGGATATGTCCCACATACCCGAGGACATGCGCCAAAAGCTGGCCCTCGGTATAGGAGCGCAGCGGGTCGACCTCGACCACCACGCCAGGGAGCATGAGATGCTCCTCCTCCAACACAAAGGCCGCTTGTCTGTCGACGCCACTGGCCACGCGGACCGGATTGTAGGCGCCAATGGCCCGCGTCGTCAGCATCTGTTCGATGGTGTCTGCTCGGCCGTCCTCCGATCCATCCTCGCCCGTGATGCCGCACAGTTCGGCCACCCGATCCAGCACGCGCTCTCGCTCGGCCTCGTCCGTCGGCAGGGCGCCCGGCACAATGCTCACGGCAAAGCTGGGAATGTTGCGCACGAGGAGGTGCCCATCGCGATCGTACACGATCCCACGAGGCGCGGCAATCGATACCAGCCGGGTGCGGTTTTGCGTGGCCGATTGCTGGTACTGGTCGGCCGAGATAATCTGCAGATCCCACAGCCGCAACGCCACGATGCTCAAGACCAGCAGCAGCCCGATCTGAACGATCACGTAGCGGGCACGGACATGCCAAGGCATTACGCCCCCCACTCGGCTGTGTTCGGTGCCAGTCCACCCGTGAATCTCCGCGCCAGCCAATACGCCGGCAGCATACATACGAGGTTGAGGGCCATGGCGGGCGCGACCGTCGAGGCCAGCAGCGGCCCCAGAGCGAGCGGCAAGCCCATCAGCCGCACACCCAAGATAATCACGACATAATAGACCAAGGTAGCGGCGATGATGGTCACGTACGGTAGCGAGGCGACCGTCCGAAATACGTTGACCTCACCGATACTGGCCGCCAGGGTAGCCGCTACGGTCGCCAGGGTCAAAAGCCCTAGCGGCCCGGCACTGCCCATATCCAGGGCTAACCCGCCAAAGGCAGCCAGGACCAGAGCCTCACGCCGGCCCCGCAGCAAACACCAAGATACCGCCGCAATCATCACCAGATCGGGATGAACGCCCCCAACGCGCAACCCCAGGGCGAGGGCCGGCTGCATCATCCCAGCGATGGTTCCCACGATAGCCAACACGACAAGCATCAGATCACGCTCTACTCCTGGGGCGATCGCATATCGGCAGCGACATCCACCGGTGTAAAGTTCAGCAGCACCATGACCCTCTCCAGGTCAGCCGCCGACACGGCAGGAACCAAGACGGCCTCCTTGAACATGGAAGCCTCGGTCTGCAGAACCTCCACCACCTGCCCGATGACCAATCGGGTTGGCAGATTGCCTCCCAGGCCTGACGAAATGACGATATCGCCACGCTCGACGGAGCTGTCCTGCGTGACATAGCGCAGCACCAACCGATGCCCCTGAGCACCCTGGACCACGCCTGTGGCGCGAGAGCGCTGCACCAACGCGCTGACCGAGCTGGAGGGATCGGTGATCAGCAGAACCATAGCCGAGTTGTCGGTCACCGAGCTAATCCGCCCCACCAAGCCATCGGCCGCCAGGACGGGCATATTCACCTCGATGCCATCGTTGCGTCCTCGGTCGATGACCAGATAGCCTAGCAGATTGTTGGGATCGCGTCCAATGACCTCGGCCGCGAGGAGCTGCTGGGTGGGCGCGGCCTGCTTGAACTCGAGCAGGCGCCGAAGCGACTCGTTCTCGAGCTCGGCCTCGTGGAGCAGCACGATCTGCTTGCGCAGCTCGTCATTCTCCTCCCGCAGAGCCCGATTCTCCTCGACCAGCGCCTGGCGGGTACGCATACCCTCAGCCACGCCCGAAAACGCCCGCTCGACCGCAGCAACGCCATACTGCACGGGGGCAGCCACGTAGGAGAACGCGTCGCGAATGGGGTTATTGGCCTGGATGCTATCCAGCACGAGCGAGGCCAACACGAGAGCCAGCACGGCGATGAGGGCCACCGCTGGGCCGCGCTGTTTCTTCACAAGAGCTCCCTGCCGAGCACCGTTAGCACTAGGCGGTGCGCGAACCGCTAACAGAGCCTCGTTGCAGCGTCGCCAGCACCTTGTGGTAGCGGTCGAGATCCGAGGCGATAGCACCGGCACCGCGCGCCACACAGGTCATGGGATCTTCTGCTCGATAGACACGCATGCGCGTCTCCTCCGAGAGCCGCTCGGGGAGGCCCTGTAGCAACGAGCCGCCGCCCGCCAACACGATGCCCTGTTCCATCAAGTCGGCCATCAGTTCTGGGGGAGTCTCGTCCAGCGCGTCACGCACCGTCTCGATGATCACTTCCAGCGGCCCAGACAGCGCCTCGCGGATCTCGACGCTGCTGACCTGCACCGCCTCGGGCAGGCCGGTGATCAGATCCCGGCCGCGCACGGTGATCGTCTGCTCCTCCGGCAGCGGGTAGGCGGAGCCGATGGCCACCTTGGTGCGCTCTGCCATCCGCTCGCCGATAAGCAGATTGTACTTTTGCCGACAATGTTGGATGATCACCTCATCCATCTCGTCGCCCGCAACCCGAATAGAGCGGCTGACCACGATGCCGCCCAGGGCCGTCACCGCCACCTCGGTCGTGCCGCCGCCAATATCGACCACCATACTGCCGACCGATTCGCTCACCGGCAACCCAGCTCCGATGGCAGCAGCCATGGGCTCTTCCACCAGATAGGCATAGCGAGCCCCGGCCGATAGCGCAGCCTCGTGGACGGCGCGCTTTTCCACCTCGGTAACACCGCTGGGGATCCCGATCACCACCCGCGGCTTGCTATTGAACAGGCCGCGGCGCGGGTGCACTTTGTGGATGAAATAGTGCAGCATCTTTTCGGTGATATCGAAATCCGAGATGACGCCGTCCCGTAGAGGGCGGATCGCCACGATGCTGGCCGGCGTGCGGCCCACCATCTCTTTGGCCTCGGCACCGATGGCGAGGACGCGCTTGCTGCGCTTGTCTACCGCCACCACCGAAGGCTCGTGGATGCGTATCCCCTGACCTTCTAGAAACACCAGCGTGTTGGCAGTGCCCAGGTCGATGCCAACATCCCTGGCGAATGAGCCGAACAAGCTGGCGAACAGATTGGCCACAGGGCGTTCCTTCCTGAGGGTTCCAAAGACTGCGAGCGATTATACCACAGATCGAAGAGGACAAAAAAGCTTGTCGGCGGCGGCACCCCTGTGCTATGATCAGCGAACGGGACGATGCGTCCCGTCATAGGGAGTGCCATGCCGCCAGTTCCGAGCCAGATCCGTGCCCTGGGCCGCATCATCCTGCTAGCGATCTGCATCGTCGCTGTGTCTTTCATGGCCGCCGACGACATCGTCCAGCAGCGCCGGCTGCTCCGCGGCGTCGAGTCGGGAGGGGCAGCCGACCAGCCTACGCTGCAGACGCCTCGCTTGGGCATCAACGTCGATCTGCAGCGATACCAGAACGCCAGCGAACTTGCTAGATCCCTGGACGAGATCCACGCCTTTGGCTACCGCATGCTCCGCCAACGTATCTCCTGGGCCGCCGTCGAACCCTCGCCCGGAGTCTACCAGTGGGAGGTCTGGGATCACATCATGGCTGCCGTTGCCGATCGAGGGCTGCAGTTGGTGGTGTATGTCAACGATGCGCCACCCTGGGCTCGCCGCGCCTGGGAACGCGACAACCCGTGGGCTCCGCCTGAGGATTCCGCCGCCTATGGCGCGTTCATGGCCGCGCTGGCCGGTCGCTACGGCGACGTCATCGTTGCCTACCAGGTGTGGGATCAGCCCAACATTCGCCCGCATTGGGGCGACGGCCCGGTAGACCCCGCCGGCTATGTGGCCCTCCTCGGTGAGGCCTCCGCCGCCATCCGCGCCACCGATCCCGAGGCCTTCGTCGTGGCGGGAGGATTGGCCCCCAACACAGAGAGCGGAGGACAAAACCTCAACGAGCTCCGCTACCTGCAAGAGATGCACCGCCTGGGCGCTGCGCCCATGTACGACGTTCTGGGGGCCCGGCCGCTGGGCTTTTGGTCGGGGCCGCATGATCGCCGGGTCGACGCCGACACGTTGAACTTTGGTCGTACTATCCTGCTCCGCGATGAGCTCCTTCGCCGTGGCCTGTCCGACCGTCCCATCTGGGGACTCGATGGTGGCTGGTGCGCCCTGCCCAGCGACTGGACCGGCCAAGCCAACCCCTCAGGCTCCGACGCGCCGGAGGTTCAGGCGCAGCGTCTCCAGGCCGGAGTCGACCGGCTGACCCGCGAATGGCCCTGGCTGACGTGGGCGGCCCTCGGCCACTGGCAGCCCGATGCAGCCGCCGACGATCCTATCTGGGGCTTTGCGCTGCATGACCCCGACGGCGACCCGACAGCGGCCGCGAGCGTGCTCTCACAGGCCCTTTGTGCCGATGCGCGCAGCCTCTCACCCGGGGTAACGCGCTCCTTGCAGGCGTTGCAGCCCACCCAGAACCCCGCCCTCACCGACGTGGCCTTTTGGGGTACGCGGCTATGGTTGCTCCCGTCTGAGCCGGCCGTCCCGGCGGTTCTGAGCATCCGCGTGGACGAGCAGCACACCGCGCAGGATATCACCCTGCCGCCAGACGATGAGGCTGACCGCATCCCCATCGGTCGTCGTCTCTCACTGCACGAGCACACGGTGCGGATCAGCGCCGAGGCGGAGCTCGCGCAGACGGTGGCTGGATTCCAGGTCGCCGCCGAACGATCCATTTGGCCCATCGCTCGCTCGCTGGTGCTGGGCCTCGGGACCGTCGGCTGGCTACTGGCCCTGCTCTGGCACGACCTGCGAGACCTCTGCTGGCGCCAAGCCTGGCGCCGCGTGCAAGCCACTTGGCACAGGGTCCCCGCCGCCGTGCGGGGAGGCTTGCTGCTGGCGATGCTAGCAGCGGCGACCATCACCAACCATGCGCCCATCGCCCTGGGGTGCCTGGCCATGGCTGCGCTGCTCGCGGCCCTGGATGCCGACCTGGCCACGCTGGCGGCCGTCGCCACGGTGCCCCTTGCGCCAGTGATGGTCTCGCTTGGTGGCCCCCAGTTCTCTGTGGCCGAGATCGCCGTGCTCTTGGCCGTGGCTGCCCGCGCCTGGCAGGCGATTGTCGAGCGCCGTTGGCCGCGCATCACGCCACCCACCAGCCCTTGGCAGCGCGTTGTGGATATCGGCGTCGTCGCACTGCTGCTGGCTGCCATTGCCTCCGCCTCGGTAGCCGAGTTCCAGCGGGAGGCTTGGCGCGAGGTCCGCCTCTGCCTGGTGGAGCCCGCCTTGCTCTACTATCTCTTGCGGTCATCCAGCCATGGCACCGTCCGCAAGCTAGTCCCGTCGGCCTTGCTACTGGGGGGGATGATCGTGGCCGCCTACGCCCTCGTCCGCTACCCGAGCGCCACTGGTGTCATCGAGGCCGAGGGTGTGCGCCGTGCCCGTAGCCTCTACGGGTCTCCCAACAACCTGGCCCTCATGATGGAGCGCCTCGCGCCGCTGGCCTTGGCTGGCGCCCTCTGGAGCGATGCGCGGCGACATCGTCTGCTCTGTGGGGCCGCGGCCGCGTTGCTGCTCCTCGCCCTGCTGCTCACCTTCTCTCGGGGCGCGCTCCTGATCGGCCTGCCGCTCAGCCTCTTGGTGCTGGGCTGGCTGCGCGGTGGGCGTTGGCGCGCCATCGCCGTGGTTGGGGCCGTTCTGGGCGTCATCGTGGCCATCTCGCTCCTGGGGACGCAGCGTCTGGCCTCGCTACTGGACTTGACGGAGGGGACCGCCTTTCTGCGGCTGCAACTGTGGCGCTCGGCGGCAGAGATGATCGCCGATCACCCCTGGCTGGGCGTGGGGCCCGACGGGTTTCTCTACTACTATGGCGACTATATCCGCCCAGGCGCCGAGGTGGAGCGGTGGCTATCGCACCCGCACAACCTTGCCCTTGCCGCCTGGAGCCGCTTGGGCCTCCCTGGCCTAGTGGCCATGCTGACGCTGTTGGCGGGCGGCTTAGCCCTGGCTTTCCACCGCGTGGACCAACGTCCTGCGATGGCCATCGGTCTGGCGGCCGCCTTGGCAGCAGCGCTGGGACACGGCCTCGTGGATAGCTTTTTCTTTGTGCCCGAGCTGGCCCTGTGGCTCATGGTGGCCCTGGTATGCCTGGGGGCCTATGCCGAGCCACAGGCCCCGCATTGACCGACCTATCCAGCCGACTATACTCCAGTGGTGGCCAACCGCACGGTCGATGTGGGGGGAGATAGATGCGGATACTGATAACAGGGGGCGCTGGCTTTATCGGCTCCCATCTGTGCGACCAGCTACTCAAGCGCGGCCACCAGGTCTTGGCCATGGACAACCTGATCACTGGCAGCCTCCAGAATGTGGCGCACCTGGCCGACCACTCTGGTTTCTCCTTTATCGAGCACGATGTGACGACGCCGATCCACGTGGAAGGCCCCGTCGACGCCATCTATCACCTGGCGTCGCTGCCCAGCCCAGTCGACTATCTGGAGATGCCCATCAAGACCCTCAAAGTTGGCGCCCTGGGCACCTATAACGCCCTGGGCCTCGCCAAAGCCAAAGGCGCCAGCCTGCTGCTGGCCTCCACTTCCGAGGTCTATGGCGATCCGCTGGTCCATCCTCAACCAGAGACATACTGGGGCAACGTGAACCCCGTGGGGCCGCGGGGCGTCTATGACGAGTCCAAGCGCTTTGCCGAGGCCATCACCATGGCCTATCACCGCACACACAACCTGCAGACGCGCATCGCCCGCATCTTTAACACCTTTGGGCCGCGCATGCGCCTGGACGATGGGCGCGTGGTCCCCAATTTCTGCCGTCAGGCCATTCTAGGTGAGCCGCTTACGGTCTTTGACGACGGATCGCGCACCCGTAGCTTTTGCTACGTCAGCGATCTGGTCGAGGGTCTGATTCGGCTCATGGAGTTGGGCGACCCCATGCCCGTTAATCTGGGCAACCCCCGCGAGATGAGCATCCTGGATTTCGCCCGCACCATCATCGCCCTCACCGATAGCCCTTCCGAGATCACCTTTGTGGTACCCAAGGACGCGCGCACCAAAGACGATCCCCAGACGCGCCAGCCCGACATCACCCGAGCCCGCACGCTGCTGGGATGGCAGCCCGTCGTCAGCCTGGAAGACGGCCTCGCCCAGACGGTGGCGTGGTTTCGCCAGCAGTTGGCCTCCTGACCATGGTCGCGCAGCGGGCCGCGCACCGAGCGGATTCGACGGCGTGGGCGGCGTTACGCCTGGCGCTGGTTCTGGTGGCGCTGGCCGCGGCGGGATGGCTTCTGGCGCAGGCTCCGCTACGCTATCTGCTGGTGGCACTGGGCGGCCTGATCGGCGCCGCCTTGCTCTTTCGCCACCCTTGGCTGGGGCTCTGCGGCCTGGCGGTGGCGGTGCCCTTTGGGCCGCTCGTCACCATCTCGGTTGGCCCGATCCAGGTCGGCCCTGCGGAGCTGCTGCTCGTTGCCACGCTGTCGGTGTGGTACCTACGCGGTGCCGCGGGTGAGGCGCACCCACTCCGCCTCGGCGGGCTGGCGGCCGCCATCGGCGTCACGGTGCTCATCGCCCTCATCTCCAGCTACCGCGCCACACAGCTCGCCGCCGCCGCGCAGGATCTGGCCAAGTGGATCGGGCTGGGAGTCGTCATGCTCTATGCCAGCAGCCAACTCGCGCCTCGCCAGATCGGGTGGGTGCTGGCCGCCCTCCTCATCGGGGGCGCCGCCCAGGGCGTCTTGGGGATCTTGCAGTTTACCACCCAGCGCGGCCCCGAGGCGTTCCAGCTCCTCGGCCGCTACATGCGCGCCCATGGCACCTTTGGCCAACCCAATCCCTACGCGGGGTATCTCGGGCTCTTGCTGCCGCTGGGATTGACCCTTCCCGTGTCGCTGGTTGTCGGTCGGCGCGAACGTCGTTGGTCCACTTGGGCGTTGGCGAGCCTGGCGGCGGCCTGCGCCGCCTGCATAGGGGCGGGCGTGGTGTTGAGCTGGTCTCGCGGAGCGCTGCTGGCCGCCATGGTCGCCGTCGCCATGGTAGTGCTCGCCTCGGGCAGACGCGCCCGCACAGCCGCACTCGTCGCCGTGGTCTTGGCGCTGGCCCTCGGCCCCTGGCTACTGGGCCTCGCGCCCCACGGCATCGTCGAGCGCCTGGTCGGAGGCCTCCAGTTGCTGGGCGCAGATCTGAGCAACATCGAGGTAACCGACGCCAACTTTGCCATGATCGAGCGGCTGGCTCACTGGACGGCCGCCTGGCGCATGTTCGAACGGCAGCCCTGGCTAGGCGTTGGCCTGGGCCAATACGCCGCCGTCTATCCAGAGGTGGCCATCGCCCGTTGGGCTGACCCACTGGGCCACGCTCACAACATGTACCTGCACGTCTTGGGGGAGCAGGGCCTCCTCGGGGCCGTCGGGCTGGCTTTTTTCTTCCTGGGCGGATTCGCAACCGCCTGGAGAGGCATCAAACAGTGCTCGGGTTGGCGCCGCGCCGTCGTGCTGGGCTGCTGGGGCATGCTCTGGCATCTTGCCGTCCATAGCGTCGTGGATCTCTTGTTCGTGCAGGGGATCTACCTTCTCATCGGAATGGTGCTAGGCCTGATGGTCGCCGTGCAGCAGCAGGAGGGTACCGCCGTTGGATCGCACCAGCATGTCGACCTCTAACCCACCGTCGACCAGCTTCCTGGACCGCGCGCTCTCTTGGGCGGAAGCGCACCGCTCCGAGTTGCGTCGCTTTTTACGGTTCGGCATAGTGGGCACCATCGGCGCCGTGGTCGATTTCAGCATCCTGAACCTCTGCATTCAGGGCTTGGGCATGGCCAAGTGGCTAGCCAACACCTTTTCCTTTTCCGCCGCGGTGCTCAGCAACTTTACCTGGAATCGGCTGTGGACCTTTCCCGAGTCGCGTCAGGAGCCACTGTTGCCACAGCTTGGCCAGTTCGCCCTGGTCAATGTGGCCGGGTACCTCATCAACCAAGCCATCTTTCTCTCGCTGGACCACTGGGTCTTTGGCGGCTGGGGTGCTTGGGGCTATAACATCTCCAAGGCCATCGCCATCGGGGTGGTGCTTTTCTGGAACTATGGGGTCAACCGCGTGTGGACCTACCGCAAGATCGACTGATGCGCATCGCCATCGACTATACCGCCGCGGTCTGCCAAGGCGCGGGCATCGGTCGTTACACGCGCCAGCTTACCCAAGCCCTGCTAGCCATCGACCCAGAGAACCGCTACGTGCTGCTGTCGGCAGGGGGCAAGCGAACCGAGCCACCCTGGCCACCCAACGTTCGGCGCCGAACCCTGCCCCTGAGCGACCACCACCTGGCCTTGATCTGGCATCGATTACGCCTGCCCCTCTTTGCCGAATGTCTGACAGGAGCCGTGGACCTGTTTCATTCGCCCGACTTTGTGCTGCCCCCGCTGCTCAAGGCGCGGTCGGTTCTAACCATCCACGATCTGTCGTTCATGCGGCTACCCCATTGCTCCGCCCCGTCACTGCTCGAGTACTTGATGCGTTCGGTGCCACGCTCGGCGCGGCGGGCCGATGCCATCCTGGCCGACTCGCATAGCACGCGGGCCGACGTCATCGAGCTGCTGGATGTGGCGCCCGAGCAGGTGCACGTGGTCTATGCGGGGGTCGACGAGCGGTTCGCGCCGCAGACCGCCGAGGCCGTTCGAGAGGTGACCTCGCGCCACGGCCTGCACACGCCCTATATCCTGGCCATAGGCACCCTTCAGCCCCGCAAGAACTATCCCGTCCTGATACAGGCCTACGCCACGCTGCGACGGCGGACGAACCTTCCTCACACGTTGGTGATCGTAGGAGGGCGCGGCTGGCTGACGGAAGAGATCGACGCGACTATCGCTCGCCTGGGGTTAGAGGAACAGGTGCAGCTTCTGGGGTTCGCGCCCGACGCCGACCTGCCAGCGCTCTACACGGGGGCCTCGCTGCTGGCCTTTCCCTCACTCTATGAGGGCTTTGGGCTACCCGCCCTGGAAGCCATGGCTTGCGGCACGCCTGTGGTCGCCAGCACGGCGCCTTCGCTGCCAGAGGTGTGCGGCGACGCGGCGCTCTTGGTGGATCCTGCCGATGCCACAGGCCTGGCCGACGCATTGGAGCGCGTGCTTACCGATGAGGAACTGGCAGGCATGTTGGTCGCCTGCGGCCGCCGACGCGCCGCCCAGTTCCGCTGGGAGGATGCTGCCGCCAACCTGCTATCGGTGTACCGCCAGGTGGTAGGTCAGGTATAGACCTCGGGCTTGAGCACGCCCACAAACCTGAGGTTGCGATAGTGCTCCGCAAAGTCGAGCCCATAGCCGATCACAAAGCGGTCTGGGATCTCGAACCCCGTATAGTCCACATCGAGATGGATCTCGCGCCGCGAGGGCTTGTTCAGCAAGGTGCATACCTTCAGGCTGGCGGGCTGGCGGACGCGGAGGTTCTGCAGCAAGTAGGCCAGCGTGCGCCCCGTATCGATGATATCCTCCACCACCAAGACGTGGCGACCGCTGATGTCACGGTCGAGATCCTTGAGGATGCGCACCACCCCACTGGATTCAGTGCCGTCGCCATAGCTCGAGATGGCCATAAAGTCCACGTCGTGCTTGATCGTCAGGCATCGCGTGAGGTCGGCCAGAAAGACATACCCGCCCTTCAGGACGCAGACCAACAGAGGGTTCTGCCCAGCATAGTCAGCGGATATGCGTCCACCCAGCTCGCACACCCGCTGCTGGATCTGCGACTCGGAGAGGAGGATCTCTTGGACATCGTTCGCGAGGTTATCCATGGTGACGCCTTCCCTACCACCGTTCTGAACGAGGATGGCGCCCATTGTACCCGAGCCACGCCCGTTGGCAAGCGCCGAGGTCAGCGCCCACAACAAGAGCCCCGCGTCACCAGGTGTAACGCGGGGCCCCAGCGATCAGCAGGCTACCGACGAGAGTACCCCGACCCTCCGCTTGGCCGCGGTTGCGCCTCGTTGACTCGCAGCCGCCTGCCGTCCAGGTCGGCGCCGTCCATCTGTTCGATGGCGACCAGAGCATCGTTGTCGTCGGCCATGGTCACAAAGCCAAAGCCTCGTGAGCGACCCGTCTCGCGGTCCGTGATCACGGCCGCATCTTCCACCTCGCCATAGGCCTCAAAGGCAGCTCGCAGCCCCTCGGAGGTGGTGTTGTACGAAAGGTTTCCACAGTAGATTCTCTTGCTCATCTCTCAGATCATTCCGGAGTGGTCTGTATGGCCTCGGACGTCCCGCCAGCGCTGTCGCTCCGCGTGGCTCGGTTACGCAGAGCACCGTCACCTCCCACATCCCTTCTGGCGCGACTCGAACCCGTGTCGCCGCAGACCACCCCAGTCGTTCGACGGAGCCATCGTCTCGAATCTGCCAGTTGGTAGCTTGCTGGCCGACTCTGCCCGCAAGCTTGATTCAGACGCTGAGATTGTACTAGAGTGTGGTTACATCGGCAACAGCGAGCGCTCAAAAGGCCGAACCCGGCAAGGCGCGAGGCCCAGTTAACCAGGCTAAGAAGGAGGAGCGCCATGCCAGACGGCCGGGCGCGTGCCGCCAGGCGAAGGCTACGCGCCATCGCGCGAGCCGCCATCATCCAAGCCCGCCTTCTTACGGGAGACGCCGCGCGCCGTGGCTTGCCCGACTATATCATCATCGGCGCGCAAAAGGGCGGCACCACCTCGTTGCAAAAGGCTCTGGCAGCGCATCCGGACGTGTGCCCATCACTCGTCAAGGAGGTGCACTACTTTGACTTGGCGTACCATCGAGGCGAGCGATGGTACCGGGCCCACTTTGCGCAGGAGGTCCGACGAAACCAGGCTCGTGAGCAGGGGCGCACGCTGGTAATGGGCGAGGCCACTCCTTTCTACCTGGCCCATCCACTAGCGGCGCAGCGAGCGGCCGCGATGGTTCCCGACGCGAAACTGGTGGTCCTGCTGCGCAACCCAGTGGAGCGCGCCTATTCTCACTATCGCCATGAGGTGCGCCTGGGACACGAGGATGCCCCGGTCCAAGAGGCGCTCTTGCGTGAACTGAGCAACGGAGGAGGCGCATTCTCCACGGACCCACTCCGCGATCTCTGGGCGTGGCAGCATCGGTCCTACCTGCAACGAGGGCTCTACGCCCAGCAGCTCCGGGCCTGGATGCGCTGGTTCCCGCGAGAACAGTTCCTCATCCTCCGCAGTGAGGACTATTTCGCCGATGGCATTGGTATACTCGATCAGGTCTGCGAGCATCTGGGCATCCGCCCCGCCAGTGCGGTGGGCAACCCCACGGCCTATCTCGGCCATCACAACCGGGGAGATCGAGCCGCGCCGCTGCCGCTGGCGGTTAGGCAACGCCTGAAGGCGTACTATGCCGATCCCAACCGCCAGCTCGAGCAGCTCTTGGGGCGGCCCATGGGCTGGTAGCGGCATGCACAAGAGTTGAGACAGAACAGGAGGCAGATACCGATGGTCACGTATAGCAAAGAGCTGCCGGTGCGTCACCAAGTCGACGTCTTTGTCGCCGGCGGGGGTCCAGCGGGCATAGCCGCCGCCTTGGCCGCGGCGCGCCAAGGGGCCAGCGTGCTTCTCATTGAGGGGACGGGCTGTTTTGGCGGCATGGGCACAGCGGGCATGGTCCCCGCGTTCATGCAGTTTGCCGACGGGGTGAACTTTCTCGCTGGCGGCATCGGCCGTGAGGTCTACGACCGCCTGTGGGAGGCCAAGGGCGCTAGCCCCGACGACCGCTACGACGATCCCTTACGGCATCTCAGCATCCACGCCGAGACACTCAAGCGGGTGTATGACCAGATGGTGGTCGAATCGGGCATCACCTTTGCGCTGATGACGCAGATGGTAGATGTCATCGCCGCCGACGGCGCCGTGCAGGCGGTGGTGTGTGCCGGCAAGAGCGGCCCCTATGCCGTGCGCGCCGGGAGCTATGTGGACGCCACGGGCGATGGTGACCTGGCGGCCTGGGCCGGCGCCCCCTATGAAAAGGGCGACGAGCATGGCAAGATGATGGCCGGCACGCTCTGCAGCCTGTGGGCCAACGTGGATTGGGCGGCCGTTCGGGCCGCCAGGCAGCGCGGCGAGGATGAGCTGCCACGCGCCTTTGCCGATGGCGTCTTTTCCGTGCCAGACCGCCACCTACCTGGAATGTGGCGCGTCGGCCAGACGCTGGCGGGCGGCAACCTCGGGCACACCTTTGGCGTGGACGGGACCGATGAGCGCTCTCTCACCGAGGCGCTGGTCTATGGTCGCCAGCTCATAACCGAGTACGAACTCTTCTACCGCCGCTACATGACCGGCTATAGCCAGGTCGAGCTGGCTGCCACGGGTGCCCTGCTGGGCATCCGCGAAACGCGACGGATCGTGGGCGACTATCAGCTCAATCTGGCCGATTTCCAGGCGCGGGCGGTGTTCGCGGACGAGATCGGGCGCTACTCGTATCCCGTCGACATCCACGCGTCGGACCCGAGCGCCGAGGCCTTTGACAAGCTGATGGAGGGATTCCACTCGTTCCGGCTGGGCCTCGGCGAAAGCTATGGCATCCCCTACCGCACGCTGACCCCCAAAGGCTTGAGCAACGTCCTGGTGGCGGGCCGATGCATCAGCACCGACCGCCCTCTGCAAGGCTCGGTGCGCGTCATGCCCGGCTGCTATATCACCGGCCAGGCCGCCGGGGTCGCGGCAGCGTTGGCCGCCTCGAACGACCAAGACGTGCACGAGATCGAGATCGCCGAGGTCCAGGGGCGTCTGAAAGAGCTAGGCGCCTTTCTACCGAACGTCTAGGCCCGAGACGACGAAAGGCGGGGGCTTCCGCCCCCGCCTTTGCGTCCAGGTGAGCTACTGGTAGGCAGGCAGGTACTCGGCGTGTGCCTCGATCAGGTCGTCGCAGAGCGAGACGATCTCATCGATAGTCAGCTCGGCCGCGGTGTGCGGATCGAGCAGCGCCGCCTGGTAGATGTAATCGCGACGCTGGGTTAGCGCCGCCTGGATGGTCACTTCCTGCACGTTGATATTGGTGCGGTTGAGCGCGGCGCACTGGGCCGGCAGGTCCCCCACATAGGTCGGCGTCACGCCAGAGCGATCGGCCACGCACATGACCTCTACGCACGCATCGGTGGGCAGGTTGGTGATCAGCCCCTTGTTGAGGACGTTGCCGCCAAAAGTGAACGGCACGCCGGTCATCGTCGCCTCGATGATGCACGACGCATACTCATGGGTGCGTCGATGCTCGATGGGAGTGTCAGCCAGCAACTCTTCCCGCATCTTGGCCCATCCCTCGATCTGGGCGATGCAGCGCCGCGGGTACTCGTCCAGCGGAATATGAAAGCGCTCGATCAGCTCCGGATTGCGGGCCTTGATGAACCAGGGCACGTACTCGGCCGTGTGCTCACTGGATTCGGTGACGTAATAGCCGAACCATTTCATCAGCTCAAAGCGCACCGCATCACGACGCTTGTACTCGGGCAGCTCCGCGCGCCGCTTGATCTCGGGATAGAGATCCTCGCCGTGCCGGGTCACCTCCAACAACCAGCCCTGGTGATTGATGCCGGCCACGCGCCACTGCAGGTCATCGGTAGGCAAGTCCAGCTCGGCACAGAGGTGACTGGCACAGCCCTGCACGCTGTGGCAGAGCCCCACCGTGCGCACACCAGTAGCCTTGAGGATGGCGCCCGTTAGCATCGCCATGGGGTTGGCATAGTTGAGCAGCAGCGCGTCGGGCGCCACGTCCTCCAAGATTCGGCAATAGTCCAGCATCACTGGGATGGTTCGCAGCGCGCGAAAGATGCCGCCGATGCCCAGGGTATCAGCGATGGTCTGCCGCAGGCCGTACTTTTTCGGGATCTCAAAGTCGATCACCGTCGCTGGCTCATAACCACCCACCTGGATCGCATTCACCACATAGTCAGCGCCCCGCAGCGCATCGGCGGCGTCGTCCGCAAGATAGGCCCGGATGTCGGCCTCGGCGCCCATGGTGCGGCTGACGTTCTTGAGCATCGTCTCGGAGACGTGCAGCCGATCGGCGTCGATATCGATCAGCGCGATCTCGGCGTCGCGCAGTGCCGGCACGTGCAAGCAATCGCCAAGCACGTTCTTGGCAAACACGGTACTGCCAGCTCCCAGAAAACAGATTTTGGCCATATCTTTTCCTCTGTTAACGGCATCCAAGGCACCCGACGCAACGCTATATCTTATGCTTAACGAACCTTCACCGGCTCGTACCGATGCTCCCGAATCGGATCCTCGAAAAAACAGAAGTCATGCCGCCCCTCATCGGTCTTCCAGCGGCCGACGGGATCGCAACGCACCGGGATCCGCGCCAGCGGAATGCCCAGGAAATCCTCCAGCCGCGCCAGCGTCTCCTCCTGGCGCAGCACAAAGTCCTCGAACCGCACCTCGATCCAGTGCGCTGGCCGCGGCGCAGCCTCGCACCAGACGGTACTGGTAATGTACGAGATGGCTCGCCGCTCCCGTTCGTCCTCGGTCTCGGGATAGTCGATGCCAAAGTCGCGCAAGTCGTCGGTCTTGTGCGCGCCGATGATGCTATCGCGCGGATCCCGCGTCCAGATGATATACTTGGCCTCAGGGAACATGCGCTGGATCCAGGGGTAGCAGAGCGTGGTCTCGGGGATCTTCCAACCTCGGTGCTGGGCGTCGCTCGCCAACACGCTGGACAGGTACTGCTCGATGAGCTCGGTAAACTCGCGGGGTGGCTCCATGGTGAGCGCGCGGCGCCAATCCCACGAGAGCCCGCCCTTCCAAGAGACGTACCGGGCAAACACCCGGCAGGCCTCGTACATCGGCTCCGGAGGCAGCAGATCGCCCGATACGTTCTGGGGCTCGCCCATGAACACGCCCGAGGCCGACAGGGTATGCGACATGGCCCGCGTGCCCCCGTGGCCACGCCCTATGACGGTGACAAGTGACACGTGCCTGCTCCTTATCTATTCCCCAACTCATCACGCCGATCGCGGCCGCCCCTTTCTAGCGCAAAGGCGGGCCTTGGTCAAGCCGGCCGTATCGCCCGAACGTAGGCGGTCGTGGTCTCCCAGGTTACCACCTGCCCGCCAAGGTGGGTCTGGCAGGCCCGGCGTACAGCACCGATCTCCTCAGCCGAGAGCGCCGAGGCCAGCCGGTCGGCATAGCTGGGAGAGTCTTGACCGCTGGCGAACCAGGCCTCCAGTTGCCAGGGGGTGAGCATCTGATCGCGTCGCCCGCGGAGAGTCTCCACGCTGATCTCTCGGTAGCCGGCCCAGTCCAGGGCCGCCCGGAGGTCGTCCGGCCCCCAGCTCGTCTTGGGGTTGGCACGGTCATGGTAGAGAGCCTCCTCGGCCTCACGCCACCGATCCAGCAGCTCGGCTGGCAGCGCCGCCGCGGGAAGCAACGCCGATAGCCTCTGGGTGGCCGACGGCACCACCTCGGCCAGGCTAAGCACGCCGTCGACAGCCAGCAGCGGCACGAGCGTCCTCAGCAGCGCCCCTTTGTCTGGCTGCGAACCTAGCACGTTGCGCCCTACGATCAGATCATAGCGCACGTCGGCATAGCCCGCCTCTGCCAGCCCATCGGCTAGCTGCTCGAGAGTGGCCTGCACCAAGATCGGCCGCTGCAGCGGCTCCAGCGGCGCTGCCTGCTGGGCCATGGCCTCGGCCACGCGCTCGTTCGGGACCCGGCACCAGACCCCACCCTCGGGCACCCGTCGCAACGCCTCCCACGTCAGGAGACCGCTATCTCCCGAGAGATCCAGCACCAGGTGGTGGCGGGCCAGCTCACGAGCGCCTAGGAGACGATCACGTACCGCCTCAAGCTCCTCACCTAGGTTTCCTACCGCCCGCTGGAGCCAGCGATCACGGCTCCGGTCGTCAGGAGAAAAGGTGAGTATCTCCGACGGCTGGTCGTCCACGTCCAACATGGCCGCCAACTGGGCTTCGCGCCGTCTCTGCACCCGCTCTCTGATGCCGGCCTCATAGCCCTGATCAGAGGGCTGGTAGTAGACCTTGCCCTGGAGATGATCCGGCAAGTACTGCTGCGCCACCCAATGATCGCGGTAGGCATGAGGATACAGATACCCCTCGCCGTGGCCGAACCCCTCGCGGTCGCGGCTGGCATCCTTGAGGTGGACCGGCACCTCGCCCTCAGCCTCTTGCTCTACGGCAGCCAGCGCGTCAAAGAACCCCATGGTCGAGTTAGATTTGGGCGCCGTCGCCAGGTAGAGGGCCGCGTGCGCCAGGTGAAACCTGCCCTCTGGGAGGCCCACTCGCTCAAATGCCTCGGCATCGGCCACCACCACGCGCATCGCGTCGGGATCGGCCAACCCGATATCCTCGCCCGCCGAGATCAGCATGCGACGAAAGATGAACCGCGGATCCTCGCCTGCGTAAACCATCTTGGCCAGCCAATACAGTGCTGCGTCAGGATCCGACCCGCGCAACGACTTGATAAAGGCACTGATGGTATCAAAGTGATAGTCACCCTGGCGGTCATAGAGGACGGCGCGCCGCTGAATCGATTCCTCGGCCACGGCCAGGTCGATATAGATCCGCCCGTTGGCGTCGGGCTCGGTGGTCTCGACGGCCAATTCGATGGCGTTGAGCACCGAGCGGGCGTCGCCGTTGGCCACCTCTGCCAGATGGTCCAGCGCCTCGGGTGTGATGACCACATCGCGATCGCCATAGCCCCGCTCGGCATCGTGAATGGCGCCAAGGGCTATCTCGCGCAGATGCTGTGGCTCTAGGGGAACCAGCTGAAAGACGCGGCTGCGGCTGAGCAACGCTCGGTTCACCGAGAACCAAGGGTTCTCGGTGGTGGCGCCGATCATGATGATGGTGCCGTTTTCCACCCACGGCAACAGGGCATCCTGCTGGCGCTTGTCCCAGCGATGGACCTCATCGACAAACAGAATGGTGCGACGCTGATGCATCTTGCGCCGCTCGCGGGCGCTCTCGGTCACCTCACGGATCTGCTGCACCCCCGCCAGCACGGCGTTGATCGTCACAAAGTGCGACTGCGTGGTGTTGGCGATGACCATCGCCAAGGTCGTCTTGCCCGAGCCTGGCGGCCCGTAAAAGATCAGCGAGGAGAGCTGATCGGCCTGGATGGCTCGCCTTAACAACCGGCCCGGCCCGACGATGTGCTCCTGCCCCACAAACTCGTCCAGGGTGCGGGGCCGCATCCGGGCGGCCAGGGGGGCGCTGCGGCGAATGCTCTCCTCGGCCGCATGGTCAAACAGGTCGCGGTCGGTCACGGCGCGGCCTCGGAGGCGGCTCGCGCCTTGAGCGCCTGTTCCAGCGCCTCGCAATAGCCACCGGCGCGCTCAACGTCGCTGGGAGAGACATCGTCACAAGAGTAGCGTGCCCGCTCAAAGGTCCGGGTCAGCTCAGATAGGTCATTCTCGGCCTCGGGCACGTGTGGGGCCAGGCAAGAGAGGTATTCAGCGGGCGTCAGGTTGGGGGCGCGGCCCAGGCCGTAGCGATCGGCCACCTCCAGGGCCCGCACATAGAGCTCCTGCACCCGTTCCCGGGGCGTCAGTGCACCCCGGCGACGCCGCTGAGACCGGGCAGCCGCGCTCTGGCGTAATGCCCGGCGCTTGGCGGCCTCCTCTCGCACCTGCTGCATGACCTCCCTGGCCTTGTTCCACACACTGACGAGCCACGCCCAGAACCGCCTCAAGAGCTCCCAGGGATGAAATCCTCTGAACAGCCCCCAGCGGTCCTGCAGGAAATGGAACAACGCGTACCCGCCGCCGCCCACGATCACCGCCCAAAAGATCAGGGATCGCACCAGCGGCCACCAGGCGGCCGGCTCGCCGCCGGCCTCGCCCTCAAAGGTCGGCATCTCCATCATGGGCGTCATCGGCGGGGCCTCGACGGGCTTTCCCGAAAACAGGCTCATGATCAGGGCCAGCAGATACCCGATGCCACCCACCAGCAGCATGATCGCATAGGCCACGCCGTAGATCACCCATTGCACGACCTGTGAGATGGCCTGATACAGGCTCACCGAGTAGCTGGTCGGCAGCAGGGCCGCCGTAACGGCTACCAACAGCAGAGTGCCCGCCAATAGGGAAAGCCATCGGCGCCCCAGTTGGCCCAGCACCGGGATCTCTTGCACCTCCCAAGTGGCCACCAGCGTGGCATAGCGCACCTCGCTGATCAGCGCCAGCCCCAAAGCAAAATAGGCCAGCAAGTTCGGCCCCAGCCAGCGCACGTTGGAGGCCTCCACGATCTCCATCTCGGAGATGTTGATATGCGAGAGACCCACCAGCACCAGCATCACGGCGCCGCCGCCAAGAAAGATGCCCGCCACCCGACGGCCTTCGGCGGAGCGATCGGTCAGACCACGGGAAGGCATACTTGATCGCAGGTCATAGTCGACGTCGGTGGGCGAGAGGGCGTGCTCGAACGGATCCGCCTCCAGCGACTGCAGCGCTATCCCCAGCTTGCGCGCCACCACCCAGAACCCCGCCAGCACCGCGGTGCACAACACAAAGGTCAGGTCCAAGATCGTCCACGGCTCGGCGGTCCACATACGCAGATCGCCCAAAAAGCTCGTCCAGCCATAGGCCAGCGACGAAACCAGCCGCACCACCAGCACCAGAGTCACCGCTTCGGCGATGCGAAAGCGAACGGCGTCCTCGAGATGCCGTTCAGGGGCATTGACCAGTCGCTCCGAAAAGATGCTCTCCAGACTGACCAAGCCGGCCAGAACTGGTAACCACCACCCTGGCCATGTCGGGACAATGTTAAGCACAAACCCATAGCAGGCCACCCCGATGCAGCTCAACATGGCCGAGGCCAACAAGGCCCGGAAAAAGAACCGTCCCGGGATAGACACCCTATCGGGCGCGCCAGACATCCAGATCCCTCTCTTGCCACACTTCGTAGGCTACAATCCCCACGGCACGCGCCCGCTCACGAACAGCCGCAAACGGCTCGCGGGCGTCGGTCACGATCAGCACGATGTGAAAACCGTTCCGCTTCATCATCAGGAGCTGCGAGAACAGCTCCTGGTCGGCGTGAGCGGTGATGACCACCGCTGTGCCTCCCCAGCTCAGGTGCAAGCTGGCCTGCTGCAAGAGCTCCCCAAAGGAATGCCCTTCCGATGTGCCCACCCGGGCCAGCGCCTCCAGGATGTTCACCAGGTGGCCCGTGCCCTTGCGCGGCGGCAGTGTGATGTAACGGTGATCCTCGGCCAGAGGATCGCTACCGTTGGTACAGAGCCCTACCGTCTGGCGCTTGGAGACCAGCGCATGAGCGATAGAAGCCGCCGTGATGATACCCAGCTCGGTAGCATCGTGGACGCGCCCTTGGGTATACGCGGTGGCATCGAGGTTCAAAAAGATCTGCGCTTCGACCGAGATGGCCGGCTCTAGCCGCTTGACCTGCAACTTGCCTGCGGCCGCCGAGGCCTTCCAGTGCATCCGCCGCAGACTATCACCGATCTGATAGTCTCGCACCCCGATAATCCGGCTGGGGTCCTCGTAGATGCGCTGCTGGGTTGCCAGCGTGCCCATGGGCGTCTGCGCCGGCAGCCCCAGCTCGGGCAGCGGGACGATGCGCGGGTAGACCGTCAGATGATCATCGGAAGGGATCTGGAGCTCCACAGAGCGAATGCCAAAGAGGTCGCCGGTATGGATGGTCAACGGCCCCAGGGGATAGTAGCCGCGGCGCCGCCCCTCGAGCTCGTAATCCAGCGTCACCTTTTCTTTCGGCAAGAACGACACCACCGCCCGCTGAAAGTTGGGTGAGATGAGCCTTACCGGCAGGCTTTCATGGAGCTGGACATAGGGCAGCGGTAGCCACCCCTTGTTCTGTACCTCCAGCTTGACGGGGATCCGCTCACCGTGAAAGGCGCGCGGCAAATAGTCTCTGTGACACACCAGTGCTTTGGCAGAACGATCCACCCACACCCGCGAAAGCAGGTAGAGACCAAAGAAAACGTACAGAATATAAACGAAAAAGGGCAGCCGAAAGACCGCCGCGAGGATAAACAGCCCCAGGATGAACAGGAGCAGACCTTCCATGGCATGCTTCCAATCGTCTAGCCGACGGTGATCACGCTTCCGGAAGATCGCCCAGGTCGAGCGGCGTTCGCTCCATCAAGTCTCGCAACACGCTGGCCGCCGTCCGCCCACGCAACGCGCTCTCGGGCTTGACGATCAAGCGATGGGCCAGCACGCTCGGAGCCAGCCGCTTGACGTCGTCGGGCAGCACATAGTCGCGCCCCTGGATAGCCGCCAGCGCCTGGGCCGCCTTGTAGAGCCCCAAGCTGCCGCGCGGGCTCGCGCCGAGCGCCAGGTCCTGGTGGCTGCGCGTGGCGCTGACCAGCCGCACGATGTAGGCGCGCACGGTCTCATCCACATTGACGTCCCACACCTCAGACTGCAGAGCCGGAAGCCCGGCGGCATCGACCACCGGCTCGATGCTCTGGATGGGATGCTCTCGGCGCAGGTTCTCCAGAATGCGTTCCTCCTCCTCAAAAGTGGGGTAGCCCACGTCCAGCCGCAGCAAGAACCGATCGAGCTGAGCCTCGGGCAAGGGAAAGGTGCCCTCGTACTCGATTGGGTTCTGGGTGGCCAACACCAGAAACGGCCGTGGCAGCCGTCGCGTCTCGCCATCGACCGTCACCTGATATTCGCCCATGGCCTCCAGCAAGGCCGACTGGGTGCGGGGAGTGGCGCGGTTGATCTCATCCGCCAGCAGCACATTCACAAAGGCAGGCCCGGGCCGAAACTCGAAATCGGAGGTCTGCTGGTTAAAGATCGATACGCCGGTTACATCGGTGGGCAATAGGTCAGGCGTGCACTGGAGCCGCTTGAAGCTACACCCCAGCGACACGGCGATCGACCGGGCCAGCATGGTCTTGCCCACGCCCGGCACGTCCTCTAGCAGGATGTGGCCCTCGCACAGCAGCGCCACCATCGCCATCTCGATGACAGAGCGCTTGCCTACGATCACGCGCTCCACATTGCGGACGACGGCGTCCGTGAACGACTTGACCTCGGTGATGCTCATACTGTCCTTCCCGATCGGTGCCACGACACGCATCCCATTGTAAGACCCTCGAGACGCGCTGACAAGGCATGCTTGCGGCTTGTGCCCCAATCTCACCCAGAGTATGCTGCTCTAGGCGCAACTAGCGCGACGATGCGACGTATAGCGATTGGAGGAATGGGTGCTCAGCGCCATCAGGTTCCTGCTGAGCGGGGTGTGCCATCAGCTCCCAGCACACAGCTACTGGGCGGGCGGGCAACCGCTGCCGCTCTGCGCACGCTGCAGCGGCACCTTTTTGGGGATATGGGCGGGGCTGCTGACACTGCGCTTGATCGGACGCCACCGCCGCACCGGGATGCCCGCTGGCCCTGCCGCTTGGGCGCTAGGGGCTTTGGCGGCGGCATGGGCTATCGACGGGGTCAACTCATTCGTTGCCGATGCGCTGGGACGGGCGCTCTACCAACCCACGAATCTGCTCCGCCTGATCACCGGGGCAGGGATGGGGGTTGCGATCAGCGCCGTGGTGGCGCCGATGATTGCGTCTGTCACATTGGGCGACATCCAACCGACGCCAGTTATGAAAGACTGGAGCAGCTTGGTGCACCTGTGCGTCCCAATGGGGGTGACGATTGGCGGCGTTCTACACAGTGAGTGGGTCCCCTATCCATTGGCTGCCCTGATGCTAGCGGTAGCTGTGCTTGGCGCGCTCGCTCTTCTCAACGCCGTGCTGGTTCGGCTGGCTATGATGCGCTGGCCCGCAATGGCCGCCGGGGCTGGGGGGTGCTGCTCGCTATCGCAGAGATGCTGGTCATGGCCGGGCTGCGTAGACTGGCAGGGATCTAGTCGCGCAAAGCCTTGAACAGGGTTTGATCAACCGCTATAATCTGATCGAGTGGGTTCGCCAAGGTATCATGGGCGCTGCCAACGCAGAGAGCGCAACGTAGGAGAAAGGGAGAGTCACATGGACATCGGCAGAGCGTTCACCTACCCGTTTGAAGACGAGGATTGGCTCAAAAAGATGCTGATCGGCGCCGTCCTCAACTTGCTGCCCATCGTCAACTTTATCGGCATGGGCTATGGCCTCCGGCAGATGAAAAAGGTCTCGGAGGGGCAGGATCTACCGTTGCCCGAGTGGGATGACTGGGGCGGCGATTTCGTCAAGGGACTGCTCATGTTCCTGGCTACCATGATCTACAGCATCCCCATGTGGCTCCTGGTAGGCATTGGGGCAATCGTCACGCTTATCGCGGGCAACGCTGGCTCCGGCGGTGGGGAGGCCGTCGCCGGCCTGTGCGTCGCCGGGCTGGGCTGCCTCGGGGTCATCTACGGCCTAGCCATGGCCGTATGGATCCCCGCCGCGACCATGCAGTATGTCAAAGACGGCAGCTTTGAGGCGTTCTTCAAGTTTGGCGAGATCTGGGCCCTGATCACCAAGGACCTCGGCGCGTACCTCATCGCCTGGCTGGTCAATCTCCTGGCCGGAATCATCGCCGGCGTGGTGGGCGGCATCGCCTGCGTCATCGGCGTGCTGTTCACCACCTTCTGGGCCTACCTGGTGACGGCCAAGCTCTTTGGCGATCTGATCGGCCCCGGCGAGACCGCTGAACCCGCCCCCATGGAGCCACTCGGCGGCGACGCCTTCTAGACCCCCCTCTCGGCACCCCACGGGCTGCGTCGGCATGACGCAGCCCGTTTCGCTTCCTCGGCATAGGCATCTGAAAGCTCCTGAATAGCCCCTGACAGTTTTTGAGAGTCTCGCGATGATAGAATGACCTCGCCAGGGTTGCCTGAACGCCGAGCACAACCCCTGCGAGGAGCATCATCGTTGCCAACGGATCCATCTCGATCATCGCGTATCCCAGGTCTCTACCGGCTGGCGCCAGGCGAGCGCTTCGAGCGCGTCGCCAAGGCCGCCGGCCTGTCAGCCGATCGTTTGACGGCGGAGGGGCTCACCCTCGAGCAAGCTGACCGCATGATCGAGAACGTCATCGCGGTTCATGGCCTGCCGCTGGGCATCGCCACCAACTTGCAGGTCAACGGGCGCGACGTCCTGGTGCCCATGGCCATCGAAGAGCCTTCGGTGGTGGCCGGGTTCTCGTTCGCCGCCAAGCTGGCGCGCGAGGGCGGCGGCTTTGCGGCCGAGGCCGACCCGCCGCGGATGATCGGCCAGATCCAGATCCTGGATATCCCTTCCCTCGACGCCGCGCAAGAGCGCATCCTGAGCGCCAAGGCCAGCCTGCTAGAGCTGGCCGACGCGCAGGATCCCGTGCTGGTGCGCCTGGGCGGCGGCGCGCGAGACATCCAGGTGCGCATCTTTCGCGAGACTTTGGTGGGGCCCATGCTGGTGGTGCACCTGATTCACGACGTGCGCGACGCCATGGGCGCCAACGTCGTCAACACGGCGTGCGAAGCCATCGCACCCGAGCTAGAGCGCCTGAGCGGGGGGCGTGTGGGCCTGCGCATCCTTAGCAACCTCGCAGATCAGCGGCTGGCGAGAGCGCGGTGCCGTGTGCCAGCCAAAGCCCTGGCCATGGAGGGCCTCAACCCCACCGAGGGGGTGCAACGCATTCTGGAGGCCCACGCCTTTGCCGAAGCCGACCCCTATCGCGCCACCACCCACAACAAGGGCATCATGAACGGCATCGACGCCGTGGCCCTGGCCACCGGCAACGATTGGCGCGCCATCGAGGCGGGGGCCCACGCCTATGCGGCTCGCGACGGCCGCTACCGCCCCCTCTCCCGGTGGGAGCGTGACGACCGCGGCGATCTCATCGGCCACATCGAGCTTCCCATGGCAGCAGGCACCTTTGGCGGCGCCACCCGCGCCCATCCCACCGCCCAGCTATCGCTGGCCATCCTCGGTGTGGAGACTTCGCAGGAGCTGGCCCAGGTATTGGTTGCCGTAGGCCTAGCGCAGAACTTGGCAGCCTTGCGGGCCCTGGCCATGGAAGGCATCCAGCGCGGCCATATGCGGCTGCATGCCCGACAGGTGGCCATGGCGGCGGGCGCCAGCCCCGAGCTGATCGATCAAGTCGCCCAACGTATGGTGCAGGAGGGGACCGTGCGCTCCGATAGGGCCCAAGCGATCCTAGAGGAGCTGCAGCATGGCTGATACCACCGCCATGACGGCAAGGGCCCGGGTGATGCGCCCGATGCGCGATGTAGGGATCGTCGGCTATGGCGCCTACGTCCCCCGCTATCGCCTGCCCTCAGACGAAGTCAGCCGCATCTGGGGCGGCGAGGGGCCAGTGACGGCCAAGGCCGTGGCCGGCCCCGACGAGGATAGCGTGACCATGGGCATCGAGGCCGCCCGCAACGCCATGGCACGAGCCTGCATCCGAGGCGAGGATCTGCGTGCCGTCTGGGTCGGTAGCGAGTCACACCCCTACGCCGTCAAGCCTTCGTCCACCATGGTGGCCGAAGCGTTGGGCGCCACGCCCGAGATCCTGGCGGCCGATCTCGAGTTCGCCTGCAAGGCGGGCACCGAGGCGATCCAAGCGGCCGTGGCTCTCGTCGGCAGCGCCATGGGCGACTATGCCCTGGCCATCGGCGCTGATACGGCCCAAGGCCGCCCGGGCGACGCGCTAGAGTTCACCGCCGGCGCGGCCGCCGCCGCCTATGTCATCGGCCCTGCCGAAGATGCCCTGGCGGTGTTGGAAGGATCCTATTCGTTTGTCACCGACACGCCTGACTTTTGGCGACGTCCACTGGAGCACTATCCCCAGCACGCCGGGCGATTCACGGGCGAGCCGGCCTACTTTCGGCACACCCTCAACGCCGCCCGTGGCTTGATGGAGGCTCTGAGCATCGACGCTGCCCAGATCGATTATGCCGTCTTTCACCAGCCCAACCCCCGTTTTCCAGAACGGGCAGCCAAAGAGCTGGGCTTTTCCCGGGAACAGATCGCGCCCGGCATGTTGGTGGACCGGATCGGCAACGCCTATGCAGGATCCTCCTTGGTCGGCCTCGCGGCCGTGCTAGATCAGTGTGAGCCGGGGCAGACCATCTTACACCTGTCTTTTGGCTCGGGCGCCGGCAGCGACGCCTTTCTGTGGCGGACCACGGACCGGCTCCAAGATCGGCAGGGGCTGGCTCCTGCCACCCTGGCCTACGTAGGGCGCGCCAAAGAGATCGACTATGCCCAATATGCCCGCTTTCGCAACAAGCTCCGTTTACACTAGGGAAGAGCATAAAAGACCGTGAGAGACGTATCCGTCGTTGGCATAGGACAGACCCCGGTGCGCGAGCATTGGGACAAGGCTCTGCGCATTCTGGCCGCGGAGGCCCTGCTGGGGGCCCTGGGCGATGCTGGCATCGAGCGTCCAGAGGCCATCTGGGTCGGCAACATGATGTCGGGACAGCTCTCCAGCCAAGAGAACCTGGGCGCGCTGGTGGCTGATTACGCCGGCCTGCGTGGCGTCGAGGCCTTCAAGATCGAGGCGGCGTGCGCCTCGGGTGCGGCCGCCTTTCGCAACGCCTTTCTAGCGATCGCGGGCGGGATGATGGACGTGGTGGCCGTCTGCGGCGTAGAGAAGATGACCGATACCATGGGCGATGAGACCACCGCGGCCCTCGCCGGCGCCGCGGACGCCGTCTACGAGGGCGAGCATGGGCTCTCGTTCGTAGGCCTGAACGCCCTCCTTATGCAGCGCTATATGTACGAGCACGGCTACCAACGCCGCGACTTTGCCGGGTTCGCCCTGACGGCCCATCGCAACGCCGTGAACAACCCCAACGCCATGTTCCGTCGTGAGATCAGCTTGGAGGCCTTTGAGCGCGCCAAGCCGATCGCCGATCCGGTAGGCCTGCTGGATTCGGCCGGCATCGCCGATGGAGCCGCCGCTGCCGTGCTGATGCCGACCGCAATGGCTCGCGCCCACGGCCTGCGCTGCGTTCGCGTCAAGGCATCGGCCTCGGGCACTGACGCAGTGGCCCTCCACGACCGGCGCGATCCCTTGGTGCTGGAGGCCGGCGTGCTCTCTTCGCAGCGCGCCTACTCGCAGGCGGGCATCACGCCGCCGGAGCTGGACTTTTTCGAGCTGCACGATGCCTTTACCATCATGTCGGCGCTCTCGCTGGAGGCCTCTGGCTTTGCCCCTCGCGGCGGGGGGGTACGGTTGGCCCTGGATGGCGAGATCGCGCTGGATGGTCGCGTGCCCATCGCCACGCTGGGCGGGTTGAAAGCGCGTGGGCATCCGGTGGGCGCCACCGGCATGTACCAGATCGTGGAGGCCGTTCAGCAGTTGCGCGATGAGGCTGGTCGCAACCAGCTACCCAACTGCCGGCTGGGCATGACCCAGAACATTGGCGGAAGCGGCGCAAACATCGTCACGCACATCTTTGAGCGGGTGGAATAACGGGGAGGAACATCATGCATCAGGCATCCTATTGGCGCACAAACAGACAGCGACTGGCTTTGATGGGCGAGGTGTGCCCGAGCTGTGGAGCCAAGCTCTTTCCCCCACGCGACGTGTGCCCCCATTGCCACGGGCCGGCCAAGGAGCCCTTTGCCTTTTCCGGCAAAGGCAGCGTCTACTCTTTTTCCACCATGTACCATGCGCCCGAGGGCTATGAAGCGGCCGCGCCCTATGTGGTCGCCTGGGTCAAGCTCGAGGAAGGCCCCATGGTGACGGCCCAGCTAGCGGACGTGGACCAAGAGGACGTCTATATCGGCATGCCCGTCGAGATGGTGACGCGCAAGCTGCATGAAGAGGGCGACGCCGGCCTGATCAGCTACAACTACAAGTTCCGTCCGGTGATGCAGAGCGTCGCCTAGCTCGCGACCGTTCGTTGGCGCAGCCCCCTTGGGATGATCGCGCTCAAGGGGGCTGTGCCTTTTTTCTCCAGCCTTGACATCACCGCGCCCCCCATCTATAGTCCGTCCGCCCTTCTTGGGTGTGCGGAGGAGCCACTGATGACCATCGGCACAGCGCCCGGCAAGGTGATCCTGCTGGGCGAGCACGCGGTAGTCTACGGCACGCCCGCCATGGCGGTGCCGGTGAGCAGCGTGCGCGCCCGCGCCGAGGTCGTCAAGCTCCCGCCACACGAGCCCAGCGTCATCCACGCCCTGGACTTGGGCCGCGTCATCGTCACCGACCGAGTCTCTGATAACGAGAGGGATGACGGCCTCCTGGTGGCATATCACAATGCCCTTGAGCTCGTGGGGCGGCCACCGGAGGACGCGCATCTCTCGATTCGGGTCATGTCGCGCATTCCGGTAGCTCGCGGCATGGGCAGTGGCGCAGCGGTGGCCGCCGCCATCATCAGGGCCGTCGCGGCCCACTATGGGCTGGAGGTAGCGCCCGCCCGCCTCTCGGCGCTGGTCTATGAGAGCGAACGCATCTACCACGGCAGCCCCAGCGGCATCGACAACGCCGTGGTGTCCTATGAGGCGCCCATCTACTTTGAGCGGGGCTCCGAGCCAGAGGTTCTCACCAACCGTGTGCCGCTGGTCCTGCTGGTGGCTGACACCGGCCTCGCATCCAGCACGCGTGAGGTGGTGGCGGATGTTCGCCAAGCGTACGAAGACGACCCAGCCCGCTACCAGGCGCTTTTTGACCGGATCGGCGACTGCGTGCGGGTTGGGCGGGCCGCGCTGGAGCAGGGGACGCCTGACGACCTGGGGGAGGCCATGCGCGCGAACCACGGCTATCTGCAGGAGATGGACGTCTCCCATCCGGCCCTCGATGCGCTCGTCGAGGCTGCCACCAGTGCCGGTGCATTGGGCGCCAAGCTTTCGGGTTCGGGTCGCGGGGGGTGTATGGTCGCGCTGGTGGCCGCCGAGGACCGCGAAGCGGTGCGACGAGCGCTGGTGGCCGCTGGCGCTATGCACGTCATGGGGACGGTGATCTGATGAGCGAAACAGAGCAACCGTTGGAAGGCAAAGAGCCTCGCCGTGGGTCACACATCTGGGGGGGCTTGCTGCTCATCGGCATCGGCATCTGGGCCCTGTTGGCGGCCTTGGGGGTGCCTTGGGCCAACATGGAGCGGCTCTGGCCTGTGGCGCTGATCGGAGGCGGCGTCGCCTCTCTGGTCAGCGCGCTGCGGGCCCATCCTCGAGAGCCCGGCGGCGTCTGGTTCGGCGTGACGGCCATCCTATGCGGCTGCCTGTTCCTCTCTGTGACGCTCCCTGACCCAGCCCGGTGGCCAGCGCTCGAGGTACTCTGGCCCCTTTTCATCGCCGCAGCGGGCCTCGGCTGGCTGGCAGCGTGGGCAGCAGCTCCCCGACAGATCTCGCTCCTGGTCCTCGGCCTCGCGGCGGCCGCCATTGGCACCGGAGCGTACCTTGCCAAGAACGGCATCATCGCCTGGGACCTCTGGCGCCAGATCGGCCAGTGGTGGCCGTTGCTATTGATCCTGCTCGGCGTCGCCTCGCTAGCCCAGGCCTTTGTCCGGCGAGATCGCTGACATGCTGATCGGGATCGATGCCAGTCGTGCTGTCTCGCGTCAGCCCACCGGCACCGAGCACTATTCGCTCCATCTGATCCACGCCCTGGCACAGATCGCCACCCCGCAGCACACGCTGAGGCTCTATCTGCGTGACATGCCCGATGCCGACACGCTGCCCCGAAACGAGTCGGTAGAGTGGCGCGTGCTGGGACCCCGCCGCCTCTGGACCCATTTGGGCCTGGCGGCCGAGCTGGTGCGGCATCCACCCGATCTCCTGTATGTGCCGGCGCACGTGCTCCCGATCTTGACACGTGTGCCCAGCGTGGCTACGGTCCATGATCTGGGCTTTTCCCACTATCCGGAGGCACACACGACGGTCTCCCGCTGGTATCTGGCATGGTCGACCCGGCACAATGCGCGCAAGGCAGCCCATCTGATCGTCGACTCGGCGGCCACGGCTCGCGACTTGCAGCACCTCTTGTCCGTGGATCCAGCCAAGATGACGGTGGCCTATCCAGCCGGCTCTGGTGGCATCGGACCAGCCGACGAGGCGCGGGTACGGGCTGCGCGAGAACGTCATGGGTTGGCTGGCCCCTATCTCATCGCCGTGGGGACCCTGCACCCGCGCAAGAATCTGGAGCTGCTCGTCGATGCCTTTGGTGATCTCTGCCATAGCCGCGAGGCACCCGCCGGCCTGCGCCTAGTACTGGCCGGCAAGCGAGGCTGGATGTGGGAGCCGCTGCTGGCTCGTATCGAGGAGCGTGGGCTGACGGACCGCGTCGTCTGCACCGGCTACCTAGAGGCTGCCGAGCTATCGGCGCTGCTGACGGGCGCCGTTGCCATGGTGATGCCGAGCCTCTACGAGGGCTTCGGTCTGCCCCTGCTGGAGGCGATGGCCTGTGATCTGCCGGTGATCAGCTCCAGCGCATCGTCCTTGCCCGAGGTCGGCGGCGACGCCGTCATGTACGTCGACCCGCACGACCGCGAGGGATGGCGCCAAGCCATGGGCCGTGTGCTGGCCGACGCGGATCTGCGTCGCACCTTGGTGGAAAAAGGGCGGCTGCAACTGGCGAACTTTTCCTGGGAGCGCTGTGCGGCTACCGTATTATCCGTGCTGGAGGACGTCGGTGGACGCCGGTGACGCGCTGAGCTCGGTCCGCATCCTCGGGGTGCGGGTGGACGACGTGACCATGACCGAGACCCTGAACCTGTTCCAGGCCTGGATCGCCGATGGGGGGACTCACCAGGTCGTCACTGTCAACCCCGAATTTGTCATGAAAGCGCAACAAGACGCCGATTTCCGCGTAACGCTAGAAGAGGCCGACCTGGCCGTGCCCGACGGCGCGGGCCTCCTGTGGGCCTCTCGGTTGCTGGGCCATCGCTTGCGGGAGCGCGTCGCAGGATCGGATCTGCTCCCCTTGGCGGCCGAGCTGAGCGCGGCCCATGGCTACCGGATCTTTTTGCTGGGCGCCGCGCCAGGCGTGGCCGAGCGTGCCGCAAAGCGGCTGACGCAGCGTTACCCCAAGGCGGTCTTTGCTGGCACCTTTGCCGGATCGCCGGCCGAGCCCGATGAGGCAGAGATCGTCGAGCGCATCCAGGCGGCCAGGCCAGATCTCTTGTTTGTGGCCTATGGCGCGCCCAAGCAAGATCTGTGGATTCGGCGCAATGCCGCGCGCTTGCAGGTTCCGGTCTGCATGGGCGTTGGGGGAGCCTTTGATTTCGTCGCTGGCGTGACCCGGCGCGCGCCTCTCTGGATGCGCCGGGCCGGCCTGGAATGGTTGCACCGGCTGATCCAAGAGCCCTGGCGCTGGCGACGCATGCTGGCGTTGCCGCGCTTTGCCGGGGCGGTGCTTTGGTCTGCATGTGGGAGGGCGAGATGAAGCGTTTGCTATTGCTGATCCTGATCGCTACGCTCATGCTGGTGGCAGGGGGGCCTCGCG
Organism: Anaerolineae bacterium; assembly: GCA_040767425.1. Classification (GTDB taxonomy): domain Bacteria; phylum Chloroflexota; class Anaerolineae; order UBA1429; family UBA1429; genus DAIRUQ01. The sequence goes on along the minus strand of JAXGON010000004.1, from coordinate 45,893 downwards.
CCTCGGTGAGCGCCCAGCAGTATCCCGTCTCGCTCGACCTCGTGGACGTCTATGTGGTCGTTCTGCAGGATGGACGCCTGAACATCCGCTATAGCCTGACCTTTACCGAGCTCGAGAACGGGCGCGACCAGATCAGCGAGTTAGGCCCTTTCCACGACGACCACACCATCACCGGCGCGACCGGCTCCGGGCCCGATGGCCCGTTCGACGTATCCCTTTCCGGCAGCGCCCCCTATTACCGCGTGAACCTGGGCATCACCACACGACGGAGCGAGCAGTACACGGTCCAGATCAACTATACCGTGAACCGCTCGGTGTTTGACGCCACCGAAATCGATGGACAGCCCTACCGGGTGATCGGCTGGGCGCCATTTGAGTGGGCGCTGCCGATCCAGCGGCAGGAGCTGCGCTACATCCTTCCCATTGAGCTGCCCGAGGGCATCGTCGAGGCCGAACAGGTGACCGATGGCATCGTGGACGCCACCGGCCTGCTCACCAGCGACCTCTCTAGCTTTGATCGGTGGGTCTATTTCGCCACGCCCGACGAAGAGAGCGGCAAGAGCTATCTTTCCATCTTTGTGCGCAAGGATAACCTGGCGCCGCAGACCGAGTTCGTGCCTACCTTTTTCCTGCCCGGCGGCACCATCACCGTCACCAAAGAGACCCCCATACCTCTGAACACCTTGGCGCCCACGCCAACGCCGGCTGGGTTTGGGGGCCTATCGGGTGAGGCGCTTCAGCTTACCTGTTGCCTGGGCGTGGTGGTTACGCTCATCGTCGGAGCCCTGCTGGTGTGGGCGCTGCGCAGGCGCAAGCCCAAGCCAGTCTACCAACCACCCGAGATCGAGGTGGAGACGTTCCAGACGCCGGGCGTCGTGCCCGATCTCAACGCTATCGAGACGGCCTTTTACATGGGTAACTCGGCCAAGACCGTCGCTTTGATCGTGATGGCCCTGGAAGAGCGGGGCATCATCAACCTGGTGAACCGCTCGCCCCTGCAGGCCGAGATCCTCAAGCCCGACGATCCCAGCTTGGCGACGTACGAGAAGGCATTGCTGGATGCCATCCAGGAGGACGGCACCATCGACCGAAACCAGATCCCAGTGATCCTGCGGGCTGTGTCCGATGTGCTGCAGCCCAAGATCTGGAACGCTGATCCGGCGGCGACGCGAGAGACCTACCAGGAAAAGATCGAATCCGCCTGGGAGCAGTACGAGCGTGAAGCGCCCCACATGCCAGCGGGAGCCCCCATGCCCAACTATATGCCGTGGCTGATCCTTAGCGACCATGCCTGGCGACGGCCCGCCACCCAGGCCGCCGGCCCAGCGGGCAGCGCGGGGCCGGGGCCGTTAGCCACGGCGGCTGGCGAGGTTGTGGCGCCCATCGAGGCCATGGCCGGCAGCTTGACGCGGAGCATCGAAGACGCCGTTGGCGGCACCGTGGCTCGCATCGAGGAAGGGGTGTCGCGCTTGTTCGGCGGCGCCGGTACCGAGGCGGGCTATGACGCCTGCCATTCGGCCTGTCACAGCGCCTGCCACTCGGCCTGCGTCCACGACGCCTGCCACTCGGCCTGTGTGCACGATGCCTGCCATAGCGCTTGCCACTCGGCTTGCGTGTGTCACTCGGCCTGCCATAGCGCTTGCCACTCGGCCTGCGTAAGTCGTTTCTAGGGGTATAACCATGTCAGACGGCGCCACGGGCCTGGATCTACAAGCGTTTGCCGACGAGCTCGTCTCGTCGACGCGCGACTATATCTACATCCGGCCGGAGGATGGTCTCTTTATCATGCGGCCGAACCGTCTCCACCATCTTAATGAGACGGCCTGCTACATCCTAAGCCATCTCTACGACCCGACAACCGGCCCCCAGGTGGACAAGGTCGTGGCCATGACGGCCGAACGCTATGGCGCACCCGAGGCGCGGATTCGCGAGGATCTGGTGGATCTGTTGCGCAGTGTCTCGGCGCTGCTCAACGATGACATCATGCACGCGCCGAGCGTCAAGGTGCAACCCTTTGGCACGCACCATCGCGAGCTGCCGGTGCTCTCCGAGGTGGCGGTCACCTATCGCTGCCAGAACCGCTGCACATTCTGTTATGCCGATGCGCCCAAGCGCGGCGATGACGTGCCGGAAATGACCACCGAAGAGGTCAAGATCATCCTCGATCGAATCTATGACGAGGCTCACTGCCCCACGGTGTCCTTTACCGGCGGGGAGCCAACCTTGCGGCGCGACCTAGCCGAACTGGTCGCCTATGGCAAGAGCAAGGGCATGCGCGTCAATCTAATCACCAACGGAGTTCGCTGCGCCGATGCCGCGTTCGTCGCCAGCCTGGCCGAGGCCGGCCTCGACTCGGCCCAGGTGAGCATCGAGGGCGGTTCCGCCGAGATCCATGACGCCATCACCCAGCATCCGGGCTCCTTTGAGCGTTCGATCCAGGGAGTGCGCAATCTGCGCGCCGCCGGCATTCACACCCACACGAATACCACCATCTGTGGCAGCAACCGCGATCACCTGCTTCCCCTGGTGGATCTGCTTGCTGACGACCTGGGGTCCGAGTACTTTTCCATGAACATGGTAATCCGCACCGGCACGGCCCTAGCCCACCGAGAGGAAGACATCAGCTATCGCGAGATCGGCCCCATCATCCAGACAGTGCAGGACTATGCTGAGGCCAAGGGCATCCGTTTCGTCTGGTACTCGCCCGTGCCCTACTGCATGGTCAACCCGGTCCAGCTCGGTTTGGGGGGCAAGTCGTGCGCCTGCGTCGACGGACTGCTGTCGGTCAACCCCGCCGGCGAGCTGATCCCCTGTTCCAGCTTTGACCATGGGATCGGCGATCTGCTGCACGAGCCCTTTGAAAAGGTCTGGTACACGCGTACGGCGCGCTACTGGCGCAACAAAGAGTTCATCCCGCCCGCCTGCCAACGTTGCGAGATCCGCGACATCTGCTGCGGCGCCTGTCCCCTCTACTGGGAGGAACGCGGCAACTTTGACGACCTGGATGGCTATGCGCCCGGCGGCGGGCCCCTGGCCGAACCGATCTGGCGCGCCAAACGCTGGCTCTGGGCAGGAACGCAGGGCGTTGGCCTGCCAGGAACAAGACAACGGAGGCACGGCGATGGCCGGTAGGAACACAACGCATCGAATGAGGCTATCCCAGTTCAACAGCTACCTGCAGGCCAAGGAGCAGGAGCTGACGCGCTGCTACCAGGAGATCGAAGAGGTCCAGGCCGAGTTCAACGACATCTTTCGGCGCGAGATGGCCGCCTGGCAGGCCACCTTTAGCCGATGCTTCCCAGAGGTGCTGGCCCGCCGCCAGGAGATGCCCGAAGCCTTTCGCCAGCAGATTGACCTGGCCGAACAGGAGGAACTCTTGAAGCTAAAGGACGAGATGGCGCAACTCGAGTCCGAGGTCGCCTCTATTCGCAGCGCGATGGACCAGCTCACCGCCGCCGGGCAGGCGCTGGTGGAAGAGATGCGCGCCCACAACCCAAAGCTCAACAAGCGCGAGGAGACCCTCAAAAAGCGCGTGGTTCGCCTGCAGAACGAGTACACCCAAGCCTGGGAGGAGGCCGAGCGTCTCTCCGAGGGGTTGGGCTGGCTCACCCATGCGGCCAAGCTGGCCCAGCTCAGAAAAGCCCAACGGGATGCCAAGGCCAAGCAGGAAACCGCCATCAAGGCGCTGAATGCGGTCCGGCAGCAGTGGTTGACCAAGGTGGAAGAGATCAGCCAAGCCCAGGCCGAACTGCGCCGTCAGTGGCAAGAGCAGAGCGTTGAGGCCGCGGAAAAGCAGGGGCGCCTGGACCACATCCGCAACAACCTGGCGGACCTGGCCCAACAGAACGCCATCACCCGCGTGCTGGAGGAACTGGACCAGGATCCCGCCGTGGACGGCGAGCTGGGCGATGCCCTGCGCGAGCTGATCCAGCGCAACCGGGTACGGGCCGACTATGAGACCGGCCTGGCGTCGGTGGCCGAGGCGCTGGGCCTCACCAAGGGCGTGGGGGAGGGCCTTCGCCGCTTTGGCCAGAGCGTGGCCACCGTGGTCCAGGAGCAACGCCGCTACAACCTCAAGGACGTGCCGGTCATCCTGCCCCGGTCCACCATCGCGCTCAACGAGACCTGGCGCGCCCTGGCCGACAAGGTCAAGGACGAAAAGCAAATGGGCACCGACCCGCTGGCGTTCAGCCGCATCATCAAGACCTATATCAGCGATCGGCTGACCGACGCGAATATCCAAGAGCTGTTCGAGACCATGGGCGCAGCGTTGAGCAAAGCCACCAAGGCCTGGAACTAGATAGGAGAGCAAGAGATGAAAAAGGCCCCCGCCATTGTCGCCGTGATCGCGTCGATCCCCTTTATCGTTCTCGGGCTGCTCTTTCTGATCGCGTCGGCCGCCGAGCCGAGCCGAATCCTGGTGGCGTTGGCGCTGCTGGCCGTCGGCGCTATCCTGCTGGTGGCCGGCCTCAAACGGCTACGCCGCCTGGCCGCCATCCACCCCGAAGCGCTGGAGACGGGCGCCGTCGAGCTGGCCCGTCGACTGGGGGGAGAGCTGACCATCGCCCAACTCCGTGCCGAGTATGGCATCTCGGCCGACGAAGCGGGCAAGGTTCTGGAAAAGCTGGTGAACGACGGCTCCACCCGACGTGAACAGCGCGGCGACCGCATCGTGTATGTCTTTACGGGACTGATGAGCTCGCTCAAGGAAAAGACTTGCCCCTACTGCGGCACCAAGCTGCCGGTTCGATCCGATCTGCGCAAGTGCCCCAACTGTGGCGCTCAGCTCGAGATCACCAAGACCTGATGCGACGTCTCGGCCAACTGGCGCGCGCGCTGGCTGCCGCTCTGTGGCTGCTGGGTTGTGTCGCGCCTGCGCGGCCCCCGTCTCCTGCACCCCCAGCAGCAAAAGGCCCATCCGATGGGCCGATGACGGCCTTGCCCTCGGTACCCACGGCTGACGTCGAGCTGCGCCCTCTACCCTCGCGCGACGATGTGGCCTACGCTGCCGATCTCGGCATCGTCTCGGCCATGCCGCCAGAGCTCGACCTGTGGGCAGCAGCGGTGCAGCCGGGCGACAGAACCAGCTTCTGGATCGCCGATATGGACACGAGAACCATGCGTGAGGTTCTGGCCGAGTGTGTAGCCCTCGGCCAGCATATCGGCGTATGGATAGAGGACGGCTGGGAGATAGCTCCTGAAGCGGTAGACGCGACGATCGAGACCTGGGACACGGTGATCTATCCCACCATGCGCCAGGTGCTGGGCGGGTCGGCCCTGCCCCTTGATGGCCGCGTCGCCGTGGTGCACGCCGGTTTCTCTGGTGCCAGCGCCTATGTCAGCCGCGCCAATCTCTTGCCGACTAGCGTGTACGCCCACAGCAACCAGCGTGCCATGATCGCGGTGAACCTGCATCACGTCCAGCCAGGCACCGATACCTATCTGGGCGTGCTGGCCCATGAGCTGCAGCACCTGGCCCACCTTGCCCAGGATCCCAGCGAGGATGCCTGGTTCAACGAGGGCGTCTCCACCCTAGCGGAGGACGTTACCGGCCTGGCGACGGTCCAGCGCGGGAGCCAGCTGCTGGCCCAACCCGACCATCCGCTGCTGATCTGGCACGACGATCCTGCCGTTGGCGCGCGTGACTATGATGCGTCGTACCTGTTCCTGCGCTACCTGGCCGATCGCTATGGCTTGCAGACCGTCGCCGAGATCGTCCAGGATGATGACCACGCGGCCTCCAGCATCGACCGACTGCTGGCCGCCGAGGAGGGCATGGACGGCATCTTGGCGGATTGGCTCATCGCCAATCTGCTGGATGACCCCACTTTTGCAGGGGGGCGCTATGGGTATCACACTCGCCTGGGCGCAACGGTGGAGCCCGCGCCTCTCGCCTCGCCGCCGGCCGCAGTTACCGACACCGTCGCCAACTATGGCGGCGACTATTGGGAGCTCGCCCTCACCCAGGGCAAGGGTGTCCAGATCCGCTTCGAGGGCGACGCAGCCATTCCGATCGGCCCAGAGCAGTCCCCCAGCGGTGAGCCCGTGTGGTGGTCGCGACGCGGAGACGGCGTGCATACCTGGCTGCAACTTGATGTCGATCTACGAGAGTTGGTCACCGCCACGTTACATTACCAGCTCTGGCACGATCTCGAGCCAGGGTGGGACTATGCCTATCTGCGGGTCTCCCAGGATGCCGGCCAGACCTGGCACCTGCTCCATACCGACGCATCATCGACATACGATCCGCTGGGCTATGCGTTTGGTCCCGCCTACACCGGCCGCTCGGGCTGCGACGCCCTCGGCGATGCGGCCTGCCAGCCGCGCTGGCTCGCCGAATCGGTCTCGCTGGACGCCTACGCCAGCGCCGAGTTATTGGTCCGTTGGGACTATATGACGGACGAGGCGGTGCACGGGGCTGGGCTCTTTCTCGACGAGGTAGCGGTCTCGGGCGAGACCGCCGACGGCCACGCCATTCGGGTGACGGCGGAAGAGGCGATGGATCCCCACGCAGAAGCAACGATCCGAATGGACTGGAGCGCGGATGGCTTCCTGCACACGCCCGTCGAGCTCGCACAGAGTTGGCGGCTGATGGTGGTGGAACAAACAGACCACACGCGCGTCCACTATCTACCGGTGGGCCGCGATGGCAGCGCAGTTTGGTCGCTTGAGGAAGCGCCATCGGATGGACGGCTCATCGTGGTGGTCGCCGCCACCAACCGCCACACGGCGACGCGGCCCAGCTACCGGCTAACCGTCGAGCAGCTCGCCGATCCGAGCGGCTAGCATCGGCTCTTGCTCGGGCAGCACCGTCCGCAGGTCCAGCACGACACGCTCGTCCTGGACGCGAGCCACCACGGGAGGCGACCCTGTGCGCAGCCGAGCCGCCAACGACACCGGCTCGCCGGGCAGGGCCAACAGCGTCGTGGGTAGCGTCTCCTCCGGCAGCGATCCGCCGCCCACCTTGGAACGGCCATCCATCAGATCACACCCCGGGCGATGCAGCTCGTGCACCACACGTTTGGCCCGTTGCGCGATCTCTTCCTGACTGGCCGCGATCATCCGCCAAATCGGGATCTGGCTGGCGGCCTCGCCGCGCAAATAGTGCAGCAGGTTCGCCTGCACCCCGGCGATGGTGGTCTTGTCCACCCGCAACGCCCGCGTCAGGGGAAAGCGCCGCAGCCGTTCGACCAGCTCCTTCCGCCCGACCAGGATCCCAGCCTGAGGCCCGCCCAGCAGCTTGTCCCCCGAGAAGCAGACCAGGTCAGCGCCCGCCGCGATGCTCTCGGGAACCATGGGCTCATGGGGCAACCCATAGGTGCGTGTGTCAATCAGCGTGCCGCTGCCCAGGTCGTCGATAACTAACAGGCCGCGCGCATGTGCTAGCTCACACAGGCCGCCCAGGGTCGGCTGGTGCGCAAAGCCCTGCACCCGAAAGTTGCTCGAGTGCACCCGCAAGAGCGCCAGCGTCTCCGCCGTGATGGCCTCTTCATAGTCGCGCAGATAGGTACGGTTGGTGGTGCCGACCTCGACCAACCGCGCCCCGCTCTGGGCCATGACGTCCGGGATGCGAAAGCCGCCGCCGATCTCGACCAGTTGGCCGCGCGAGATGATCACCTCACGCTCGCGGCAGAGCGCCATCAGGGCCAGGAGCACCGCGCCAGCGTTGTTGTTCACCAGGAGCGCGGCCTCGGCGCCCGTCAGTTGGCAGAGCAGCGCCTCGGCGTGCACATAGCGAGAGCCGCGCACACCCGCCACCAGGTCAAACTCGAGGTTGCTGTACCCCTTGCCCGCGGCCACCATAGCGGCCAAGGTTGCATCGCTGAGGGGGGCACGGCCCAGGTTGGTGTGCAGGACGACACCGGTAGCATTGATCACCGGCTGCAGCGTGGGCGAGCCGAGACGCTCCAGCCAGGCGGCCGCCTGCGCCAGCAGCTCCGCTCTCGGGGCAAGAGCCTCCTTGATGATGCCGGCGCGGGCATGCTCGATCGCCTCGCGCAGGGCATCGACCACCAGGTCGCGGCCATGGCGGCCGACCAGATCATCCGGCGCGTCAGACAACAGCGCGTCCACACTGGGTAGTTTGCGCAGCTCTTGGCGCCTCAGCTCATCCGCCATTACCCACGTCCTCGGCTCCATCCCAACCGTAACGTTGCAGATCAATGCGCCGTCCCGCCGAGCCCGACACCTCGGGCTCGATGCCCTCATCGAGCAGCAAAGCCCACTGCAACTGAGCCCGTGGCGCGGCAGGATCTCCCGCCGGCCGGCCGTTGGCTGCCACCACGCGGTGCCACGGCACCCAGTCAGGGCAGTTGTGCATGGACCAGCCCACAGTGCGCGCCGCGCGCGGCGCACCAAGCGCCCGAGCGATCATGCCATAGGTGGTGACCCGCCCCGGAGGAATGCGCGCCACCAGCTCGTGAACGCGCTTGGCAAAGCCCGCCCGATCAGGATCCATGGTCGAGGTGCAGCGCGGGCTCGGCGTCGAGGTAGGCGTCATCTCTTTGGCCCGCGAGATAGCGATAGTACCCGGCAGCAGCCACCATAGCAGCGTTATCGGTGCAATACCGTACCGGCGGAAAGCGCACCGGCACCCCCAACTGGCGCTGTAGCTCACGCCGGAGCAGGGCGTTGGCAGCCACTCCCCCGGCCACCAGCACCTGAACGGCATGATGATCCTCAGCGGCTTGCGCCGTCTTGGTGACCAAAGCGTCGACCGCAGCCGCCTGGAAACTGGCCGCGAGGTCGGCGATGGGCAGATCAGAATCCGGGGCCACTGACGCCTCAGCCAGCTTGACGCCGCGCTCCTCCACATCCTGCCCGGCCGCTTTGCGGAGGTCTTGCACCTGCCGCAGGACGGCCGTTTTGAGCCCGCTGAAGGAAAAGTCATAGGGACCGGCCTGCAGCGCCCTGGGAAAAGCATAGGCCTCGGCGTCGCCCTGTTCGGCAGCGCGCTGGATGGCCGGCCCACCGGGGTAACCCAGCCCCAGCAGACGCGCCACCTTGTCAAAGGCCTCGCCCGCCGCGTCGTCGATAGTGCTTCCCAGGCGCGTGTACTGATGGTGCTCCCGCATCAGAACCAGGTCGGTATGGCCGCCCGAGACGATCAGGCAGAGCAAAGGAAACGGCGGAGGCCGATAGTCGGCCGCCGTCATGTCTGGGGGGATCAGCCAGTTGGCATAGAGATGGGCCTCGAGATGGTTGATGCCCACCAGCGCGATGCCGCGCGCGAAAGCAACGGCCTTGGCGGCGTTCAGTCCCACCAGCAACGATCCGGCCAATCCTGGTCCGTGCACCACGGCGATGGCATCCAGATCGTCCCACCCGACCTCTGCCTGGGCCAGGGCCTCACGCAACACGGGCGTGATGGTGCGAATGTGCTGCCTAGAGGCCATCTCGGGAAAGACGCCGCCGTACTTTTGGTGGAGCTCGGTCTGCGATGCCACCACGTTGGAGAGTATACTGCGCCCGTTCTCGACGACCGACGCCGCCGTCTCGTCACACGAGCTCTCAACACCCAGGATCAGCGTCATGTCACCATCAACTCGTTGGGTAGGGGGTAAAGGCGGTGAGGAGCAGCGTGCGCCCACTCACGATGAACAGCCTGCCCGTTTCCTCGTCGACATAGAGTCCCTGTAGATCGCGCAACACCTGCTGGCCGGCGCTGGCGCGAAACTGCCGCAGGAAGGTCCCCTGCTTGTCAAACTGGAGGATCCGTTGGTTGCCGGTATCGGCCACATAAACAAAGCCCGGCGCATCGGGCTCTTGCGGCCCGCTCACAAAGATCGCCCGGGGGCTATCCATTGGATCAGGCAATCCGCGCATAGAGAATGGTTGCGCCTCGCCGGCTAGGTACTTTTGTATGGAGCCGTCAGCGTACAGGACATACATGTTCCCATCGACGGCCATATCCACCGCGCCGGTGAGATCCACGCCCTGATAGCTCTCGAAATAGTCGGTCGGTGGCGTGGTATAGGCGTCATCGACGGGCACGTACTTGAGAATGCGCCCCATCAGCGGATCCAGGATGTAGAGGTTGCCAAAGTAGGCGCCCATCGCCACCGGCCCCAACCAGGCATCGCTGTTGGCCACGGGCTGCAAGGTGATCCCCGTCTGCGGCATAAAGGCGATCAGCGAGCCACTACGCTCCAGCGCGGCAAAAACGCTCTGCCGTCGCACGCCACCCGACTCGATCCAGGCGATATCCACCACGTCACCCAGCACGATGCCGCCCAGCTCATCGCCCGGCTTGAGCATGACCGGGTCCGTGGCCCCGTCGCGGAGCGCATCACCCACCTCGTTCAACTCGTAGCGACAAACCCGATCGGCCCCGCGATCCAGAACGTAGACCTGGTTCTCGTTCAGGACGATGCGGGCCGAATCCAGCGGCGCCTCCATGGCACCAGGGATCTCGGCCAGTTGCCACACGTGATAGAGTCGTTCGACCCGGTCGATCTCGTCCAGGCGGCGCGTGGCGCGGCTGGCAAGATCCGCCAATCCCGTGTGCTCGGGCTCAAAAGCCAGCCCCTCCTCGGTGGCATCGAGGCACTCTAGCAAGAGCCGCCGAGTGACCGATTGTTCCTCGGAAGCCTGGGCGCTGTCCCACGCGTTGGCCGCTCGCGTGTAGACATCGCGGATATACTGGCTCTCCAAGCGGCCCGCTTGGACGCGAAAGGCGATGATCAACGCCAGCATGACCAAGGGAATGGCGATGGCAAGGCCGATGAGCACGCGGGTTGCCAACCGCTCGGCCGTCCGCCCGCGACGATCCTCCACGATGGGCCGCTCGGGCAGATCCCGAGGTAGAGTCTCCAGCAGTGCGTCGGAAGCCTTGCCCAACGCCGTCGAGGCACTTTTGCCCACCCGGCGGCCTATGCGACCCAGATCGACAGAGGGCTTGGGTAGGCTCACCTTGGGCCGCTTTATTGGAGGAACAGGAGCCGACGGCTCCGGCTCGGGACGGAACGGCTCCTCACTGGGCGCTGGCTTGGCCGTCGGTTTGGCGGCGGCGGGCCGCACCGATGGCGTCGCCTGAACCGGTGGGGCCGTGGGCGCGACGCTCTTGGGCGGCTCGGCGACCTTGGCAGGCTGCTCCACGGGTTCGGCGGCAGCAGCCGTCTCGGGCACATGATAGAGCGCCCCGCCGACGGCCTCGTCGCCAGTGATGCCGCCAACCGCTGTCTCCCAGCCCAAGCCCTTGGCCGATCGGATAGCCGCCGCCAGACTGCGCTGGTTGGCGCTGCGGATCATCGAGGTAGATCCCAGGATCAGGGTGTCCCCTGGCTGAAGCGGCACGTGAAAGATCTGTGGCTCGATCCGCCGACTGACGCCGCACATGGCGCTGGAGCTCACAGCGGGGCTATCGGCTGCCTCCTTGCTCAGCCAAGGCGAGTCGCTAGGGCTATAGGCTATCTGGCCATTATGAATGTAGACGGTGAGGGCGGGGCCATACTGAGCGACGTAGGCATCCAACCCCCGCACGGAGGCACAGTTCAGGCCAACGCTCACGGTATGCTGTGCATCGGCGCGCACATTGTGCTCAAAAAGCACCTGGTTACCCGCTCCCACGGCCGCGTGCACGGCTCGTGTCACGCTAGAGACCGCCTCGCGATAGTAGGTGTCGGTCATGGCCCGAAAGACCTGGTCGCAGATAGCGTCCGGCAGATCGGCGTCGAGAGCATCGATGGCCAGCAGCAGGTAGCCCAGGTCGCGCCAAGAGCGATGCAAGGCGGGATCCACAATGGCGAACCGAGCAGGTGCCAGGTCTACCTGCCCTTGCTCGATGCTGAACTGGAGGATCTCTGGAGCTTGATCTTGCGCCATGGCCGCTCCCGTAGGTTGCCTCAACGCACCACGCTGCTCACCAGCACCGATGCCTACTCCCACTCGATCGTCGCGGGCGGCTTGCTGGAGATATCATAGACTACCCGGTTGACGGTAGGAACCTGGTTGACGATGCGGTTGGCCATGCGAGCGAGCACGTCGTGCGGGATGCGCGCCCAGTCGGCGGTCATCCCATCTTCGCTGGTCACCGCGCGAATAGCCACCGTGTAGCCATAGGTCCGGCTGTCACCCATCACGCCCACGCTGCGTAGCGATGTCAACACCGCGAAATACTGCCAGATGGTCCGATCCAGCCCGGCCGCGGCGACCTCTTGGCGCACGATGGCGTCCGCCTCACGCAGGGCGTCCAGGCGCTCCTGGGTGACCTCGCCGATCAAACGCACCGCCAGGCCAGGTCCTGGGAACGGTTGCCGCTGCACCATCCGCTCGGGCAGGCCCAAGGCCGCACCCACCGCGCGCACCTCGTCCTTGAACAGGAGCCGTACAGGCTCGATCAACTCGAGCTTCATCCGCTCGGGCAGGCCGCCGACGTTATGGTGCGATTTGATCTTGGCGGCGCTCCCTGGCGAGCTGGCGCTCTCGATCACGTCTGGGTAGAGCGTGCCCTGCCCTAGAAAGGCGGCGTCGCCATACCGCTGCGCTTCCTCCTCAAAGACCGCAATGAACTCGCGGCCAATGATCTTGCGCTTTTCTTCAGGGTCGGTGACGCCAGCCAGCGCCCGCAGGAAACGTTCCCTGGCGTCAACATGGACCAAGCTGCCACCCAGCAGCGCCCCCATGTCGCGCGCGATCTCCTCGGGCTCGTCCTTGCGCATCAGGCCCGTATCCACAAAGATAGAAGTCAGCTGATCGCCCACCGCCCGCCGAATCAGCGTGGCGACCACGGTGCTATCCACACCTCCCGAGACGGCGCAGATGACCCGCCCATCGCCCACCTGCGCACGGATGGCAGCTACCGCCTCGTCCACAAAAGAGCTGGGCGTCCATTCGGCGCGGCAACCGCAGATGCGCACGGCATAGTTCCGCAAAATGTCGATGCCCAGCGGGGTGTGAGCCACCTCGGGGTGGAACTGCAACCCGTAGAGTCCCCTGTCCGCATCCGCCATGGCGGCGTGAGGCGAGCCCTCGGACTGTGCCAGCGTCACAAAACCGCTCGGCAAGGCACGGATACGGTCGCCGTGGCTCATCCATACCTGCAGATCGCCGGGCAGCCCTTCGAAAAGCGGGCTCTCGCGCGCGGTGATCTTTACCCTGGCGGGGCCGTACTCACGCTCGCCCGCGGCCTCCACCTCGCCCCCTAGATAGTGCGCCAGCAGCTGCATGCCATAGCAGATCCCCAGGATGGGGATGCCGAGCTCCAGTAGCTCTGGGCGCAGGCTGGGGGCGTCGGGCGCGTAAACGCTGCTCGGGCCACCCGAGAGCACCAGGCCGCGAGGCTCGAGGGCCACGATCTCCTCCACAGGCGCGTCCCACGGCACCACCTGGCAGAACACGTTGCACTCGCGGATACGCCGCGTGATGAGCTGGCTGTACTGCGAGCCATAGTCCAGCACCAGGATGGAATCGTGGCGGGTGTGGTCTTGTGTCGGCATAGTCCCCTGACGCCGTGGATTGTGGGCGTGTGTACCAGCCCAACGTGACGACAGGGCGATTATACCGACGCCGTGCGGGCGCCGCAAGTGTTAGGGGCTAGCGGCGCGTTGGTTGGCCGCCCCACAGATCGGGTTAGGCCGAGGCGTGCGCGGGTTCGGGATGGGCTCGCCCAGCCAGCACCCGTTTGACTTCCAGGATCTGGCGGCGCAGCTCCTCGTCCTTTTCAAAGAGGGCCGCGATCTTGTCACACCCGTACATGACCGTGGTGTGGTCGCGTCCACCCAAGGTCTCGCCGATCTGCGGGAAGGAAAGGTCGGTCATCTCACGGGTGAGATACATGACCACCTGACGCGGCACAGCAACGGCGCGCGTACGGCGTGGCCCGACGATGTCGTCCACGCTGACGGCAAAATGCCGCGCCACCACCGCTAGAATCTGATCCATATCCACGTCAAAGGAGGGGGACAGCATATCGCTAAGCGCGCGTTGCGCCGTCTGCACCGTCAGGGGATACCCCATCATCCGCGCCAAGGCCAGCACGCGGTTGAGCGCGCCCTCGAGCTTGCGGATGTTGCTGTGCACCTGCTGGGCGATGAACTCGGTCACCTCGACGGGCAGGGTGATGCCACGTTCCTCCGCCTTGGAGACCAGGATGGCCATTCGCGTCTCCAGATCGGGCGGCTGCACATCGGTGGTCAGCCCCCACTCGAACCGCGACCGAAAGCGCTCCTCCAACCCTACAAACGCGCTCGGTGGGCGATCGCTCGACAATACGATTTGGCGGTTATCCTGATGCAGGTCGTTGAACGTGTAAAAGAACTCTTCCTGGGTGCGTTCCTTGCCGATCAAGAACTGGACGTCGTCCAGAAGCAACACATCGATGGTACGATAGGTGGCGCGGAACTCGTCCGTGGTGTGGGTACGGATAGCGTTCACCAGGTCATTGGTAAAAGTCTCGCCTGAGACATACAACACGCGGTGATTGGTGCGAGCCACGTGGTTACCGATGGCGTGCAAGAGGTGCGTCTTGCCCAGGCCAGCATCACCATAGACAAACAGCGGGTTGTAGGTCATGGCGGGAGCCTCGGCCACCGCCATGCAGGCCGCGTGCGCCAGACGGTTCGCGGCGCCGACGATAAAGTTGTCAAAACGGTTGTTCGGGTTCACCCGCGAGAGCCCCGAGTCGGGAGGCACATCCTGTCGCATGCCCAGGAGCTCGTCCGCATCCCCCGCGTGGACGCCATTACGCTTGACCACGAACCGCACCGAGCAGGTACGATCGGCCACATCGCTGACGATGTGATGGATATCGCCATAGAGGCGGTTAGCCAGCCAGTCCTTGGCATAGGCCGAGCGCACCCCTACGATCAGGGTGCCGTCCTCATACGAGAGCCCCTCGCTGTCACTCAGCCAGGTCTCATAGTCCTCTCGCTTGAGTTTGAGCTCGATTCGGCCCAATGCCGTCTGCCAAAGCTGGTCTGCCTGCATAGCGTCCTCCAGTAACAGAGACGAGATAACCTTGGCTCGCGCCATAGCCAAGGGATGAACGATACAGTCGCAAAAGCCAAGCGTGTGAGCCAAAGACAGAGATCAGCCCATCCGCTTCACGCATCTAGCTTGTGCCGTTGGAGCTCCTAGTGAGAGGCTCAGATACGGCGATCGGCCTGCCCGAGCGACGAGGACGGAGCGTTATCATGCACAGATCGCGCCCGCCTGGCATGGCTCTGGGCTTGATCTGCTCACGCCGCTGACCGATAGGGTCAAGCGCGGCTCCCACACTCGGATGGCACCATCGCCATGACTGCCCTGATTCTACCACTCGCCTGGGTGGAAGGCAAGGGTGCTGGCAGCACGTATCCGTCAATTCTCGCGCGGGCTCGACAAGGGCGGGAACCGTGCGTAGAATCCCCCTACAGAAACCAGAGGCTGGCTCTGCGACCAGTCCAGAAATCGTCGCTCGGATCGACAAGCGCGGCCTGATGCTGTATGTCGCGACGCCGTGGCTGCCGTCGGTGCTCTTGTTCTTGGTGTGTACAGGCGGCCTCAGCAACCTTTGCCTGGTGCTTGGCAGCACGCTGATCCTTTCGCACGCTGCCCCCGTCTATCGGGGACGGGCGCTCAGCCTGACGATGATAGGGTATGGGCTCTCGCCCCTGGGAACTTGGCCCGCTGGCGCTATCGCCGACCAAGTCGGCGTGCCGTGGGTGACGGGTGTGCAGGGGGCGGTCGCCGCCGCAGTCTTGGGGCTGGTGGCCGTCTTCAGGCCAGAGCTCAGGCGAGTGGACTGGGCGATAGAGCCCGTTACTCTAGTGAGCGAGATGCCAACCGAGTCCGCGTCCGACAGGACGCAAGTGAGGGATGGCGTGGAAGAGACCCGCGTGATTCAGCCCAGCGAGAAGCTGGCCCCCAAGATGAACCTGTCCGTGCTGCTGTGGTTCACGGTGCTGGTCCTTCCGTGGGCGCTGCTAGCCCTCATCCCCGACATGCCGCCAGCCTATATCTGGATCTTTGTCGTGGTCAATGCCTTGTGGCTGATCCCGACGCTGGTATTGGTGCCCCTATACTGCCGCTCCATCTCCTACGAGTTTGGCGAGACCGAGCTGGTGGTCCGACGGGGCATCATCACTCGCTCCGAGGACACAATACCCTACCATATGATCACCAACATCGTCGTGCGCCGTGGGCCGCTGGATCGCTGGCTGGGCATGGGCAGCCTGCACGTGCACACGGCTGGGTTCAGCCAGCAGCAGGGCGCAGAGGCCAAGCTGGTAGGGCTAGTCGACTTTGAGGCCGTCCGCGATACCATCCTGGAGGCGGCCCGACGCTCACACGCGGGCACCCAACCGCTGGCAGCCGAGATGCCGGCCGCCGACGCCAAAGCCAACCTGGCCGAGATCGGGAATGCCATCTTGGCCGAGCTGCAGGCAGTTCGTAGCCGTCTGGAGCGATCCTAGCCTCCCATGAAGCAGCTTCCGACACTTGAGACGCCTAGACTAGTCCTGCGCCCTTTTGCCAAGGCGGACATCGACGAGGTCGCGCGCCTGGCGGGCGCTCGCGAGGTGGCGCAGTACACGCTGCACATTCCGCATCCTTACCAGCGGCACATGGCCGAGAGCTGGATCGCGTCGCACCGTGAGCGGTACGACGAGGGCGCTAGGCTGACGCTAGCCGTCACCGAACGCCAAGGCGGCGGCCTGGTCGGCGCCATGGGGCTGTCGGTCGATGCGGACAATCTGATGGGCGAACTGGGCTACTGGATCGGCGTCCCCTACTGGGGCCGCGGCTATGCCACCGAGGCCGCGCAGGCCATGTTGGCCCATGGCTTCGGTCCGCTGGGGTTGGAACGCATCTACGCCTGTCACGTGGCCCCCAACCTAGCGTCGGGCCGCGTCATGCAAAAGCTTGGCATGGTCCAGGAGGGCATCCTGCGCCAGCATGTCGTCAAGTGGGGCGTTCGCTACGACTTGATCTACTATGGGCTGCTGCGCGGCGAGTACCTGGCGGCGCAGCACCAGAGCCTAACCGCTACGACGACAGACACGGTGGAAGAGGAACAAGCATGAGCGAGCTCGCGATCGATGGTGGCAACCCCATACGTGTTGACCCGTGGCCTCGGCGCCTTTTGATCACCGAACGCGAGATCGAGGCCGTGCATGCGCTCCTCGAAAAGGAGCGCACCCAGGGAGGCGGGCTCGACCGCTACGGCGGCGAGCATGTCGATGCCTATGAGCGCGAGTTTGCCGCCTACCACGGCGTGACCTATGCGACGGCCACCAGCTCGGGCACGGCCGCCGTCCATGCGGCCCTGGGGGCCCTACGGATCGACATCGCCCACGAGGTCATCAGCTCTCCCATCACCGATCCCGGTGCGGTGGCGCCGATCCTCTGGAACAACTGCATCCCCATCTTTGCCGATGCCGATCCCGCCACGATGAACGTCGACCCAGCGTCCATCGCCGAGCGGATCACCGAGCGCACCGCCGCCATCATCGTAGCCCATATTGGCGGCCAGCCCGCTGACATGGACCCGATTATGGAGGTCGCCAACGCCCATGGGATCCCCGTCATCGAGGATGCCAGCCAGGCCCACGCCGCCGTCTATAAGGGGCGCCAGGTGGGCACCATCGGGCAGATGGGTGTCTTTAGCCTCATGGGGGGCAAACATCACACATCGGGCGGCCAGGGCGGCATGGTGATTACCAACGACGAGGAGCTCTACTGGAACGCCAAGCGCTTTGCCGATCGCGGCAAGCCGTTCAATAGCACCGAGACCCGCAACCTGTTCCTGGGCCTCAATTATCGCATGACCGAGCTCGAGGCGGTGATGGGTCGGGTACAGCTGGAGCGGCTGGACGAGATCGTCGCCACCCGCCGCCTGCGTGCCAACCAGCTCGCGGAGCGGATCGCGGACCTGCGGGCCGTGCGCATGCGCACCCTCCTCCCCGATACAGTCAGCTCGTACTGGTTGATGCTCATGCATGTAGACGAGGCGGCGCTGTGCGTGGACAAGGAAACCTTGGTGCGGGCCTGTGTGGCCGAGGGCATTCCCATGGATCCCCACTATGACCACATCGCCTATGAGAACCCGCTGTTCCGTCAGCGCGCCGCCTACGGCCCGTCGGGTTGCCCCTGGAACTGCCCGTTCTATGGCCAGCAGGTCACCTACGAGGGCAGCTGCCCAGGCGCCCGAGCGGCCATCAATAGCCACTTTATCATGCCGTGGCACGAATGCCTCACCGAGCGCGAGGTGGACGACATTGCCGCCGCCCTGCACAAGGTGGAGCGTGTCTACCTGCGTTGACGGTCCCATAGCAGCGACCATGGGCGGACCATTCTTGGTGTGGGTGCGGGCCCGTTGTACAATGCCCGCTGGCGCTCTGAGCACCGTGCAAAAGGCGGAATCGAGGTCGAGACATGGCATTGAGGTGTCTGGTGACGGGGGCGGCGGGCTTTATCGGCTCGCATCTCTGCGAGCGCCTGCTGGACGATGGGCACCAGGTGATCGGGGTGGACTGCTTTACCGACTATTACGCCCGCGCCCTCAAAGAGGCCAACGTCGCGGGAATCCTCGCCCACCCCATGTTCGAGTTCGTCGAGGATGATCTGGGATGCATGGATCTGCGTAGCCTGCTCGATGGGGTCCAGGTCGTCTTTCATCAGGCCGCCCAGGCGGGCGTGCGGGCTAGCTGGGGGCAAAGCTTTGCCATCTATACCGAGCTGAACGTGTTGAACACCCAACGCCTGCTCGAGGCGGCCGTGGGCTCCCCCACCCTACGCAAGTTCGTCTATGCTTCCTCATCGTCGGTCTACGGCAACATCGACACGCTACCGCTGCGTGAGGTCGACCGCTTGCAGCCCATCTCGCCCTATGGCGTCACCAAGCTGGCAGGCGAGCATCTGGCTCGGCTCTATGCGGCCAACCTGAACGTACCCACGACGTCGCTGCGCTACTTTACCGTCTACGGCCCGCGCCAACGTCCCGATATGGCCTTTACCAAGTTCCTCCGCGCCATCTATCGCGGCGAAGCGATCACCGTGTATGGCGACGGCGAGCAGACCCGTGACTTTACCTTTATAGCCGACGCCGTCGAGGCCAACGTGCGCGCTATGCAGCACGGCCGACCTGGCAGCTACTATAATATCGGTGGAGGCTCTCGCGTCACGGTGAACCAGTGCCTCGATGTGTTGCGCCAGGTGACGGGCTTGCCTGTCCACGTGAACCATATCGAGACCCAGCACGGTGACGTGCGGCATACCTGGGCGGATACGTCGCTGGCCCAGGAAGAGCTCGGCTTTCGGCCCAGCGTCTCCCTACAAGAAGGCCTGGCCCAGCAGGCAGCCTGGGTCCGCGCCACCATCGATGCCGAGAAATCTACACAGCCCTGAGGTCCTGATGCTCATGACGCAGAGTTGCGAGTCCGATCGACCCTACCCCCTCACCCTGTCCGTCGTTATCCCCGTGTATAACGAAGAGGAGAGCCTGCCGCGCCTGGAAGAAGCGCTCCACAACGCCCTCGATGACCTGGACGAACGTTGGGAAGTGTTGCTGATCGATGATGGCAGCACCGATGGCAGCTACCCGCTGCTCCAGGCCATGCACGAGCGCGATGCGCGGTTCGGTGTGGTCCGCTTTCGCCGCAACTTTGGCCAGACGGCGGCCTTTTCGGCTGGGTTCGATCTGGCCCAGGGCGAGGTGGTCTTTACCATGGACGCGGACCTGCAGAACGACCCCCGCGACATCCCGATCATGCTGGCGACGCTGCGCGAGGGCGACTATGACATCGTCAATGGCTGGCGCAAGGATCGCCAGGATGCCCTTCTCCTGCGCAAGTTCCCCTCTCGCATCGCCAACTGGCTCATCTCGCATGTTACGGGCGTGCATCTGCACGACTATGGCTGCTCACTAAAAGCCTATCGAAGCGAGGTCGTCAAGAACGTCAAGCTTTATGGTGAGCTGCATCGCTTTGTGCCCGCCATCGCCAGCTGGATGGGCGTGCGCATCTTTGAGATGCCCGTTCGTCACCACGCGCGACGCTATGGCCGCTCCAAGTACGGTATCTCGCGCACGTTGCGCGTCATCCTGGACCTGCTAACCGTACGCTTTTTGCTGAGCTATGCCGCCAGGCCGATGCAAGTCTTTGGACGCTGGGGCTTTTTCTGCACCGCCATCGGCGTGGGCCTGGGGATCTATCTCACCATCCTCAAGTTCTTTTACAATGTCTCGCTGGCGTCGCGCCCACTGCTATCACTGGCCGTCCTCCTGATAATCATCGGTATCCAGTTCATCTCGATGGGGCTACTAGCCGAGCTGATGGTCCGCGTCTATCACGAGTCGCAGGACAAACCCATCTATGTGGTCCGAAACCGCCTTCCCTCGGCGCAGCCTGCGACTCATGAGCAGGCCCCCCGATGATGCCAGCGCCCTCCGACGATGGAGCCAGCGCCGTGGCCGCCCAAGAGCCCGCCACTCAGAGCCGATCCAAGCCATGGCTCAACGTGCTCAAGGTGGTCGTGTCCGCAGGGCTGCTGGCGCTGGTCATCACGCAAGCCGATCTGCGGGCCGTCTGGCATCTGGTGGCGGATGCGCACGTTGGAGCCCTGGTGGCCGCCTTTGTGGTGGTTCAGCTAGGCATCGTCCTGCGCGCGGGCCGCTGGATGGCCCTCATGCGCAGCCAAGGCGACCGCACGCCCTATGGCACCCTGCTCTACCTCTACTATGTGGGAGCCTTTTTCAACACCTTTCTCCCCACGGGGTTCGGCGGCGACGCCATCCGCATCTATGAGCTCAGTCAGGACGGCGGCACGCCTCGCGCAGCCATCTCGACGGTGGTAGCCGAGCGGGCCCTCGGCCTCCTGGTGCAGTTCGCCATGGCGCTGCTGCTGCTCCCTCTGGCGTGGAGGCTGATCCCAAAGGAAGTGGCCCTGCTCCTGGTGGTGTTCGTGCTGGCCGCCTTTGTAGGAACGGCCCTCTTTATGAGCCGCACGCTGTTCTCTTGGATGGCCGATCACCTGCCGCTGGCGGGGCGCCTGCTACGCCATCCCAAGATCGCCGCGCTCTATGCGTCCTTTCACGGTTACGCACCCCGCTCCGTCCGCCAAGCAGCGGGCATCTCGGTGCTGTTCAACGTCACCCTCATCTTGAGCCAATGGCTGCTGGCACGCGCCATCGGCATCGGCCTGGGCGTCCTCGAGTTTGCCGTATTCACGCCCATCCTTTCGACGCTTCTGCTGGTGCCGATCACCATCGGCGGCCTGGGCGTCCGCGAGGGCGGCTATATCTTGCTGTATGGCCAGGCTGGGGTTCCCCAGGATCAGGCGCTGGCGCTTTCCCTGCTCACCTATGCCACCACCCTGGCGTCTGGCCTCATCGGCGGTGTCCTCTATGTCGTCGTGGGGTTGCGGCGTATGCGCGGACGCCCGCGGGATGCGGGATAGTCTGCCATGGGCAAGCATCCCAGGGCGCTGGACACGCTGATCTCACTGGCACTGGCCCTCAGCGTGCTGCTGAGCCGTGGCCTCGCGGCCGACCGCTTTCTCTCGTGGGATGAGCCCATGTGGGCCCACCGATCAGCCCGTTTCCTGATGGCGCTCCAGGATGGCCGCTGGGGAGACACCCTCATAACGGGCCACCCTGGCGTGACCACCATGTGGGGCGGATCCCTCGGCCTCTGGTGGCACAGCCAGATCACGGGCGATCTGTCACACGATCAGCTGACCGCCGCCGCGTCGATGACGGGCATCGACGTCCACGACGACGGCCAGATGCGCGCCCTGGGTGAGCTTGTTCCCCTGGCCAAGCACGGTGTCCTGGTGCTCCATGCAGCCCTAGCGGTTCTCTGCTACCTGCTGCTGCGCCAGGCCATGGAACGGGCCACCGCCGTCGCCGCCGCTTTGGCCTTGCTGGGCAACCCCTTCTTGCTGGGACTCTCCCGCCTCCTCCACATCGACGCGCTGGCGGCGCAGTTCATGCTGCTGGCGATCATCGCGATGCTGATCTACCAACGTCGGCGCGAGCTCTTGTGGCTGGGCCTCTCGGGCGCGGCCACCGCGCTGGCCTTTGCCACCAAGTCTTATGCGGTGTTCTTGGCGCCCTGCGCCCTGCTACTGATCGTTCTGGTCCCCGACAACGACGCCGAGATCACAAACAAGCCTGGGATCCGCACCGTCACCCATCTCCTTGTCTGGGGCGCCGCTGCCTGGCTGGCGTTGCTGGTCATCTGGCCAGCCGCCGCCTATCGGCCCGTAGAGATGATCCGAGAGGTGTTCGGCATGGCCCTCGGCTATGCTGGCGACCCAGACACGGCCACCAGCACGTACTTCCTGGGCGAGCAGACGGCCTCTCCTGGGCTGAGGTTCTACCCGCTGGTTTACCTATGGCGAGCTACGCCTCTCTCCTTGGTGGGCGTAGCGGTGGCCCTGGTGATGCTACCCTGGCCCGCCCTCTGGCGCGACAAGGAGCAGCGGCGAATGGTGGCGGCGCTGCTCGGGTACGGGTTGGTCTACACCCTGCTCATCAGCCTGAGCGCCAAAAAGTATGACCGCTACCTGCTCCCCGCCATCCTAGCGGGCGATGTGGCCGCCGCCGTCGTCTGGACGCAGCTGATCACCAAGCTGCTTGGCGCCATCAGGGCGCGGTGGGCCATCTCGTACCAGGCAGGAGCGCTGGCCGCGGTAGCGATCGCGATCCAGGCGTTGGCCCTGGCGGCACCACTGGCGCCAGCGCACTACTTGGCCTACTACAACCCACTGGCGGGAGGGCTACCCAGAGCCGTCGAGATCCTGCCCGTGGGATGGGGCGAGGGGCTGGAGGAGGCCGTAGCCTGGCTGCAGGAGCGGCCGCGTGCCGCCGATCTCACGGTAGCCGCCTGGGGCGTGCCAGGCGTGGCACCGCTCTTTGATAGCGCAACAGTCCCCCCCACCGCCGCCAACCTTCACCGCGCCGACTATGTGCTGGTCTATATCAGCGACGTGCAAAACGGCGAGCCCATCGTCGAGCGCTTTGCAGGGGACGCCCCAGTCCACACGGTGCGGGTAAACGGGCAAGAGTATGCCTGGATCTATGCCAACGACTGGCCACAGGCGCTCGAGCCCTACCGCCACGCCATGGCCAGCCCTGGCACTGTGCTGGTAGCCAATGATCACAGCGTGCTCGATTCGCGCTGGGGCAACGACAGGCCGCAGGTGATCTTGGACGAGTCTGACGAGACCATCGCCCGCCGCCTACAGGGTCTTGCTCAGGGGTGCGACGAGCTGTGGTACCTGCGCTTTGATGCCGTAGCCCCCCAACGCACCCAGCGACTGACTCGTCTGCTGGCCATCGAGGCCATCCTCCTCGAGGAGATCCCCTTTGCCTATGGAACGTTGCAGCGCTATGCCCTGCCGACCGATCCCGCTTTCGGTCAGTCGCCGCAGACCGACCTGGAGGCCGACTTTGAGGGCCGGCTGCGCCTGGTCAGCGGCGGGTTCCACCGCACCGACGTGGAACATGACCAGGCCGTGGGCGTGACGCTGACCTGGGTGGCCCAGGAGGTCGGTGACGCCGACCTGTCGCTCTACCTCCATCTGGTCGACGCGCACGGGCGCCACTGGGCGCAGACCGACGAGCCGCCCGCAACCAGGCGCGCCAGACGACCTCCTCGGCGTGAGGTAGGCCTGAGCAGCTCAGCCAACATACCATCCACCTGCCCGCGCCGGCCTGCCGCCGGGCCTTCTACCAGGTGTTGGCGGGCTCTACGCGCTGCCAGAGCAGCACACCCTAGCTTCCGCGACCGCCAACGGCCAGGCCCATCCGGGCGGCGTGTTGCTCGGCACCCTCACCGTTCAGCCAGCCACCCATCCACCATCACCAGACCAGGTCGCCGTGTCCAGAGGTTTGACGCCTCGCTCGGCCCTGCGCCTGGATTTGCACGCCCCGAAGCGCTGCAAGGCTGTTCGGGAGAGACGTTGGCCGTGGACTCCTCCGCTGGGAGTGCATCCAGGAGATGGACGCCGACTACCTGGTCCAGTTCACCTTGGCCACCGGAGCGCAGGATGCGGTCACCGCGACAGCGCCTTGGCCGATGCGCTGCATCCGGCAGCGGCGGCAAGGCGATATCATTCGCCAAATCTCGTACGCGGTGCTCGAGTCGACCTCGCCGAGGCCAATATCACCTGGTCGTCTCTGCTGCTGGATGGCGGCGCCGCGCCAGAGGTCCCAAGCGTGGAGCTGGGACTGGCCGAGATCACCCACATCCCGCGGCAGATGACCGAGCCCGAGATCAGCATCGAGTCGCCTACAGCTTTGGCTCCCTAGGCACGCTGGTCGGCATCGACTGGAACCAAGAGTTCTATCCGTCGGCCTCGCCAGAGCTCACCTTGACCTGGTACTCGCAAACAGTGACCGACACCGACTATGCCGTATTCGTGCATCTGCTGGATGATGACGGCCATATCCTGACCTGGGCGGACGCCCAGCCCGTTCTTCAGGGACCTGCCCGACCAGTGGCTGGCTGACGGGTGAGTATGTCACCGACCGGCATCAGCTCACGGTGCCCGAGGACGCATCACCGGGGCCCGTTCGGGGCCATACTGGGCTCCTGCGATCCCGTTACTTCCTGGAGCGTTTGCCGATTCGTGATCTGATCGCTGACATCAAAGAGCAGGCGATGCGCTCCAGGTGCCAGCCGCGTTCCGCATAGTCCCACAAAGCGAGGAGGTTGGAGCCCATGCCTTACGAGGGTATCGCGGCAACGTGGGCGCCCGAGTTCGCCGAGGGCTTGAGCTGGGTCAACACTCCAGAGCCGATCACCCTCCGCCCCAGGTAGGCCTGGCCATCGAGATCGTTCCGCCCACAACCTATCATTTCAACGCGGAGGCTTCCTCGCGCATGCGTTGGCGCATCGAACCTTCAGGGATCGAGGGCGACCTGGATTTGCGCATGAGCGGCCCGTGACCAACCTTGACGTTCGACCTGCCCGTAGGTGAGAGCGCGCTACACGCCGAGGTGACGGCCTACCTGTGCCAGAGCGACGAGGAGCTTTGCCGCGTGGATCGCGTCACGCTGCCGGTGCCGCTGCGTGGAGAGCTCACCGCCACCACCCGAGAGCGGACGTTATGGCTAGAGTTGGAGCTGGAACCGCTGACGTCCTAGCCGCCGCGGCAGAGTTCGGTCACCACCGCTCCGGTGATGCGGACCAGATCCTCGACGCACAGCTCGAGGTTGATCCCACGCTTGCCCGCGCTCACCAGCACCCGCTCCTGGGTCAGCGCCGAAGCGTCCAGAAACACCTGCCAACCCCGCTGGGTCAAAGCCAAGGGTGAGATGCCACCCACCTGCAAGCCTGTGATCCGCTCGGCGTCGCGATGGCTGGCCATGTGGCAACGCTTGGCGCCCGCCGCGCGCGCCAAGGCCTTGAGATCCAGCTCGGCATCACCTGGCAGCATGGCCAACACGGTCTCGTTGTCATCGGTCAACGTCACCAGCGTCTTGAACACCCGTTCCGCGGGTATGCCCACCGCAGAGGCCACTTCCTGCGCCGAGCGGATGGCATCCGAGAAGACGTGCACGGCGTAGGAGACGCCCTCCCGATCGAGAAGCCGCATGGCATTGGTACGGGTCGGTTGCTTGGCCACGGCCATTCCTCCCGTTAGAGTCCGCCGGCTCCCAGAATATGGCACAAGCATGCCGCGAGCGCAACGTTTGCCTGGGGGCCAGTCACACGCTATAATGCCCGCTAATTCCCCGGCACGCCCCGGTAAGCGCGTACCGGCGAGCCCGCCTCTGGCAAGGCAGCCCTCTCCCGACGCTGGACCCGTTGCTCCGCCTCCCGCAGCGGCGCAAAGACACAAGCTTGGATGCGGCCCCTGGCCGGCGTCCGGCCGCGGGTTTTTGTTCCAGCCGTGTGGGAGGAGTAGGCCATGATCGTCCACAAGTTCGGCGGCTCGTCCGTCGGCACCGGCGAGCGCATCACCAGCGTCGCCCGCATCATCACCGATCTCAAGCAGCGCTCCGAGCAGCAGCCGATCGTCGTGGTCAGGGCGCCATGAGTGGCGTCACCGACTATCTCATTCGGGCAGCCACCTCTGCCGCCGAAGGTGACCGGTCGACGTTCGTCGAGATCCGTCAGACCTTGGCCCAAAAGCACCGCGAGGCTTCGCTCGTCTGCACCACCGACCCGGCCGAGCAGGCACCGGTTGCTGGAAGAACAGTCCGAGCTGCTCGACTGGTTCGAGACGCTATGCGGCAGCATCGCCACGCTGGGAGAGCTCACACCGCGAGGCTTGGACGCCGTCTCGGGGCTTGGCGAGCGGCTCTCTGCTCGGCTCACGGCCGCAGCGCTCCGCGAGTTGGGGACGGCCGCCCAAGCCATCGAGGCCACCGAGCTGATCGTCACCAACGGCAGGTTTGGCGCGGCCGTACCCCTTTGGGACGAGACCACGCCCCGCGTCAAGGAGCGCCTGATCCCGCTGGTACAACGTGGCGTTGTACCGGTGGTAACCGGATTCATTGGGGCCACGCCGTCCGGCGCCCCCACCACCCTGGGGCGCGGTGGCAGCGACTATTCAGCCTCCGTCTTGGGGCGCTGCCTCCCAGCCGATGAGGTCTGGATCTGGAGCGACGTGGACGGCGTGATGACCGCCGACCCACGCGTGGTCTCCAACGCCGCCACGCTGCCATCGATCACCTATGGCGAGGTTTCAGAGCTGGCGTTCTTTGGCGCCAAGGTGTTACACCCAAAGACCATCCAGCCGGTGGCCGATCTGGGCATCCCCGTGCGGGTGCTGAACAGCTTTGCGCCCGATCACCCCGGCACGCTAGTTTGCCAGACTCCCGATGAGACCCGCCTCGTCAAGGGCATTACCGCCATCCGCGATCTTTCGATCGTGTCCGTCCAGGGAAGTGGCATGATGGGCGTGCCGGGCATCGCTGGGCGCGCCTTTACCGCCGTCGCTCGAGCGGGCGTCTCCATCCTCATGATCACTCAGTCTTCGTCTGAGCAGAGCATCTGCTTTGAGATCCGCGGGTCCGACTCGCCCCAGGTGATCGAGGCCTTGGAGGAAGAGTTCCAACTGGAGATGATGCGGCGTGATGTGGACCGCATCTCGGCGCGCCACGATGTCGCTATCGTCGCGGTGGTGGGGGCCGGCATGCTCGGCCGCCCCGGCATCGCTTCCGAGGTTTTTAGCGCACTGGCCGAGCGGGAGATCAATGTGATCTCTATCGCCCAGGGATCGTCAGAGTACAACCTCTCATTGGTGGTCGCGCAAGCCGATGCCGACGAGGCCGTCCGTGCGATCCATGACCGCTTCCAGCTTGGCAACGGCGCCTCGACCAGATAGGAGCATGCACCCATGAAGCCTCTACGGGTAGGTGTTTTGGGCGCCACGGGCGCCGTGGGCCAGCGTTTCGTCCAGCTTCTCTCGGGCAACCCGTGGTTCGAGCTCACGGCGCTGGCCGCCTCCGAGCGATCCACCGACCAGCGCTATGCCCAGGCCTGCACTTGGCGCCTCTCCAGCGAGATCCCACCAGCCGTGCGAGATCTGCCCGTCCTCCCCTGCGAGCCAGGGCTGCCCTGCGACGCCGTCTTTTCTGCGCTGCCCTCGTCCGTGGCCGGGCCGGTGGAGGAGCGAATGGCCGCCGCAGGCTATGCCGTCTTTAGCAACGCCAGCGCTCATCGTATGGACGCTGACGTCCCCCTGCTGATTCCCGAGATCAACGGCGACCATGTCGGCCTGATCGCCAGCAGCCCATCGCGGCTGGACCAGGGATGCTGGCGACCGACCCCAATTGCTCTACCGTGGGGCTTACGTTGGCGCTCGCGCCGCTGCATACTACGTTCGGAGTCACGCAAGTGATGGTGACCACCATGCAGGCCCTATCTGGGGCGGGGTACCCGGGTGTGCCGGCCTTGATTCTGCTGGACAATGTGATACCCTATATCGGCGGGGAAGAGGAAAAGGTGGCTACCGAGCCGCTCAAGCTGCTGGGATCGCTGGACAACGCTCGCGGCAAGGTTGTGCCGGCCGAGATGGTCATCAGCGCGGCCTGCAACCGCGTCGCCACTCGCGATGGCCACCTCGAGGCGGTCTCGGTCAAGCTGGCTCGCCCCGCCACGCTAGAGGGCCTGATCGCAGCCTGGGAGGGCTTTCTGCAGAGCCCGCCGCGCTGGGCTGTCCCTCGGCAGTTCAGCCAACCATCATTGTCCGCCGCGAGACCGATCGCCCGCAGACCTGCCTAGATCGCGACGCCGGCAACGGCATGGCCATCAGCGTGGGCCGCGTCCGCCCGTGTCCTGTGCTGGATTGGAAGTTTGTCGTGCTGGTCCACAACACGATCCGAGGGGCGGCCGGCGGCTCTATCTTGAACGCCGAATACATGATGGCCAAAGGACTCTTGCCATGATCAAAGCCAACCTCGCCAGCGTGCTCGATGACCGAGTCGCTTACCGCAACCTGGAGCCTATGGCGCCGGCGCTACCTGGCTTGCGGGCGGCCTGGCAAGAGATCGGTCTTGATGCCTATCGCATTCCTCGCAAGACGGAACCGGACTATGCCCGGGTGCTGATCCATTTCATCCAGCTGGCCCAGGCCCAGCGAGGCAGCGCCCCGCTGGAGCGGTTGCTCTTTATCGGCGACACCCCCATGAACGACGCTCAGGCGGCGCGCAACCTGGGAAAGTGGCTGCCCATGCGCGGCTTTATCGGCGCCGATCGCCTATCGCAGCCAGCTCAGACCACCGTCGAGGACGGCCTGATGCTGGCTAACCGCTGGGACGCGCTGGCATCCTGGCTCCAGTGGCTGCGCGATGAGGGCGTGGTCATCGATGAACGCACCGCGCTGCTACTGGATATCGACAAGACCCTCATGGGAGCCCGTGGGCGTAACGATCACGTCATTGACCTTGCCCGCGTCTCTGCCATCGCGGCCACCATGCGCGCCGCCCTAGGCTCACACTACCAGGAGGGGCGCTTTCGGCAAGTCTATGACCGGATCAACCAGCCAGCCTTTCACCCATTTACCAAAGATAACCAAGACTATGTGGCGTACGTCTGCCTGATGCTGCTGGCCAGAGTGTACGATGAGGCGGCGTTCTGGCAGCAGCTAGAGGATGGCAGCCTGGCCACGTTCGAGGCCTTTGTCGAGCGCTGCGACTGGCAGGCCTCGCGGATGCCCGCCGACCTGGCAGAAGCTCACCGCCAGGTGGTGGATGGCTTGGCCGCGGGCGATCCCACGCCGTTCAAGACGTTCCGCCGCCAAGAGTACCTCGAGACACTAGCCCACATGGACGTCCTCACCGACGATGACCCTAACGCCTGGCTACAGCACGAGATCGTCATCACCGCCGAGGTGCTCAGCGTCGCCCGGTATGCCGTCTCCCTGGGAGCCCTGACCTTTGGCCTATCGGACAAACCCGATGAGGCCTCGCTGCCCACCGCAGAGCAGGCCGCTCAGGGCATGCCAGCCATTCACCACGCCACCATGAAGGTCTACGGCACGACGCTCGTCTAGGGCGGGTCCCGTCCAGTGAGAGAGCGAGACAAAGCGGGCCAACCTTTCGGGGTTGACCCGCTCTCTTGATGAGTCCGTGTGCAGCTCAATCCTGAGGCACCTGGGGCGGGCCTCCCGCATCCGGATAGCGCTCCCACGCATCGGGCATGAACACCTCAGCATCGTAGCGGGTGGCGGCATGCCAGAACATCCATCCCGATGAGCCCGCTTCCTCGGCCG
The DNA here is from genome assembly GCA_040767425.1 of Anaerolineae bacterium. Lineage (GTDB taxonomy): Bacteria > Chloroflexota > Anaerolineae > UBA1429 > UBA1429 > DAIRUQ01. Next base: position 16,250 of record JAXGON010000004.1, on the reverse strand, counting down.
CCCGGATCTGCAGCAGCTGCTCCACCGGGCCATAGGTAAAGGAACCGATCGAATAGGCCTGGATCCACGGTCGCACCAGTGTGTCCGTTCGATCGTGGTGCTTCATGGTGCTGCGATAGACCACGTCATAGGGATGGTTGCCAGGCACCTCATAGCCCAGGTTCCCCCGCGTGAACGTGGTCGGATAGAGCATGGGGCATACAAAGTCCGCATACGCCGCGATATCGGCCACCCGTTGGCCGATGCCCATATCGGCGGGGGGCTCTACCCACGGCGTGAGCCCAAAGAGATCCACCGAAAAGAACGCCGGCGTCTTGGCGAGGGCCTCGTGGGCCTGGCGGACCATCTCGGTCACGGCAGCGGTCCGCGTATCGGCATCGTCCTCTTGGCTGTACACCACCCCACGAACACCATCCGAGGCGAACCGGATATAGTCGTACTGGATTTCGTCAAAGCCCATCTCGACCACTTCCATGGTCAGTGCCAGGTTATAGTCGCGGACTTCCTGGCGGAATGGGTCCATCCACGCCAGTCCCTCAAAGTCGCGGTACAAGGTGCCGTTGGACCACTTGGCCGCCCAGTCCGGCCGTGCTTGCGCCAACGGGTCATCCTTGAAGATGACCATACGAGCGATGGCATAGATCCCGCGATCATGGCACATCTTGACCGCCTCGCGCAGGTCCATCATCTCCTCACGGTAGAGACCCATCTCTTGCGCCAAGGGCACCTCGCTGGGCCAAGCCAGCCAGCCGCGGTCGCTCTTGACGTCGATCACCACCGCGTTGAGCTCGGTGTCCTCGACCAGTTGCAGCAGACTCTCAAAGGCGGCACGGTCCGCCAGCCGACCAAACGTGATATAGATGCCCTTGACGGCAAAGGGCTCCAGCGCGACCTCCACAACCGCCTCGTCACCCACGGGCTGTGCCAACAGCGCATAGCCGGGCGCCTTGACCAGGATCCGCTCGATCTCTTGAGGCTCTTCCAGCACAAAGCGGCCCTGCTCGTCGGGGTAGCAGAGGATCGGCTCCTCCTTGCCGGGCTCAAAGGCTTGCACGGTGGCCCGCGTCACCACCTCGCCAGTCTCGGCATCGGTGAGTATCCCTGCCAATCCAACCGGCTCGAGCTCGATGGTGATGGTCTCTTCACCCTGATAGGTCAACGCGGCCGGCCGGTAGCCGAACTGGTTGATAGTCAGGCTCGCCCCGGGGCGCACCATGACGGCCACCTGCCCGTCTTGCTCGGTCTCGATAAAGCCGGCGTCGCTCTCGATGAGCACACCGGGCAGCCCCGCGCCGCTCTGTGCGTCCACAACCTGCAGCAGCGTCCACCAAGGCTCCAGCGCCACATCCTGCTGCGCCTGCCCCTCATACGCCACACCATCCGGCGCGCGATGGGTCTCTGACGCCAAGCGCAGCTCGGTTCCGGCTGCACACGCTAGCAGCGTATACAGACCATCCGGTCCCGTTGTGACCGCTTGCGAGCCGAGCGACACCTCGACATTGGCCACCGGTTCGCCCGTGAATCGATCGGTTATCTGCCCCTGCAGCAGTCGAGGAGCGAGCGTGATCTGCAACGGCTGTTGCTGCTCGCCTGACGGGGCATAGAGGGTTTCCAGATCCGCCGCCGCTACCTCTGCCGGCTCGTAGCAGTCGGCCGTGACCGTCAGATCGCCCAGCGAGGTGGCGTCCAGCTGAAAAGCCCCCGCCTCATCGGCCACGCCGACCTGCTCGCCCAGGGACACCCGCGCACCACCCAGCGGCTCGCCAGCCTCGTTGCGGACCACGCCCTGCAGCCGTCGCGGCTCCAAGCGCACCTCGATGGGATCGGCTTCACTCCCGCCGCCGACCGTCGTCTCGACCACCTGCTGCACATAGCCAGCAGCCTCCACGGCCAACTCGTGTGTGCCCTCGCTCAGCCGCACCACAAACTCACCCTGCTGGTCCGTCTTGGCGGACTGGCCGGCCCCCCTCACCAGGGCATCGGCCACGGGGGCCCCGGTAACAGCATCACGGACGCTGCCGGCCAGCTTGGGCGAGGCCAAGCCACAGCCCATCGTCAGGGCCAGAGCTAGCACGAGCCCGGCTGTCACACAGACCACCTTAGGATTGTGAGTCATGGATCGCATGGCCTCTCTCCTTGCGTAGCCGACCACTCCTACGAAACCGAAAGCATTATACCACCGAGGCCCGCATTCGGCGCAACCGCCCAGTCAGGCGCCAAGCCGCATCCCACAGCGATCAGCTTGGACCTCTTCGTGGCCAGGTTGACAGAATGACGGGCTCATGGTATCATGTTAGCAGTCGTCATGATCGAGTGCTAATAAGTAAACCATAATGTCGTCACAAAGGCCACCAGGAGCCCAAAAAGGCCCTCTGCGGGCCGCAAGTCTTGACACATCGGCGGCCGCGATGCTATCATCTTGGCACTCTGGCCACGAGACTGCTAGCGCCGCTCCCTGCAAAGGAACACTATGGCATCATCAGCGGAGCCAAACAAGGGCGTGAGCCTCACGCCGCGCCAGCGCGACATTCTCAAGGTCGTCGTGCAGCGCTATATCGAGACGGCCACACCCGTCGGATCCAGCGCCGTTCAGGCCGTGGGCGGGATGGACGTCAGCACGGCCACGATCCGCAACGAGCTGGGTGCACTGGAAGAGGCGGGTTTCTTGGCGCAGCCGCACACGTCGGCTGGCCGCGTACCCACCGCCCAGGGCTATCGCTACTATGTCGAGCACCTGGTCGAGCGTACGGACCTGCCCGTGCCCGAGCAGCGTATGATCCAGCACCAGTTCCATCAGTTGCGGCTGGATATGGATCAGTGGACGCGGCTCACGGCGGCGGTGTTGGCCCACACGGCTCGGGCTGCGTCCCTGGTGACGCCGCCCCATGCCACCAACGCCCGCTTTCGCCATCTCGAGCTGATCTCGATCAATGACGCCACCTGTCTGATGGTGCTGGTGCTGCAGGATAGCAGCATCCACCAAGAGATGCTGATGCTGAGCGACGTGGTGGACCAGGGCGAGCTCAGCCGTGTCTCCAACAAGCTGAACGCGCTGGTAGGCGGGTTGACCTTGCGCGATATCAAGGACAGCACGCACCCAGAGCTGGCGACGCTACGCGGCTTTGAGGCGTCGGTGCTGGAGCGGGTGCTGCTCGTCATGAAGGGCGCCGAACGCCGCACAGCCCAGGAGATCTATCGTGACGGCCTGTCGCACATGCTCAGCGAACCCGAGTTCGCTGACGTGACCAAACGCGAGCAGGCGCTACGCCTATTCGAGCAGAGACGCCTGCTGGACCTGGTGCTTTCGCGCATGCTCGGCGCCACGGGCGTTCAGATCATCATCGGTGGCGAGGGGTCGCAGAGCGAGATGGAGGATTTCTCCATGATCCTGTCGCCCTATGGTGTGCGCGGCAAGGCCAGCGGCGTGTTGGGCGTGGTCGGTCCCACGCGGATGGCCTACGGGCGCAGCATCTCGGCCGTGCGGTACGTGACCGAGCTGATGGACCAATTGATACAGGACCTGTTTGGCCAATAATAGAGGTAGTGAGGAGTGCGGAAGAACCATGGTAGAAAAGCGTGACGAGGCGAGCCAAGAGGACATGCCCCCACAGACGCCTGAGGGCTTGGAGGCGAATCAGGCGACGGAGCAGGTCGACATCGAGGCTCTGGGCAAAGAGCTGGCCGAGGCGCAGGCCCAATGCGCCGAGTATCTGGACAAGTATCGCCGCAGTGCGGCGGCGTTCGACAACTATCGCAAGCGGCAGCAGCGCGATCAGGAACGCCAGATCCAGCAGCTCACGGCCAGCGTCGTAAGAGATCTGCTTCCCGTGGTCGACGACCTCGATCGCGCCGTGGAGCACGTTCCTGAAGATGGTCGGGATCAACCCTGGGTGCAGGGTGTGGTGCTGATTCAGCAAAAACTGAAAAAGCTCTTGCAGAGCTATGGCATCACCGAGATCGAGGCCGAGGGGCTGCCGTTTGATCCCAACGTCCACGAGAGTCTCGTTACCGAACCCAGCATCGAGCACCCCGAAGGCACCGTCCTCGAGGTGTACGAGACGGGCTACAGGCTCGGCGATCTGGTCGTTCGACCCGCCAAGGTCAAGGTCTCGTCGGGAGCCAACAACGAACCAGCAACAGAAAGCAACTAGAAAGTACTACAGGAGGTAGAGCAAATGAGCAAGATTATTGGAATCGACCTGGGAACGACAAACTCGGTGGTGTCGGTCATGGAGGGTGGCGAGCCCACCGTGATCAACACGGCCGAGGGCGAGCGCCTATGCCCGTCGGTCGTGGCGGTCAACCCCAAGACCAACGAGCGTATGGTAGGTCGCGTCGCCCGTCGGCAGGCCATCACCAACCCAGACAACACCATCTTTTCGGTCAAGCGCCTCATGGGCCGCAAGTTCTCGGATCCCGAGGTGCAAAAGGCGATCAAGGTGTTGCCCTACAAGATCATCGAGGCGGACAATGGCGACGCCTGGGTGGTCATGGGGGGCAAAGAGTACTCGCCCCCCGAGATCTCGGCCATGATCCTGAGCAAGCTCAAGCGAGATGCCGAGGCCTACCTGGGCGAGACGGTCACCGACGCGGTGATCACCGTCCCCGCCTATTTCAACGACTCGCAGCGCCAGGCCACCAAGGACGCTGGGCGCATCGCGGGCCTGAATGTACGCCGCATCATCAACGAACCCACGGCCTCGGCGCTGGCCTATGGCCTGGACAAGAAAAAGGATGAGCGCATCGCCGTTTATGACCTGGGCGGTGGCACCTTTGATATCTCTATCCTGGACCTGGGCGACGGCGTATTTGAGGTCAAGTCGACCAACGGCGACACTTTTCTCGGTGGCGACGACTTTGACCAGCGCGTGATCGACTGGATCGTGGACGAGTTCCGCAAGGACCAGGGCATCGACCTGCGAAACGATCGCATGGCCCTGCAGCGCCTCAAGGACGCGGCCGAAAAGGCCAAGATCGAGCTATCCACCACCCAGCAGACCGAGATCAACCTGCCGTTCATCACCGCCGATGCCAGCGGCCCCAAGCACCTGAACCTAACACTGACGCGGGCCAAACTCGAGCAGTTGGTGGACGACCTGGTTGAGCGCACCCTCGGACCCTGCCAAAAGGCTCTGGAGGACGCTGGGCTCAAGAAAGAGGACATCAACGAGGTCATCCTGGTCGGTGGTCAGACCCGCATGCCGCTGGTGCAACGTCGCGTCGAAGAGTTCTTTGGCCGCACCCCGCACAAGGGCATCAACCCTGACGAGGTCGTCTCGGTCGGCGCCGCCATCCAGGCTGGCGTTCTGGCTGGCGATGTGGACGACGTGCTGCTGCTGGACGTGACGCCCCTCACCCTGGGCATCGAGACCCTAGGTGGCGTGGTAACGCCGCTGATCGAGCGCAACAGCACCATCCCGACCCGCAAGAGCCAGATCTTTTCCACGGCCGCAGATAACCAGACCCAGGTGCAGATCAACGTGGTTCAGGGCGAGCGCCCCATGGCGGCTGATAACAAGCAGCTGGGTACCTTTGTGCTGGATGGTATCCCGCCCGCCCCGCGTGGCATCCCGCAGATCGAGGTCACCTTTGATATCGATGCTGACGGAATCCTGCACGTATCAGCCAAGGACAAGGCCACTGGGCGCGAGCAAAAGATCACCATCCATGCTTCCAGCGGAATTGACGAAAAAGAGATCGAGCGTATGGTCGAGGATGCCAAGCGGCACGCCGACGAGGATCGCCAACGCAAGGATCAAGTAGAGCAGCGCAACGAGGCCGACACCCTGGCCTACCAAGCCGAAAAGACGCTGCGCGATCTTGGGGACAAGGTCCCCGCAGAGATTCGCAGCGACGTCGAGGCAAAGATCAGCGACGTGCGCAAGGCGCTGGAGGGCCAGGATCTCTCCGAGATCAAGCGGCGCAAAGACGCGCTCTCGCAAGCCATGCAAAAGGTGGGCGAAGCTGCCTACCAGCAGGCTAACCCAGGTGCTGGCGCCGAGGGCCAAGCCCAGAGCGGCAGCGATGACGAAGGCACCGTCGAAGGCGAGTTTCGTGAGGTCTAGCTAGACCGTGCTGCAACGGAGCAGGTTAGGGCGCAATGTCGTCCCTAGCCTGCTCTTTATTCGGACAAGAGAGCGGGGGCGCGTGTACCGATGACCGACGAGAAGCGTGACTATTACGAGGTCCTGGGCGTATCGCGTGACGCAACGACAGATGACTTGCGCCGAGCCTATCGCAAGCTGGCGCGGCGCTACCATCCCGACGTTTGCAAAGAGCCAAACGCGGAAGCGCGCTTCAAAGAGGTCAACGAGGCCTATCAGATTCTCTCCGATGACGAGGCGCGCGCCCGCTATGATCGCTACGGACATGCTGGCCTCAACCAAAATAGCTTTGAAGGCTTTGCGGGGTTCGGCGGCTTTGAGGACATCTTTGGGGACCTCTTTGGCTTCGGAGGACGTCGGCCGCAGCGTCGCGGCCCTACTCGCGGCGCCGATCAGCGGCTCGACCTGCAGATCACCTTTGAGGAGGCAGTGTTTGGCTGCAGCAAGGACGTGCAGCTCAACCGTCACGAGACCTGCCCCGAATGTCAAGGCAGCGGCGCCGAGCCTGGCACCAGCCCAACCCGTTGCCCAGACTGCAACGGCAGCGGACAGATCCGTAGGGCCCAGCAGTCGATCTTTGGCCAGTTCGTAAACGTCACCACCTGCCCGCGTTGCGGCGGCCATGGCGAGATCGTCACCACGCCTTGTAGCACCTGTCATGGAACCGGCACGGTCGAGCGCCAGCGCCGCCTGGCGGTGGACATCCCCGCAGGCGTCGACGATGGCACCCGCATTCGCCTCAGCGGCGAGGGCGAGGCCGGCCTCCACGGCGGCCCGCCCGGCAACCTGTACGTGTTCATCCATGTGGAGCCGCACCGCTACTTTGTGCGGCGCGAGAACGACATCCTGCTGAACATCGAGATCAACGTAGCCCAGGCTGCACTCGGCGATCTGGTCGAGGTGCCGACGCTCGACGGAACCGAGCAGCTTCGCATCCCGCCGGCACGCAGAACGGTGCCGTGTTCCGCCTGCGGAGACAAGGGCGTGCCCTACCTGCGTCGCAGCGGTCGCGGCGATCAGATCGTCGTGGTGAACGTGGCCATCCCCACCAAGCTGAACGACAAGCAGAAAAAGCTCCTACAAGAGCTGGGCGATACGTTGGATACCGACATCGTGCCACAAGGCCAACGGGGATTCGTAGAAAGGCTGCGCGATGCCCTCGGACTCTGAACGTTGGGTGCAAGTGTCAGTCCTGGCTCACCCCGATGCGGCCGATGATTTGGCACGCATCCTGAGCCTGAACTGCCCCGGCGGCGCAGCTGTGGAAGCGAGCGCCGACGCTCCGCCAGGTCTCCCGCCACGGCTCACCGTCAAGGGCTGGATCCCGGCCGCTGATCAAGAGACCCGTCACAAGCTCGAGATCGCCCTGCTGCTGCTCTCGCGAGACGGCACCATCTCAGAGCCAGCGTTCCAAGAGCTGGCCTATGAAGACTGGGCAACGTCGTGGAAGGAGCACTTTCGCCCACTACGGATCGGCCGGCGAACGGTGATCGTTCCCTCTTGGTGCGCCTATGAGCCAGAGCCCGATGACCTGATCATCACCCTGGACCCGGGCATGGCCTTTGGCACAGGCCTGCACGCCACCACACGGTTGTGCCTGCAAGCTCTAGAGGCGCACCCGCCCACCGGCCAACGCGTCCTCGATGTCGGCTGTGGTTCGGGCATCCTGTCCATCGCGGCTGTGCTGCTCGGCGCCGCCTCGGTGACAGCCATCGACAATGACCCGGTCGCCGTGACCGCCAGCCGCGAGAACGTGGAGCGCAACGCCGTGGCAGATCGCGTGCAGGTGGCCTGGGGCACCCTGCCCGGCGCCATCGCCGGGAACACCCCGCTCCACGACGCGACCGACTATGACCTGGTGGTGGCTAACATCCTGGCTGAGGTGATCGTCAGCATGGCCAACGGCCTCTCCCGAGGCGCCCGCGTCGGGGGGACCCTGGTGCTTTCGGGCATCCTGGCAGAAAAGGCCGACCTGGTGCGCCAACGGATGGCCGCCGAGGGCGTAGAGATTCACACCACCCTTACAGAGGGCGAGTGGGTGGCGCTCATCGGCCAGAGGCGCTGAGTGGCTCCGCGCTTTTTCGTGCCCGCTGATTGGCTCACCGGCGAGAATGCGCGCCTGGAGGGCGAAGCAGCCCACCGCGTCGCGCGCGTGCTGCGTCTCCGCTCGGGCGACAAGGTCGAGCTCTGTGACGGTTCGGGACGGGTCTTTCAGGTTGAGCTGATCGAGGTTACGCCAGAGCGAGCGGCGGGCCGCGTCCTGGCCATCGAACGCCCGACCGTCGAACCAACCATCCAGCTCACCCTCTACCAGGCCGTCATCCGCGAAAAGCGCATGGCCTGGCTTATGGAAAAGGGCACCGAGGTGGGCGTAGGTCGCTTTGTGCCGTTGACCACCGAGCGAACCGTGCGAGCCAAAGAGGGCCAAGTTAACGCCGCTCGGTTACACCGCTGGGAACGGATTGTTCGCGAGGCGGCCGAGCAATCGCGCCGCACCCGCGTCCCGCTGGTGTCTCACGCCATGCCCCTGGAACAAGCCTGTGAGGAGTGCGAGGGCATCGGGCTGATCTGCGCGGCGCAGATCGAGGCCCGTCCCCTACAACCGGCGCTACGGGAGCTGTGGAGGGAGGATGCGCGAGACGTCGCGCTGTTCATCGGCCCCGAGGGCGGCTGGAGCCCAGCAGAGATCAATCACGCCACCGCCGCGGGGTTGTGTCCCGTCAGCCTGGGGCGCCGCGTCCTGCGCGCGGAAACCGCCGGCGTGGTGGCCGCTGCCCTGGCGCTGGCGACCCTGGAGGAGGCAGCCTAGGCGCCGCGGGCCCTACTGCATTTCGGAGCGGATCACCGGCAGATCGACATAGTAGAGGATGGCGGCCGACGCCAGCATGGACGCCACGAACGTGCCCAGCATGGCATAGTCCACCACTGGGCCACTCTCGCCCATAGTGGCCACTCCCGCCACCAGCACCAACAGGTGCACCAGGATGCTGAATCCCTGGATGAACACGGTTGCGGTGTGACTCCACAAGCGGCGGCGCAGCAGGTTCACAGCGACCAGCCCGAACACCAGCGCCACCACCGCCCACAAGGCGACGGGCGCGCTAGCCAGGAGCGACGGAGGTTTGATCAGTGGCGCTATCCACTGGAATAGCGCCACCAGCCATAGCCCGATCGGCAACCGTCTGTCCATGCTCTCGCCCTCCTAGCGCCCGATTGGCGAAGGATACCATCGCGGCGGGGACGTGTCAATCACCCTTTCCCTGGGCATCTTGAAGCATTACCAGACCCGTCTTCTGGAAGGAAACCGCATGCTCAGCATCTGCGGCCAAAAACTCGACCCACGCCTGATCATCCTGGATAAAGACGGCACGCTGATGGCCTTTGATAGCCTGTGGCAGGAGTGGTACCGGCTCCTCAAGCACGAGCTCGGCGCCGTCGCAGCCTGTTCGCCCAGCCTGAGTGATGCCCTCCCCTCCATCCTGGGCTATGACGCCAACACCGGGGCCTGGGATCCAGAGGGACCACTGACGCTGGCCGCCACAGGCGAGCTGGTCATCCTGCTCGCTGGGCTGCTCTATGCCCATGCTGGCTTTGGCTGGAACGAGGCCGTCGAGCAGGTGCGCCTGGCCGAGCAGCGGGCTCGCGCGGCGCTGCCGGTAGCCGACCTGGTCCAGCCCATCGGCGATGTAGCCGGCACCCTGGGGCGCTGGCGCGACGCTGGCATCCGGCTGGCCGTCGCCACCACCGACGAGCGCGACTTTACGCTTCGCTCTCTGCGCATCCTGGGCATCGAGGATCTGGTCGAGGACGTCCTCTGCGGCGATGATGGCGTTCCGCTCAAGCCGATGCCGGATATGGCCCTCTGGCTCTGCGAGCGCCTGGGGGTGCCTCCTCACGAGACCCTGGTCATCGGCGACACCACCAGCGACCTGGCCATGGCCCAGTCCGCGGGTGCCATGGCGGCAGTGGGCGTGCTTTCGGGCGGCGGCTCCGAACAGGCCTTGGCGCGCTACACCGACCTGATCATCCCAGATATCCATCACATCCATCTGCTGCCACAGGAAGGGACCAGCGACCATGCGTGAGCGCCCCACTCCGCGTTACCAAGGATACATCTTTGACCTCGACGGCACCGTCTATCTGGGCGAAAAGCTGATCCCTGGCGCCGCCGAGACCATCGCCTGGCTGCGTGAGCATGGCCGCCGGCTGGTCTTTCTCTCCAACAAGCCCTTGGAGCCTCGTTCGCACTATGCCGCCAAGCTCTCGCGCCTGGGGATTCCGGTCGCCGACGAGGATGTGATCAACTCGACCCAGTCGCTGCTCTATTACATGCGGCGCGAGCATCCGGCGGCGCGTGTGTGGGTGATCGGGGAGCCCTTGCTGGTAGAAGAATTCCGCGAGGCCGGCTTTACCATCGTGAGCGACCCGGACCAGATCGAGGTGGTGGTGGCGGCTTTCGATCGCACGCTGGATTATGCCAAGCTGAACACTGCCCACCAGGCCTTGGTCCGCGGGGCCCGGTTCTATGCCACCAACGCCGATCGCACCTGCCCCATCGAGGGAGGCGAGATCCCCGACTGCGCCGGCGTGATCGCCTTCCTAGAGGCCACGACGGGGCGGCAGATCGAGATGGTGGCTGGCAAGCCCTCGCCTCACATCCTGCAAGCAGCGCTCGGCCGCCTCGGTGTCAGCAAGGACGCTTGCCTTCTGGTGGGCGACCGCCTCGCCACCGACATGGTGATGGGTCGCGAGAACGGCGTGGATACGGCCTTGGTGCTCACGGGCGTCACCAGCAGGGCCGCCTTGGAGCGGAGCGACATCCGTCCCACCTATGTGCTACGCTCGGTTGCCGACCTGCCTTAGTAGGGGCGCAGGCTAACGAACCGATAGGCGTCCACAGGGCGGAACCCCAACGCGCGATAGGCTTGCATGGCGCTGACATTGGACTCGCGCACGGTGAGCACCACCAGGGGCTTGGTGAGAAACGCCTCTTCCGCCAACGCCGAGACGACGCTCTTGGCATAGCCGCGCCGTCGGTAGGCGCGCCTCGTGTAAACCGCAGCCGCCAACGAGAGCTGCGGGATGTCCACCTCCAGCGCGGCCATCGCCACCACCAGCCCGTCGGCCTCGGCCAGGTAGGCCCCATCGTCGATATAGCGCTTGGCGATGCGCCGAGCCCAGCGCGGCGGAATGAGATGCCCTGGAACACCAAAGTACTCGGCCTCAAAGCTGGTCCGCAGCTCCGCTACCACGTCCAAGTCGCCAGCCAAGGCCCGTCGCACGGGAACCACCTGCATGGGGGAAAAGCTGGACGGCTCGAGCTGGCAGAGGATCTCGACCTCATCCTGAGTCGGCCGGAGCCCATGGCGCTCGAGCGACCCCACCAAGGGGCCAACCACCTGCGTGAGCCCCGAGACCATGCGCACGCCTCGTAACGCCATATCGGCGGCCATGGCGGGGATGACTCTCTCATCGATCCAATGCGGAAAGCTCCGTCCGTCACGGATAAAGCCGCAGACCCCACCGATGGCGTCATCCATCTCATAGACGACCGTCTCAGGGCGACGCAGAAACCGAGCGCGTTGGGCATATGCCAACTCGCCAGAAAGAAACATCGTTCCGAGACAATGCTGCCCTAGGTAGACGTCAAGCGGTGAGAGGCCTTCCTGCGCCTCTCGCACAGCGCCACGCTCCAGCATCTGGCCACCACCCTCTTGGAGAGGGACTATCTCGCGACTACAATAGGGCAAAGGGGATCAAGAGAAAAGCGGCGGGCTCGGCGATCCGCCGCCACACGACCAAGATGCGCTAGGCCTCGGTCCAGCTCTCGCAGGTCATAGCCTCGGGGCATCGTTCGCACTGCCGCTTGATGGCAGCACCAGAGAGAAGGCGAATGTTCACCGAGTCAGGAAGGTCCTTTGTGCAGTAACCGTGGCCTTCGACCATCGCATAGTGAGCGCACTCGGGACAACGCTGACCCTTCTTGGACCGCTTCCTACCGAACAGACCCATCGCACCACTCCTGTATCTCCTGAGAGGGGCCACCCTGCGGGGAGCGCCCCCCGACGCCTGAACTCGCCCGAGTATACGGTTCAGGCCTCATAGCGTCAAAATACGACCCATCACGCGTGCGCACCGCCACGAGGAGAGCCATGCAAGCGCAAGCCGCCGTCCTAGCCGCCTTTAATGAGCCGCTCGAGATCCGCCAGATCCCGCTGCCCCGCCTTGGCGCGGGACAGGTGCTGGTCGCCATCGAGGCCGCTGGCGTGTGCGGCTCTGACGTGCACATGTGGCATGGACGCGATCCGCGCACCCCCCTCCCCATAGTGTTGGGGCACGAGGGCGTGGGCCGCATCGTCGAGGTTCGAGGCCCCAAGACCGATATCAGCGGCCAACCGCTAGGGCCAGGGATGCGCGTGCTGTGGGAACGGGGCATCACCTGTGGCACCTGCTACCAGTGCGCCGTGGCCCACCAGCCCGGCCTGTGTCCCGACCGTTGGGTGTATGGGATCCATCGCGGCCTGGAGCAGAGCCTGGGGCCTGGAGGCTGTTACGCCACCCACCTGATCCTCGATCAACGTACGGCCCTCTGGCGTCTCTCCGAGGACGATGACCCCGCCGCCTATGTGGCCGCGGGCTGCTCGGGCGCCACAGCGGCCCACGCTATTGAGCTCGCCGGGGTGCAGCCCGGTCACACCGTCGTGGTGCTGGGGCCCGGCCCCCTTGGCGCCTATGGCGCAGCCCTCGCGCGCCAAGCGGGCGCCGAGCAGGTCATCGTCATCGGTGGCACGCCCGAACGGCTTGGCTTGTGCCAACGCCTGGGAGCCACCCACGCCGTCAACCGACACGAGAGCGGGTTGGATGCGCGTATCGAGATGATCCGAGATCTCACGCACGGCCGAGGAGCGGACGCGGTCATCGAAGCCTCGGGCAGCGTGGCCGCCGCCAACGAGGCCCTGGCGCTGGTCGCGGCCGGCGGCTCAGTCGCGTTGGCCGGATTTGGAACGCCGGTCGGCGCCATGAGCCTGCTACCCTTTGAGGATCTGGTGCGACGCAATGTGCGCCTACAGGGAGTCTGGGTCAGCGACGCGCAGCATACCCACACGGCCCTGGCGCTGGTGCGCTCCGCCCCCGCCCTGTTCGGCGAGATGGTCACCCATCGGCTGCCGCTCCGCGAGGCCACCCGCGCGCTAGAGCTCGTCGAGGAGCGCGCGGCCGCCAAGGCCGTCATCATGCCGGCAGAGACGGCCTGAGCCGGGCACATCCCGCACGCTAGACACAATACCAGGTATAATAGATAGATGGACGATATCCGCCAGTCACTGGAACCCAAACTAGCAAGCCTACCGGACAAGCCGGGCGTCTACCTAATGCGCGACAGCAACGGTCGCGTCATCTACGTGGGCAAGGCGCTGGTGCTGCGCCATCGGGTGCGCTCCTACTTCAGCGAGACGGCCTTGCGTGACGCCAAGACCGCCCGCCTGGTCGCCGATATTGCGGACATCGAGTGGATCGTCACCGAGAGTGAGCTGGAAGCCCTCATCCTCGAGGCCCAGCTCATAAAACGACACCACCCGCGCTACAACATCCGCCTCAAGGATGACAAGCGCTATCCCTATATCAAGATCACCATGGAGGAGGATTTCCCGCGGGTGATCCTGGTGCGGCAGATGGTAGCCGACGGGGGCCGCTACTTTGGTCCCTTTACCTCGTCGCAGGCCGTCGCGCAGAGCCTCGAGCTGGTCCGGCGGCTCTTTCCGTACCGCACATGCAACCGCGAGATCACCGGGCAGGATCGCCGCCCCTGTCTCTACTACCATATCGAACGCTGCTCTGGCCCTTGCATCGGCGCCATCGATCGCGACGACTATCGCAAGACCATGGACCGGATCGCCCTCTTTTTGGAGGGGCGCCAGGAGGAGGTGTTGGCAAGTCTCCATCAAGAGATGGAGGCCGCGGCCGAGGACCTTGCGTTCGAGCGGGCCGCCAAGCTGCGCGACGAGATCGCCGCCATCACCCAGATCATCGAGCGGCAGCGCATCGTCTCATCCCACCTCAAGGACCACGATTTCGTGGCTTTTGCCCGCGCCAACGGTGACGCCTGCGTGCAGGTCTTTTTCGTGCGGAACGGTCGGCTCATCGGCCGCGATTACTTTGTCCTCGGCGGCACCACCGACGCCTCCGACGAAGAGATCGTGCGCTCGTTCCTGGTCCAATTCTACGAGCAGTCAGCGACGATCCCGCCCGAGGTGGTGGTCCCCAGCAATCTCGACAACCTCGGGGTGATGGAAGAGTGGCTCCACCAGCGGCGAGGCAGCCGGGTAGCTATCCGCGTGCCCAAACGAGGAGCCCGGCGCCAAGTGCTCGAGCTAGCCCAGGAGAACGCCGTCGAGACATTGCGCAACCTCCGAGCAGAGTGGGATGCCGATCGCAGCAAGCATGTGGAGGCGCTCACCGAACTCCAGGAGGCGTTGGGCCTGCCCGAGCCGCTCGGACGCATCGAGTGCTATGATATCTCGCACATTCACGGCACCGGCGCCACGGGAAGCATGGTGGTCTTTGCGCAGGGAGCGCCCAGCAAAGGCGACTATCGACGCTTTCGCATCAAAGAGGCCAAAGGGGGCGACGACTATGCCGCCATGGCCGAGGTGCTCAGCCGACGCTTTGCGCGAGCTCGCGCCGGCCAGAACGCAGACGCGCCAGGAGCTCGCCCGAATCGCTGGACCCTCATGCCCGACTTGGTAATCATTGACGGAGGCAAGGGGCAACTGGGAGCGGCGTTAGGGGCCATGGCCGAGGCGGGGGTGGATCATGTGCCGGTGGTGGCCCTGGCCAAGCGCGAGGAAGAGATCTTTGTGCCCGGATCCGATGCGCCCTGCATCCTGGCGCCCGGCTCGGCGGCCCTGCATCTGGTTCAACGCATCCGCGATGAAGCGCACCGTGTGGCCGTCAGCTACCACCGCACCGTTCGCCGGCGGGAAAGCACCCGCTCGGTCCTCGAGGATATCCCCGGCATCGGCCCCAAGCGTCGTCAGGCGCTGCTCAAGGCCTTTGGCTCCATCGAGGGGGTCCGCAAGGCTAGCGTGGATGAGCTCGCCGCGGTGCCCGGCATGACGCGCCCCGTCGCCGAGCGGCTGCGTCAACAGCTCTAGTCAGCGAGGTCGTCATCACTGCCGCGCCGTGGTGGCAGCACGACCACGGTGACGCCATCGCCCCCCTCAGCCAGGGTGCCGGCCCGGTACTCGGACACCAGCGGATGCCCCTGCAAATGCTCTCGGACCACCTGCTTGAGCACGCCCATGCCCTTGCCATGGATGATGGAGCACCAGGGCAACCCCGCCAGGTAAGCGCTGTTGAGATAGCGCTCCAACTCGGTAGAGACCTCTTCGGCTCGGTAGCCGCGCAGGTCCAGCTCGGTACCCGGAGAGACCGTCCTGGGCTCAGAGTAACGGGGGACTGATCGCTCCTCGCGCGGAGCTCGCGCCACCCGCTCCAGCGTGTCGGGCTGAACCCGCAGGCGCAGGTTCCCCACCCGCACCTCGGCCTCCTGCTCGTCAACGCTGAGCACCTCGCCCGTCTGCCCCAGGTGGCTGATGCGCACGGTATCTCCAGGTTCGAGTGCCACCCGCCTCTTGGCCGGCTGAGGCACTGGCTCGGGACTAGGTTGGAACGCCTCTAGCAGCTCACGGTGGCGCAAGGTGGACTCGCGCACCGCCTCGGCCTGATCGGGACGCGTCGCAGCCTGACGCCGCAGCTCCGCCAGCTCCCGCTCGAGCTCCTCCAGCAGCCGCCGCCCTTCGGCGCGGGCCTCGTCGAGAACCTCTTCCCGGGCGGCCTCGGTGTCGGCGATCCGGCGCCGCAGGTCCTCCTCCAGGCGGGTCGACCGGCGAAGCCGCTTTTCTGCCTCCCCGCGGGCGTGTTCGGCCTCATCGCGGGCCTCACGCACGCTCTCCAGCAGCGCATCGGCCTCCATATCCTGCGGCGAGACCAACGATGCCGCCCGGGCCAGGATCTGCTCATCCAGCCCTAGCCGCTGTGCGATGGCCAGCGCATTGCTGCGGCCCGGCACACCGATGGTCAACCTGTAGGTGGGCGATAGCGTCTCCACGTCAAACTCGACGCTGGCGTTCTGGATGCCCTCGGTGC
>JAXGON010000003.1:0-157955 GCA_040767425.1 Anaerolineae bacterium | reverse complement strand
AGCCTTCTCTCATCATGGTGTCCATCTGGGCCCCAGGGAATGCCATGGTGATCTTTTTGGCGGCACTGCAGGATGTCCCGACCTCGCTCTATGAGGCGGCGACCGTGGACGGCGCGAACGCCTGGCATCGTTTCTGGCATGTCACCGTGCCGATGACGACGCCCATTATCCTGTTCAACCTAGTGATGGGTTTCATTGGAGCATTTCAGGAATTCACGGTCCCCTGGTTGCTCACGCAAGGTGGCCCGATGATGAGCACAGAGCTCTATACGATTCATCTCTATCGCAATGCCTTTGTATACCTCAACATGGGCAAGGCATCGGCCATGGCTTGGATACTCTTTATCATCATCGTAGTCTTTACAGTAGTTCTCTTTAACACTTCGGCCGGCTGGGTGTACTATGGAGGTGAGGAGTGACGACGCACAGTGCCACGATCCATCCGATGGGCACCGAGGCGGATGTGCCACGCCGCATCCTGAAGGTGGTCTGGACCGTCCTCAAGTACACGGTGCTGATAGTACTCTCGGCGACCTATGCGTTCCCTCTGTTCTGGATGATCACCTCGGCCCTCAAGGTGGACTCACAGATCTATCGCGTTCCTCCGATCCTGATTCCGGTGCCGGCTCACTGGAACAACTTTGCCGATGCCTGGACGCGGCTACCTTTTACTCTGTATCTGAGCAACTCGGTGTTTCGGTACACTGTCCCGGTGACCCTGTTCACGGTCGCTAGCTCCACGGTCGTCGCCTACGGCTTCTCGCGGCTCCGTTGGCCGGGCCGCGACGTGCTTTTTTACATCTGCATGGCGACCATGATGATCCCTTGGCAGGTGACCATGGTCCCCCTGTTCATCACCTACAAGCACTTGGGCTGGATCAACTCGTACAAGCCTTTGGTGGTACCGTCGCTCTTTGGCAACGCTTACTTTATCTTTTTGTTGCGGCAGTTCTTTATGACCATCCCGGAGGACCTGTCGGATGCGGCGAGAATCGATGGGGCTAACGAGCTGGGCATCTTGGCGCGGATCATTCTTCCGCTTGCAAAGCCCGCCTTGGCGGTGGTGGCTCTGTTCAGATTCGTCTCGGCGTGGAATGACTATTTGGGCCCACTGATCTACTTGAACCGCGACGAGCTGTTCCCTTTGGCTTTGGGGGTGCAGCGGCTTCAGTCCATCGCCACTAGCATGGGCACTTCGGGCATGGCTTACCCACACCTGATGGCCGTGAGTACAGTCGTCGCGCTCCCGATCATCTTGGCGTTCTTTTTCGCGCAGCGCACTTTTATTGAGGGCATCTCACTGACTGGGCTCAAGGGCTAGAGGCGGCGTTTGTGCCCCAACGGTTGGTGGCGACACGGCGAGCTCTGGGGAAGGTGTTACCGATGACACGAGAATACGACATCCGTGAACGTCTGGAGGCCTTCTGGGCCGGAGAGCAACCGGATCAGATCCCGTTCACGATCTATCAGAACGAGTGGCGGCACACGCAGGACGATCCCGCTTGGAAGGCGCTCTTGGAGCGTGGGATGGGTGTGACCTGGCATGTGAGCACTGTGCGCCAGGTGCCCAGCACCGATATCCAGTTCTCGCGCGAGATGAGCATAGAGCAGGATCGGGAAGTGGAGCGCCGACGCATCCTAACCCCGATTGGCGCTCTCGAGGAGCATTACATTGACGGCTGGCGTCGTGAGTTCTTTCTCAAGTCGGCCAAAGACTATGCTGTGATGAGGTATGTGGTCGAGCACACGGCGTTGCAGCCCGACTATGACACGTATTTGGAGCGGGTAGCGCAGATCGGCCCCCACGCGGTGGCCTTGGTCATGCTCGGCCGGACGCCGCTGCAGACCATCTTGGTTGATTGGGTCGGCGTTGAGCAGTTCGGGTTGCACTTGGTCGATCTATGGGATGAGCTGATGGCCCTCTACGAGGCTCTATTGGCTAGCTTCAGAAGGCGTACCGAGCTTGCCGCTGAGGGGCCAGGGCGCTTTGTGTCGGTGCTAGAGAACTTTACCAGTGACACGCTGGGGCCACGGCGTTACCGCGAGCTACTGCTGCCGGTCTATGAAGAGTGTTTCCCCATGTTGCGGGAGGCTGGCAAGGTGGTTGGTACTCATTACGATGGCCAGTTGGCGGCCTGTGCGAGCCTGATCGCGGAGGCGCCGATCGATGCTATCGAGTCCTTCACCCCGCCTCCCGAAGGCGACATGACGTTGGCGGAGGCTCGCGCCGTCTGGCCCGAGAAGCTGCTCTGGTCGAACATCAACGTGGCGTGTTACAATATGCCAGCGGACGAGCTCAAGGCCTTGGTGTGGCGTCGCATCGCCGAGGGAGCACCTGATGGACGCCGACTGGCATTCGAGGTCTCTGAGCAGTATCCTGACAACTGGCGCACCTCGTTGCACATCGTGCTGGATGCGCTCGAGGAAGCGCGCGCCTAGCAACTGCAGCCAACGGGTCTCACCGAGAAGGAGCTACCCCATGTCACAAGCGCCCCCCATCGAAGACCCCCCACGATTGGGAGAACCCGCAGGTATTCGCTGACGGGGCTCAAGGGCTAGACGCGAGCTGGGAGATGTGCTAGCGTGCCAGGCACCCCGAGGGTGCCTGGCACGAGACGCTGCAAGGAGCAACCTATGCCATCAAACAACCCTATTACCCAGACCCCCCACGATTGGGAGAACCCTCAAGTCTTCGCTATCAACAAGCTGCCGGCCCATGTGACCCGCATCCCCTACGACGACGTCGAGGCCGCCCTGGCGCGCGATCCCGGTGCCTCGCCCTGGTACCGTTGCCTCGATGGGCGATGGGACTTTACACTGGCCGCCAACCCCGATGCGGTGGACCCCGCTTTTTGCCAGCCCGACTATGATACCGCTGATTGGGCCGCCATCGAGGTGCCCGGCAACTGGACCATGCAGGGCTACGACAAGCCGATCTATACCAACGTCCAGATGCCGATCCCCAACACACCGCCGTACGTCCCGCAGGACGACAATCCCACGGGCCTCTATCGCACGACCTTTGACGTGCCGGCGGAGTGGAAGGGGCGCCGCATCATTTTGTGCTTTGAGGGCGTCGAGTCGGCGATGTATGTGTGGGTCAACGGCCAGCTAGCGGGATACAGCCAGGGGTCGCGGCTGCCGGCCGAGTTTGACATCACCGATCTGGTGCACGCCGGCGAGAACCTGCTGGCGGCCGAGGTGATCCGCTGGAGCGACGGCAGCTTTCTCGAGGACCAGGACCACTGGCGCATGGCGGGCATCTACCGCAGCGTCTATCTCTATGCCCTGCCGCCGATCCATCTGGCGGATGTGTTTGTGCGTCCCAAACTGGATGACTGCTACACATCAGGCACCCTGGAAGCGACGGTGACGCTGGGGGGAGCCGTCGAGCAGGCCACAGGTTATCAGGTGCGGATGCAGCTCTATACGCGGTCAGGCGAGCCGCTGGCCGATTGCGCCACGCAGGCCAGCTACGTTTGGACGGAGCGCACGCTCCCCCGCGTGGAGCTGTCGCAGCGCGTGGTGGGGCCCGAGCTCTGGTCGCACGAGCGTCCCTACCTCTACACGGCGGTGGTTAGCTTGCTGGATCCGGAAGGCGTCGTGGTCCAGCATAGCGCCTGGCGCGTGGGCTTTCGTCGGGTGGAGATCTGCGACCGGCAGTTGCTGGTGAACGGCCAGCCCGTGCTGATCAAGGGCGTCAACCGCCACGAGCACGACGATCGGCGGGGCAAGACGCTGACCATGGAGACCATGCTGCAGGACATCCTGCTGATGAAGCGGCATAATATCAACGCCGTGCGCACCTGCCACTATCCCGACGACCAGCGGTGGTACGATCTCTGCGACGAGTACGGCATCTATGTGTGGGATGAGGCCAACGTGGAGACGCACTCGGTCTACGATCGGCTGTGCCACGACCCGGCCTGGACCAACGCTTTCCTTGACCGCGCCATCCGCATGGTGGAGCGCGACAAGAACCATCCCAGCGTGGTGGTCTGGTCGCTGGGCAACGAGAGCGGCTATGGGCCAAACCACGACGCCATGGCGGGCTGGATCCGCGGGTATGATGCGACGCGGCTGGTGCACTATGAGGGGCCGATGCATGTGAGCTGGACGGCAGGCACGTTGGCCAGCGACTTGGTCTGCCCCATGTATCCACCGGTGCAGCGGATCGTCGATTTCGCGCGGCATGTGGATCACCACCGGCCGCTGATCATGTGCGAGTACGCGCACGCCATGGGCAATAGCTGTGGCAACCTACGCGAGTATTGGGAGGCCATCGAGTCGCACCATGGCTTGCAGGGCGGGTTCATCTGGGACTGGGTGGACCAGGGCCTGGTCAAGACCGACGACCAGGGGCGTGAGTACTGGGCCTATGGCGGCGATTTCGGCGATACCATCAACGACCGTAACTTTTGCATCAACGGCTTGATCTTTCCCGATCGGACGCCGCACCCGCCGCTGGTCGAGTATAAAAAGCTGCTCCAGCCGGTGGGCGTGGAGGCCGTAGACCTGGCGGCCGGCCGCGTGCGGATCATCAACAAGCATGACTTTTCCACATTGGAGCACCTGGTGGGGCGATGGATGCTGACGGTGGACGGCCAGGTGCAGCAGGAGGGGCCGCTGCCGACCTTGGTGACGCCGCCGGGCGATGCCACGGAGTTGACGCTGCCCTATGCCCAGCCACCGATGATGCCGGGCCAGGAGGCCCACTTGACTCTACAGTTCACATTGGGCAGCGATACGAACTGGGCCCAGGCCGGCCACCTGGTGGCCTGGGAGCAGTTCGCTCTGCCATTCGGTGTGGCCGAGCCCAAGACGCTGTCATGGGCGTCCATGGGAGAGGTCGAGGTAGCAGAGAAAGGCGCTGGCCTGATCGTGGAAGGCGCCGGTGGGCGAATCCGTTTCGATGGCAATTCGGGCTTTATGAGCGAGTGGACCTGGAGCGACGCATCGTTGCTGGCCGATGGCCCCAGGTTGAGCGTGTGGCGCGCCCCGACGGACAATGACGGCTTCAAGTTCATGCCGGAACTGCCCGGCAAGATGCTGGCGCGCTGGCTGGAGGCAGGGCTGAACCGGGTGGCTTGGAGCCTGAAGACGTTCCAGTGGGAGCGGATTGCTCCCGAGGTGGTCCAGGTGCGCACGGTGCATCGGGTACAGGCAGAAGGGGCCGATGGTGGGTTCGCTCATGAGGTCATCTACACGGTGTATGGCTCGGGCCACGTGCGCACCCAGCACAAGGTGGCGTGTGACGCTGTCCTGCCGCCGCTGCCGCGGGTGGGGATCGAGCTGACCATGCCGGCGGGCTATGAGCGGTTCGCCTGGTTCGGGCGCGGCCCCGAGGAGAACTATATCGATCGCAATGCCGGCGTGGCCGTGGGCCTGTACGAAGGATCGGTGGATGACCAGTATGTGCCCTATATTATGCCGCAAGAGAACGGCAACAAGACGGAGGTGCGGTGGGCGGCGGTGACCAACGCCGAGGGGCTGGGGCTCTTGGCCGCCTGCACGCCGTTGATGGAGACCAGTGTAAGCCACTTTACGGCCGATGACTTGTATGCTGCCTTTCACACCAACGAGCTCACGCCGCGAGCAGAGACTATCTGGCATCTGGATGCGCGGCAATGCGGCCTGGGTGGGGGGAGCTGCGGCCCGCGCACCCTGGAAAAGTACCTGGTGCCCGCCAGCACCTACCACTTTGAGGTGCTGTTCCGTCCGGTGCAGGCCGATCTGGCGGCGCTGCGGCGGCTGGCCAGGGAGCGCCCCGAGTAGCGCTTTTTGCTAGTGCGTCCTTTGGCCCCCGATTCTTTGGGTCGGGGGCTTTTTCGTGCCGTCGGCTTGGGCGGACCTAGGGGGCGAGGCGGTAGACGAAGAAACGCGTCGGACCCACCTGCTGCTGCGAGACGTCAAAGAGGGGTGGTGCCAGGGCTGGGAGCTCTTGCTCGGCATAGATGGTACGCTGGCGGGCCGCGTCGACGAGGTATGCTCGCATGCTATCCACCATCCCGTCGCGGCCCGAATAGGGCATGGCCTCCACGAACTGCAGATCGTCGCGACCCTGCTCGATGGCGGCCACATAGATATAGGGGTAGAGATCGCGCCACCCGAGGAGCACCAGGGCGTTGGGCTCCAGGGCAGCGACCGTAGCGCTGATCTGGTTATGCCAGCGGGTGGTCTCCTGGGCTGAGGGGGCGCCGCTGAGGTCACGGTAGGCCTCGCCGGTACGCAAGAGCGCCCACGTCGACGGGGCGGAGCGGGTGAGGCTGATGCTGATCAGGAGCGCGAGGGCGAGGCAAGGCGTCAGGGTTGGCCGGAGCCAAGGTTGGCGCTCGGCCCAGCGCAGCGTCGCGCCGATGCCGGCCGCCAGGCCGATCCCCAGGTAGAGGTGCGCATTGACAAAGAACACGTGGATGTCGCCGATCTGGTAGTTGAGGGTGTAGAGCATGTGCGTGGCGTAGGCCAGGCCGAGGAAAAGGGCAAGCCGCCAACGCTTCTTCACGAGCACGAGACCCCCGCCCGCTGCTAGCAGGCCAGCGATGGCACCGAGATCGCGCTGTAAAGCCCGCAGGTATGTCAGCCCGTTTCTGTGCACCACTCGGTACGGATCGGCGAACATGGCCGAGCGCCACTGGCGTCCGCTCAGCAGGAACCAGAACCGTCCCAGCGGGCGTTGCAGCCTCTCTGGTGGCAGGCCCCACGCGCTGTAGGCGGGTATGTAGCTGACCTGGATGATGCTGTAGGGGCTATCGAAGGCATCCACCAGCCAAAAGGCGCCGAACAAGAGCAACAAGCCCAACCCGGCTCCTGCCAGGGCAGGAAGCAGATCGCGACGCCAGCGGGGGTGCCCCACGAGCACAACGGCCAAGGCTGCCGGCGCAAGCAGCAGCACCGAGCCGTGTACGCCCAGGCCCAGGCCGCCCAGCACGCCTGCGGCCACGAGGTAGCCGGGACGAGGTCGCGCCGCCCATTGGAGCAGCAACACCAGGATGCCGGCCGTGAAGGCGGCCCCGGCTGTGTAGACCTCGGCGATGGTGGCTTGTGACCATAGGGTGGCCGAGGTGCCAACGACCATGACCGCGACCAGCGCCGCCCAGCGGCTATCAGAGGCCAGGCGCGCCGCCAGGTAGAGGCCCCCCATGGCCAGGCCACCCATGGCCGCTGAAAAGAGGGTGATGCGATAGGCGGGGCTGCCCAGCGGCAGGTAGGCCCAGGCGCGGGCCAGCAGCGTGTACACCCAGTAGCCGGTGGTGTGGGCGTGGCCCACCAGGTTGCCCAGCACCTGGAACTCGCCGCCGTCGCCGGGAAGCAGGCCGGGAGCAGCGGTGCGCACATAGATCGCCACACTGGCCAAAGCGACCAGCGTGGCGATGCAAGCGTCGTGGCGATCGAGCGGACGCAGAGACGCCTCGGCGCTGGCAGGGCGGCTCCCCGTGACGCTCATGCTCGTGCGTCAGGCCTGACTAGGCGCCGAACTTTTTCATGCGCTGGGCGTGTGCCAAGGCCAGCGGCAGCAGCTCGCAGCCGGGCAGGCGTGGGCCCAGCCCGCCCGAGAGGCAAGCGGTCTCGCCGAACCGGGTGACGCTATCGCGGCGGCCGGTCTTGGCATAGAGCATGGCCGGTACGGGATGCCAACTGTGCGACTGGAGTGCCGCTGGCGTGGAATGGTCGCCCGTCACGATGACGACGTCGGGATCCAGCGCCAAGAGCCGGGGCAGCAGAGCGTCCACCCGTTCGATGATGCCGACCTTGCGGTCAAAGGCGCCGTCCTCGCCGGAAGAGTCGGTGGGCTTGATGTGGACAAAGAAGAAATCATAGTCGGCCCACGCCTGCTCCAGCGTGGCAAACTCGTCCTCCAGGTCGCCGTGAACGTCCAGCACCTCCATGCCTACCAGCTTGGCTACGCCGCGGTACATAGGGTAGAGGGCGATAGCCGCAGCGCGCATGCCATAGACCTCGGGGAACGTGGGCCAGTCGGGCGTCTGGGCGAAACCGCGCAACACCATGGCGTTGGCCGGATGATGATCCTTGAGGACCGCTTGCGCCTTTTCCGAAAAGAGTCGCACCAGCTCGGCGGTCTTGGCGGCCTCGGGCTTTAGTGGCTCCGGATCAAGGGGCGGCACACCGGTCTCTTGCGGGTCGGTCTCGGAGATGGCGTCCGAGAGGCCTGGGCCGCGGAGGACAAAGAGGAAGCGATAGTCCTTGACCGGCTTGACAAAGAGCTCGACGCCGGGCAGCTCGATCTCGTTAAGAAGTTCGCAGAGCTGGGCGCCCACCTCGGTGGGGATGCGTCCGGCGCGCCGATCGGTGAGGCGGCCCTCATCGTCCATGGTGCAAAAGTTGCCGCGCGCCGCCACATCTTGGCGCTGGAGCGGAAAATCCACGCCCAGGGCCTCGAGGACGCCGCGCTGCACCTGGTAGGTGAGCGGGTCATAGCCAAAGAGCGCCAGATGGGCGGGACCGCTGCCAGGCGTCACGCCGGGCGCCACCGGCTGATGAAGGCCACACATGGAGAGGGCGGCCAGCGCGTCCAGGTTGGGGGTGTTGGCCGCCTCCAGCTCGGTGGGGCCGCCGGTCTGGATCGGCAGGCCGCCCAGGCCGTCCATTACCAACAAGACGACTTTGGTATCGGCGGGTTGCTGTAGACTTGCGATGAGTTTTAGGTCCATGCGATTGCCTCCTAGGATGGGCCGCTTTTTGCAGAGCGCGGCGATTGGTCGCCAGATCCATCTGGTGACTAGGATACAACAGAAATGGCCAGAGGGCTAACGCCCGGCGCCGGCCGAGCGATGATCGAGGATTAACCGAGGTTTGGCGGTGTTGGTTGTGTGGAGACGTGCGGACGGCGCTGGCCGGCGGCACCGTGTCGAGTGGGAGCAGCAGGTCACGATGCGGTGGCGACATCTGGTGGGATGGTTGAAGGTATGCCCCCATGCGATGAACGTTAGTGGGCCCAAGACGCGGAACGAGCTCTGTCCATCGCCGCCCATCGCGATGTCCAGAGCCCGTCCACAAGGAGGAGAAGAAGCGCCGCTCCCGAGTTTTCGGGAACAGCAAGGCTGCGCAGGGTCGTCAGGTCTGTTCAGCCTTTACTATGCTCACAGTATAGGCAGACGGAGGAAGCGGCGCATGGGCAATGACGCGGAAATGTGATGGGTGATTTTACCTAGATTGACGCTTGGCTGGCAGGCACGCCATCGGCCGTAGCCTGCACCTAGGCTACGGCCGAGGAAGCGAACACGAAGTTGGCAGCTCTAGACGGGAGCTAGCGTGCCGGCGAAGATTTGCCAAGCGAGAGCGGTCTTGGCCAGCAAGCTGAGGACGATATAGACGCGCTCGCCAAAGAGATAGTCCTTCCAGCGACCGACCTTTTTGTACTGGAGAACCATGTTGATGGCGAACGAGTTGAAAAAGACAAAGATTGTCGGGATGATGGCATAGACGAATCCGGGGGGTTCGGCCCCGGCCGAGGAGAGCGCCCCGGCAAAGTAGAGCACGATCACCACCCAGGGGATGATGCCAGCGATGCTGCCATACACAAACGCGGTCCAGTTGGTCCGCTTGGTGTACTGGTTGTGCAGCTCCATCATGATGCCGAACAGGTTCATCATGGCGTTCAGCCCAAATGCCAGGATCATGCTACCGAGATCCCAGATGCCGACGAGCATGCCAATGAGCACGATCATCAGCGAAGAGCTCAGGGCATACTCGTAAAAGCGCACGGGGTTCATGCCTTGCTTGAGATTTTGCACATAACGGCGGTAGCCAATGGTGCTCAGGTAAAAGTGAGCGATAGCGGATAGCAGCAAGAATGCGGCCACCGCCGGCCCAAAGCGAAGCTCATAGAGCAGGCTGGGATTGGGGGTCAGCGAGAAGGTCTCTCGGTCAAAGCGCAAGTAGTTGGTAAAGATAGGGTAGGTCGTGTCGTTGCTGATGACGATCATCAGCACGCCTTGGATCAGGTGCAGCAAGCCCATGATCCAGTTGAAACGGCGAAGTTTGGTATAGACCAGATCAGTCTGCTGCTTGCTGGTGGACGCGGTCCTTTTCACGCCCATGGTTGCCCTCTCCTTGGTCCGAATATATGGCGGAGTTTGATGACGATATTATGAGCAAGAAGGGGGTACTTATCAAGTAGTTTACTTTATAAATAACGGGTATCTTCCGGCGTTGCGTTGATGGTCAGAACATCCTGCAGGGCGAGCGGCTGCTCCAGGATCTCATCCACCTCAAAGGTGTGTAGAATGATCTCGCCGACGCCTTGACGGTCGCGGTCGTGGGCGCAGCGGATCACGCCAGAGGGGCCTTCGACGGCGTCCGGGTAGGAAACGGCGTCGCGATGGTCAAGCAGTAGCCGGTGCGTGAAGCGCCCGTCGTCGGCTGGGTCGCTAAGGTAGGCGTATAGCCCGCGCCGGGCGTCCGGGCGGGGGGTGTTGATGAGCAACAGCCGGCCGCACGAAAGGCGACGGATGTGGAAACGACTGCCTGGATTCACGATGCCGGAGGGCTCTCCCTGCGACCAGCTAGACCCGTCGTCGTGAGACGTGGCGCGCCACAGCACGCCGTCATTGGTCCGGATCAGCATAGTCAGCGAGCCGTCCTGGTGTTGCACGACCATGTTCTCCAGCGCCCAGCGTGGGGCCTCGACGGCTCCATGCAGGGCCCAGCTTGCGCCCTGATCGCGGCTGATGGCGACCCCTTGCAGCTGGCGATCAAAGGCGAACCAGTCTTCGGGTGCGTTCGTCGCATGGGTTACGGGCAGCAGCCAAGCGCCGCTGGCCAGGACGGTGGGCTTGTTCAGGCGAAAGCAAAAGGGCGCGTCTACGGGGATCGCTTGTGGGTCGCTCCAAGACGGGTCGGGCGCATCGGGGTCATCGGTGTGAATGGCCCACAGCCCCCACCGGCGGCTTTCGAGGTTGGCCAGGTTGTAGAACAGCCACATCCGGCCGGAGGGATCTCGCCATAGGGCTGGGTCATAGGCGCGGGTGACGCCAGGAGGGTCGACGATGGGCGAAGGCTCTGACCAGGTAGCGCCGTTATCTTGGCTGTGGCAGATGAGGATGAGATTGGCTGGATCGGGCTCTTTGGGGCCGCCGGTGAAAAAGGTGCACCAGAGGCGGCCCTCGTCGGCCCGTTCGATGCCGGGGATGCCTTGCCACTGGCGAGATCCTTTGGTGGCGATGATGTCGGTTCGCACGATGGTCCCTCCTATCTAGCCCGCGATAGGCATCTGGTAGACGCGATAGCGACGTAAGGGCTTGACGGCCAGGTTCCGCAGGGCGTTATTCATGCGGACGTTGTCCTCTAGCACATAGTTGACCTCTACACGGAGCTCGGGGTGGTAAAGAGCCTCTGAGATATTGTCAAATGTTGTGGATGAGGTCATCTCAGGCGGCGATCCCTTCGCGTAGCCCTTCCACTCTTCGCTCACGCGCTTCGGCAGCGGAGACATGGACCCCATCCTGGAAGGTTACTCCCGCACGCACCATGGCTACCAGATGTGGCGCGTTCACCTTGCGCCAGTGGCCCTCACTCGCCAGGGCAGCTTGAAGGCCATGGCCAGCCCCGCCTTCTGCGATCCCGCCCCCTTGGTCTGCCGTGTCCGTGCCTTCACCCCAGCGAACACTGTCGCCAGGTCGCGTATTCCTCTTGCCAACTCTGCAGCAGGCGCGTGATGGTCGTCGCCGACAGGGCCGCCCCCTCCGGCCCCACCAAGGCGGCCAGCCCTGCGAAAAAGTCCCCCGTGGAGAGACCCCGCAGGTAGAGCGCCAGCAACGCCTCATCGACCGCGGGAGAGCGGCGCATGTAAGGGGGCAGGATCCTGCTGGTGAAGCGTTGGCCGGGCCGCCGGTCATGCACCCGAGGCGCACGAATGGTGACCGTACCGGCGCCCAGGGTCACTTTGCGCTCCCGTGCCCGGCCGTTGCGCACCGCCCAAGCACGCCCCCGCTCGTCCCGCTCACCACGCAGCTGCGCCAGGTACTCCTCCACCTCCGCTTCCAGTGCCGCCGCGATCATGCGGCGTGCCCCTTCTCGTGCCAACTCGTCCAAGGTTTGCAGTACCTCGGGCGCATGGCCATCGGTCGAATCTGTAGTATACTCGTACATGGCGTATCCTTCCTCCGGCCTACAACCGGGGCTGTGGAGTCATCACAACTCCCAGGATACGCCGCCTTTCTGCCTCGACCAATCCGCAACTTTTGGTTATATCTCCGCAGCCATGCGTGGCTTTGCCTGTGCTCTGCTAGATGTCGACTCCGAGGAACGTTCGCATGAGAAAGCCCACCAAAAAGCTGAACGCTGCCACGGCGAAACTCAGGCCAGCCATCTCAAAGAATCGACGCTTGAAGGGTTCGTCGTTGGCTACCGAGATATAGTAGGTAAACAGCGCGATGATCAGGACGGCGCCTGCCAAGGTGAATGCCAGGCAGAGATAGTGGTTGGTCAGAAGCAGGTAGGGCAGGATCAGGACGAGCACGGCGATGAGATAGGCGCCGCCCGTGTAGATCGAGGCGCGCAGTGGGTTCTTGCCCGTCTCTTCCGTCTTTGTGGACAGGTACTCGGAGGCGCCCATCGACAGGGCGGCGGCTATGCCCGTGATCGAGCCCGTCAGCGCCACCAGCTTGGTATCCTGAAGAGCAAACGTCAGGCCCCCCAAGGCCCCCGTCAGCTCCACCAGGGCGTCGCTCAGCCCCAGCACCATGGAGCCGGTGTAGCGTAGCCTTTCTTCATCCAATAGTTGCA
This sequence comes from Anaerolineae bacterium, assembly GCA_040767425.1. GTDB lineage: Bacteria > Chloroflexota > Anaerolineae > UBA1429 > UBA1429 > DAIRUQ01. The sequence goes on along the minus strand of JAXGON010000003.1, from coordinate 145,211 downwards.
GCAAGGCTGTCTCATGTTGGTTCTCTTCGCGGATGAAGGCCTCGGCCTCGGGGATCGCCTCTCGTAGCTGCTCGTAGCTATCCTGGGCGTCCTTTTCGCCTCTCTCCATCAGCTTCACGCCAAAGGTGAACCCGAATATCCGGCTGATGAAATAGTACGCCCAGATGCTCACGCGGTCAGGCGTCACGTCCTGTTGAGTATAGACCCGCCACTGGTTATGGTGGCGCAGCTCGTCATCGGCGATCCGATCCAGGATCCGCTGGTTCTCCTGCGGCTTGACGATCTTGGCCAGCCTCTTGTAGATGTGGTACTCGGTGATCTCGTTCTTCTGAAAGGTCAGAAGCTGCTGGCGCATCGCCTCGCTGATATCCATGGCAGGGACCTCCTTTGCGAGAGCGGAATGAGCTCTCGCCACCAGGCAGTGATCTGATGCGGCTCGTTCGGTGCACTGGGGGGCCGGATCCGCAGCGTTGCTCAGAGCGGGAGAACGTTAACCGGTTGCATTCTAGATAGCGTGGTAGCGAACGTCAACGCGATGGGGTGCCGAACGGCGATGCCCGGGATGCTGAAGGTGCGCAAGAGGGGGCAACGGCGGCTCTTACGCTCACAGCCTGTGATCCATCCATCATGGGTGCGCTTTGCAGTGTGCCCCGGGTGATATTTTAGTTGAAAGAGCACGTCTGTTTGACACGGGCGGGGGCGGCGCTATAATGAGCTTCGGCTCGGGGAATCCAGGTTGGGCTACTGTCCGCGCTGGGCTTCGAGGTTGGTCATCCGGGCCGCTAGCTCAATTGGCAGAGCAACTGACTCTTAATCAGTCGGTTCCAGGTTCGATTCCTGGGCGGCTCACAGGGGACGGGGCTGACGGCGTCGCGCGCGAGCCCTGGGATCCGGGACGCTTGCGGATCCTAGCCACACGCTGATCGTTCACGCGACAGGGCCGGCACCCTGGCTGGCGATGGGGAAGTGTCGGAACTGGCAGACGAGCGTGACTTAGGATCACGTGGAGCAATCCGTGAGAGTTCAAATCTCTCCTTCCCCACCTTTCGAGCGGAAGTGGCTCAGTGGTAGAGCATCTCCTTGCCAAGGAGAGGGTCGCGAGTTCGAATCTCGTCTTCCGCTCTCGGCATGTTTCTCGGTGACATCCGATGCGCCGGGTCTTTGGGCTGGTTCACGGGCGTTGCCCGCGAGCCGGCGTTTTGGTGTGTCTGCTTGTCCATCCACAAGGAGCTGACGTTGAAGGTCTCCACAGAGTCCATCGCTACGCGTGAAGTCGAGCTTACCATCGAGCCGGATCCTCAGGTCGTTGAGCGCGCCATGCGCCAGGCCGCCCGTCGCCTCTCCCAAGCGCGTCCGGTGGCCGGCTACCGGCCGGGCAAGGCTCCCTATACGCTGGTGGAGCGGACCTTCGGGCACGAGAGGATTCTCAACGAGGCGCTGTACCATCTCGCCCCTGAGCTTTACGAGCAGGCCATCAACGAGGCCGAGCTCAAGCCGTATGCCCAAGGTCAGTTTGACGTCGAATCAGAGGAGCCGCTGGTGTTCAAGGTCAGCGTTCCCTTGGAGCCGACGGTCAAGCTGGGCGATGTCGATGCCCTCTCGATTACGCCCGAGCCCGAGGTGGCCATAAGCGAGGAGCAGATCGCCGAAGAGTTGGAGCGACTCCAGCGCGCCTATGCCGAGCTCGAGCCGGTGGAGCGGCCGGCCGCCCAAGGTGATGTTGTACAGGTGACCATACTGGGCACCGAGGGAGAAGAGATAGTCGTCGACCGACGTGACGTTCAGGTGATGTTGGACGACACGACACCTCCTCCCGGCTTTGCCGAGGCAGTGGCCGGTATGTCGGCCGAGGAGACTCGCGAGTTCACACTGACCTATCCCGATGACTATGACGAGGAACGCCTGGCGGGTAAGGCGGTCCAGTTCTCGGTGACGGTATCCACGGTGTACCAGGTTGATACACCAGAGCTGGATGATGACCTGGCCAAGACGGTGGGTGACTATGAGACGCTGGACGACCTCCGCGAGGCGGTGGCCAAGAACCTCAAGCGCAGGTTGGAGGCGGAGGCGCGACAGCGTGAGGCCGACGCGGCACTTCAGGCGCTCGTCGAGGCCTCGGAGGTCGAGTATCCCGCCGCCGCTTTGGATGACGAGATACAGGGTGAGATGCGACGGTTTGAGGCGCGCTTGGGGCAATCGGGGCTGAATCTATCTGTCTATCTGCGGCTTTCGGGACAGACCATGGAGCAGCTGCAGGAGGAAATTCGTCCTCGGGCCGAGCAGCGACTCGTTCAGCACTTGGTGCTCAGAGAGTACGCGCGCAGTAACGAGGTCCAGATCAACGATCAGGAGCTCCAGCAGGGCGTATGGAACGTGGCGATGAGCTATGGCGAGCGCGCCCAAGAGGTGCTCGACCAGTTCCAGGACAGCCGCAACCTCTTGCCGCTATACGATGATCTGATCACGCAAAAGGGGCTGCGCCATCTGGTGGCCCGGCTCACCGGGCGCCCGTGGGAAGAAGACGCCCAAGAGGCCAACGGCGAGCCGGAGGACGCTGATGAAGGTGACGAGCAGGCCGCCGTCGCCCAGACGGACGAGGGATCGTCCGAGCCAGAGGGCGAGGCAGAGGCCTAGCGCATGGCCGAGACAAGAGGAGGGGCGATGAACCCCCAAGCATTGATACCGATGGTGGTCGAGACGACCGGCCGCGCCGAGCGGGCTTATGATATCTACTCGCTGCTGCTCAAGGAGCGCATCGTCTTTTTGGGGCAGCCGATCGATGACCATGTGGCCAACCTGGTAGTGGCGCAAATGCTGTATCTAGCGCGCGAGGATCCCGAGCAGGAGATCCATTTGTATATTCACTCGCCGGGTGGCAGTGTGTATGCCGGGCTGGCGATCTATGACACCATGCAGATGGTTTCCTGCCCCATCGAGACCATCGCGGTGGGCAGCACGGCTTCCATGGGCACCATTCTCTTGGCGGCGGGCACGCCGGGCAGGCGCTTTGCCTTGCCCAACGCCACCATTCACATTCACCAGCCGCTGGGCGGCGCCCGTGGGCAGGCCTCGGATCTGCAGATCCAAGCTGAGGAGATCCTGCGTCTTCGCCGACGGTTGAACGACATCCTGGTGCATCATACTGGGCAGCCGCTGGAGCGGATTGAGCGCGACACCGACCGTGACTTTTTCATGGATGCCGAGGCCGCTCGCGAGTACGGGCTTGTGGATGAGGTCCTCAAGCCCAAGCCCAAGGGCCAGGAAGAGGACGCGGAATGACCGAGCAGGCAAGATCGCCACGCTGCTCTTTTTGTGGGCGGCCCGAGAGCGCAGTACGACGACTGATCGCCGGTCCCGACGGTGTGCATATCTGCGACAACTGCGTGTCGCTGTGTGAGCAGATCCTCGAGGCCGACAACAAGCCGAAGGCTAGCTCGGAGCCGATCCATGTGCCGCCGCCGCGCGAGCTCTATGCGGCGCTGGACCAGTATGTCATCGGTCAGGACCGCGCCAAGAAGGTGCTCTCCGTGGCCGTGTACAACCACTATAAGCGGATCAAGGCCGGCGTGATTGACGATGACGATGGCGTCGAGGTGCAAAAGAGCAACATCCTGCTGATCGGCCCCACGGGTTGTGGCAAAACGCTCCTAGCGCAGACCCTGGCTCGGGTGCTGGACGTGCCGTTTTGCATCAGCGATGCCACCGCCCTGACAGAGGCTGGCTATGTCGGCGAGGACGTCGAGAACATCCTGTTGCGGCTGATTCAGGCGGCGGACAATGACATTGCGCGGGCGTCGCGCGGCATCATCTATATCGATGAGATCGACAAGATCGCCCGCAAATCCGGCGGTAACGCGTCCATCACCAGGGATGTCTCGGGCGAGGGGGTCCAGCAGGCCCTGCTCAAGATCCTCGAGGGCACCGTGGCGAACGTGCCGCCCCAAGGCGGGCGCAAGCACCCCCACCAAGAGTTCCTGCAGATAGACACCTCCAACATCCTGTTCATCTGTGGCGGGGCCTTCCAAGGGCTGGATGACATCGTGCGGCAACGGATCCGAACCAAGGGCGAGCTAGGGTTTGTCGCGAGCGGGCGGGCGCGCGACGAACGGAGCCAATCCGATCTGTTGCGCATGGTGAACTCTGATGACCTGCTCAAGTTCGGGTTGATCCCCGAGTTTGTGGGACGGCTGCCGGTAGTGGTCAGCGTGGACGAGCTGGATGTCGAGGCGTTGGTACGGATCCTGCGCGAGCCCAAGAACGCGCTGGTGCGTCAGTACGCCAAACTGTTCGCTCTGGATGGCGTCGATCTCGAGTTTAGCGAGAAGGCGCTGCAGCTGGCGGCCGAGGAGGCCATCCGGTACAAGATGGGCGCGCGCGGCCTGCGGACGATCATCGAAGAGACCTTGCTGGACGTCATGTACGACCTGCCGTCTCAGCCCGATGTCTCTCGCCATGTGGTGACCGAAGAGGCGGTGCGGAATCGCCGCCAGGCCGCCCCCAAGCCGGTCGACGCGGCCGCCTAGGGCGCGCATGCAGCAGGCCAACCGTAGAGTAGCGTCCGACGCCGAGGGGCATTCCTCGGCGTCGTTTGTTGTCTCGGGGCTAGGCCCGCGCACGATGGCCACAACGCGCCTTGCGATGGATCGACCTCGCCGGCCAACGATGGGCAAAAGCTCGCCTCGCTGAACGCCGCCTCCCGCAGCAGTTGGCGATAGTCGTCGTGGTAGGCGTGCCTGCTCGAGGCATACCGCGTCACCGCCCCGGTCTCGCCATCCACCACCTAGTAGCGCTCGCTGGCGATGGCCTGCTCGGCGTGCCAATGGGGCTCGTACAGCGCTAGGTGGGGGGCGCTCGGAAAAGAGCCCTCCTGAGCTGCTGTACCAGGTCGATGGGCCGGTGCCGATCTCCTGGCGCAGCAACCCTAGATGTTTGACACTCCCCACCCGATACCCTAGAATCGTCTTCTGGTCGGTCTGCGCTTGACAGAGAGAAGGCCTATGCTCACTAGCTCGGATATTCGCGCCAAGTTCCTGGCGTTTTTCGCCTCCCATGGTCATGAACAAGTCCCTAGCGCCTCGCTGGTCCCTGGCAACGATCCCACGCTGCTTTTCACCAACGCGGGGATGGTGCCGTTCAAGGACGTCTTTCTGGGGCTAGAGCAACGCGCCTATCGCCGGGCGACTTCGTCGCAAAAGTGCATGCGGGTGAGTGGCAAGCATAACGACCTAGAGTCGGTCGGGCCGTCGCCGCGGCATCACACGTTCTTTGAGATGCTGGGCAACTTTTCCTTTGGTGACTATTTCAAGGCCGAGGCTATCGAGTTCGCATGGTCGTTCTTGCTGGGTGACCTAGGCATGGACCCGGATCGACTCTGGCCGACCATCTATGAGGACGATGATGAGGCCTTTGGGCTCTGGCAGCGCATCACGGGGATCCCGGCCGAGCGTATTACGCGCTTGGGCGCCAAAGAGAACTTTTGGTCCATGGGCGATACGGGCCCGTGCGGTCCCTGCTCCGAGATTATGTATGACCGCGGTCCCGAGGCTTGTACCTGCGGGAGGCCCGATTGCAGTCCGGCCTACGAGTGCGACCGCTGGCTCGAGTTCTGGAACCTGGTCTTTATGCAGTTCGACCGTGACGCCACCGGCGAGATGCGACCGCTCCCCCGGCCGAGTATCGATACGGGCATGGGCCTCGAGCGGATCACCGCAATTCTGCAGGGGGCTGACAGCAACTATGACACCGATCTGTTCTTGCCCATTATGGAGCGTACGCGCGCCTTGCTGGGGCACAGCCCGGAGCGAATGCGCGAGCAGTACGTGGCCTATCGGGTGATCGCCGACCACAGCCGCGCGGTGGCGTTCTTGGTGGGCGATGGCGTGTTGCCATCGAATGAGGGTCGTGGATACGTGACGCGCATGGTGTTGCGGCGGGCGGCGCGCTATGGCCGGCGACTGGGCTTTGAGGAGCCGTTCCTGGCCGAGACGGTGGCCACGGTGATTGACCAGATGGGCGACTACTATAGCGAGCTGCGACAGCGGGCGGACTTTATTCAGGATGTGGTGCGCCAGGAAGAAGGGCGCTTTCTCTCGCAGCTCGAGGTCGGGCTGAGCCGCCTAGAAGAGCTGATGGACGGGGCGCGTTCGCAGGGCAGCACAGTGGTGCCCGGTGACGAGGCGTTCCGCTTGTACGATACGTTCGGGTTTCCGCTAGAGCTGACGCGTGACGCGGCGGCTGAGGCTGGGTTCTCGGTGGACGAGGCTGGATTCCGCGCGGCGATGGCAGAACAGCGGGCCAGGGCGCGGGCGGCGCAGCAGTTCGCCGACGACGACCGGGGCGAGCTGTACCGGCGGCTGGCGCTACCGGCGACCGAGTTTGTGGGCTATGAGCAGCTCGACTGCCAGGCCAAGGTCGTGGCCCTGGTGGGTGGGAACTCCTCTCGCGAACGCGCCGCTGAGGGCGACCGGGTCGAGGTGGTGCTGGATCGCACGCCGTTCTATGGCGAGTCGGGCGGGCAGGTGGGCGATCGCGGATGGCTGGTGGGCCCCAACGGGCGCCTGCAGGTGGAACATGTCGACCATCCGGTGACTGGGCTGACGGCCCACCGTGGACGGGTCGTTGAGGGCTCACTGGCCGTGGGGGAGACGGTCGAGGCTCGGGTGGACGCCGAGCTTCGCGCTGCCACAGCCCGCAACCACACGGCCACCCACTTGCTGCATCGGGCGTTACGCGAGGTGTTGGGGGAGCACGCCGCCCAGGCGGGCTCGTTGGTCTCGCCCGAGCGCCTGCGTTTTGACTTTAGCCACCTATCGGCCTTGACAGCGGAGCAGATCGACCAGGTGGAGCAAATCGTCAACCGCGAGATTCGCGCCAATCGCCCCGTGACGACCCAGGTGACGGGGTACCGTGAGGCGTTGGAGGCGGGGGCGGTGGCGCTCTTTGGCGAAAAGTACACCGACCGCGTGCGCATGGTGGCGGTGGAGGGGTTCACGACCGAGCTGTGCGGCGGCACCCATGTGGCGCGGTCCGGCGATATTGGGTTCTTTTTGATCGTCAGCGAGGCCAGCATCGGCTCGGGATTGCGGCGCATCGAGGCCCTCACCGGCCAGGGCGCCGAGAGCTATGCGCGGGAGCGTATGCGGGCGCTGGACGCGATCCGGGGTATGCTGGGCGGAGCGCCAGGGGAGGAGCAGGCACGCTTGCGAGCCCTGCAGGAGACCCAGCGCGAGCTCTCCAGGCGCGTTCAGGAGCTCGAGCGGGACCTGGCGGCGCGCAACGTGGACGCCTTGTTGGACGAGGTGCAGCAAAGGGGCGATGCCGCTGTGCTGGCGGCGGTGGTTGAGGCGGCCAGCGTGGACGCCCTGCGCGAGATGGTGGACCGCTTTCGTGACAAGCTGGGCAGCGCTGTGGTTGCTCTCGGCGCCGCCGTTGATAACAAGCCGCTCCTCATCGTGGGCGTGACCGAGGATCTGGTCAAGCGCGGGCTGCACGCTGGCAAGCTGGCGGGCACGGCTGCGCGCGCCATGGGCGGTGGCGGCGGCGGGCGTCCCAACATGGCCCAGGCCGGCGGTCGGGATGTGAACAGGTTGGGGGCTGCCGTTGCGGCCATCGCCGACCTGGTGGCAGAGGCGTTGGGCTGACCTGTAGCCGTGCGGAGCCGATGATCATGCGCTTGCTCAAACCTAGCCCCCCCTCGCACCGCGGACGCGGGTACCATAGCCTGATCACCCTGGAGCGCCATCTCGTGCGCGCTGCGGTGGTAGAGCTGTCCGATGGATCGGCGCAGCTACTAGGGGTGGCCACCGCGCCGGTCCACGACCTTGGCCCGACGGGCCAGCCCGACGTAGATCGGTGGGCGGCGGGTTGTGAGCGGGCTCTGAGCGAGGCCGAAGAGATGTCACGTCGGGCCGCTGGCCGCAAGGTCGTGCCCGACGAGGTGACCATCTCGCTGCCATCGCCAGTGGCCCGGTCGGTGGCGGTATCGGCCGACCGTCGGCGCAATGCACGAGAGCGGATCTCGGACTCGGAGCTGACATCGGTGGTGCGACGAGCGCTGCGTCAGGCCCAAGACTTGCTGGATGGTGACGGCCCCAAGGTGGATCGCGACATCGTGTGGGGCGGCGTGGCCGAGTCGCTAGTGGATGGCAAGGTTGTGGTCGACCCGGTGGGGCTCCACGGTTGCGTGCTCGAGGTGCGGGCCTGCTTTAGCACGGCGCCGCACGTGTGGGTGCGGGCGCTAGAGGTGTTGGCTGAGCGACTCGAGCTGGGACTGCGCAGCATTATCCCCGAAGAAATCGCCCTGGCCTCGGCCGTGCCCGACGCTCGGGCGCTCCTGGTCGCCCTCGGCGAGACCCACAGCCTGGTTTCCGAGGTGGTGCATGGCCGCCCGCAGTGGACGGTGGCGGTGCCCTATGGTGAACGGCAGATTCTGGCGGTGGTGGCCGAGGGCGTCGACTTCAAGGAGCGCCAGGTAGAGGCGCTGATGCGCGTCTACCGCTCGGGCCACCTACGGCCGGACGTGGAAGAGCGGGTGGCGCTGGCCTTTTGGCGGGGCTTGCGTCGCTGGATGGCGGCCATGTCCGAGGCGGTGCAGCGAAGTTACCCCCGCGAGGGCTATCCCCATCGGGCGTGGTTCTATGACCTCACGCGGCGGATGCCGGAGGCGGAAAAGGCCCTGGGGACGCCGTCGTGGGAGCGGGCCCTGCCCTTTGGGCGCTGCCCGGAGGTCAAGGCGGTGGCGCCGGGTATGATCGCCAATGTTCTGGATTGCACGGCTCAGGCCATCGGGGATGACTATTGCCTGCCCCGCGCCTTGGCGCGGCACGCCGCGCGGGTGTATCGCGACGAGGCCAACCTAGACCGAATGCTGATGGAGGCCATCCGACCTGGGGCAGGCGGCGTGGTCGGCCGCTTGCTGAGATGAGGGGGGCGCGTGAAAGTTACTGAGGTTATCTACCTCAATCGTAGCGATAGTGTGGAGACCATTCGTGAGTTGCTGGCGAGCGCCACTCCCGGCGCCCAAGTGTGGCTGGTGGCGCCGTGGGGCATGCGGCTGACGAACGACCTCTTGCGGCTCAAACTGATTGCGCGTGTGGCTCGCCATACAGGGCTGGACCTGAGGCTGGTATCGGCGCATGCCAATACGCGCGTGTTGGCGCGTGAAGCGGGCATTCCGACGTATGCCTGGGTGCCCCTGGGCTTGCGCAAGTATCGCCGTCAGCGGCGGGATGATGCGCAAGGGTTGGCGGCGCGGGTGGTGCCGGTGGATAGGGTCCCCGTGCTCGGACGGCGTCGGCCGAAGCATTTGGGGCTGGGCCAGGCGCTGATCGCCTTGGCGGGAACGTTGCTGGTGATAGGTCTGACGGCGGGGGCGCTGTTGCTGTTCATCCCAGAGGCGCAGGTCACGTTGCATCCCGTGGTGCTGGACGAGGCGGTCTCGTTTCGCGTGACGGCCAACCCGCGCCTGGTGACGACCGACTATGGGCGGGCCATCATTCCGGCGCGGCGGGTGCAGGTGATCGTCACGGGACGAACGCAGGTGCCCGCGTCGGGGAGCGTGGAGCAGCCGGGCGATAGGGCGGCGGGCGAGGTGGTGCTGATCAACCGCACGCAAGAGTCCGTGACCATCCCCAAGGGCACGGTGGTGCGTTCGGCCTCCGGTCGGGTGGCGCGCTTCTTTACCGTCTCGGATGTGGTTCTGCCAGCCAGGCTGTATGCGCACCAACGGGTGGGCATCATCGCCATGGATCCGGGCCTCTCGAGCAACGTGGGCGCCTTGACCATCACGGTGGTGGAGGGAGAGCTGGCCGACCGCGTGGAGGTGATCAACGACTCGCCCACGTCGGGCGGCACGGTGCAGCTAGCGCCGGTGGTGATGGCCGACGACTTTAACCGGCTGCGCGATGAGCTAATCGACCAACTAGAGCTGCAAGCCTACAAAGAGCTCAAGGCGATCGTCGAAGAGGGAGAGTTCATCCCGCCGCAGACGGTCGAAGTACTGGTGATGTCTCAAAAGTGGGATCAGACCATCGGCCAGCAGAGCGAGGTCGTCTCGGGCGAGATGCGGGTGGTTGCCAACGGGCTGGTCATCGATGGCAACGCCCTGAATGATCTGGCCGGTCGCATGGTGGAGGCCCAGGCGGAGGAGGACTATCGCCTCATCAAGGATAGCCTGCTGGTGATTCGCTCGCCGGAAGCAGAGTACACCGGCGATGTGTTCACCTTTGAGGTGGTAGCGCGGGGCAGCCTGGGGCCGGCCGTGACCGAGGAACAGGTGCAGACCTGGCTGCGCGGCAAGGATCCCGAGGAGGCGATCGAGCTGCTGGCCGATCGGATGGAGCTGGTGGACGAGCCGCTGATCCGGGTGGTGCCAGGCTGGTGGCACAGGTTGCCGCTGCTGTCTGGGCGCATCGAGGTGCTGATGACGGTGGCGGGCTGATGCGCTACCTGGCCCTGGACGTGGGTGACGCGCGGATCGGAGTGGCGGTGAGCGATGCTGGCGCCATGCTTGCTCGTCCATTGGAGGTGATAGCCCGCAGCCGGGGCTCTGCCAGCTTTGAGCGGATCCAGGCGCTCGTGGACGAATACCTCGTGGGCGCCATTGTGGTGGGCTGGCCTCTTCTTCCCGATGGTTCCGAGGGCGAGCAGGTGCGCTCGACCGCCGCCTACCTGGACGGCCTACGCCGGCATGTGACCGTTCCGATCCTCCGCTACGACGAGCGCGATACCACCAACCGGGCCGCGGACCTGGGGCGCGCAGCGGCGAGGTCACGGCATCGTCGGGCAAAGCAACTCGATGCCATGGCGGCGGCGGTGATTCTGCAGAGCTTTTTGGACGAGATGGCAGAGGAACAAGCCTCATGAATACGGTGGGAACCCGAGTCTTTAGGATTGCGCTGCGTCTGATCACCCTGGTTGTGGGCATCTCGGCGGTGTGCCTGGTGCTGGGCGGCGCGGGCATCTATCTCTGGTCCAGTACGGCCAGCGATGCGGCTCCGGTGACTATCTCGTTGACGGCTGACAAGTTGGAAAGGGCGTTCTGGGACGTGTATCTCTTGCCCCAGCGCGATCTGGTGATGACGCCGGTGGCTCCCCACGATGATACGTCGACCACGTTCGTGATCGAGCAGGGCGAGACGCTCTGGTCGGTGTCGTTGCGGCTGGAATCGGCGGGGCTCATCAGCGACTCGACGGTGTTCCGACGGGTGGTGCAGTCGGAAGGCCTGGACCGTCAGATCGAGGCGGGCGCCTACACGCTGCGCCCCAGCATGACGATGCACGAGATCATGCAGGAGCTTCAAGTGGGGCGCGTGCCGGACGTCGTGGTCACCATTCCGGAGGGTTGGCGGCTGGAGCAGGTGGCCCGCAAGCTGTATCAGGAGGGCGTGATCCGTTCTGAGCAGGCCTTTATCGACGAAGCCAGACGGCCTCGCAGCGGCTATGCGGCGCTTCATGGCATGCCGGCGTCTCCGCCCGGCGGCATGGAAGGGTATCTCTATCCCGAGACGTACCGGTTTGACACGGGCAGCCTGCCAGGCGACGTGGTGGACCGGATGGTGTCGGTGCTGGCGTCCCAGATCAGCTCCACAATGGTGGACCAGGCCATTCAGGCGGATCTCACCATGTACCAGGTGATCACCCTGGCATCCATCGTCGAGCGCGAGGCCATCGTGGATCACGAGCGCGAGCTGATCGCCAGCGTATACCTCAACCGTATCAAAGAGGGGATGCCTCTGCAGGCCGACCCGACGGTCCAGTATGGCAAGGGCTGCCAGGAGGGCCCTGACGGCGAGCTGATCTGCTGGGAGCCGCTCACCCAGGAGGAATATGTCAACGTCGTCTCGGACTATAACACGTACCTGCATGATGGGCTCCCGCCGGGGCCGATCTGCAGCCCGCGTATCGCGTCCATTATGGCCGTGCTAGAGCCCGCCGACACCGATTACCTGTTCTTCCGTACCAAGAATGATGGCTCGGGCGAGCACGTGTTCGCGCGGACCTATGAAGAGCATCTGCGCTATGGCGAGATCTATGGCGGCATCGGGCCGTCGGGCGACTGAGTGCTGATGTGTGAGGAGGTTACGTCTTGTTGATCGACCTGCACGTGCACACGCGACGCTACTCGGCCTGCGGCCATGCTGACCCAGAAGAGATGGCGGCAGCCGCGGAGGTATACGGCTTGGATGCCATGGTCATCACCGAGCATCACGTCCGCTGGGCAGAGGACGAGCTTGCCGATCTGCAGGGCGCCTTTCCCGGGGTGAGGCTCTTGGCCGGGGTCGAGATCACCAGCGAGCGTTCGGGCGATCTGCTGGTCATCGGGGCGAGCGGGCGCGACTGGTTCCGCCCCAGGATGCCGGCCGAGGATGTGATTGCCGAGGCGCACGCTCGCGGAGGCATCGTCATCGCTGCGCACCCGTTCCGGCCTGGCTACCCAGGATATGGGCTGGATTGGCTGGACGTAGACGCCATCGAGGTGCATAGCAAGCACATGCACCATGGCGCCCATGAGAAGGCCGTGGATCTCGCCCGGCGGCGCGGCCTGCGCATGGTGGCCACCTCGGACGCGCACACCACCGATATGGTGGGCCTCTATGCCCTGCGCCTGGATGCCCCCGCCTCCTCGGAGGAGGAGCTGGCCGACATGATCCGGGCCGGCGCCTATAGTATGGAGGCGGACCCATCGCGTCTAGAGGCCCTGAACCGTGAGCGCCAGCCGCTATGGCATGAGGCGGCCGCGCTGATTCGGGCGGGTGCTGACGATGACGAGGTGGTTGCCAGCGTGCCAGGCGTCAGCTATACCGAGGCGCGCCACCTGCGGGCCGGGCAGCGCGTGGGCTGGCCTCTGGCGGCCGCGCTCGAGCATGCGGAGTCTTTTGAGGGGCAAAGGCGGTGAGGGAGGCAGTGTGAGGGCTATCGCTTCTCTCCGCCACCTGGTTCGCTGGCCTTTTGCATCAGGCGGTTGGCTCGGTTCGTTCGCTGGGGTTCACCGGCTTTATGGATTGGGAAGAGGGGGCAGATGCCTGCTCCCTCCTACCCGATTGGTCGCCCGAGATGCCGACGGAGCGGCTCGGCACTAGCTCTCTGCCTCACCTTGGTACAGGCGGGTCTCGTGCATGTTCGAGTACTCGGAAAAGGCCCCGGTGCCATCGCTGCGGGCATAGGCGTCCAGGGCCCCACGGGCGTCGCCATCGAGCTTGTCGGCGCTGTGCAGCACCATGGCCTCGAGGGTTTGTGGCACCACCGGCGACCCGTACTCCAGGCGACCATGGTGGGCCAGCAGCGCATGCAGCAGGCGGAGGGCCACGTCCGGCGAAAAGCCGTCGATCTCGCGGATGCGTTGCTCCACATAGGCGGCACTCATATAGACGTGCGACAGCAGCGCTCCCCGCGGGGTCATCTGAAAGCTGAGGGGATCATAGGTCCAGATCTTGCCCAGGTCGTGGAGCAACGCCGCTGTGACGGCCAGATCACGGTCGAGCTCGGGATAGATGCTGCCGGCCGATTCGATGATGCGCACCACGCTGAGGGTATGCTCCAGCAGGCCCCCCACGCAGGCATGGTGGTAGGACTTGGCGGCCGGAGCCTGCTCATAGGCACTACGCAACTCGGCGTCATCATCAAAGATCGCTGTCAACAGCGCGCTGAGATCTGGATTCTCGATGCTGGCCAGCAGCGCCTCAAACTCGTCCAGCATCTCAGCCATGGGGCGGCGCGCCATCGGCAGAAACTCCTGAAGCGCATCCAGCTGCGCTGGGCCCAGCCGGTCTATGTTCACCTGAAGCTGGCCGCGGTACTCTTCCACCCGCCCCCAGACGATGACGCCCTGGCCCTCTTCCAGGCTGTCGGCGACGGAGGGATTGACGTCAAACTGGATGCCAGGCACCAAGCCGGTGCGGTCGGCGAGGTTGACGCGTAGGTAGGGACTGCCGTTGCGGGCGGTCGCTAGCTGCTTGCTGCGGAGGAGAAAGGTTTGGCCGTGCAGATCCTGGCCGATACGGAGACTCTCGACGGGAATGCGCGCCATGGCGCATGCTCCTATTCTAGGATCGAATCCTATGGGTAGATGGCAGTGATTATAGCATGAGCCTGCGACAACCCCAAGGTTGGGCTTGACGCGCGGGCGGGCCGCTGGCTATCATGATGGCGAGGGGGGAGCATGATCTTGCCGGGGCATCTGGCGAGCGCCTGGATGGCCGCGCGAGGGCTGCGCACCGATATGCGGGCTGCGATGGGCGCGGCCATGTTTCCAGACCTGATCGACAAGCCGCTGCGGTGGGTGTTCCATGTAACGCCCAACGATAGGCTGCCCGCTCACACGCTGCTGGGTTGGGGGCTGACCACCGCGCTGGTCGGCGTGCTTTGGGGGCGTCGGCGGGCGGCGGGCTGGGCGACGGGGTACGGTGCTCACCTCCTGGGGGATCAGGTTAACGCGTACCTGAACCCTGGTCGGCTTTACCTAGCCTGGCCGTTCGTGCGCTACCGCATGCACACGGGGCCCACGGGCTTGGGCTCTAGCCTGAAGGACTTTGGGGGGCGTTCGCTGATGCTCGAGGCCCTGGTGACGTTGGTGGGGCTCTGGGGCATGTGGCGCCGTCATGGAGGCTCGCCGAGCGTAGCTCGCGTCGATAAGGAGGATGTAGCATGAGGGCCACCGATGTCATCGCCAAAAAGCGCGACGGGGGCGAGCTCTCCGGCAGCGAGATTCGCTTCATGGTGGAGGGGCTGCTCTCGGGTGAGGTGGCCGACTATCAGATGGCGGCATGGCTGATGGCGGTGCTGCTCCGCGGGATGACCGATCGTGAGACCCACGACTTGACCATGGCGATGGTCGAGTCGGGCGAGGTGCTGGACCTGAGCGACCTGGCGCCCGTGGTGGTCGACAAGCACTCTACGGGCGGCGTGGGCGACAAGACCACGTTGGTGGTGGCGCCTTTGGTGGCGGCCGCGGGCTTGCCCGTCGCCAAGATGTCGGGCCGCGGACTGGGCTACTCGGGCGGGACCCTGGACAAGCTGGAGGCGATTCCAGGCTATGATGTGAGCCTGGATCGAGAGCGCTTTATGGCGTGCGTGCGCGAGCACGGCATCGTCGTCAGTGGGCAGACGGCGGACCTGGCTCCAGCGGACGGGCTGTTGTATGCGTTGCGAGACGTCACGGCCACGGTGCCGAGTACGCCGCTGATTGCCAGCTCGATCATGAGCAAAAAGCTGGCGGCTGGAGCCGATGCGCTGGTGCTGGACGTCAAGGTGGGGCGCGGCGCCTTTATGGAGACGCTCGAGGAGGCGCGCGAGTTGGCCGAGGTGATGGTGCGCATCGGCGAGTCGGCGGGCAAGCGCGTCACCGCGCTCCTCTCGGACATGAGCCAGCCGCTGGGCTATGCCGTGGGCAACGCGCTGGAGACCCGTGAGGCTATCGAAACCTTGCATGGGGAGGGTCCGCGGGATTTTGTCCAGCATTGTGGGCGGGTGGCAGGGGAGATGCTCTACCTGGGCGAGCTAGTCGACAGCCCCGAGGCGGGGGCCAAGCGGGCCGATGCTATGCTGGCCGATGGCACGGCCAGGATCAAGTTCATCGAGTGGATCAGTGCTCAGGGCGGCGATCCCCGCGTCGCCGAGGACTTGTCGCTGCTGCCCCAGGCGCCGCTGGTGCGCTCGCTCCCCGCGCCCAGGGCAGGGTTTCTGGCTCGGATGGACGCCCGCACAGTGGGCTTGACCGCGGTCGAGCTGGGCGCTGGCCGCCAGAAAAAGGGCGAGGCGATCGACCTATCGGTGGGGATCGTCGTTCGGAAAAAGGTGGGGGACCCGGTCTCCCAGGGCGAGCCGCTGCTAGATATCCACGCGCGCGATGAGGCTGCGGCCGAGGCCGCGGCGCGGCGGCTGTGCGAGGGCATCGAGATAGTGGACGCGGCTCCACAGCCGCCACCCCATCTGTGGGGCGTTGTGCGAAGCCGCCATCAGGGCTGAGCCGCCGGAAACGCTACCAGTCGGTATGTCTGCGCTCGGCCACCACGCGCGTGTAGACGGCCTCGGTCTGCTGGGCGATGGTATCCCAGTTGTAGCGCGTGGTTACCACGCGGTAGGCATTGTCTACCCGCTGCTGTGCCCACTGGGGCTGCTCCAGGGTGTGGGTGATGCCCCAGGCGCACGAGGCGGGGTCGTTGGGATAGATGGTGATGCCCGTCTCGCCATGCTCGACGATCTCTGCCAGGCCGCCCACCTCGCTGACCACCACGGGCACCCGCGCCGCCATGGCCTCCAGCACGACGATGCCGAACGGCTCGTACAGGCTCGGGAAGACGGCACAATGGGCCACCTTGTAGAGGCGATTGCGATCCTCATCGCTGATGAATCCGGCCAGCAGTACCTTGCCCGCCAGACCTAGCTCTTCAACCAGCCCCGCCAAATAGTCAGCTTGGGGTCCCTTGCCCGCGATGACAAACTTGGCCTCTGGCACGGCCGCCAGTACCGCCGGCGCGGCCCGCACCAGCACCTGCATACCCTTTTCCTCCACCAACCGGCCCACGCTCACCACCAGCTTTTCGTGGGGCAGGGCGTAACGGGACCGAAAGGCCGAGAGGTCCTCGGCTTCCAGGGCTACAAAGGGCGTGACGTCGACGCCATTGGGGATCACGTCGATCTTGTTGGTGGGCGTGTTGAGGTAGGAGCTGATCTCGCGGGCCATATAGTCGGCGCAGCCAATCACGCGCCAGGCCTCATAGGCCAGTCGCCACTCGGCGTCGTTGATACGATAGGCCAGCTCCGAACCGAGCTGGCCGCGCCCGCGGCCGCGTTCAGTGGCGTGGATGGTGGCCACCAGCGGCACCTTGAACTGATGCTTGAGGGCGATAGCAGCGGCGGCGGTGAGCCAGTCGTGGTTGTGGATCAGATCGATGGGGGCATGGCGCTCCAAGATGCCGGCGCCAGCATCGCGCAGCGCCGCGCAAATGGCCTGGGACTCTTCATAGATGTCAGGATAATGACCGGCGGGAACGTCCACGCGGTGGATGTGCAGGCCATTGGTGTGTTGGTAGGGAGGCAGGTCGCTCTGACGACGCGGGGTGACCAGGTGGATCTCTATGCCGCGCCGGGCTAGGGCGGGCAAGAGGTCGGCCACGTGGCGGCCCAGGCCGCCGACCACGTGGGGAGGGTATTCCCAACTCAGGACGAGAACGCGCATGGTCTCACCTCGCTGGTCTGGTAGACGCTGATGATGCCGCATTGTAGACGAGGGGGCAGCGTTCGCCAAGGCCGTGCGTGGTGCTTGCCTGTGGAGAGACGGGGCCTACAATCAGTGCAAGAGGAGGCAGTATGCGTGAAGAGATCATCCAGGCGGCGCAGAAACGGGCGGTGGATGGGCAGGTGTCATGTCGCGATGCACACGCCATCGCGGCAGAGCTGGGCATTCCTCCCCTAGAGGTGGGGCTGGCGATCAATCGGGCTACGGATCTGCGGTTCTACCGCTGCCAGCTAGGGCTGTTTGGCTACGGGCCCAAGGCGGAGGGCTGCCACAAGATCGCCATGCCGGCGCCCTTTGTGCCGGCTGATATCCAGGCCGCCCTGGAGGAGCTGGCCGAAGATGGCGTCATCGGCTGTGCCGATGTGTGGGCGGTGGCGGAGCGTTTCGCCTATCCGCGGTTGGGAGTGGCCAACATTGTCGAGGCAATGGGGCTCAAGCTGCGGCGTTGTCAGATCGGGTGCTTCTAGTCAAGGGATCGGGAGGGCTCTTGACTGGGTGCTGAGGGACGACTCGTTTTCGCCGCGCGCTCGCTCTGTCCAGGGGCGGATTTGCTTTCCTGCGAATAAAGTCTTACGCTATGGCATAGACTCGATCTTACTCATACTAACATAAAGATAGCGTAAGAGGGCCGCAGTTGGCATCGGTCTCACACTGACAAAGAGGGAGCGACGGGGAAATGAGACGTGTTCTTGTCATGACCATGGGTTTGTTGCTGATGGTGGCGGTAATTGGTTGCGGGGCGCCCGCGACCAGCGCACCTCCGGAGCCGACCATCGCGCCGCCGGCCACCACCGAACCACAGCCGACCAAAGAGCCCACACGAGAGCCGACGCTGGAGCCTACTCCAGAGCCAACGCCAGAGGTGCTGGTCTTTGGCGATGCCGCGCTCGAGGCCAAGGTGCGTGCCGCTCTGGACAAGCCAGAGGGCGACATCACGATGGCTGACGCCGAAAGCGTGACGCAGCTGGATCTCCACAACGAGTGGCAGCCGCAAATGCCAGAGGAGATTTTGATTCGGGATATAGGCGCCCTGGCCCAGTTCCGCAACCTGACCTCTCTGGATCTCAGCTTTAACGCGGTCACCGACGTCACAGCGCTGGCAGAGCTCACCAAGCTGGAATTCCTCAGTCTGGGCGGCAACAACCTCAGCGACGTGTCCCCGTTGGCGGGGTTGACCGGCCTGCTAGGGCTGCAGGTGTGGGGCAGCCGTGGCATCGACGACATCAGCGCCCTGGCGGGGATGGAGCGGCTAACCACGCTGGCCGTGGGAGGATGTCAGATCAGCGACATCAGCGTGGTCGCCAACATGCGCCAGCTCGAGGTCTTGGATATCGCGAGCAACCAAATCGCGGATATCTCGCCGCTGGCTGGCCTGCCGCTCAAGACGCTCAAGTTGAGCGATAACCCGATTACGGACTGGAGCCCGATCGAGGATCTCTACCCGACGCTGGAGGAAAAGGACTTTGAGCTGCTCTCGACCGAGGGCGTGCCGGACGAGCCACTGGTGATCGAGGATCCCCAGTTCGAGGCGGCGCTCCGCACCGCCATGGGCATCCACGACCGCCCGATCACGCTCAGAGATGCGTTCCTGGCGCAGGGGCTGACCATCACCAGCGAAAAGGAGCCCGGCGCACAGTTCTCGGACATTAGCCCGCTGGCCCATTTCCCGAATCTGACGCGCTTGGCGTTCAACTCGAACCTGATCAGCGACCTGAGTCCGCTCTCGGGCCTCTCCAATCTGACCGAGCTTTCGGTGGGGTTCAACCAGGTGGCGGATCTGACGCCGCTGGCCGAGATGGTGCAGCTCGAAAAGCTGGAGCTCAATAACAACCAGATCATCGACGTGAGCCCGCTGGCCGGGCTGGTCAACTTGCACTCTCTCACCTTGCGCGACAATCCCATCGAGGACTTTAGCCCGCTTGAAGATATCTTCCCGAGCCTGCAGTGGAAGGACTTCGAGCTGGAGTGATCGGCTAGCATCCTGCGGATGTGGTCTGCAAGGGTGGATGCTCGGGTGGGTTCCGTGAGCCCCTCGAGCGGCTTGCTGCGATGGCTGGGCGATTGACACTCTGCTCGCGCGCGAGTATAGTCTCGGCCAAGTCCAACGGAGTGTGTACTATGGCCAGAGCAGCCAAACGATTCTCGCACAACCGCCTGCTAGCGTTGAGCTCGATGAAGGGCAGCGACGTCGAAAAGCTGTCGCCGCGCCAGCGTCGGGTCTACCTGGAGCGCCAACTGCGCATCGTGGGCCTGCAGATATACCTGCTGGGCAACGAGCTGGGCGTTGACCCCGAGCTGGAGCCCAACGCCTGGAGCTGGTCCGTCGAGTCGGATGACAAGGAACGGTGGAGCGCGCTGCTGCAGCTCGAGTATCTGGTGGCGGCGCGCGAGGCGATCCTGGAAACGTTGGATGCGCTCTAGGGCCGGTTGACGCGAGTGGGAGGGATGCAAGCGCATCCCTCCCATTAATGTAGGGAGGTCAGGTCGGGCGATGCCGGGCTGGTGGCGACGTCTCCGCGACATGCCCGATCGCGAGCGGGCTCGTCTGGTTGCCGCCATCGGCGGGGGCTTGGTGATCGGGCTGTTGTATGCCTTGGGGTTGGTGGCGCTGTACCTGCATCTGCGCTATCTGCGCCCCTTGGCTCCGGCGGCCGTCACGCCTGCTCCGGCCACGGCCGTCACCTCCCAGCCGGACCCTACCGCTACGCTGTTTCCCACCATGACGCCTAGGCCGTAAGCCCCAACGAAAGGACGAGGTCTATGGAAGCCAAACCGCTACTGGAACGCCTGACCCAGGCGTATGGCGTCGCCGGCTACGAAGGCGACGTGCGCGCTGTGGTCCGAGAAGTGCTGGGGCCACTGGTCGACGAGATGCGGGTGGATGCCCTGGGGAATCTGATCGCCTTCAAGCGGGGCGCGGGCGGCGAGCCGCGCCGCCGCCTGCTGCTGGCAGGCCATATGGATGAGATCGGCATGGCGGTGATGGCCCAGCGCGAGGCCATGCTTCAGGTGACCACCATCGGCGGGATCGATCCGCGCACGGTGCTGGGGCAGGAGGTGGTGGTTCACGGCAAGCGGCGACTGCGAGGCATTCTGGGCAGTCGGCCGCCGCACGTGGTGCCGCTGGAGGCGCGCAGCAAGCCCGTGCCCATCCAAGAGTTGTACGTGGATACGGGGCTGTCCGCTGAGGCATTGAGCGAGCTGGTCTCGGTGGGTGACGTGGTCTCGATCCGAGGCGATTTCACCGAGCTGGTCGGCGGCGCCGTGGCCTCCAAGGCTATGGATGACCGCGCTGGCGTGGCGGCCGTGATCCTGGCGGTGGATCACCTGAGTCGTATGGAGCATACCTGGGACGTGGTGGCAGTGGCGACCACGCAGGAGGAGCGGGGTCTGCTGGGTGCTACGGTGGCGGGCTATGGCGTGGCCCCCGATGCCGCCATCGCGGTGGACGTGGGCTTTGCCAAGCAGCAGGGCGTGGGTGACCACGAATCAGTTGCGTTGGATGGCGGGCCAGCCATCGCCTGGGGAGCCAACGCCCATCCCGTGATGGCCAGGCGCCTCGGTGAGGTCGCTGCGGCGTGGGAGATACCCCATCAGCAAGAGTTCATCCCGGGACGCTCTGGCACCGACGCGTGGGCTCTGCAAGTGACGCGGAGCGGCGTCCCGACGGCGGTGGTGTCGATCCCGTTGCGCTATATGCACACGGCGGTCGAGCTGCTGACCGTGCGGGACCTGGAACGTACGGGGCGGCTGTTGGCGGCCTTTGCGGCCAGCCTGGATGAGGGCGCGGCCCAAGAGATGGGCTTGGCCAAGGAGGTGAGCGCATGATCGCCAATGCCACGCATCAGTTGCTGCAACGGTTATGCGATGCCATAGGAGTCACCGGCAATGAGGGCGCTGTACGCGAGATCCTGCGAGAGGCGGTGGCCGAGCATTGCGACGAGCTGCGTACCGACGCGCTGGGGAACCTGATCTGCTTCAAGGCGGCCAATGGCGACGCCAAGGACGATGCCTGGCCGCGCAAGGTCATGGTGACCGGGCATATGGACGAAGTCGGCCTGATGGTCACTTATATCAACGAGGACGGTACGTTGCGGTTTCTGCCGGCGGGCGGCATCGATCCGCGCATTTTGGTGGCCAAGCGGGTGGTGATCGGAGAAAACCGCGTCGCCGGCGTCATCGGTGCGCGGCCAATCCACCTGACCAAGCCCGAGGAGCGCGAGAAGGCACTGGGCGTGGACGATCTGGTGATCGATATCGGCGCCAAGGACAAGGCCGCGGCCGCCGAGGCGGTCAAGCCCGGCGACTATTGCGGGTTTGACACGGCGTTCGAGGTGCTGGATGAGGGTGGCCTCCGCACCGCCAAGGGCAAGGCGTTCGATGACCGCCTGGGTTGTGCCGTGTTGGCGCAGTTGGTGCAGGGTAGCTATCCCTTTGATCTTTTCGCCGTGTTCACGGTGCAGGAGGAAGTGGGGCTGCGAGGCGCTACGGTGGCGGCCAAGGCGATCCTGCCGGACGTAGCCTTTGCGTTGGAGGGGACCATCTGCGACGACCTGCCCAAGGACGAGGATGTGAGCCCGGTGACCGAGCTCGGCAAGGGGCCGGCGATCACCTTGATGGACCAGTCGTTCATCGCTGACCGGCGCCTGGTGGATCATCTGGTGCGCACCGCCGAGGCGCGCGGGATCCCCTACCAGTTCAAGCGGGCGGTGGCTGGCGGCACCGATTCGGGAGCGATGCATCTGGCGGGCGAGGGCGTGCCCTCGGTGACGGTGGCAGCCCCGGCGCGCTATATCCACGGCCCAGTGGGCATGATCAGCTTGGCGGACTATGAGGCGATGGTGGCGCTGATGCGCGCCGCGCTAGAGACGCTGCAAGGAGGCTTGACCCGATGAAAGAGCTCATCAAGCGCTTGGTGGAGGCCTATGGCCCCTCGGGGTGCGAGGACGAGGTGCGTGCCCTGATCGCAACAGAGCTGGACGGCGTCGTGGACGAGATGCGGGTAGATGCCATGGGCAACCTGATCGCCCACAAGCGCGGCGATGGCAGCGGGCGCCGGATCATGGTAGCCGCCCATATGGACGAGATCGGCCTGATCATCACGCACGTGGACGAAAAGGGCTTCTTGCGGTTCGCCCGCGTGGGCGGGGTGCTGCCGGGAACGCCCTTGGGTGCACGGGTGCGGTTCGCCAACGGCGTCATCGGCGTTATCGGCCACGAGGACGGCATGGCGGCCAAGGCCGATGGCACGTGGGAAAAGCTCTTTGTGGATGTGGGCGCCACCTCCAAGGATGATTGCTCCGTCCAGGTCGGCGATGTGGCCGGCTTTTATCAGCCGATGGCCGACCTGGGCGGCCGCCTGGTGGCCAAGTCCATGGACGACCGCGTCGGCTGCGCGGTTGCCATCGCGGCGGCCCGGGCGATCCCGGCCACACCCAACGATCTCTTTTTGGTGTTCACCACCCAAGAGGAGGTGGGGACCCGGGGCGCCGTGGTCTCGGCTTATGGCATCGAGCCTGAGGTGGGCATCGCGGTGGACGTGACCCCCACCGGGGACTTTCCCGAGTCGCGGCCGATGTCGGTGTCGTTGGGCAAGGGCGCGGCCATCAAGGTGCTGGATTCGGGGGCGATCAGCCATCCTGGCGTCAAGAACTGGATGGTCGCCACCGCCGAAGCGGGGGGTATCCCCTACCAGCTGGAGGTGCTCGACCGTGGCGGGACCGACGCCCGAGCGATACAGACCAGCCGGGCGGGCGTGCCGGCGGGGTGCCTCTCGGTGCCGACGCGCTATGTCCATAGCCAGTCCGAGATGGTGGATATGGGCGATCTGGAGGCCTGCGTGGAGCTGCTGGCAGCTCTGCTGGAAAACGTGCCGCAGATCTAGCCTTTGGTAGAGGTTCCTGACAGCAGCGCGGGGGGGGGTTCCCCCGCCCGCGCTGCTCGTCTCCAGGATGCCTACGCGAGCTCGGCCGGCCCCAGGGCGACGTGCTCGATGCGCTCGCGCCGCCAGGTGTAGACGACGTGGATGCGGCCGTCGGGCGCCTGGATGATCGACGGGTAGGAATACTCGCCGGGCGGCGACCCCTCGAGGTCGCGCTCTAGCAGCACGGACTGGCGCCAGGTTGCGCCATCGTCCTCGGAGACCATGAGCGCGAGGGGCGTGCGCCCCTCGTGCACCGGGTTGCAGGCCAGCACCACGCGGCCGTCGCTCAGGCGAACGGCATCCAACCCGCTGTTGGGGCAGGGCACCTCGGTGGCTTTTGCGGGCGACCAGGTGCGTCCGCCATCGTGTGACACCGAGCGGCAGACATAGCCCACTCGCTGCGTGGCGCGCATGAGCATGACCACCTGGTTGGGCGCGGATTCCCACAGCGTCGGCTGGATCACACCGGCGTGGGCGTTGGGGAGTCGTAGCGTACCCGCGGCGGGATCCCACGTGGCGCTGATCGGTTCAACGTTGGCGGGGCTGGCCAACGCCTTGCTCGCGGGGGCAGTGATAGGCCCATGCAACGTCCAGGTAGCGCCGCTATCGGCGCTGCGCTCGACCCAGCAGGCCCAGGATCGCCAGGTCTCCCGGGAGGCGCCGCACAGGATGGTGCCGTCGTGCAGCTCGATGGGCTTGTTCTTGGCCGGTCCCTGCAGCCCAGCGGGCAGGGCCTCGGGCGCTGACCAGTGGCCACGCTCGGGTAGCCAGCGCATCAGCAGGCCGGTCCATGCCGGGATGGTGGGCGCGGCCTTGAGATAGAGCCACAGGGAGCCATCCCTGCGCCGAAAGAGGACCGGGTTCCAGCAGGGGACCTCTGGCACGCGGAGGGCGAGCATGGGGGCCGACCAGGCGCCGTCGCGCCACAACGCCGTATAGATCGCCACGTCGGGCGCGCCTTCGTGCGTGCCGGCGAACCAAGCGGCCATGAGCTCACCGCCGCCAGAGGCTGCGATGGTGGCCGCGTGGACCGAAGGATAGAGTCCCCGGGCAAAGATCGGATCTCGGCGCATGGTGCTCCTCCTCCCATGCCCAAGTGGCGGCGGCGGGGCCGCTAGGGCTTGGGCTTGTAGTGCTCCAGCGAGCCATCGGCGATGGGCGCCACCTGGTCTTGCAGGGACTGGGCCATGGCAGCGGGCATGGGCTGCCAGGCGCGCACCAGCTCCAGGTCGTGGTGCAGGATCTCGAGCGAATCGATGCCCAGCACCAGGGTGTCAATGGGCTGCGAGAGGGTCCAGGCGATGGCCTGGTCGGGCGGGATGTCGGTCTTGAAGAGGTCGCCTCCGCCCAAGCTCTTCATCCCGATGGCGCCGATCTCGCGGTGCTGGAGCACGGGGAGCACCTGCTGGGTAAAGCTATCATAGTGATAGTCCAGCAGGTTCACGGGCAGCTGGACGGTGTCCCACTGGTAGCGCTCCAGCATGCATAGGTGCAGGCGGGGCGAGGTGTGCCCCGTAAAGCCGATGTAGCGGATCTTGCCCTCCTCGCGGGCCTCGATGGCCGCCTCTAGGGCGCCCTTGGCGACAATGTCGTGGATCTCTTGCTCGTTGCTGATGGCGTGGAACTGAAGCACGTCGATCATATCGGTCCGCAGACGTCGCAGGCTCTCGGTCAGTTGCTGCTCAAAGGTGCGGCGGTCGCGCCCATGGTTCTTGGTCATCAGGAGCACGCGGTCGCGGTAGCCGTCGGCTAGGGCCTTGCCCATCACCTGCTCGCTGACGCCGTCGTGGTAGCACCAGGCGTTATCGAAAAAGTTCACGCCCTCGTCGATAGCGGTGCGGATAATGCGGATGCTCTCATCCTCGCTAATTCCCTTGACCACATGGTAGCCGCCGATAGCTAGGATGGTGACCATCTCACCCGTGGCGCCCAGCGGTCGCATCGGGATCCCGTTGCTGCGCTTGGTATCCTGCATGATGTCAGCCCTCCCGTACACTCGGACAGAGTTCCTGGAGCCAGTCTATCGATGGAGGGGGCCAGCGTCAACGCATCGGCGGCGCGGAGCGTGGTTGCCGCGCCTCCTCGCTGTGGTATAATCCATCAAAGGGAGGCGAGACCATGGCTGAAAAGAAGCGGTTGCTATTGATCGACGGGCACGCGTTGGCCTATCGGGCCTATCATGCCATCCAGCCGCTCACCAGCCCCTCGGGCGAGCCAACCAACGCCGTCTTTGGGTTCGCCAACACGCTGTACAAGGCGATCGAGGACTTCAGCCCCGACTATGTGGTGGCCACGTTCGATGTGGGCAAGACCTTTCGTCACGAGGTATACCCCGAATACAAGGCGACCCGCGCCGAGACCCCCGACGACCTTCGCGCCCAGTTTGATCAGATTCAGGAGCTGGTGACGTCGTTGGGTATTCCCATCGTCATCAAAGAAGGGTACGAGGCCGATGACGTGATCGGCTCGCTGGCGCGCCAGGCCAGCCAGGCGGGGATCGAGACGGTCATCGTCACGGGAGACACGGACATCTTTCAGTTGATCGAGCCCAACGTGCGCGTTCTAGCGCCTACGGGAGCCTTTCGCGAGGTCCAGCTCTGGGACGAGGCGGCCGTCCGCGAGCGCTATGGGCTGGATCCCAGTCAGTTGGCCGACTTGCGCGGCCTCAAGGGCGATGCCTCCGACAACATCCCTGGCGTCAAGGGGGTAGGCATCAAAACGGCCACCAAGCTGCTAAAAGAGTACCGCACGCTGGAGGCGGTGTACGAGCATCTGGACGAGGTCACGTCGACGCGGTTCCGCAATGCCCTGGAGGCGGGCCGCGAGGAAGCTTTTGTCAGCAAGCATCTGGCCACCATCGTGCGCGACCTGGACCTGGAGTTGGATCTGGAGTCGGCCAGGTGGGGCCAGATGGACCGCGACCGCGTGATGGAGCTGATGCGGCGGCTGGGCTTTCGCTCGCTGATGGAGCGAATCCCTGGCGCGACGCAAGAGGCGCCCGCCCAGCTCAGCATGTTCAGCGACGTTGTCGCGGCCGACGCATTCGACGGAGAGCAAGGCGGGGAGCCCGCCCTCGATGAGGGGGCCTACTGCGTCGTGGATACCGAGGACAAGCTGCGCGAGCTGGCGGAGCTTCTTCCCCAGGCCCAGCTACTGGCGGTGGATACCGAGACGACCTCGACCCACGCCATGCGCGCCAAGCTGGTAGGGGTCTCTTTGGCCGACGCGCCTGGTCGCGCCTATTACCTGCCCGTGGGCCACGACGAGCGCACCTACCGTGGGCCGCAGCTCACCCTGGAGCAGTTGCGCGAGCTGCTCGGGCCCATCTTGGCCGATGCTGACCTGCCAAAGGTGATGCACAACGCCAAGTACGACCTGCTGGTGCTGGAGCGCCACGGCCTGCCCACTAGGGGCCTCATGTATGACACCATGTTAGCGGCGTGGATCCTCGAGCCCGAAGGCCGTGGCATTGGGCTCAAGACGCAGGCTTTTCAGCGCTTGGGCGTGATGATGCAGTCCATCGACGAGCTGCTGGGCTCTGGGCGCGACCAGCTCACCATGGATGTGCTGCCCGTGCCCAAGGTGGCGCCCTATGCTTGCGCCGACGCCGATATGACGCTGCGGCTGACCGAGGTGCTGGAGCGCGAGCTGCGCGAGCGTAACCAGTGGGACCTCTATACCCAAGTCGAGATGCCGCTGGTGCCCGTGCTGACGGCGATGGAACGGCGGGGTATGGCCGTGGATCGCGCCTATCTGAGCGAGATGTCCAAGACGCTCGATGCCAGGCTGCAGGAGATCGAGGCGCGCATCTATGAGCTGGCGGGGCATCCCTTTAACCCCAACTCGCCCCAGCAGCTAGGCCAGGTGCTGTTCGAGGAGCTGGGGCTGCCCGTCCAACGCCGCACCAAGACGGGCTATTCCACCGATGCCTCGGTGATGGAGTCGCTCAAGGACCAACACCCGATCGTATCCGAGATACTCTCCTACCGATCACTGACCAAGCTCAAGGGCACCTATGTGGATACCTTGCCTGAGCTGATCAACCCGCAGACGGGGCGTATCCACACCTCTTTCAATCAGACGGGCGCCAGCACGGGGCGGCTCTCGTCTTCCGATCCCAATCTGCAGAATATCCCCGTGCGCACCGAAGAGGGACGGTTGGTGCGCGGAGCCTTTGCCGCGCCCGATGGCTACCTGCTGCTGAGCTGTGACTATTCACAGGTGGAGCTGCGGCTGTTGGCCCACATGAGCGAGGATCCCGAGCTGATCGGCGCCTTTGCGCGGGACGAGGATGTGCATGCGACCACGGCCGCCGCGGTGCTGGGCGTGCCGCTGGCCGAGGTGACCAAGGAGCAGCGCGCGCTGGCCAAGGCCATCAACTTTGGCCTCATGTATGGCATGTCCGACTATGGGCTGGCGGCGCGGACCGACCTCTCGCAAGAGCAGGCCCACGACTTTATCGAGACCTACTTTGCGCGGTTCCGCGGCGTCAAGCAGTACCTGGAGCGGATCAAGGCGCAAGCCTACGAGCAAGGCTATGTGGAGACGATTCTCGGCCGTCGCCGCTATTTCCCCGAGTTGCAGTCGCAGAGCGCCAGCTCGTTACGGCAACGCGCCGAGCGGGCGGCCATCAACATGCCCATTCAGGGCAGCGCCGCCGATGTGATCAAGCTGGCGATGATTCACCTCTATGATGCCCTGTGCCGCCGCGACGATGATGCAGCCATGGTGCTACAGGTGCACGACGAACTGGTGCTCGAGGTGCCCGAGGCCAGCCTAGCCGAGGTGCAGGACCTGGTGGTAACGACCATGTCGCAAGCCTACGAGCTGCGAGTCCCCCTAAAGGTGGACGCAGCGGTGGGCAAGAACTGGATGGAGCTCAGTAGATGACGCTGATCGACCAGACTTTGCAGCAATACATCGCCGTGGCCCTGGAGCGCGCCCAGCGAAAGGGCGCGCTGCCTGCCTTTGAGCGTCCCGAAGTGATCCCTGTGGAGCGACCCAAGTATCCCGAGCAAGGCGACTATGCCTCGCCCGTGTGCCTGCAGTTGGCCCGCCTGGCGCGGATGGCCCCCACCAAGATTGCGGAAGCTGTCGCCGCGCATCTGCCAGAGCTGCCCTATGTGGAGGCCGTGACGGTGGCGCCTCCTGGCTATCTCAACTTTCGCTTGCGCAAAGCTTGGCTCGCCGATCAGGTTGAGGCGATCATCGCGGCGGGCGAAAGCTTTGGCACGGTGGATCTCGGCCATGGCCAAAAGGTGCAGGTCGAGTTCGTCAGCGCCAACCCCACGGGGCCGCTGCATATGGGCTCGGCGCGGAACGCCGTGCTGGGCGATGCGTTGGCGAGGATCCTGGAGGCGGCGGGCTATGCGGTCCAGCGCGAGTACTATGTCAACGATGCTGGCAGCCGCATGCGGGCGTTCTATGAGACGCTGTATGTCCGCTATGCCCAGGCTTTTGGTCGTGATGAGAGCGTGCCCGAGGACGGGTACCACGGGCCGCATATGGTGGCCATGGGCGAGGCGTTGGCTCGCGAGCATGGGGATCGGTTCTTGGCGCTGCCGCGCGACGAGGCGGTGGAGGCCGTGGGCCGCTTGGGGCTGCAACGGGTTCTGGATGGCGCGCGCGACGACCTTGAGGCGATAGGCGTGCGGTACGACTGTTGGTTCCACGAGTCGACGCTCTATCGCGAGGGTACCTTTGATCGCATCATGCAGATCCTGCGAGAGGGTGGCTACCTGAGCGAGCACGATGGCGCTGTCTGGTTTGATGCCACGCGCCTGGGTGGTGACAAGGACGAGGTCATCATCCGTTCGGACGGCTCGCCAGGCTATTTCGCCTCGGACATTGCCTACCACTATGACAAGTTCGTGGTGCGGGGGTTCGACCGCGTCATCGACGTGTGGGGCGCCGATCATCAAGGGCACGTGCCGCGCATGTTCACCATGATGGAGGCCTTGGGCCTCGACCCGAAGCGGCTGACGCTGGTGATCTACCAGTTGGTCACGCTCAAGCGGGGCGGCGAGGAGGTACGCCTATCCAAGCGGACGGGCGACATGATCACCCTGCGGGAGGTGGTGGAAGAGGTCGGGGCCGACGCCATGCGGTTCTTTTTGACAGCCCGCTCGGCCGACAGCCAGATGGATTTCGACCTGGACCTGGCCAAGGAGCAGTCGGACGAGAACCCCGTCTACTATGTGCAGTATGCCCACGCGCGGATCTGTTCCATCCTGCGCTATGCCGAGACGCTGGAGGGCGACGACGGCGACGTGCATCTGCTGACGCATCCTTCCGAGCTGGCGCTGGTGCGCCAGATGCTGCGCTTGCCAGAGGTGGTACGTACCGCCGCCGAGGGGCTGGCCCCGCACCACTTGGCGTACTATGCCCAAGAGCTGGCATCGGCCTTTCACGCCTTTTACCGTGATTGTCGCGTGGTCAGCTCGGACCCAGCCGATTTGGCGGTCAGCAAAGCCCGCCTGAAACTGGTGGCGGCTTGCCGTGTGGTCCTGCACAAGGTGCTGGACCTGATGGGCATGTCGGCGCCCGAGGTGATGTGAGCGCCGTGACCTCGTACCCCGCTGGAGCTTTGACGCTGCAAGCTGATCGTGGTAGACTCGCTGGGCTAGGGGCGAATAGCTCAGCTGGGAGAGCACTTCCCTTACAAGGAAGGGGCCACAGGTTCGAGTCCTGTTTCGCCCATGGTATGCATCCAAGGCAACGGCGCGGGGCGTCGGGGCCTTTTTTCGGGTAGCGCGCGAGCTACACCTCTGGGGAGGGCACGCATGTCAGGATCGCTCAAGCTTCATAGCCAGACAGAGGCTTTCTGGCGAGACGAGTATCAGGTCACCGACCAAGACCTGGATTTGGTGACCAGCCTCATTCTGGACGCGGGCAAGCCGCAAAGCGCCGACATCCTGGCAGCGGCCATCATCATGCGGCGGGTCAAGCGCGAACAGCAGGCTCTGGCCCAGATGGCTGCCCGTGGCGACCTCTACCAGCCCAAGAATACCTATAGCGTCGGCCAGCGGCTGGTCTTTTCGGCTCGCGAGTTCGCCGATGGCACCGTCATTGACGTGCGCGAGGGCTACAACCCCAAGTACGGCGAGTTCTCGGTGATCAAGGTGCGCTTTGAGGAGGACGGCTCGGAGCTCGAGTTTGCCTCTGAGTTCGCTTATGAACACGCCCTGAACCGTCCCGAAGAGGAGTTGTTGGGCGGCTCGGACGAGGCCTTTAGCGTAGAGGACCTGGTGGCGACCTGCCTGCCTTATGTGCGTGATCGCCTGTCGGCAGCGCTGGAGGAACACGACGAGTTTTTGCGCTTTGAGGACGAGTGGTATCTCCAGGAGTTGCTGCCCGAAGTCGACGAGGGCTATCTGAACCTGGCCGAGGCGCTCATCTATGAGCGTGACAAACCGCTGTCGGTGAGCGACATTCTGAGCGCGCTGGATCTGGCAGAGGGGACTTCGGCCGCGGCGCAGTCCTTTGCCCTGAACCGCGCCCTTGCCAGCGACGTCCGCTTTGACGACGTGAGCTTGGACGACGAGCCTCTCTGGTACCTGCGCCAGCTCGAACCTGCCGCGGTGCACATGCGCCCGCCCGTGATGGATGATCCGATTCGCACCGAGGGCGGCGAGTTCATCGGCCTCTCGATGCTCGACTTGGTGGAGGATCTCGGCGACGAGCTGGACGACGTGCCAGGTATGGTCGTGCGGGAGCTGCACCAGATCGCTTACGACGTCATCTTTCCCCACCTATATGCTGGCACCATGCCGTCCACCCAGCAGTTGCTGACGGCGCTCAAGCTGGAGCACAACGATCGCCACGCGCGCATCACGCTGGTGGACGCTAACTCGGGCAAGGCGTACCCCGTCTGGTTGGTGCCTGCGCAGAGCTATGTCTGCGGGCTCGACGACTGGTATCGCGAGGTGGGAATGTGCGTCGGCGGCCGCGTGGAGGTCTCTATCCCCGACGAGCCGCTGACCATTGCCGTTTCCACGCAGCGCGCCCGCCGCAGCCGCAGCGAGTTCATTCGGGCGGCGGCAGCCGAGGGCGGCACGCTGACCCTGCAGATGCAGCGCGCGAGCCTAGACGTCGAGGTGGATCGCGATACAGTCATCTATATTCCCGACCCTGAAGAGATCGCGACCCTCATGCTGACCGACCGCATGCGCGAGCTCTCGCTCAGCGAGATCGTGTACCATGCCTTTGAGGAGCTGGCCAAGCTGGGATCGAGCGGGACCGTCCATGCCAAGTCGGTATATTCGGCGGTCAACCTGATGCGTCGTTGCGGCAGCGTGCCGATCTTTCAGGAGCTGACGCGCCGCGCTTGCTATGACCCCGTGGGCAATAACGAGTGGGTCTTTGATCCTAGCAAAAAAGGCATCTACTATACCACGCCTGATGACATGCGGGAACGACCGCAAAGCTCGCGTGATACCGCCGTCCAGGAGCCCGTGGCTCAGTACTTGGGCCGATAGGAGGGAGGTCACATGGCCAGATGGCAGCGACCGACGATTGAGACCAAGTTCCATATTGACGAGACATGGTGGGAGCAGACGGGGCAAGACCTGCGCCTGTTCATCCGTGAGGCTTTGTGTGACGAATGCCGAGACGATCTCAGTGACTATGAGGGCGAGCGGCTGATCGATTGGGTGGACGAATTCACGGGCCAGGTGCGCCGTGTGGATGGCCTGTGGCATGCGCTGAACACATGCTGCAGCACCCGCCCTGACTATATCACGCCGAACACCCCGATCGTGGAATCCATCTTTCGTACCTTTCTCGCCAATGGCAACACGCCGCTGAGCATCCGTGAGCTGTACGAGCTGCTGGATCGTCGTCCGCCCGAGACTATCCTGCGGATGCTGACGGCGGGACAGGTCTATCTGGGCCTACGACCCGTCGACTAGCGTCGTTGGTGGGCCGTCAAGCCAGGGGGGAGCGCCTTTCGGGGTTCTCGCCCTTTTTTGGTTGCGATCACCCCTCACGGTGCGTGCGAGGTGCGCGATGAAGCTAGCTCGGCCCTGGCGATGGCTCGTGGCAGGCCTCTTGGGCTTGACCATCGCGGGGCTTTTTGCGCCTGTCCTCTTTCGTGGCGAGCTGTTCTATAGCGGCGACACCGCCCGCTTGTATCTGCCCGCCCAGACGGCCTTGCAGCGTGCTTTGAGGAGCGGACGCTTGCCCTGGTGGACGCCAGAGCTCGGGCTGGGCTATCCCCTGGTGGCCGAGGGCGAGGTGGCGGCTCTCTATCCGCTGACGTTGTTGCTAAGCTCCTGGTTGGCGCCCGAGGTCGTCATCACTGTCCAGATCCTGCTGCACTATGCCCTGATGTGGCTGGGGGCATGGCTCTTGGGCCAACGCTTGGGGCTTGGCAGGGGTGTAGCGGCTGTGGCGGCGCTCGTCTGGGCGCTGGGCGGGTTCAACCTGGCGCATCTGGGGCACGTGAGCATTCTGCGGGTGGCGGCATGGTTGCCTTGGACGCTGTGGCTGATGGCGAGACTGGAGCCAGGCCTTTCCGCGCGACGGACGACGGGGCGGCTGCTGGCCCTGGCGCTGGTGGTGGCCATGCAGGGATTGGCAGGCCATCCCCATATGGCCCTGCTGAACGGTCTGGCGGCTGGGCTATACGCGGTGTGGTTGCTGGCTTGGGATGACTCCTGGCGCCTGCGAGCGCAGCGACTGGGCCTGCTGGTTGGCGCTGCGCTGCTCGGGCTGGCTCTGGCGGCGCCACAGCTTTTGCCAACGTTGGAGCTGGTTCTGCAATCGCAGCGAGCAGGCGGGCTGGACGCCGCCTTTTTCACGAGCTACTCGTTTCATCCCCTCCTGACTGGTACGCTGGTGCATCCGTTCCTGCTCGGCAATCCCTATCCCGAGGGGTCCGTCGAGCTGATGTTTTACCTGGGCCTGGCGCCATTGGCCCTAGCGCTGGTAGGTTTGTGGCGCTCGCGTAGACAGGAGCGCTGGTGGTTCGCAGCACTGGGGCTGGTGGGTTGGCTGATGGCGCTGGGGCGCTGGAACCCAGTCTATCCCTGGTTGCGCCTGGTACCTGTGCTGAACCTGTTCCGCGTGCCCGCACGATACCTGGCATGGACCGGGTTGGCGTTGGCCTACCTGGCTGGGTTCGGTCTGGAGAGCCTGGCGGATGCTCAGCAGCGGGTGCGCGAGGATCGCCACGGCGGGTGGATGGCGGTGGCCGCGCTGGTTCTGACGGTCGCCGTGGGCGTCTGGGTGGCTAGGTGGGGCGACCTGGAGCAAGGCCTGAAGGCCTGGCGCTGGCTGCCGCTGGCGTTGGCGGGGCTGACGCTGCTGGTGATGTTGGCGCGCCGAGGGCTGGCGTTCCGAGACTGGCTGCTGTTGGTGGCCTTGGCAGCGATGGTCGATCTATACGCTTATCAGCGGATCCTGCTGTGGACCTATAGCGAGACGGCTCCGCGCGCGGCGGTGGCGGCAGAGCCAGCCGCCTTGCCGATGGCCAAAGAGCTGGGCGGGCGGCTGTACATCAAGGAAGAGATCCTCCCAGCACGCTCGGTGCAAGAGGAGGCCTTTTTCCCGAACGTGGGCTTGCGCCATGGGCTGTCCGTGCTGAACGTCTACCTGCCGTTGGTGCCCACCAGCTACCAGGCCTGGCTGGATGGTCTCAGCCCGCTTGAGCTAAGCCTGGCGGGTGGGGCCGGCTATGTGATCCCGCAGCTCTTGCCCGTGGACGCAGCGAGCGAGCTGTACGACGTGCGTAACCATCTCGCGGCCTATCCTTACGGGACGTGGTTGGAGCTGGAGCCGGTCTCGGTCCGGGCGGTCGAGGTGGTCTCCTATGTGAGCCATGCTGTCACCCTTGCGGACGGCACCTTGGCGGCCGAGATCCAGTTGCGTGATACCACCGGAGGGGTGCTTTCGTTGCCGCTGCGGGTGGGGCTGGAGACCGCCGAGTGGGCCTATGATCGCGACGATGTGCTGGAGCAGATTGCCCACACGCGACCGCCTATCGCGCAGAGCTTTCAGGCGCGGTCCGGCTTTCCCCCGCGAGACCACCAAGGGCACACCTACCTGGCGACGTGGGATCAGATTGAGGGGCGCGTGATCACGGCGGTGCGCATTGAGCCTGCGTTGCCCGAGGCGCACGTGCGCATCGAGAGCGTCCGATTGACCGATGCCGAGGGGGAGGAGATTTTGCTGTCGCATGCCGTGGGGCTGGGGGATCACTGCCTGGTCTACCGTAGCGAGAATGCGGTGATCTACCGAAACCTGGACGCCTTTCCGCGAGCTTGGTGGGTGGCCGCCGAGGAGGTCTACGAGACGGGGGACGGGCTGGCGTTGGCTGAGGGGCTGACGATGGACGACGTGTTGCCGGCTGCCGTGGAGCTCGATCGGGGCGAGCTGGTACGCGTGTCGGTGGACGCGCCGGCGGAGGGCTATCTGGTGTTGGGGGATCTGTGCTATCCGGGATGGAGCGCCCACCTGGATGGCAAAGAGTCGCCACTTTTCCGCCTCGAAGGTGTGTTCCGGGCGGTGCCGGTGCCGGGGGGTGAGCATCAGGTAGAGTTCACCTATCAGCCGCTGGTAGGGCTTCTTTCACGGCTGTGGTCCGCCGTGGCTCAAAGACCCCACGTGCCCTAGACGCTGCCATTCTGGTCTCGTATAATGCAAGTGAACCTGTCGGCCCGGATGGTGGTGCGAACAGCGCAAGGAGGATCCAGATGAACGTCTTTAACCGGATTGTCATAGTGCTCTTGCTCTTGGGGTTGATAGCGCTCGCCGTGTTTGCCGTCGCTCGGCCGCTGCAACTGATCGACTGGGCTCAGACCAACCTTGCGCTTTTGGAGGAGCAGGTGTTTGATGCTGCCTTCTGGCAGATGTTCAGCATCGGCGCCTATGTGCTCATCGCTCTGTTGGTGATCCTGTTGTGGCTAGAGATCCGTCGACGTCGACGCAAGACCGTTCGGATCAAGACTCGCGCCAAGTCTGACGCGCAGCTCGCGCTGGATTCGGTGGCCCATAGCCTGGAGTATCGCATCGACGAGCTGGCCGGCGTGCGCAAGGTGGTGCCCAAGATCCGCAGCTATGGCAAGAGCGTCTCTATCCAGCTTGACCTGGACACCAGCCCGTCTGTGAACATCGGGCTGTTGACGGATCAGATCGTCGACATGGTCCATGACATTGTCGAGGGGCAGTTGGGCCTCAAGATCGCCGGCAAGGTGCATGTCAACGTCCATCATGAGCCGTACCCCAAGGGGACGATGCCGCCGACGCAGCCGCTGGGCCCCGAGGGCGAGATGCGCCCCACGGTGGTTGAGACCAAGCCCGAGGCGCGTCGCCAGCCCGAGCCCGCGCGCAGGCCCGCTGTGCAGACGCCGGCCCCGGCTCCCGAGCCCGAGCCGGTGGCCTATAAGGACTCGCAGGCTGACGAGGAGCTTGCGCTGGAGCCTGACGAGGATGACCTGGACCTGCTAGGCGATCTCGACGAGGATCTGCCCGACGGCAACACCACAGCCTAGGGGACGGCGTTCAGCGCTACGGCCAGTTCTAGGATGCCGTCGTCGATTGACACCGATTCGATGCTGGCCGAGCCGACCTGCTCGGCCAGTAGCTCGTTGAGCATCGACTCTAGCGAGCGGCGCAGTAGGGTGGGCAGGCGCCACCTGCCCAAGCTCACGGCGACGAGTTCGGCCGACAGCGTGCCCTGGGAGGTCGAAAGGTTCGCCCAGGCGTTCAGCGGCACGTGCCGCTGGCGCACGGCCAACTCGGCCGCCAGACAGATGCCATCGGAGCTAAAGGTGATGCGTGCCTCGTGGTCGGAGGTCGGCAGAAGGCGATGCTCGATATAGGCATTGGCCTCGGCCTCGGTGATGACGAGGGCGCCGGACCCGTCAGCGTGGATGAGGCCCGCGATGCGTTCCTCGAGGGCGGCGGCGTCGGCGGGCGATAGGACGGCCTGACGCGCTGAGCAGGCGGCGACGGGTTCCACAGGCGCACAGCCGGTCAGGCCAAGCCCAACCAGGGCGATCAGCGCCAAGCACCATGGGTGAGAAAAGCGGGAGAGGGTCTTGGATCTAGCGTGTTTTGTTGAAGCTTTGCTGTTTGTGGCCGATGGTCCCACGCGAAACGAGAATCTGGCCTCGGCGCTGGATGTGACGGTGGAAGAGGTCAGAGCGGGCCATCGCGCGGCTCCGCGAGCAGGGAGGAGCAGCGGGGACTGCGCTTGCAGATGGTGGGCCGCCGCGTCCAGATGGTGACCATGCCGGAGGCGGCCGATGCGGTTGAGGCCTTCCTGGGCATCGGCATGGGAGGCAAGCTGTCGTCGGCGGCGCTGGAAACGCTGGCGATCATTGCCTATCGGCAACCGATCACCAGGGCCCGCATCAACGCCATCCGCGGGGTAGAGTCGGACGGCGTGATTCGGACGCTGATGGCCAAGGGTCTCGTGGACAAGGTCGGCGTGCTGGAGCAGGTTGGGCGGCCGGCGCTGTACGGCACCACTTTTGAGTTCTTGGAGTACTTTGGCATTGATTCCCTCGACGCGCTTCCGACGCTTCCCGAGCTGGAGGATTATGGCAACGTGGCCGAGGATGTAGCCGAGTCCTGAACTAGCTCTTCGGAGCCGTTGGAGCGATCCGCCTGGGCATCCTTATCTCGAGGCAGCTTGAGCGAAACACAGGTCGAGACGCCGTGCTCGCTCATCGAGATGCCATAGATGCGCTCGGCGGCTTCGATGGTGCGCCGGTTATGGGTGATGACCACGAACTGTGTGTATTGCGCGTGCTGCCTCAAGAGTTCGCCGAACCGCCCCACGTTGCTCTCATCCAGAGCCGCATCCACCTCGTCGAGAAAGCAGAATGGGACCGGATTGGCTCGCAGCAGCGCAAACAGCAGGGCCACGGCCGTCAGGGCGCGCTCTCCGCCCGACAGCAGCGAGAGGCCCTGTAAGCGTTTGCCCGGGGGCCGGGCGGTGATCTCGACGCCGGTCTCGGCAATGCTGTCGGGCGCGGTCAACGAGAGCTGCGCCTCGCCCCCGCCAAAGAGGGTGGCAAAGTAGGCGGCGAACGCCACGTTGACCTGTTCGAACGTGGCCATGAAATCACGCTCGATGATGGCATCCAGCTCCTGGATGATCTCGTGCAGGGCGGCGATGGCCCCGCGCAGGTCGGCGGCCTGTCCCTGCAAAAAGGTCTGGCGGTCGAGGAGCTGCTCGTACTCGTGAGGGGCGTTGGGGTTGACGCTGCCCAACCGGCGGATGCGAGCTCGGAGCCGACGGATGTCGTCGCCCAAGCCAGCCGGCAGCGCTGAGACCTCGGGCAGCTCGATGATGTCGTCCCCCAGGTCGAGCCGGAGCTGTTGGCCGGCAGCCTCGGGCAGATCGATGGGTCCCAGGTCCTCCTCGATGTTCTGGCGAAGGGTCGCCAGTGCCTCGCGTGCGCGTTCCTCCTCGATCTGAGCGCGGTGATGTGCCAGCTCGCCCTCGCTGAGTCGCTCGCGCGAGCTAGTGGCCAGCTCTTCGATCTCGCGACGCTGCTGCGCCAACGCTTCCAGCGCCTCGCGCTCGGGCTCACGCTGTGCCTGCTTGGCGTGGATGGCCTCCTCGTTGGCGTTGGTCTGTTCGTCAAGCTGGGCGCGCGCGGCCGCCAACCGGTCGATCTCGCTCTGGTGCTCCGCGATCCGTTGCTCAGACGCGGCGATCTGTTGGTTCATCTGCTCCAGGTTGGCCTCGTGGCTGGCCACCAGGGTGCGCTGGCTGTTCACGGTGCGCTCGGCCACGGCGGCCTTGGTCTCGAGCTCGGCCACGCGGCGCCGCAGCGCGGGATCATCGCAGGCGGCCAGCTCCGCCCGGGCGGCCTCGACGGCGGCAGCTAGCGACCCCCGCTTTTCCTCAAGCTCGTGGAGGCTGCTCTCTAGCGATGCCATGCGCGCGACCACCTCGGCCAGTTGCTGTTGGGCAGTCTCCAGACGCTCCTCATGCCACGCCGCTTCACGCTCCAGGTCGGCGGATTGTCGCTCCTGGTTGGCCAGCGCCGACCGGGCCTGCTCCAATCGCTTGGCTAGGAGGGCTCGCTGCTGGTCGAGGCTGCGTGAGGCCTGGCGTAGCTCGCCGAGGTGTGACTCGGCGGCCTCCCGTGCAGCCTCGGCCTCGGTGACGCGCTGGTCGGCCTCTTGGACCTGGGGCTGGAGCTGGCGCCACTCGCGCTCCTGCGCCAAGAGTTGGCTGTTGGATCGCTGGCGGGCCCCGCCGCTGACGGCTCCGCTGGGCTGGACGGTCTCGCCTTCCAAGGTGACGATCAGGGAGGCGCCCGTGCGTTCGCGTAGCAGGCGGCGCGCCACTGTCAGGTCTTTCACGACGATCACACGGCCCAAGAGCAGCTCGTACACAGCAGCGTGGGCTTGGTCGTAGCGTATTAGATCGCTGGCGACGCCGACGATGCCGTCGGCCGGCGCCAGCTTGAGGGTGGTGCGTGAACGGATGGTATCCAGCGGCAAAAAGGTGGCCCATCCGGCGCGGGAGCGCTTGAGGTGGTCGATGGCCCGCTCGGCATCCTCCCAGGTCTGAGCGATTATGTTCTGGAGGCGTGCTCCCAGGGCGGCCTCGATGGCATCCTCCAGCTCTGAAGGGACGTGCATGAGGGTGGCTACGGTGCCGGCCAAGCCCGAAAGCCCCGCCTCGGGGCTCAACACGGCGCGCACGCCGGGATGATAGCCGGTCATCTCATCGCGGACCCGATCGAGTGCCTGAAAGCGGGCCGCTAACCGATCGCGCTCGCGGCGGGCGCGGCTGGCCCTTTCTTCCGCTTGGTGCAGCGCGCTCTCGGCGTTGGCGACGGCCTCTGCCAGCTCCGAGCGCCGTGTCTCGAGGACCTCCTCCTCGGCCTCCAGCGACTCGGCGCCAGTGGCGAGCTGTTGGGCGCGCGAGCGGCTCTCGCGGAGGCGCTCCTGCAGAGGGGTCGCGCCTTCGGTTGCGCGTCGGCGCTGCGCCGCCAGCTCTTGCTGGCGCTCGCGCAGGCTCTGCAACCGAGCGGTGGCCTGGGAGCGCTCCGCTTCGAGGGCGGCCAGTGCCGTTTCTTTCTGGTGGGCCTGACGCTCCAGGTCGGCGCGCGACGCCTCCAGCGCCTCCAGCTCCTGCCGGGCGGCCCGCCAGGCCTGGGTGCTGGCGCTGTGCTGCTCTTGCTGAGCGGCGAGCTCTTCCTTGGCCTGGGCGATCTCGGCAAGCAGCACTTTGCGACGTTGCTGTAGCTGGGCCAGATCCTGCTGAAAGGTCGATAGCTGCTGGGCATACAGGCGGGCGCGTTCGGCGTTGACGGCCATCTCTCGCCGGAGGCGTTCGCTGGTATCGCGCAGCGCATCGAGCTCGCGTTCGATGGCGGCCATGCGCTGCTGATGGGTCTCTACCGACTGGGCTATGGCGGCGCGGCGCTGGGCGACGTCGCTGACCCGCTGTCGGAGGGTCTCCAGTCGAACCTCCTCCTGACGGACGGCAACCTCGGCTCGCTGGAGCTGCGCCTGGCGACGCTGCCACTGGTGGCCATACCAAATGCGCTGAAGCTCCTCGAGGTCCTGTCGCAGGAGGAGGTACTCTTCGGCGCGCTCCGCCTGGCGGCGGAGGGTGCGGGCGCGTGGCCCCAGCTCGTTGATCAGATCGCCGACGCGTTCCAGGTTGCGTTCGGTCTCATCGATGCGGCGCAGCGTCTCCTCGCGGCGGCGGAGATGGGGCGTGATCCCGGCTGCTTCCTCAAAGAGGGCGCGGCGGGCCTCGGGGCGGAGCGCCAAGGCGGCGTCGACCTCGCCCTGGCCGATGGTGGTATAGCTGCTGCGTGCTAGCCCCGCGCCTCCCAGCAGTTCCAGGATGTCGCGGTAGCGGACCTTGGCGCCATTCAGTAGGTATTCGTTCTCGCCCGAGCGAAAAGCGCGGCGGCCCACCGCCACCTCCGAATAGTCGAGCGGGAGGGTGCCGTCGCTGTTATCGATGACCAGGGTGACCTCGGCCATGCCCAGCCGCGACCGGCTACGGCTGCCGGCAAAGATCATGTCCTCACTGGACTTGGCCCGGAGGCTGCTAAAGCTCTGCTCGCCCATTACCCAGCGGACGGCATCCGAGACGTTGCTCTTGCCGCTGCCGTTGGGGCCGACGATGGCGGTGAGGCCCTCGCCGAACTCGAAGCGGGTGCGGCTAGCAAAGCTCTTGTAGCCGTACAATTCTAGCTGCTTCAGGCGCATAGCATCTCCCAGCGGTTGGGCGCAAGTGGTTTCAGATCAGGGCGCGGCGCCCCTGCAACGAGCGAACCGTCACCGAGGCGTCACGCTTGGCGCGATCCGGCGCGCGTGCGAAAAGCCTGCAAGGCGTTGCGAGCGGCGGCCTGCTCGGCGGCCTGCTTGCTGCGGCCAGCGCCCTCACCCCAGACTTCGTCGCCCACCAACACCTGGGCCGAAAAGACCTTGGCATGGTCAGGGCCGTGCTCGCCTACCACGCGATAGGCAGGTGTGAGGCGCAGCTGTCCTTGGGTCAACTCCTGGAGTAGCGACTTGGCGTCTTTGACCTGGCGTTGGGCGTCGATCTCGGGCGCGCGCTGCTCGAGCAGGCCGTGCACCAAGCTGAGGACCACGTCCATCCCCTGGTCTACAAAGACGGCACCGACCAACGCCTCAAAAGCGGCGCAGAGGTTGGCCTCTCGCTCACGCCCGCCGGTGCTGGCTTCGCCCCGGCCGAGCCGCAGATAGCGCCCCAGGTCGAGGGTTCTGGCGAAAGCCGCCAATCCCTCGGTGCGGACGATCTCGGCGCGAAGGCTGGTGAGCTCGCCCTCGCGAGCGTCCGGGTAGCGCGAATAGAGCCATTCGCCGACGATGAAATCCAGGATCGCATCGCCCAGGAACTCTAGACGTTGGTTATCGCCGATGCTATCGCCGGGCAGTTCATTCACATAGGAGCTGTGGGTGAGGGCCTGTTGCAGCACGACGCGGTCGCGAAAACTGAGCCCTAGTGCGCGTTCCAGGGCTGCTATGTCGTCGGGCGTGGCCTCATGGTTGTGATGGTTGGATAGCTGCTGCATCGGTCTGGGTCCTCTGTCGCATGGTTGCCGATGGCGAGTGACGCGGCAGAGTATACCATAGGCGCGAGAGACGGCCAACGCTGCAGCCGATGCCGGGATAGGCGCGGCGCCGAGGGGCTGCCCGGGAGGCCGGTTCGTCCGCATATCACGCTAGGTTATCTGGATGACCAGGCGGCCCTCCGTCGACTGGTGACCGAGGTGGATTCCCACGCGCGCGGGATGATCTTTCGGGTCGATGCCATGCATGTCACCTATGGCAACGAGACCTGCGTCTGGCGCAAGGCCTGCACCTATACCCTGGGCGGCGGCGCGCCCTAGGCGGTGGCTGTGTCGGTTCGCGTGGCCAGGCCCGTCTGCATAAAGCACCACGCCGCCACCAGTGTGCCCGTCAGGCTAACCAGGGCATACCGCGCCATGTGGAGCGCCAGCGCGGCCCCCGGTTGGGTAGGCTCGGGCAAGAGCAGCTTGGGCACCAGGTACGCCACCGCAAGTAGCGCTAGCCCCAGGGCGATACGCCCCAGAGCGCCTCGCAACCCCTGGCGCGGCACAAATCGGCCCAGGTGGGCATTCAGCGCAAACCCTAGGCCCATGCCCAGCATGGCGCCGGTGCTGGTGGTGGTTTCGTCCACCGGCAGGAGCAGGGTGAGGACGATGGGAAGTATCACTGCGATGGCGATGTGGGTGGGCAGGCGCTGAGTCGCCACCCAGCCGTCTACCGGCTTCACCAAGGCCACATGCGCCAGGTAGACGGCCAGCCCCAGGATCCAGCCCACCAGCACGTCTTGCGGATAATGCACGCCCATAAAGAGCCGCGAGATGCCGATCAGCAAGACCAGCAAGACGGCCAGCACCGTGAACCAGCGGCGGCGCACGATTGACGCCAGCATGGGCCAGGTGGTGGCGGCGAGCTGGGCGTGCCCGCTGGGAAAGGCATAGTACCCCGCATTGACCTTGGCGATGACGTCGCTGGAGAGCACAAAGGGCCGGTCGATGGCAAATGTAGTCTTGACCAGGGTGTTGATGTAGGTGGACATGAGGACCAAGACGGCTAACTGCATGCCCGGCACCGGCTTGGTCCAGTAGACGACCGGCAGCAACACCAGGAAAAAGTAGGTGCTACCCAGATAGGTGATACCCTTCATGAGCAGGTCGAGCCAAGCAGGGCTGGCCTGCTGGATCGCAACCAGGATGCGGATGTTCCATGGCAGCCAACTGAGCAGCGCCTCGCGCATGCGCTAGCCTCCTAACGACATCTCTAGGATGGCGACGCCATAGGGCGCCAGTGAAAGGCTGTTCCGCTGATCGTCGCCGGTGAGCAGGTTGCGGCCCGGCTGGGGTAACGCGACGGTCTTGGCTTCGGAGGTGTGATTGAGCAGGAACAGGTAGCGCTGGCCGTCCTTGTCACGAGCAGCGACCTCGACGCCATCCGGTACCTCAGGCAGAGGTGTCACCGCCGCGCGTTCCACCGACCAACGAGCCAGGCTGTTGGCCAGGTCTTGGTCTGGCATCACGCCCACATAGGTGGCGGTGCCCTGCCCAAAGCGGTTGAGAGTGATGGCGGGCTCGCCCT
The DNA here is from genome assembly GCA_040767425.1 of Anaerolineae bacterium. Classification (GTDB taxonomy): domain Bacteria; phylum Chloroflexota; class Anaerolineae; order UBA1429; family UBA1429; genus DAIRUQ01. The sequence continues at coordinate 102,456 of JAXGON010000003.1, read as the reverse complement.
GGTAAAACGTGCCCAGGTAGGTGGCCAGCGTTTGGGCGGTGCGGGGCGCCAAGATATCGGCCCAGGTGTGGCCGACAGCGTCCGCGCCCACGCCCGTGACGGGCCTGGACGCGGCGAGGCGGACGGAGTTGCCGGCGCCCAAGGCGTCATACTCGGAGACGACAACCCCGCACAGCTCTGCCAGAAGGCCGGGCAGGCGGCGATCGACCACGCGGTTGTACCCGTCCTTGACCCCACTGCGAGCGCCAATGATGAGGTGCCCGCCTTGCCGGACATAAGCGGCGAGCGAACGGGCACATTCGTCCGACACCACGTGGAGCATGGGCGCCACGACCAGGGCGTAAGGGCTCAAGTCGGCGTCGGGCGGTACCACGTCCACCGGCACGCCTAGCCGATGAAAGGCGCGGTAGTAGGTGAGCCAGAGCGGGGCGTACTCGAACTTGAAGGCGTTGGGCTGCAGCCGCATAGCCCAGCGGTCATCGTAGGCCAGGATGAGGGCGACGGCCTTGGGCGGCATGGCGCCCTGGAGTCGGTCGTCTAGCGAGTGGACCTCGGCGCCCATGCCGGCGATCTCGTCATAGCGGCGGCCGGGCTCTCCGTGGTGGTCGAGGATGCCATGCCACCACTGCTCGATGCCGGTGCGGCAGGTGCGCCAGCGAAAGTAGACGATGCCGTCGGCGCCGTGAGCCATGGCCTGGTACGACCAGAGGCGCAGTTGGCCAGGCTTGGGGGCGGGGCTCATGGCCTGCCAGCCGCTAGGGCCGGCCTGTTCCTCCATCACCCAGAAGGGCTGGTCGCGCAGGCCCCGCATCAGGGCATGCGATGCGGCGATAGAGGCGGGATCCTGCTGGATAAAGGTGGGATAGTTGTCCCACGTGATGAAATCCATCTGGCGGCCCATCGCAAAGTAATCGATCTCGGCAAACCCGAGGCCCATCATGTTGGTGGTGATGGGCGCTGAACCGTGGGCTTTCAGGACGTCGATCTGCTCCTGGGCATAGCTGATCCACTGATCAGACGAAAAGCGGTAGAAATCCAGCTCTAGTCCCGGGTTCGAGACGCCCACGGCGTCGGTGGGCAGGGGAATCTGGTCCCAGGCGGTATACGTGTGGCTCCAGAAGGCTGTGCCCCAGGCGTCGTTGAGGGCCTGCAGGGTGCCATAGCGGCGCTCCAGCCAGCTCTGAAAGGCCGCAGCGCAGGCGGCGCAGTAGCAGCGGGCGTGGTGGCCGCCGAACTCGTTGTCGAGCTGCCAAGCCACCACCCGCGGATGCTGGGCATAGTGCTCTGCCATCACGGTGGTGATGCCACGCGACAGCTCGCGATAGCGCGCGTTGGTGGGGCAGTACTGTCGCCGCATACCGAACTCGACCCGCTGCCCGTTCCGCTGCACCAGCAGAATCTCGGGGTAGCGCTGGCAGAGCCAGGCGGGCGGCGTCGCCGTCGGCGTGCACATCACGACATGGATGTCGCGCTGGGCGAGAACGTCCAGGGCTTGGTCCAGCCAGAAAAAGTCATAACGGCCTGGCTCGGGCTCCATCAGGGACCAGGCGAACTCGGCCATGCGGACCAGGTTGATGCCGGCCCTGGCCATCAGCTCGGCGTCGCGCTCCCAGCGTTCGCGGGGCCAGTGCTCGGGGTAATAGTCGGCGCCATAGTACATGTCGGCCTCCCGGAGCTGTGCGTGCCTGCTAGTAGCGTCGTAGGAACGCGATGGCCTCGGCGATGTCGCCGATGGGGTCGTCGCCCACCTCGCGCTCGATGGTGAAAAAGCCATCGAACCCCTGGCTACGGATCTTGGGGATGTACCAATCGAAATCGACATCGCCCTGGCCCAGCGGGACCTCTTCCTGGCCCTTGGCGTCCTTGGCGTGGGTGTGCACCACATAGGGCAGCAGCTCGTCGACGGCGGCGCGCAAATCATAGCCATAGATGATAAAGTTGGCGGGGTCAAAGTTCACGCGCACGCCGGCGGTATCGAGCGATTCGAGCAGGGCGCGTAAGGTGGCGCCCTCCTCGGGGCCGGTCTCGGTGGCCAGCACGGCGCCGCGCTCCTCGGCGTAAGATCCCACCTCGTTCAGCGCGTGCGCCAAGACGCTCCAGACGGGGTCGCTGCGATCGGCCGGCACCACGCCGATGTGGGTCGTGATGATGGTGGTGCCCAGATCCAGCGCCAGATCGATATTGGCCTTGATGCGTGGGATGAGCAGGCGGTTCTGTTCCTCATCCACCAGGCCATGGCCAAAATCGCTGCAGGTGGCCGAGAGTGTCAGCCCCAGGTCGGCGATGCGAGCCTTGAGCTCTTCGCGCTGGGCGCTGTCGAGGTTGTCGGGGACCAGCTCGCCCCGGGTGGTATAGAACTGGACGCCATCGGCGCCGATCTCGGCCGCCTTTTCGAGGCCCTGACGCACGCCAAGCCCCATGTTATCCGCGAACACGCCAACCTTGAGGGTACCCATCTTGAGCTCCTTTGCCTCTTGTCCCTATGATGCTCCTGTAGCCGGATCTCGAGTGGTGGCCGGCCCAGGTGCGGGCTTGGCACGGGCCACGATGGCCAGCGCCACCGCTACCGCGGCCATGGCCAAGGCTGGCAGCAAGAAGACTGACCCTGCCGCCATCGAGCGCATGGCTATCGCCCCCAGGGCCGGCCCGATCGCGCCCCCTATGGACGAGGCGCTGCTGGATAGGCCCAGTAGGGCGCCCTCGCGACCGCGTGGCCCATTGGAGACCAGCGTCGCTGCCAGGGTAGGTGCCAGCCCGCCCTGGAAAAGCCCCTGGATGGCACGCACCAGCCCCAGGAGCAGCGCCGTGCCCACAAAGGCTTGCGGCACAAACAACACCCCAACCCCCACCACGCAGATGGCCAGAATGCGCTGATAGCCTAAACGGTCTCCCAGGCGACCGATTAGCATGGCCGCCAATGCGCCGGTGAGGGCCGTGGCGCCGGTGACCACGCCGGCCACCGAAGCCACCCGCTCAGGATTCGCCACCAGCTCTTGGACACGGATCGGCAGCGCCGGCCCCACCAGGCCGTAGGCCAGGTTGACCATCAACACCAGCCCGATGAGAGTAGCGGCCACCGGCGAGCGCAGCAACGCGCGCCACCCTTCGCGGCCCGTCGCCATCTCAGTTGGCGATTCCTCGGGGTCGCGTTCGGGCTCTGTGGCCAGTATAACCGTCACCAAAAGGGCGATCAAGCATAGCAGGGCGGCCATGAAAAAGGTGCTGCGATAGCCTAGCCAGTCGCCGGTCACGCCACCGAGCATGGGGCCCAGAGACATGCCAGCATAGAGGGCGGTCTGGATGATGCCGAGGGCATAGGCCAGTTGCTTCTTGGGGGCGGCAGTGGCGACGAGGGCTTGGGCGGCGGCGGGCGTGCCGGTGGTGCAGCCCTGGAGCACGCGCAGGATCAGCAGCTGGGTGGGCGTTCGCACCATGCCCAGCAGCAAGAGCACCACGGTGGTGGCAATCATGGCACGGACGAGCATCAGCTTGCGGCCGTACTTGTCTCCCAGCATCCCCCAGATGGGGGTAGCGATGGCAAAGCTGATGGCTCCCACCGACTGGAAGGCCCCCGTCCAGTTGGCCACCTCATGCAGATCGGTGACGCCCAGCTCCTGGATGAAAAAGGGGACCAGCACAAAGCTAGCCTGGAACGCCATCAGGGTGAGCAGCTCGGCGATGGCGATGACCCACAGGTTGCGCTGCCATCCGGCGGCTGGGGTGCGGTAGTTGCGCGCCAAGAGACCTCCTGTCTACCAAGGCCGCATTATGGCGGTCCGGGCTGGCTTCGTCAAACCAGCGTGCTCTGTGAGTTTTGCAAGATTCCCTGCATATCGGTCACGGATTGGTATCGCTGCTGGACAGGCCGATTGGTGATGCCCTAGGGGTTGTGGTGCTCACCAGCGTGAACACGACCGGTTGTGTCGCATGACATAATCCGAAAGAATTGACGGATAGATTCGCAAGAGGCCTTGCAAAAGTCGGTGGTCTTTCCTATAATGGTTTTACCTCGGGTGGGAGGGCTGACCTCTGCGCAAGAGGCCACGAACCCGCCCGTATATCGACCTAGCCTCATCGGTGATGGCAGGGAGAAGCCATCGCTGACAATGCAGCCGAACGTATACATTGGTTTCATAGGCAGTCTTGGCCCCCCGTGCGAGGGGGCGGTGGTCGTCTTTTCGATTAGCGAGTCGCGCAGTTAGCTCACGGAGGACGTCATGGTAGACGGCACGATCGAGTACGTTCGCAAACGAGATGGCCGCTTGGTGCCCTTTGAGCAGGACAAGATCACCAACGCCATTTTCAAAGCCGCCCAGTCGGTGGGGGGCGATGACTATGAGCGGGCGATTTTCATCTCCAATGTGGTTACCGAAATGCTGGCTGAGCGCTATGGCGACGCCATCATCCCGACGGTGGAAGAGATTCAGGATCTCGTCGAGCGGGCGCTGATCAAGCACGGCCATGCCAAGACGGCCAAGGCCTATATCCTCTACCGTGATCTCCATAACAAGTTGCGTGATATCCGTGCCCTGATCGATGCCAACGAGCTGGTGGATGGCTATCTCGAGAACCTGGATTGGCGCGTCAAAGAGAACAGCAACATGACGTTCTCGCTCCAGGGGTTGAATAACCATATCTTTACCGCCGTGAACAGCGCCTATTGGCTGAACCGTCTGTATCCCAAGCAGATCCGCGATGCGCACAACAACGGTGACCTGCAGCTGCATGACCTGTACATTCTGGCGGTCTACTGCTGCGGCTGGGACCTCCAAGATCTGCTCGTCCGTGGGTTCGGCGGCGTGCCGGGCAAGGTCGAGTGTCTGCCGCCGAAACATTTCCGCAGCGCGCTGGGGCAGGTGGTAAACTTTTTCTACACCATCCAGGGCGAGTCGGCTGGGGCGGTGGCGTTCAGCAACTTTGATACGTTGCTGGCGCCTTTTATCCGCTATGACGGCTTGGGCCCCAAAGAGGTGCGCCAGGCCCTGCAAGAGTTCGTGTTCAATATGAACGTTCCCACGCGAGTGGGTTTTCAGACGCCGTTCACCAACATCACCATGGACCTCACGGTGCCCTCGACCTTGCGCGATGAGGCGGTCATCATCGGTGGCCAGCCGCAGGACGCCACCTATGGCGAGTTCCAGGCCGAGATGGACCTGCTGAACCGTACCTTTGCCGAGATCATGCTCGAGGGAGACGCCCATGGGCGCGTGTTCACATTCCCCATCCCCACCTATAACATCACGACGGACTTTGACTGGGAGAACGAGACGCTCGATCCGGTGTGGCAGATGACGGCCAAGTACGGCATCCCCTACTTTGCCAACTTTGTGAATAGCGACCTCGACCCGGCCGACGTGCGCTCCATGTGCTGCCGGTTGCGTCTCGACAACAAGGAGCTGCGCAAGCGCGGCGGCGGGCTGTTTGGCTCGAACCCGCTGACGGGCAGCATCGGCGTGGTGACGCTGAACCTGGCTCGGATCGGCTACCTGGCCAAGGATGAGCAGGACTATTTCCGGCGCATCGCCGCATTGATGGATGTCGCCAAGGAGAGCCTGATCATCAAGCGGCGGGTGATCGAGCGGTTCGCCGAGGGTGGGTTGTATCCCTACTCGACGCACTATTTGGATGGCATCAAGGCGCGGACCGGTAGCTACTGGAGCAACCATTTCTCGACCATCGGGCTGTGCGGCATGAACGAGGCCCTGCGAAACCTGAACGGCTCGGACCTGACCACCGACGAGGGGCGCGAGCTGGCCAAGCGTACGCTGATCTTTATGCGGGAGCGCCTGCAGCAGTACCAGGAAGAGACGGGCTCGCTGTTCAACCTGGAGGCTACCCCCGCCGAAGGCACCACCTATCGCTTTGCCATGCTGGACCGGGCGCGCTACCCTGAGATCATCACGGCGGGCGGTCAGGACGGCATGGAGCCTTACTATACCAACTCGAGCCAACTACCAGTGGGCGCCACCGACGACCTGTTCGAGGCGCTCGAGTGGCAGGATGACCTGCAGACCGCCTATACCGGCGGCACCGTGCTGCACGTGTTCCTGGGTGAGCGGCTCCGCTCGGTAGAGGCCACCCGATCGCTGGTGCGGCGCATCGCCAGCAACTTCCGGTTGCCCTATTTCACACTGACCCCGACGTTTAGCGTCTGTCCCGTGCACGGCTATCTGTCGGGCGAGCATTATACCTGCCCCAAGTGCGCTAACGAGCAGCCCTGTGAGGTCTACTCGCGTGTGGTGGGCTACCTGCGGCCGGTGCAGCAATGGAATCAGGGCAAGCAGGCCGAGTACGCCGAGCGGCGTATGTTTGCCACCGAGCCAGCCGCGCAGACAGTGGACGTGGCGGCATCATGAAGGTGGCTGGCCTGCAGCGGGTGACGCTGATCGATTTCCCAGGCAAGGTTGCCGCCAGCGTCTTTTTGGCTGGTTGCAACCTTGCGTGTGGGTATTGTCACAACCGCTGGATGATCGATGCGGCAGGGGTGACCGAGGCGATCTCGGTGGCGGATCTGCTGGAGTGGCTGGAGACGCGCCGCGGCTTGCTAGACGGCGTCTGCATCAGCGGCGGCGAGCCTACCCTGGATCCGGATCTCCCCGATCTGATTCGGGCCATCCGGACGATGGGCTATCTCATCAAGCTGGATACCAACGGCACGTTTCCGCGTCGCTTGAAGGCCCTGTTGGACGAGGGGCTGATCGATTATGTAGCGATGGACGTCAAGGCCCCCCTGGACGAACGCTATGCCCTCATGGCCGGCGTGGCGATCTCACCGGGGCCGGTGCGGCAGAGCATGGCCGCGTTGGCCGCGTGGGGCGGCGCATACGAGCTACGTACTACCGTGGGACCGGGCCTGCAAGAGCAGGATCTCTTGGACATGGCAGTGGAGCTGGTAGACGCGCCGCGCTGGATCCTGCAGCCGTTTGAGGCCAGCGATGGCGTGCTAGAGAGCGTGCGTCAGGCGCCGCACATGACGGCCGAGGATCTGACGGCGCTCTTGGTAAGGTTGCAGCAGATCACGCCACAGACGGAGCTGCGCGACTAGGCGCCAGCCAGCTTGTGAGCCTGACTCGCCTACTGGGCGGAGAAACGCACACAATGGGCGGCCCACCAGGCTGAAGCAGGTCAAGATAGGTTCCAACTTGGTTAACAACATGGTCTAGGGCATTGACCACGGTAGGCATGTCGTGTAAACTTCCTATCGTAGAGACTGCATAAAGAGCTCCCCCTCTTGACGGCTGGCGCTTTTGTCGGCTCGTTTGTGGAAGGGGGGCTCTTTCTATGTCCTGATCCTGGATCGGTTGGTTGTGTGGGTGGGGCAGCGCAGAGGGCAAAAGCGCTTCCCAAACGTGTCGGGCGCGCGTCTTGTGGGAACGGATGAAAGAGGCGAGGTGCAACATGCGTAAGGTGAGATCGGTCGCAATTCTGGCTTTGGCGTTGATACTTGCTCTGAGCGGAACAGTGTTGGCTGCGTCGGTGGCGCCGGTTCCCTATGAGGGCTTGCTGGCATGGCCCGGCAACACCCCCATCGATGCTTGTATCGCCGTGGGTTGCACTGAAAGCATTGGCGCCACGTTCTTCCAGTCGGCGGCGTCTTCTGGCCAGACGAGTGGCCCCGTCACGCTCTTCTGGGACAATGACGCCAAGACCAGTTTCAGCTGGAGCTCCACCGAGCCGATCTTGTGCGTTGTCGTGATGGGCGCGGGTGACTATGTGAACGGGTTCCAGGCCCACACCTACAAGTATGGTGGGGCGATGGGCGATACCGGGTTAGTGGCGCCGCAGGGCGTGCGCGTGGAGAACATCTTTTTCTGCAAGGGCGAACAAGTGCCCGAGGAGAAAGAGTTCTTTGGCGAGACGGCCTGGGCTGCTAACGGCGATGTGCCACTGGAGCTGCGCTATGTCCGCCGCGGTAACTGGGCGACGTATGTAGCCTATGGCGGCGAAAAGACGACTATGCTGTTCGCTGGGCAGACGGTGCCGGTGGGGAGCGTTCACTTTTCGGCGGTTACGGGCGGCATGGTGACGATCACGATCAATCTGACGGGCGAATGGGTCTTTGAGGATGGGATCACCAACGTGATGGTGCAGGACTATGCGACGGCGCCGAGCGGCAACCCGGCCCCGGGTCGTTTCGAGTGGAAGACCACTGGCTCGGGCCAGTCGGCCAGCATCACGGTGCCGGCGAACAACTTTTATGGGGTCCACGTGAACGTGGGCGAGTGGCGGGTTCCCTAGCTGAGAAAAGCTCGTCCTAGCGTCGACGATCTAGCGCGACGACACAGAGCAGCGGCTGGGAGTCGTATCCCAGCCGCTGTTTATGTGCCGCGCTCACTCATGCGTACGGCGCGGGGCAAGGCGCTGGTTAGCTAGTGTGCGTGGTCATCGGGCCCATACCACAGATCTCCCTGCTGCAGCCAGCCTTGGTCGTCAGGCCCGCCGGGGAGCCGGTCCCACCCAGTAGTGACGCGCGCTTGCGTGGCAAGCCACGGACGAATGCCGCTAGTGGCGTCGGGCGTCTCGACGCAGCAGGCGCCCACGGCCACGCCAGCGGTCAGTGCGCCCTCGATGGTCTCGCCCTTCAGTAGCCCAGCCAAGAACCCGGCGATGGTGGCGTCGCCGGCGCCGACGGTGCCTCGCACCGTGACGTGGAAACAGGGCGCCCAGAGCTCGCGCCCGGACCAGTTGGCCAGGTCCGTCGGTGCGGCGCGGCCCATGTCGCCGAGGTCGGCGGCGGTGCGAACATACAGGCCGCGATGTCCCATCTTGAGGAGGACGACGCGTGCGCCCAGGGTGATGGCGGCGCGGGCCAACGAGGAAACCTCGGCCGCCGTGATCTCATCCAGCATGACGGCTTGCCCGACGGTGCGGGCCAGCTCATCATAGCGCGGGCGACGTAGCATGTAGAGCAGCTCCTCGACGCTGGGCACAAAGAGCTGGACGTAAGGCAGGGCACGTACCAAGATGCCGGGCCAGTCGGCTTGGCCAGAGGGTTTGGCTGGATCGGGCATGGCCATGTCCAGGGAGATGGTGGCGCCAGCCTGGTGAGCGGTGCGCAGCGTCTCTGCCAGGGTGATGCCGCCGTCGGCGTACATGCGGCGCATCAGCGGCGGGTAGCCAAAGTGGAACAGCCGCGCCTGTGAGACCAGGTCTGGGTCCACATCCTCGGGACCAAAGGTGTCGTTGGTGCCGGTGCAGTGCAAAAAGGTGCGGTCGACCCCGGGCGGGTTGATGACCACCGAGTATGAGCTGGGCTCACCCACGCCGACGCCGAGGGTATCGGCCAAATGCGGCCCGTGGCGTTGAAGCAGGTTGCGGGTCAGGTCAGCGATCTGATCATCGCCGACGCGGGCGACCAGGCGGACGTCCACGCCCAGGCGATGCAGCGCCAGCCCGGTGTTGGACACGGCTCCGCCGGTGGAAAGCACCGCGGGCCCCACCTCGGTGAGCCGGCCGGGCGCCAGAAAACTCTCGGACGAGGCGGCCACCTGATCGATGGTGGGGATGATATCCACACACAGGTGTCCGGCTGCGATGGCGTCGATCATGCCTTGGTCCCCCTTGTGGTCACTCCAGCTGGCGCGATTATAGCACCCTGACGGGGAGACGACAACGCTCGACCCATTGGCATGGCGAGGTTGCGCGCAGGCGCGTGAATGGGTATGCTGGCGCAGTGCCCCGTCGGTAAGGCGGCGGCGCCTGGGTGAGGGGTGTTTATCAGTCGTATCCATGAGGAGAGGGACCATGACGTTGACGCTACAGTGGCGCAACAAGATCGACATGTGGCGGGCCGCGCTGCAGGATTTTCTGTTTGTGGAGCTGGGCGAGGTGCCCTTGGAGGGGTTCGTCACCCGCGAGCAGCTTTCGTGCCAGGAGGCTTGTGGCCGCCCGATGGATGCTATGCCGGCCGGCACGGCGTGGGGCGCCAAATGGGAGTACGCCTGGTTCCGTGGCCGCTTTGCGCTGCCGCCCGAGGCCGATGGCCAGTACGTGGTGCTCAAGCCCGACGTGGGCGGCGAGGCCGCCGTGTACCTGGATGGGCGGGTGGTGGGTGCCGTCGATCGGCAGCACCACGAGATCCTGCTGGGCAACCCGGCCGGCGCGGGCAGCCAGTTCGAGGTGGCCTTGGAGGCCTATGCCGGGCACGGGCCTCGGGTGAGCCGAACCATCGTGATGGCGCCGGGCGTCGAGTCGGTGCCAGAGCCGCCGCCCACCCAGTGCGTGGTGGGGCGTACGGTGTACGGCATCTGGCGCGAGGAGGCCTACCAGCTCGCCATGGACGTAGAGACGCTGTATCGGCTGCGCGACTGCCTCGATCAGGACGATCTGTACGTGGCCCAGATCGACGCCGCCCTACGCGAGTTCGTCAGGCTGGTGGATTTCGAACGAGGGCCCGATGTTGTGATGGGGGGCGTGGCAGCGGCTCGCGAGGCGCTGGCCCCCGTGCTGCAGGCCGTCAACGGTACGGTTGCGCCGACGCTCTATGCTTTCGGTCATTCGCACATCGATGTGGCCTGGCTCTGGCCACTGGAAGAGACCGAGCGCAAGTGCACCCGCACCTTTGCGACGCAGCTAGCGCTGATGGAGCAGTACCCCGAGTTCAAGTTCCAGGCTAGCCAGCCGCATCTGTTCCGCTGGGTCAAGCGGAACGACCCCGAGCTGTACGCCCGCATCGTCGAGGCGACCAAGCGTGGCCAATGGGTGCCCGAGGGTGGTATGTGGGTCGAGGCGGATACCAACATCTCTGGTGGCGAGGCGCTGATCCGCCAGTTTCTCCATGGCAAGCGGTTCTTCCAGGACGAGCTGGGCGTGGATTGTGAGCTGCTCTGGTTGCCGGACGTGTTCGGCTATTCGGGTGCGCTGCCCCAGATCATGCGGGGCTGCGGCATTCGCTACTTTGCAACCCACAAGATTACCTGGGTGCAGCCCGACGCCGCGCCGTTCCCTCACAACACCTTTGAGTGGCGAGGCATCGACGGCACCGGCGTGCTGGTGCACCTTATGAACGACTATAACTCGCATACCGACCCGTCGGCGTTGATCGAGCGGTGGCGGCAGCGCATGCAAAAGGACGGCATCTCGGCTCGCTTGCTGCCTTTTGGCTATGGCGATGGCGGCGGCGGCCCGACTCGTAACCACCTCGAGTTCCTACGACGCATGGGTGACCTCCAAGGCGTCCCGCGCACGCGTATCACCTCGCCCAACACCTTTTTCCATGATTTGGAGCGCGAGGGCGTTCCCGACGCCCACTATGTGGGCGAGCTCTACTACCAGATGCATCGCGGCACCTATACTTCGCAGGCCAGGACCAAGCGCGGCAACCGCAAGAGCGAGCTGGCGCTGCGCGACGCCGAGCTGTGGGGCGTGGCTGCCGCGGCATTGACGGGCTATGCCTACCCCGCGGCCGAGCTGGACGAGGCGTGGAAGGGCGTGCTCCTCAACCAGTTCCATGATATCCTGCCCGGGTCGTCGATCGAGCGGGTGTATCAGGAGGCCGAGGCGCTGTATGCCGACGTGATCCGCGCGGCCGACGATATCGCTGCCGACGCGCGGAGTAGGCTGGTCGAAGGCGGGGAGGCGTTGACGGTGTTCAGCAGCCTCTCGTGGACGCGCGATGCCTTGGTGGCGTTGCCAGAGGGAGCCCAGGGCGCAGAGACCGCCGACGGCGTCGCCCTGCTCTCGCAGGTGACGCCCGAGGGCGCCTACGCGCGGGTAGCGGTGCCCTCGTGCGGCTGGACGACCATCGTGCCCGTCAAGGAGGCCGCCGCGCCGCCGCTGGAGGACGTGATCGCCACGCCCACGACGCTGGAGAACGACCTGCTGCGCTTTACTTTTGACGCCAAGGGCCAGATCACCAGCATCTGGGACAAGGAGACCGAGCGTGAGTGGGCGACCGGCCCGGGCAACGCTTTCAAGATGTGGCGCGACATCCCCTGTAACTGGGATGCTTGGGAGATCGATAGCAACTATGTCGACTTTCCCGTCACGCTGGGTGAGGATGCCGAGATCGAGGTGGTGACCAGCGGCCCGCTGATGGGGCAGCTACGCATCTCGCGGACGCTGAACCAGTCGCGCATGACTCAAACGGCGACGCTGACCCGCGGGAGCCGCACGCTGGTGTTTGACACCGAGATCGACTGGCAAGAGACGCATATGCTGCTCAAGGTGGCCTTCCCGGTGGATCTGTATGCCACCGAGGCCCTGCAAGAGATCCAGTTCGGGCATATCGCTCGACCGAACCACAAGTCGCGCCCCTTTGACGCGGATCGCTTTGAGGTCTGCAACCATCGCTGGACGGCGCTGGTCGAGAGCAACCGCGGCGCGGCCGTGCTCAACGACTGCAAGTACGGCGTCAACGTGGCGGATAACGAGATCGCGTTGACTCTGCTGAAATCGGCGACGGCGCCAGATATGCGGGCGGACAAGGGCCTGCAAAAGTTCACCTATGCCTTCCACTGCTGGAACGGCTGCTTCCACGACAGTGACGTGGTGCGCCAAGGCTATGAGATCAACGTGCCCGTTACGGTACAGGCAGGGGCTGGCGGGAGCGCCTCCCTGTTCCAGGTGGACGCGCCGAACGTGGTCATCGAGGCGGTCAAGATGGCCGAGGACGGCTCGGGCGACGTCGTCGTGCGGCTGTACGAGGCCAAGCGCGCCAAGACGGGCTGTGTCCTGACGACGGCGCTGCCGGTCGCTTCCGTGGAGCGCACCGACATGCTGGAGAACAGCATCGAGCCGCTGCCGCTCCAGGGTGGCCGCATCGCGCTGGATCTGCGACCGTTCGAGATCGCGACGGTGAGGCTGCATCTGAGCAAGAGCGATGAGGCGGTCAGGGCCGCCCTGGCTGCGGTGTTAGAAGGGGCTGACGCGGTCTAGGCCGATCGACCCGAGGAGCCCACGTTGCGCATAGAGCTAGACGGCCCGCCCGAACCGTTGCTTCCTGAGGAAGGGTGGCTGGCGCGCGGGTGGGCCGTCCAGGAGAAAGAGGTTGGGCGTCGTACCGAGTTCTGGTACGACACGCCCGGCTTTGCGTTGCTGCGTTGGGGCGCAGAGCTGGTTCGGATAGACGATGAGCTTTGGCGCCTGCGCGTACCGGCACAGGCCGGCGCACCAGCGCGCTTTGTGGAGCAGAGCGGCGCTTGGCCGGGTCCACCCGCGGCGATCATGGATGTGGTGCGTCCGTTGGCACGTGGCTGGGAGCTGCAGCGGGTGCTCACCATGGAGATGACCAGCCACACGTGGCTGCTGGCGCGAGAGGGCCAGGCTAGCTCCGTGCGGCTTACCCATGAGGCCCGGCGGGTGCTGGACGGCCCGGGCGTGGGGCGGTGGCTGGGGCGCTACCTCGTCGAAGGGGGCGACCAGGCGCTCTGTCAGGACGTGGTGGAGCTGCTTGGTGGGCCCTCGGCCCCCAGCGGCATCGCGGCGGTGCGGGTGTTGGGCAGCGCGGCACAGGCCCCGCCAGACGTGCAGGTGCCGGCTCTGGGCAAGCGTCCGACCGCTGCTGACGTCCTCGGCATGGCGGTCGCGCGTGATGTGCAAGAGCTGCTGTTCCGCTTGGCGGGCGTGCCGCTGGACGAGGATCCGGAGGATGTGCACCGGGCGCGGGTGGCTACCCGGCGGCTCCGGGGCATCCTGCGGACTTTTGCGCCGCTCTTTCGGGCCGAGGTGGTGGCCGTCCTGTCGGAGGAGCTGGCCTGGCTAGCCTCGCAACTGGGGCCGGTGCGCGACGCCGATGTGATGGCCACCCGTCTAGGCGAGACCACGGCTCTTTTGGCCGACGATGAGGTCGCTGCTGGCGCGGGCGTTCAGACGCTCCTTGCTAACGAACGGGAGAGCCGATGGCGTGATGCCATGGAGGCGCTGCGTTCGCCGCGGTGCGTGGCGCTGCTCGATAGCTTGGTGGCCATGGCGGCGGAGCCCCCGGTGACGCCGGCGGCCTCCGCGGCGGGCGCTCGTACGCTCATCAGCCACACCCGCGGGCACTGGCGCCGTCTCAAGCGGCGGGCGCGGAACGCGGTGGCCTCGGGCTCCGAGCTGGATCTGCACCGAACCCGCCTGGCCGCCAAACGGGCGCGGTATGCCTGCGAGACGGCGGCGCTGGCTGTGGGCGAGCCGGCTGCGCGGCTGGGCGTCGAGGTGGGTGCGCTGCAGGACCTGCTGGGCGCCCACCAGGATGCGGTGGTGCTGCGAGACTGGCTGCGGCAGGTGGCGCGGCAGCACCCGTCCCTAGCCCTGGCGGCATCGGAGCTGGCAGGGATGGAGGCGGCGCGAGCGCGCGACACCGCCGATGGCTGGGTGGCGGTCTGGCGCCGCGTGAACCGCAAACGGCTGCGGCGCTGGATGCGCGGCTAGCGGACGAACTCGGAAGGCATACCGCTGCCCTGACCTCGCTAACGATTCGCCTGGATCCGGATGAGGGCCGCTCCTCGGGCAAGGCCGCGACGAGGGACGCCCACCACGGCAGCGGCGTCCTGGTAGATTGGTGGGCTGGTGGGAGCTGGGCCTGACGGATTCGCAAGGCCAGCTCCCGGAGGTACCGGCGCTGCTGCCACAGGCCCCGATCTCAAGACCGGAGCAGCGTCAGCTCGCTTCTCCCTTACTCCTCGCTCAAGTTCAGCTGCCTGAACCCGCCAAAGTCCTCGGCCATCTGGGCGTAAACAGCAGTGCCCAGCAAAGCCTGGTAGACCTCATCGGCTTTTTGCACGGGGTCGATATCCGCAAAGGCCTCCGGGTAGAGAATCTTGCCCAGGTAGTACGCATCGGCAATGGTCGTGTCGATGTTAGTGGTGTAATAGTTATAGGGCAGTTGGGTGTAGACGAGACCGTTCTGCACCGCCGAGAGCGACTCGTAAATAGTGGGGTTCTTCTGGTAATCCTCCAGCACCGCAGCAAGGCCACCCAGGTCGACAAAGAGATAGTCGGGGTCCCAGTCCAGCAGCTTTTCCTTGTCGATCATGATCGAGCCGCTCTGGCCGGTTTCATCCACCACGTTTTTGGCATTGATGGCATTCAATAGGGAGTAATCGCCCTGGGTGCTCTGATACCGTGCGCTGCCTCTGGCGCCCAGACCGCCCACATACACGGAGGGCTTGTCGGCATCCGGAATGTCGCTGGTGCGCGTCCCCAGGTCTTCCAGGGCCTGATTCAGAAAATCTACCGCGGCCTGGGCTTTGGCGTCATCGCCGATGACCTGACCGATGAGCTCTAGCGAATCGGGGACGCCCTGCCCAAAGAGCGCCGTGACCCCAAAACTAGCACTCCCGTAGCTCAGCACCACCACCGGGATGCCGGTCTTGGCCTGCAACTCGTCGGCGACCGAGGCCTCCGAGGCATAGGTGCTAAAGATCACGTCTGGCGCGACCGTCAGGATACGTTCGGGGTCGGGGGCGTTGTTGGGGCCGCCTTGCCCAATGATGGGCAGCTTGGCCAGATCAGGGTTGGCAAGCATATACGGCTTACCGGTGGAGCTATCGGCTTCCATTTGCTCCACCCCCACCACATAGTCTAGGTTGCCGGCGTAGACGTACAGACGCAACGCGCCGGGGCCGATGGCGATGACGCGCGTGACATCGGCGGGGATGGACACCTCTCGCCCCAAAAGATCGGTGACGGTCACGTCCTCGGCGATGGTGGGGGTCGCTGCATTGCAGCCGACCAGCGAGCTAGACAGAACAATGACAAGGGATATGAAGATGGTGATGAGACGCGATTTCATCGGAATCCTCCCGTTGGTGTTCGAGACCTGATCGTAACCATGCACACGCTTGTTCGTCAGGCAAGAGCCTAGAGAGGGATCACCACCCGGTTCCCGTTATAGGCCGCGATTGTTACCGGGACTGCATAGACTGCTTCGATGATTTCCGGAGTCATTACCTCCGATCCGCCAGCGGCATAGATGGTTTTGTCTTTGAGCAGAATGAAACGATCGGCAAAGCGCAGCGCCAGATTCAGATCGTGCATCGCCACCACCGCAGCGATGCCCCGCTCTCGGCTGATCTGCCGGATCAAGTTGACTACCTCGATCTGATTCTTTAGGTCCAGGCTGCTGGTTGGTTCGTCCATGAGTAGAATGTCGGGCTCTTGCGCCAGCGCGCGCGCGATAACCACCTTTTGCAGTTCGCCGCCGCTCAGCTCATCCATATAGCGCAGGGCATAGTCGGCAAGGCCCAGCGCTGTCAGCGCTTGCCCGGCAATTTCCATGTCTCGCTGGGTGATGTCCCAGCGGATGTACGGCTTGCGGCCCAGGAGCACGGTATTGAAGACGGTGGCGCGCGAGCCGGAGCGCTGCTGCTCGACATAGCCGATCTTTTGCGCCAGGGCGTTTCGGCTGAGGAGGGCGGTCGATTCATCGTCGATCAGCACCGTGCCGGCGGCTGGCATGAGGATGCGGTTGATGCATTTGAGCAAGGTGGTCTTGCCCGTCCCGTTGGTGCCCAGCACCGCCAGCACCTCGCCTCTTTCCACGGAAAAGGTGGCCTCTTCCAGCACTGGACGGCACGGATAGTCAAATCGAATGCCTTGCACGTTCAGGATCATCGCCGGGAATAGCCTTTCGCCAAGATGAACAGGAACAGCGGCGCGCCGAAAAAGGAGGTGATCGCGCCCACTGGCAGGACCACGGGTGAGATCAGGGTGCGCGCCAGGGTATCGGCAAAGAGCAGCAGCGCCGCGCCGGTCACCGCCGAGGCAGGGATCAGGAAGCGGTGGTCGACGCCCAGGATGCGTCGCATCATCTGAGGCGCGATGAGGCCGATAAAGCCGATGATGCCCATGAACGCGACCGCCACCGCCGTGACCATGGAAGCTGCCAGCATCGTGCGGAAGCGGATCTGCTCCACGTGCACGCCCAACCCTTTGGCGGCATCCTCGCCGCTATCGAGGGCGTTATAGTCCCAGCGGTGCAGCGAAAAATAGGCCAGGGCGGCTGCCGTGAGAGCTGCGAGGATGCCTATCTCTCGCCAGGAGACGCGGCCCAGATCGCCAAAGGTCCAAAAGACCATGGCCGCCACCTGCACGTCCTGGGCGAAATACTGCACCAGGGCCGAGCCGGCCGAAAAGAGCGAGCCAAAAGCCACCCCGGCGAGCACCACCGACTCGGGCGAAAAGCCGCGCTGCCGGGCCAGGAGCAAGATCAGGCACATGGCGACCATCGAAAAGACGAACGCGCTGATGGTGACAGAGTAGGGATTGGCGATAAAGACCGCGTCATGGGTGGTGCTGCGCAGCGTGCCGGCCCCAAAGCACACGATCGCCAGGTTGGCGCCAAAAGCGGCCGCGTTCGAGATGCCCAGGGTGAACGGCGAAGCTAGCGGGTTGCGCAGACAGGTCTGCATCACGCAGCCGGCCACCGCCAACCCGATACCGGCCACGATCCCGGCGATGACGCGCGGCAGGCGGATGTTCCAGACCACCACACCGGGAAGGTCGCCTTCCAGAAACAACAGCGCCCGCAGTACCTGCAATGGGTGGGTGTTCGCGGCGCCGGCATTGATAGCGATGACGGCCAGCAGCAGGGTCAGCGCCGCCAAGCCCAGGATGAGACGTTGTTTGCGGGCCGACTGATGCAGAAAGGCGGCTGTGGCCAGACCAGGACCTGCGCTTTCGCCGGATGGCCTGTCAATCATGCGGGTCTTCCCCCTGCGCGATTCCACCCAGGGTGTTGGGGAGATGCTGGTTGGTGGCCTCGGGCACACAATCAATGGCTGCGACATAGGCTTTGATATCCAGCAATGGGCTGCCATCTAGGGCATCAACGCCGCGCACGATCAGGCGGTTCTCCTCCTGCCGGACCAACTCAGCCACGCAGAAAGCAATCGGGTTGGGGCGGTTGGGGGAGCGGCTGGTAAAGACGCCTACCGGCACCTCGCTAAAGGGCGTCGGCGAACGCAGGATCTCGCGGTTGGCCCGGTCGCCCCAATAGAGGACGATCAGATGCGAGCAGCGGCCGATTCCGTCCATCGCTGCAGCGAATTGCGGGTGGATCTCCAGGGTGATCAGGTTCTCGGACAGCCGCCCCTGGCGGGGAGCCTGCCCGCGCTCCTGGCATGGGCTATGAATGACACCAATGGGAACCAGTTCCATTTCACCGAGTAGATCCATGACTTCTCCCGCTCTAGCTTGATTGGGTGTGGCGAATGGTGTTCTTTCCATGATGGCAGATCTAGCCGTCTAGCCCCGGCGGGTGTACTCCTTGCCGTAGCACTCGGGGCAGACGGGCTGGCCGTCGCGCAGGTGGGCGCGGGCTTCCATCACTCCCTCACCGCACTGGCTGCATCGAACGGTGCGAAAGAGGCGAGCCCGCTCGGGTAGGGGCCAGTCGACCCAGCGGATGTCGAAAAGCTCGTCATCTGGGAGGGTCTGCAGCAGCTCTAGGCTGCGTTGCCGCGCCTCTTCAGGAGAGAGCTGGTTGGCGTCGGGTGGCGTGGTAGCGCCATAGCGCAAGGCCACGCGCACCATGCGTCCGTCAGAACGGCGCCCGATGGAAAAGACCTGCTTGCCCCAATCGCGGATGATCAAGTTCCCCTTGCCAGCGGTGCAGCCCGTCAGCACCTGGATAGCATCCAGCCCGCAGGCGTCGGTCTCGGCGATGGCCACCAGCTCTTCGTCAGTGGCGCGGCTTACTCCGAGGCGGCCGAGGGCCGCTAGGGCGGCGCGAAAGCCGATAGTTAGGCCAGGGCAAAAGTGACCGTGAAAGGCGATGGCGGCCTCAAGACGGGGATCGCGCTCCTGCATCCGTCACTCCTTGGCGTGATGATGGTCCTTGTTGCAACCAGTTGCAACTACGCTAGGTGGCATTATAGCGGTGGCAGGAGGTGTGTCAAACGTGGCGGAAGCCAACGGGCGTTCTCACGGCTCGGCGCGAGATCGCCCGTCGCTAGAGTCTAGTTCCAGCGCAGATGGATGCGAAACGTGGCGTCGGCTTCGCTGGAGCGCAGGATCACCATGGGGATGGGGGGAGGGCCACAGTCGGCGCTCTTGGGAGACGCCGTCGTAGAGCTGGCCGCGATCGCCGATGCGCACGTCGTTGGGCGAGCCGTCCACGTGCTCGAGCGAGAGGTTGGCGGTCAGGGTGTTCTGGTCACGCCGATCGATCCGCACGGTGTTATGCGCTAGGGTGGACCGGTTGAGCTCACGCTGGACTGCCGCCGAAAAGCTATGGCCTGGCGAGCTGGCCTCGGCGTCCACGACCCAACGGATGCCATCAGCGTGCAGCTCAAAAGAGAGCTTGTCGTGATGGCCGTGGATCCCCGCATAGCCCCAGGTCACTAGCGCGACGTTGGTCGCCTCGGAGAGATAGCTGCCTCGGCGAGCGGTGGCCATCAACGTGTAGCCGTGCTGCGGCCAGTCGCGAGGGCCGAGCGATGGCGGGTGGGTGCTCGCCAAGGGCTGCGCCACCAGAAGGCCAACTGCCGCTGAGCTGCTAGGATAGGTGCGTTCGGTGTGTGAGAGGACCCAGGCAAAACGCGGATCCTCCGGCGCGGCATAGAGATACTCGTAATGGAGCGCTGGCAACAGCGTGGGGCGCCCGTAGCAGTCACCCCCCGAGGGCATGGTGCCGTCCGGCAAGAGCATCTCGAGCGCGGCGGTGTAGAGATCGACCAACCCATGACCCTTGGCAAACCGTCGTGTCAAGATGTCACTCGGCCAGCCCGCCTGGCGCAGCGACCAGGCCAAAGGCACCAGGCCGTGGCCAGCCAAAGTTGTAACTTACAGGCCGATACGGGAGCGAAACTCGGGGACGCCACGAATGCCCAGGTTGACGCAAAAGAGCCCGCCGGCGTTCTCGCCTTCGAGGGCGGGGTCGCCCTCGCCGATGGCGGTGGTGATATAGATGTCTTCAGCGTTGGGTCCGCCAAAGGTCAGGCAAGAGGCTTTACGGGCAGGCACGCTGATGGTGGCCACGGGCTCGGCCGTGGCCGGATCGTAGCGGGTGACGCGGTTGCCATCCCAAAAGGCCACCCAGACGAACCCCTCGGCGTCCACGGTCATGCCGTCGGGGATGCCCTGGCTGGTATCCACCTGCAGCCAAACGCGCTGGTTGGTGAGGTTGCCAGTGCCCCGATCATAGTCAAAGCGATAAACAACGCCGGCCACCGAATCGACATAGTATAGTCCGGTCAGGTCGGGCGTGAACCCCATGCCGTTGGAGCAGCCTACCCCGCCAAGCAGATGGGTCACACTGCCGTCGGGGTCGATGCGGTAAAGATTGCCGAGTCCCTGGCCCAGGGTGCCGGCGTACACGCGCCCCTCGGGGTCGGCGATACAGTCGTTAAAGCGGCGCTCCTCCTCGCCGGGGATGCCCTCGACCAGGGTGGTGATGCAGCCCTCGCGCCAGCCGTCCACCATGCCCTTGGGCCCAAAGAGGGCCAGGCTGCCATCGGCCTGGATGGTGATGCCGCCAATGTGCTCGCCGTCATAGATCTGCTCGTGGTGGCCAGTGGCGGGCTCATAGCGAAAGATGCGTCCGGTGTCGATATCCAGCCAGTAGAGGCGGCCTTCGTCGGGATGCCAGATGGGTCCCTCGCCGCACAGGCACTGGTAGTTGGCGATTAGCTTGGGCGTTGCGCTCATAGGATGCTCTCCCTTTGAGTGGCTCGTCTTGCCAATTACGGAATCACCTGGCACGCCTCGCGAGGCGAGAGGCCGTCGGGATCGTTGACCTGCGCTCCGCTGGGGGCCGGCACCGGCCCGCTCAAGAGCGGATCATCCGTAGCCCGCATCCATCGCTCCAGGCGACCGCGCATCTCGTCCAGCACCATGGGATGGGTGTTCAGCAAGGCCAGGTTCTGGGTCTCTTGGGGGTCATAGATCAGATCATAGAGCTGCTCGGCATCTACCGGCCGATCGGCCCAGCCATGCTCCAGCCAGATGCTCTTGCTGGGGCCGTCGTCGCAGTTGGGCAACACTGGGGTCTCGCGGCCGTCGAACCGGCGGATGTACTTCCAGCGGCGGGTGCGCACGCAGCGCATGGGCTCATAAGCGGCGTGATAGGTCACCTCGGCGTGGATCTCTTTGCGGATCTCGCTGGCTTGTCCGTGGAGCAGCGGCAGTAGCGAGTGCCCCTGGAGCCAGTCCGGCGGCGCGACGTGGGCCAGCTCGCAGATGGTGGGGAACAGGTCGATATGCGAGACCATGGCGTCGATGACCCGGCCGCCCTCAAAGCCTCCGGGGCCACGGATGATCAGCATGACGCCGATGCCGTGATCGGTGAGATTGCATTTCATCCCTGGGAAGGCGATGCCATGGTCGGTGGTGTTGATCACCAAGGTGTTGCCCGCCTGCCCGCTGGCCTCTAACGCCGCGAGCACCGCCCTCACGCCCTGATCATAGATGCGGGCACTGGCCTTGTAGGCGGCCATGTCATAGCGGGTCTCGGGTGTGTCGGGCAGGGTGGGCGGCGGCAAGGTATAGCGGAGATCCTCGCTGGCCTCGGGCTCGGGGTACTCGCGATGGGTCTCGAAAAAGCCCACCGAGAGGAACCAAGGCTCCGATGGAGCCTGGGCTAGCCAGTTGCCGGCGGCCGGCGCTACGTTGGCGACGTCAGGGCGCCCCTGGGTGAGGATCTGGTCATAGCCGATGATCTCTGGCCGAGCGGCGACGTGCTGTACGCCCGCCAGGGTGGTGTGGTAGCCGGCCGACTTTAGGACGTTGGCGATATGCTGCCCATAATCGTTCAGCGAAAAGCCGCGATGGGCCAGGCCGATCATGCCGGCGTTGTGCGGCGCCATGCCGGTGACCAGTGCAGCCCGGCTGGGGGAACAGGTGGGACCGGCGCAAAAGGCCTGGCGGAACAGCACGCCCTCTTGAGCCAGGCGTTGGATAGCGGGCGTGGGGATGGCGTGGCCATACGGCTGAACATAGCGACCCGAGTCGTGCGAGTGCAGGTAGAGGATGTTGGGGCGTGGCATCAACAGCTCCTGTCTTGGGATGACCTCTGATCGAGGCTAGTCTACCGACGGGCTGGGCGTTGCGCAAGCTCGACAGGGCCGATCGTGGCTTGGCCTATGGCGGCGCTTGGCAGCGGGCCTGGGGACTGGTACCATAGAGCGGTGTCGAGTGAGGGCGCGACACCGTCGCGCGGCAAAGGAGGCAACTAGGATGAAAATCGTTGTCCTGGATGGTCACACCTTGAACCCGGGCGACCTCTCTTGGGAGGGGCTGGAGGCCCTGGGCGAGACCACCGTATACCCACGCACACCCGAGGACCAAATCGTGGCGCGGGCCCAGGGCGCCCAGGTGGTGCTGGTGAACAAGGTGCCGCTCAGCCGTGAGACGTTGGAGCAGTTGCCTGACCTGCGGTTCATCGGCGTGCTGGCGACGGGGTACAACATCGTTGACGTGGAAGCGGCCGCCGAGCGGGGTATCCCGGTCTGCAACGTGCCGACCTATGGAACCCAATCGGTGGCGCAGATGGCCTTTGCTCACATCCTGAACCTCACGCAGCACGTGGCCTATCACGCGGAGACGGTCAAGGCTGGGCGCTGGGCCGAGTCCGATGACTGGTGCTACTGGGATTTCCCGCTGATTGAGCTGATGGACCTGACGCTGGGCGTGGTGGGCTATGGCCGCATCGGGCGGCAGTCGGCCGTCATCGGCCAAGCCTACGGCATGCGGGTGATCGCCCACGACGCCTATGTGGAGGACTCGGGCGACCCCGAGATCGCCATGGTGGATCTGGACACGCTTTTGCGCGAAAGCGACGTGGTGACGCTGCATTGCCCATTGACACCCGAGACCGAAAAGTTGATGAACGCCGATCGCCTGGCCCTGATGAAACCAACGGCCTTTCTGATCAATACGAGCCGCGGGCCTCTGGTGGATGAGCCGGCCCTGGCTGAGGCCCTGAACGAGGGCCGCATCGCGGGGGCGGGGCTAGATGTGCTGAGCGTCGAGCCAGCGTTGCCGGATAACCCGCTGCTCACCGCCAAGAACTGCTACATCACGCCGCATATCGCCTGGGCGACGGCGTCGGCGCGGCGTCGGCTGATGGGCACTGCCGTCGAGAACGTACGCGCCTTTCAGCAGGGCAGGCTCCAGAACGTGGTCAACGACGTGACGCTCTGACGATGGGAGCCGAATACTCGCCATGCCCGGTTGAGGTCGCGTATCAGGATCCGCGCACGCGCACGTATCTGGGCAGCCCCAGCATCATCCGGGCGCCGGACGGGGCGCTGGTGGTGACGCATGACTACTTTGGGCCGGGCTGTCCCAAGAATCATGAGGCGGAAGAGCATCTCACCACGGTGTATCGTTCCGAAGATGACGGGCGCACCTGGCGCTATGTGACCCATATCGCCGGCGCCTTCTGGAGCAGCCTGTTCGTCCACGGGGGCGCGCTCTATCTGCTGGGGTGCTCGCAGCAGTATGGGAGCATCTGCATCCGGCGTAGCGAGGATGGCGGGTATACCTGGACTCACCCCGCCGACGGCGCCAGTGGGCTACTCTTCTCGGGGGGTGTGGGCCACGAGCCGCCCAACTATCATTGCGCGCCGGTGCCGGTGCTGCAGCACGAGGGCCGGCTCTATCGGGCCTTTGAGGACTGCACGCCCTGCCAGTGGGGGACCGGCTTTCAGGCGCTGGTGATCTCGGCCGACGCCGATGCCGACCTGCTGGACGCCGCCAACTGGCGCATGAGTAACAAGCTGGCCTTTGACCCGACCTGGCTGCCCGCCGAGTGGGGGGCGTTGGAGCGGCCAGGCTGGCTGGAGGGCAACGTGGTGCTGGATCGCGACGGGCGTATGGTCGATCTGCTGCGGTTTCATAGCGCGCCGCAGGTAGACGTGGCCGCGATGGTGCGGGTGGAGGATGAGGGGCGTCGCCTGACGTTCGATCCGGGCGAGGGGTTCGTCAGCTTTCCCGGAGGCATGACCAAGTTTACTGTGCGCTATGATGCCGTGACCGACCGCTACGTGACGCTGAGTAACCCCAACTCGGAGCCAGGCTGGCCCGCGCAACGCAACCGTCTGGCGCTGTGCGCCTCTCGCGACCTGCGGCAGTGGCAGGTGGTGCGCTACCTGCTGGAGGACGACTCGGGCCTGCAAGGGGAGGACTCGCTCCGTCTCACGGGCTTTCAATACGTGGACTGGGCCTTTGAGGGCGACGACATCCTGGCGGCGGTGCGGGTAGCCTATCGTGGGGCGCACAGCTACCACGATAGCAACCGGATCTGGTTCTTGCGGGTGCCGGCGTGGAGGGCGATGGTAGGCTGAGCCGATCTCTGCGAGATGAGAACGCCCCCGACCTCTTTTCCAGGCCGGGGGCGTTTTGTCGTGCGATCTAGAGGGCGATGGTCAGCGTCGTCACCGAGGCGGGTGGCAGGGTCACCGTCGCACCGTCAGCAGCGACGTCGGGATGCTCGACGCGGGGAGCCACGCGCGTGGGGGCGTCAAAGGTATTGTGGGCATGGATGTCACCGCTCGCCAACGTGGTGCGGGTCTCCATGGTGCCATCGGCGCCATAGAGCGCTAGGGAGACGTCCACCGGCTCTGCCGCGTGCGTGTTGACGAGGCTCACGGTGAGGGCGCCGTCCCGAATCGAGGCGGAGCCGGCGACTTGGGTGATCTCACCGCTGGCGCCTCCTTCGGCGTCGATCCAGTCGATACGCTCCGAGTCGACCAGAACGCGCACCGCCTGGCCGCCCTGGTGGGCGGCGTACATGGCGTACACATGGTAGGTGGGCGTGGTGAGCATGCGCGCGCCATCGGTGAGGATCATGGCTTGGAGCACATTGATGGTCTGGGCGATGTTGGACATCACTACCTTGTCGGCGTGCCGGTTAAAGACATCCAACGTCAAGGCAGCCACCAAGGCATCGCGCTGGGTGTTCTGTTGAAAGAGATGGCGTGGGTTGGTCCCGTCCTGGACCGGATGCCAGGCGCCCCACTCGTCCACGATCAGCCCGACCTTGCGCTCAGGGTCGTAACTATCCAGGATGGCGCGTTGCTGGCGTACCAAGGCCTCCATCTCGAGCGAGCGGGCTAGCAGGTGGTACCACTGGCCCTCGGTATACTCGGTGGCGCTGCCTGCCGTCCCACAATAGTAGTGGGCGGCATAGCCCTCAAAGGGCAAGCCACGTTGCGGCGGGCAGGTTCGGACGACCTGCTTGAGGAAACGCCGGGAATAGTCCTGGTCGTTGGCCAGCGGGCCACTGGCGATCAGGGTCATGGGATCACGCTGGAGAGGTCGTAGATAGGTGGCGAAACGGCGGTAAGCGGCCGCATACTCTTCGGGCGTGAACGCACCGCCGCAACCCCAGCTCTCGTTCCCCACGCCCCAGTAACGGACGTCGAACGGCTGGCGGTCGCCGTTGGCGGCGCGCAGGTCAGATAGCGTGGTGCCCCCGGGATAGTTGCAGTACTCGACCCAGTCGCGCAGCTCGCGGGGGGATCCCGAGCCCACATTGCCGCAGATGTACGGCTCGGCGCCGATCATTCGGCAAAAGCGGACGAACTCGTGGGTGCCGAACTGGTTGCTCTCGACGTCATCCCACCAGATGTTGAGGGTGCGGGGACGATCCTCGCGCGGGCCGATGCCGTCGCGCCAGTGGTAGTCGTCAGCAAAGCAGCCGCCGGGCCAGCGGACTATTGGCGGGTGGATGCGTCGCAACGCATCCACTACATCCAGCCGAATGCCGTCGCGGTTGGGGATGGGCGAGTCCTCACCCACCCAGATGCCCTCATAGATGCAGCCGCCCAGGTGCTCGGCGAAATGCCCATAGATGTTGGGGTTGATGGTCCCGATTATCTCATCGGGGATGACGACTAGACGTGCCCTTGCCATAGCCTAGCTCCTTGTACGCGGTATGACGACGGATCTATTCGGTGTAGCCCGGGATACGCTGATACGGTGCCGCCCAAGGTGGATCCTGGATCAGTAGGCCGCCGTCGGGATCTTCCGGCACGCTCGGCTGCGGGTAGGTACGCCAGGCGTTGCCGTCCAGCGGTTCCTCAAAGCCCTGGGAGCGGTAGAATGACCACAGGTTGTCGCGCATCTCGGATACGGCGCTGTGGCGGAACACCAGCCCGGCCTGACTGCGGAGCTCGTTGGGATCCTGTTCGCGGTCGATCAGCCACTCGCGGCGGTCGGGCGCCGAGTAGAAATACTTCCAGCGGCGGGTCAACGCCATGTAGACGCCGACGTCACGATGCTGGTACTGGCTATAGACGGTACGCTGACCGAGCAGCGTGTCAGAGCCCTCTTGGGCGATCTCGGCCAGGTCGACGCCGTCGAGCGCGAGATCATCCCGCTGCACGTCGGCGGCCGCCAGCATGGTTGGCATGATGTCCACCAAGCTGGTGGGGGTGTTGCAGACGGCGCCCTGGGCAAAGCGTTGTGGGAAGCGGGCTAGCATGGGGACGTTGCAGGCGGCGTTGAGCATGCTGCGCTTGCCAAAGCAGCCATAGTCGCCCAAGAACTCGCCGTGATCCGAGGTGTAGAGGATCAGGGTGTTGTCAAGCTGACCAGTCTCCTCGAGCGCCTGCAGGATGCGGCCGACCTGGTAATCGATGAACGAGATGCAGGCATAGTAGAACGCCTTCAAGCAGCGCAGCATGTTATAGTCAAACCCGTTATCGCGATACTTGTAACGGTTCTGCACGCGGTTCATATAGGTCCAAAAGGCTTCGTACTGCTGCGGCATCTTGGGCAGGGGCATCAGCGGCGCCCGGTAGAGCTTGTTCCACGGTGTAGGCGGCGAAAAGGGCGGGTGGGGATGAATGTAGCTGGACATGAGCAGCCAAGGCTGGTCGCTCCGCTCCTGCTCGCGGATAAAGGCGATGGAGCGATCCCCCACCCAATGGGTCGCGTGGTACTCGGCGGGCATCTGGGCGAGCTGCGGCATATAGTACATCTCGCCGCGCTGTCCCATGGGATCGTAGACGTGGCTGTAGCCTTTGCTCCGCAGGAATTTGAGATAGTCGTCCTCGTCCACGCTGCGACGGATCTCTTCCTGGTGCTCGCGGGTCTGCCAGCCGCGCAGGGCTTGGGAATCGGGCGTAAAGTGCATCTTGCCGATGCCATGGGTTCGATAGCCGGCGTCAGTGAGCACCTGCATAAAGCTGGGGCGGTCGGTGGGCATGGCGTCGCCGTTGAATGCGCAGCCGGTGTTGTGAGCGTACTGGCCGTGGATCATGGAGCAGCGGGCCGACACGCAGACCGGGCTGGGCGTATAAGCGCTGCTAAAGCGGACGCCCTCCCGCGCCAAGCGATCCAGGTTAGGCGTGCGGATGACCGGGTTGCCGCCGGCATGGATCGTGTCGGCGCGCTGCTGATCGGTAAAGAACAGCAAGATGTTGGGGCGTGGCATGGATACTCCTTTGTTGGCAAGGGCTATCAGGAACGACGGCTAGCTCAACCGCAACGTCACGATCTGCTTGGGACCAAACTCGGCGGTCACCGCGCCATCTACGATGGGCTGCGGCTCGCCCTGGGGCGTGCTCTCCAGGTTGACCGGCTGGGCGGACGTGAACGGGGCATCGCTTGTGAGCCGATAGGTGGCCTGCGCCGGCTCGCTGCCCGGGTTGAACGCCCGGATCTCGAGGGCATCGCCACGCATCTCGGTGGCGGTGACGACCACCGGCCCCTTGACGGCCATCAACGCGCCGCTGGCGGGCAGCCCACCCCGCTCGCGGAGCTGCTCGCCATCCAGGGCTTGCAGCTGGGCGGCGTGCACGCCACAGGCCAGCCGGTTGGCCAGGGCGTAGAGGGCCATGCGGGCCTCGGCGCTGCGCGGTTGGCCATCCAGCGGGACGATCCAGTAGCGAAACTGGAGCGTCCCCTGGAGCTGGCCATTGGGCTCACCGGCGGTGCCCACGGTGGTGCGGGTGGCGCGGAACAGGGTCAGGGCCAAGGGGCGCTCGGGCAGGTCACGCACGGCTGTCTCCAGCAGGCCCGCGCTGATGACGGCCAGGCCGCGGACGGCGTCGGCCACGGCCGACCAGGTGCGTTGCGGCTTGGTCTCGACCTCTAGCTCGCGATATAGGTGGTTATCGGCCCGGAGGGCGATGGGGCGCTCGACCACGTCATAGGGCGTGTCGGCCAGGTAGGTGTCGGTCTGGGCGCCGCTGGGCAGCAGGACGCGGAGCCGGTGATCGAGGGCGTTGTTGTGGACGGTGGTCTCCACCTCTAGGTGCGCCGCCCCCGGGCGGAGCGAGATCAGGCTGTCGATGACTAGGTCGGTGCGCTGATCGGAGCGGATCATGCCATCGAACTGGAAGGCCGCCGGCACCGACATGCTGGTGCGCACGCGGAACGTGGTCAGCATGGGGCCGTCGTGCACCAGGGCCACGGCGGCGGGGGAGGCTGTGGAGACATAGGTCTCGTCGTTGACAGCCACGCCGTGGTACCACCCGTCGCCGATATCGGCCGTGTCCTTAAAGGTGAGCAGCCGCTCATAGCGCTGGCCGGTGCGCTTGTCGGTGAGGGTCAGGGTGCCGTTACTCTCGATCGTTACGGCCAGGTGCTCATTCTCCATAGAGCGCTCGCTGGTGGCTAGGCCGGGCACGGCAGGATGCCGGGTGCGCTCGCCATGCTTGCCAGGGAGCACCGTATACGTCGTATAGCCAAATGCCGGGATGCGTGCCGGCAAGCTCACGCGCACGTGATGGGTCTGATAGCCCTGGATGGACCCCGTGTCGAGGAGTCGGGTAGCCGGCTGCTTCATGGTCTGGTGGAGCCGCTGATAGGGCACCTCGTTGCCCTCCGCGTCATAGATGCGAAAGGCTGGCTTGGGCTCAAAGCCAAAGAACTCGTTGAACGTAGGCCAATCGGAGGGGATCTCCAGGATCACCTCGACGGATTCGTCCACCGGCACCTGGGCGCCGTTAAAGAGGGTGACGCGCAGGGTCTCGGGGACCACCGGCTCGCCCACGTTGGCGGCGATGCGGCGCTCAACGTCGCGGGTGACCTCTTGGCAGATCCCGCGACACTGGCTAAAGCGGAACTTCATATCCTCGTGGACCTGGTCGATGCTGCAACCGCAGATGGAGTCGTGGGGGTGGTTGCGCAGCAGCCAGCGCCAGGCGACGTCGAGATAGCCCTTGGGGTAGTCACGGCCCAACGCCAGGTGGGCCAGCACGCCCATGGGCTCGGTCCAGCGAGTCAGCAGGGTCTCGCAGGCCGCGTTCTCCTGTTTGATCCACACCCGGCTGGAGAGCACGCCCGGAATCAGCCACTGGTTGTCGCGTTCCTCGGTCCAGCGGGCGGGCTCGCGCAGCTCGCCGACCACGCGGGTCTGGATGCGATCGGCCTGGGCGGCCATCTCGCGGCAGAACTCGTCGAGGCTAGTATGGACGATCTGGAAGCCGTCGTCTGGTGCGTCCGGCGCCATGCGGTCGACGATTGCTTGGTAGGTGACGGGGTCCCACTCCATGTGGTCGCACCCGTCAAAGAGCAGCAGCGGATCCACGTCGGAGCACTCTGCCGTCCACTGCAAAAAGCTATCCAGCCTGCCATTGAGCGCCTTGAGATCGACGCAGCCGGCCTTGTCACGGCAGCCGCGCACGTCGATGGCATAGGTGCAATAGCCCACGTGGCCAAAGCGGTAGGTGGGCAGGACGGTGCCATCAGCGCCCTCCCAGAGCAGGTTGCGGTGATCCCAGGTGTTCAGGCCGCGCCAGATCAGGGCGGCCACGATGTCGAATCCGGCATAGATCTGGGGCAACTGGCTGTTGTGCCCAAAGAGGTCGCAGGCAAAGCCGGCGCAACTGGGCTCGCCGCCGAGGGAGCGGGCTACCTCTCGGCCCAGGCGCAGGTTCCGCACCAAGGATTCGCCCGAGACCAGGAATTCATCCGGCATGGCGTACCAGGGGCCGATGACCAGCTTGCCCTCTTGAGCGCGCTCCATCAGTTCATCGCGGCGCTCTGGGCGGATCTCGAGATAGTCCTCCAATAGCACTGCCTGGCCGTCGGTCTGGAAGGGGCCCTTCAGCCGGCCGTCGCGCCAGCCCTCGAGGACGCGGTCCATCAGCTTGACGAGGCGAAAGCGAAAGCCCTGAAAGGTCTGGTACCATTCGCGGTCCCAGTGCGTGCTCACGACATAGTGACAACGGCGAGGCGCTTTGGCCATGATGGCGTTCCCCCAGGAATGTGGCGATTGACGTTTGGGACACCATAGCCGCGGTGGGGGTGGGCGTCAAGGAACAGAGGCGAAGGGCCACGCTCGCCCCCGTCGTCGGGTCCTCTCGTCTGCTGATTCGGCTAGTCGTCATCCCCGGGATAGGCAGGCTCCAGCGGCGTGGCCATAGTGGGATCGGGCATCATAGGGCGTCCCTCGTCGATGGGCAGCCGCTCATAGCGCCACGTCTCCATGGCGCGCATGTAGGCATAGATGTGGCGCACCATTAGCTCCGATTGAGTGGACCAAGCCTCGGCCTGGCCGTAGAGGTCCCGTTGCAGCGGTATCATAGACGCCCCCACAGCCTCTGCTAAGCGTCGCGAGGGACGTTGACGTTGCGTGTCCGCCAGACGTGCACGCTAGAAGGCCTCGGTTTGATAACGTCACCGGAGAGAGGCCTCCTCCTTTCGCCGTGAGGTGTAACGGATGATCGTAGTAGTACACACGTGCATCGCTCCATCTGCTGTGACCCGGCAGCTTCACAAGAGCGGACGTCCTCCTGTGCTGCTGGCGTAATGTTAGCGGATCGGTTGGTCGTAGAGGCGCTGCGTGATCCTCTGCGCTCCGGCCCGCCGCACGCTGGAAACGCCCCGCGACGTCACTTGAGTCTCACGGTCATAGGTCTTGTGTGTCATGCCGGCTGAAGATATGATCGGCGGATCTCGGCTGGCTCGGGCCTGCTCGGCCGGAGTCGCGATCCCGTTCACCTCTGGATCGAACCCGTTGCGTGCTCGACGAAGCGGTTGTCGTTCTTTTGCCATCGGGGCGGCTGGACGCCTGAGCTGGGCTTCGCCGGTGAAGATGATCCCCAACCAGAACTGGA
Organism: Anaerolineae bacterium; assembly: GCA_040767425.1. Classification (GTDB taxonomy): domain Bacteria; phylum Chloroflexota; class Anaerolineae; order UBA1429; family UBA1429; genus DAIRUQ01. The sequence goes on along the minus strand of JAXGON010000003.1, from coordinate 71,521 downwards.
CCAGATGGGAGCGCTTTGATGTATTCATGGGCTGGCGGATTGCCGCCATTGTCCGGATTCTTCGGAGAAAGGCAAACGCCGGGCACACCGCTAAAACTCATCCTGCATCACAAGATAGCTGCGTCGCACCTGGCCCATTCATCCAGCCGCTGGCGACGTCCACGAGATGCAAGGTCTGGCGGTGCCCGCCCGCTTTCGGCGGCGGGTGCAGATCAGTCCACCTCGATGCCCCGGGGTGGACACCCAGGACGCCCTTGGCGGGACCCTCCTAACCGGCGCTGGCCTATGGGACGGCGCTGACGCCGTGGCTGCCTGTCGGACCCGTTGCAGGATGCCCGCGCCGCACGATATCCGAGACGCTGATGGCCCGCGATCCGACCTGCTTCACTGCAGGGCGGGTTACGACGAGATGCCGTGGCTGTGCCTGGATGCTTCCGGCATAGTCCGCGGCGGGTGCGCTTGGGCGCCGTCGTAAGCCCGGTAGACGATGCGCACCTCGTCTACTTCAGGATCGTGGCGAACGTGCACCTCGCTCTTTCCTGCGTCGGCTGAGGTCGGGAACTTGCCGTTCAGACGTCGTATCCGATTCGGTGTGAGGAGCGGGTGTATGATGAAGCGTAAAGCCCTCTTCAGTCTTCAGTGCATAGCGCTTTGTTGGATTCGTTCAGACGTTGCTTCAGGTCCAACCCTGTGGTCTCATGCTGCTCCCCGGTGACGTTTTCATTTGAGAGAACAGTGTGCCCCGACTTTCAGATAAGAACATGAGCTGCCGACGTGCGCGCTAGAATCTCAGGATGCAAGGTTGCTAGCCTTGGAGGTGCAAACGTGCTGATCGACATTCACGTGCATGCGATGGCGTGTGACGTCTCTCGAAGCATGCTGGCTGGGCTGGAAGAGGCCGAGCTTGGCAAAGTCTTGATCTCTGCCGCCGCCACTGACGCCCGCGACCATGCGCTCACCATGCAGAATCGGCGGACTGGCTGGTGGGGTGCGCGTATAGACCCGCATCTGTCGAACCCGACCGATGCCATCGAGGCGAGCTTGAACCATGCCATCCTGAGCTGGGCTTTCGGCGATGATCCCACTGGTCCAGTATGAGGCGGTCTTTCCGGTGTATCTCGCATCGGGAGGGTGCACTGCCACCGATTCGTTTTCGAATATGGACGCGCTATGCCGGCCGGCCAACGAGGATTCATCCACTTTCCAAGCTGTTCGGTTCGCCTGGCCCATCGTTGGCCCTGGGTGGACGAGGCCTACGGTGGCCATGCTTTCGGTCGAGCAGAGGCCAGCCCATGCAGATGTGGGTGGACACCACGCCGATCTCTGGCGGGCGGAGGCCCAAACGACTAACGTGGGGCATGCGTGGGGTAGGCGACGATATCTCGAGGACCGATGATGGCCCGATCGCTTGCTCAGCGCTCGAATGACGAGACGCTGGCGGCCTATGGCGCCGCGGCGGCTGGCTGGGGTCGTAGGGCGAATGGGGGTTCGCTGTTGGCAAGATGCGGTCTGCTGTACTCTACCGTGGCACACACGGGCGTCGGGCACAGCCGGCCCCTCGATCTCTACGCCCCCCCAGCTGCCACCCAGGGCACGTCCGCTCTCCAGCCTTTCGCGCGTGGGCGCCTGGCCGGCGGCTGGACCCGTCGGCATGCTCGAACATGCGCGGCGGCAGGTCGTCGTCATCGGGGCCAAAGCCCCGCGGGCGTTAAAGGCCCAGGCCATATCGTAGGCGCGCTCGGCCGCCTGCCGCGTCGCCCGTGACGGCCGGCAGCGCTTGATGCAGGTGCCCTCAGCCACGGACTGGGTGAGGGCGCAGTTCTGCGCCACGAGGGTCGTCAAGGCTTCTCATCCTGCCTGGCACCGCACGCTGGGCAGAACCGGGCTCCCTTTGGGATCTGTGCGCCGCACCTGATGCAGTGATTGGACTCGCTTACGGGCGCACCGCACCGGAGGCAAAGGCGTCGCCAGCGCGCAGGGGGGCGCCACATCGGGAGCATCGGGCCTCAGGCTGTTTCTCAGGAGCGCTGTCGCCTTTCGGGGGCAACGGCTCCGGCCGCACGGCGCGACAGACGGGGCAGAAGCGGCTCTCGGCGGCGATGGTGGCTTTGCAGCTCGGGCATACGCGATATAGCTTCATGGCGGCGGCGGGGATGGCGTCGGGAGGGGTCCAGGGAGGGGTGATAGCCTCCGGCAGGACTCCCACGCCGGCGACGAGAAAGCGCGCCAGCGCGTCGGGCGGATCGTTCTCACCGCTGGGGTTCTCCAACAGCGATCCCAGCTCTCCGCGGCCACACAACTCGTCATCCATGGGGGGCGGCGCCGCTTCGCTCCAGCCCTCCGGCCAAAAGCGGTACCAGTGCCCCGTCGCGATCCCGACGGTCCACGCGATCCCCGAGCGCTCCACCAGCACTTGTCGCGCCATGAGGATGGCGGCGGCGTCGCTATCCAAGCGGCCGTCACGAAAAGCTTCCCACACCGTCTGGCGGATGTTTGCCAACGCCTGGGCCGCCGAGACGCGCTCCCCGGGTGTTACCACCTCCTCCGGTGGAATCTCTGGGCGACGTATTGACACAGGCAACCCATCCTCTCCCGCCAGAGGTCCTTCGGGCGCGGTGGATGGCTGCCATGTGGCGTCATCCCAGCGATACCAGCTCTCATCGCGCGGATCGAGGTAAAAGTAGGCGCCAGCGTCATCGCGCAGGACGCAACGCGCCAGCAACAGGGCCAGATCGACGTCCGTCATGATCTTGTCGGCGCGATGCAGGCGGACCTCGCGCGCCATCTCGGCGAGAGCGGCCGGTGTGTACATGCGCAGCGTGGGCATAGTCCTATCCTCTCCTAGCGTTGCTGCATCGCTTCCCAGCGCGCTTGGGTATTGACGGCCCGATCCGCGGCGGATGGTTGCGCGGCGGCTACCTGTTGCGTGCGCTGTTGTAGCACGCGGGTGGCCTGGGCGGCGTCGTCCTGGGCATCCGGGATGGCTCGCTCGCGGCGCAGCACCTGATCGAGCGTGGTGCTCATCTGCCGCCGCAGCTTGCGACACTCTTCCATCTTGTCCGCCGTGTCAACGGCGGCGGTTGCGCCGGTCTCGAACACACTGTAGCCGTATCCCAGGTTCTTGCCCAGGTCCCGGGTCGGGAGGCGTTTCTCAAGCTGCTGGATCAGCAAGGTTTTGGGGACCCCACGCGGCACCCCCAGGTCGAAGACGATGCGCGGTAGCCCCTTATCGCGTGTAGCGACGTCCCAATCGACGAAATAGTCTGTCGGGATGCCAGCGGAATCGAGAAACTGTTTGCGCAGAAAATCGGGTTCGTGCCCCGGAACCCCGTAGGCCTCGCGAACTTTCTGGCGGGCGGCGGCCTTGAGGAGGGCTTTTAGCCAATCCTTGCCATAGCCGCCGGGCACCGTCGAGAGCCACTCGGGGCCGCCGCCGGCGTTCCACAGCAGCGTATCCACCATTATGTCGGCGATTTCAAGTACACCGTCGGTTACGGCGGTGCAACGCGCGACGTCGAACTGGACCTTGAGCTCCGCCAGTCGTTTGGAGAGCTGGGCGTGATCGCGTTCCAGGTGCCCTAGCTTGATGACTGCATCGAGATGATCCAGCGCGGCGTCATAGTACTCGCCAAGGGCCTCGCGGTAAGCACGCTGCTGCCTCTCAACGCGGTTGAGCTCCTCCACTTGGTCGTACCAGCGTTGCCGGTCCTGTCGCAGGGCCTCATCGGCGGCCTCCTCCGCGGCCTTGCGTGCCTCGGCTGCGCGGGCGGCTGCTTCGACACGCTGCTGCGCCATGCGGGCGCGCCACCACTCCAACCACAGCCACGCGCCTATGGTGCCGGCCGTTCCGGCGGCTGCGCCGGCAGCTGCCGCGGTAGGGATGCGGCCCCCTGCCCCCTCGTCGACGCGCACAACGGCGGATCTGGCCGCGGCGTCGCCCGATTCGGGGTCAATGACGCGCACTTGGATCGTGTGCTGGCCGGGAGACGGGTTCTCTAGAGAGAAAGCGGCCCTCAAACCCACCGACTCTTCCTGTTGCGCCAACGCGCCGTCCACGAACCAAACTACGCCAAGCGCTCCCACCTTGCTGTCATCGCGGGTAATGCCCACGGTGCATTCGACGCTTTCGCCGGTGGTGATGCTCTCGGTGCATTGTAGGTAAGAGATGTCAAACGCGGCCTGCGCTCCCGGGGTGGCCTCGTAGAAGGCTGGCTGGAGCGGCGGGACGGCCACGCTGCGGCGGTCGACAGCGAGGCGGTCGCCCTCGCCGCGTACCTCCACCTGGACGGTGTGGGTGCCGGTGATAGCCACCCATGCCATGGTTTCGGCCTCTGAGGCCAGTTGGTCGTCCAAGAACCAGCGGTAGGTGAGCGTCTCATCGGGGCGGCTCCCGTCCACCTGTACGCTAAGGATCAGCGACTTGTCTGCCACGGGAGGGTCGGGGGCGTATCCCAGGGTCGCTACCAGATCGCGGTCCTCGGAGACGTCGAGCGGAATAGATGCGCTGGAGCTCCAGCCATCGCCAATGGCGTCAGCGCCCACGTCGTGTTTCCCCGGCTCGGCCGATCCCCAAACCCAGGTGGGCTGTGTGCTCGTCCCCTGATGGGCGCCGTCCAGGTACCAGTCGAAGGTGAGCGTGTCGGTGCGGTGCGCTTCGGGCACACGGGCCGTGCAGGTGACCTGCGCATACGCTGCGGGCTCAGCGGGCACGCAGACTAGTGCCAAGGCGTCGGTGGGGCAGCCATCGGGGGGCGGGCCGTACTGGTTGGGGCAGGCGTCGTCGTCATCAGGGATGCCGTCGCCATCGCGGTCGTCGCGGGATGCGGGCGTCTGCCCGGGGATGTACACCGTCTCCACATGTAGGCGGTGGTCGCCGGTGCCGAGGCGCCGCATGAAAGCTTCGTCAAACACAAAGGTGACGCGGTTGTCTACCAGGTTTCCGCCCGGCACGCCATCTATTGTATAAAGAACGACCTCGCCGGGCATGGAGACGGAAAAGCTGAACGTGGGGATGCCAGTCTCCACCAGGATGCGAAGCCAGTACCACGCCTCCAGTTCGCTCTTTTCGCCGAGGGAGCCGAACAGCGCGAGATAGTCGACCTCGCCTTCGGCGACGATCTCTCCCTCGCGGATCACCAGTTTGGGTTTCGGCGGCAAGCCCTCGCGCCGGTAACGATCTATCTCCTCCAACTGGGCGACCATGTCGTTCTCGGCATCGCCTATGGGGACCACTTGGTCAAAGATGTAACGTATGGCGGGGGGCGCGCTCTCGTCGATGACGATCATCTTCTCTTCGGAGGATTCCAGGTTCGCGAGAGCCTCGGACAAGGGGATGGTCCGGGTGGCGACGAAACCGTCGTAGGACTCGTCAACGTCCATGCCGTCGTCGCGCATCTCTTGGGCGGTGGGGATGCTGCTCATGAGATCGGAGAGGCCCTCGATGGTGGTGGGGAAAGGGTCCTCGCTCACCGTACCGCCGACGGCCGCGAGATCGGCCCGATACTCGGCGTTGGCCTGCAGGGCGGCGTCAACGTACTCGGCGTGAAGCCTCTCTGAGATGGTGGCAATGAGTTCGGATTCGCCATCCTGGTCCGGCGCGGTGATCGTCAAGCCATACTCGGTGGTGATGCAGGCGCTTCCGACCAAGAGGAGCAGCGCGGCGCAGACCAGGGTGCCGCGGTGGGAGAGCCGAGGCCCATCTACGACAGCCTTGGGCGGTCGAGATGTGCGTTTCACGTCTGCGTCCTTCGAGCTGGGCGTCGCAAGCAGGCGGCGGCGCCTAACGGTCGGACGAGGCTGCCGGGGAGCGCTATTCTGATGACACTATAGCTGCGGAGGGGGGAGAGGTCAAGGGGAATTGAGCAGGATCGGTACGGCCGACGGTAGATCCTTCTTCCAGGACGCAAGCGTCAATGGCAGTCACTACCAATCGGAGCCGATCCTGTTCAGCCGTGTCCGCGCGGCAACCGCTCCCCTCAGTAAGCGATACCGAGCGCAGCCGTGTAGACGGCTTGAGCGATAGCTTGCTGTCTCGAGGTTGTCCGATGGGACATGCCTCTTGTCAGCCGCTGCCAGATACCGAGGTGTATTTGGCGGTGTGGCTGGTTGGCGAGTCTGCCGCGCGCCATGATCGATTCACAGCAAAACACGGCCGGGTGCCGGGTATGACCCCAGCAGCGGACCCTTTTCTTGGCCCTCCCAACCATGCTTGCAGTTTACACCAGCTATCGTTCAATTTGAGGTCATTTGAGATAATCCTGCATCCAGTCGCAAACGAGCACTGGCTCTATGGCGCGCGTATTGCTGCGCGACACCTAAGCATCGCGTCTCGTCGCCCCCTCCAGCAGCTCTGCCACCCAGGGCACGTCCAGCTCCTCCAGCCTCTCGCGCGTGGGCGCGGCCGTCTTCGGATCCCACCCCATGTAGGCGTAAAACGCCTGCTTGGCGGCGGCAAACTGCTCGCGGGTGGGCGCCTGGCCGGCGGCTGGCCCCTCGGCAAAGTGCTCGTACATGCGCGGCGGCAGGTCGTCGTCATCGGGGCCAAAGCCCTCGCGGGCGTTAAAGGCGCGGGCCATGTCATAGGCGCGCTCGGCTGCCTGCCACAGCTCTAGCACCGAGGTGTTCCAGCCCGTGGCGGCCTGGATGATCTCGGCCTTTTTCTGGGGCGGCCACATCTGGAACATGCAGATGCCAGTGAGATTGTCCAGCACGCGCCACATCATGGCGCGGCGCACCATGCGGGCCTTTTCGGCGCTGAGGTCGTCCTTGGGCAAGGGGTGCAACACGCCCAGCGGCTTGAGGTCGTGGATGCCATCGTCAGTAGTATAGCCGCTGTCATGCACCGAGTGCATGTGGTCGGCGCCGGTGGGCGAGACGGCGATGCCCAACCCGTGGCCGTACTTGATCCGGGGGTCGTGCATGGCCACCTCTTGGCCCTTGATCTGGACGGCCCATGCTAGCGAGCCCTGGCCGACCTGCTGGGCGGCATAGCGCGAGCCGTGGGAGAGCAGGTCGCCGAACCCCTCGCGACGGGCGATCTTGTGAATCAGGGTGATGATCGCATCGCCGTTGCCAAAGTGCAGATCGAGACCGTCGGTATCGGCCGTGGTGAGCACGCCGCGCTCGAACGACTCCATGGCCCAGGCGATGGTCACCCCCACGCCGATGGTGTCTAGGCCGTAAGCGTTGCAGAGCTGGTTGGCGTGGCAGGTGATGCGGATGTCGTCGATGCCACAGCAGGAGCCAAAGGCGCCCGTGGTCTCATATTCGGGGCCGCCGTACTTGGGGTCGGCGGGATAAGTCTCGTCCTCGATAGAGACCACCCACTTGCAACGGATGGGGCAGCCGTAGCAGGTATCGCGCCGTTGGGTCACCTCGAGCTGCGCTTCAGAGGTCAGATTCTCAAAGCCCTCAAAGACGCCCTGGGAAAAGTTTCGGGTGGGCAGCCCGCCGGCTTCGTTGTGGACGCGGACCATGCGCACCGTGCCCAGCGTGGCATAGGCCACGGAGCCGGTCTCGCGAAAGTGGTCGCGGAACCATTTGGCGAGATCTTTCAGCGCGTCAGGATCGTGGACGGGTGGCGACTGGCTGCCGCGTACGGCCACGGCGCGCAGCTTTTTGCTGCCCATGACCGCGCCCAGGCCGGTGCGTCCGGCGGCGCGGGTGGCGTCGTGCAGGATATTGCTGACCCGCACTAGCCGTTCTCCGGCGGGGCCACACTGAGAGACGCGAATCCACTTGTCGCCTAGCTTCTCGCGGATGGCTTCCTGGACCTCCCAGATCTCGCGTCCCCACAGGTGCTCGGCGGAGCGCAGCTCCACCTGATCGTCCTGGATCCAGAGGTAGACCGGCTTTTCCGAGGCGCCCTCAAAGATGATCATGTCCCAGCCGGCGCGCTTGAGCTCGGCACCGAAATAGCCGCCGGCCTCGGACCCCGAAAAGCCGCCGGTGAGGGGCGACTTGGCGCCGATCATGTGGCGGCCGCCACCGGCGATGGCCTGGCCGGTGATGGGGCCGGTGGCATAGATAAGGCGGTTCTCAGGGCTCAGCGGGTCGACGCCCGCCGGCAGCTCGCGCAGCAGGGTGTGCGCGATGAACCCCCAGCCGCCGACGTAGCGCCGAAGAAAGTCCTCGTCGAGGCTCTCGACGGCGATATCGCCAGTGGTCAGGTTGACGCGCAACATCTTGCCCCAGTGTCCGTAGCTCATCCTAGCCCCCTCCATACGGTTCCTTGGTGCCAAGAGAAGCGGTGACGCTGTCCAGCGTCGCGCCCTCTGGTAGGTGCAGCCTTCTGAGAGTATACCGGCGGGCAAAGGGCGGGTCAACGAGACGTTGACGCTGCCTTTCTCCGCCGCTATGATGGCGTTATACCGAGTCGCCTAGTTGAAAGGAGAATCATGGAGCCCCTACGCATGCGTCAGGTTCATCTGGATTTTCACACGTCGCCGGCCATCGACGATGTGGGCGCCGATTGGGATGCGCAGCACTTTGTGGAGACCCTGCAGCGTGCCCATGTGAACTCGATTACCTGCTTTGCGCGTTGTCACCATGGCATGGTCTACTATACGCCTACCCGCTTTCCCAAGCATCCTAGCCTCACGTTCAACCTGCTGGGCGAGCAGATCGTCGCCTGCCACCAGGCGGGCATCCGTGCGCCGATCTATATCACGGTAGGCCTGGACGAGGCCATGGCCGAGGAGCATCCAGAGTGGCTCGAGGTCAACCCACAGGGTACCTTGGGGAACACCAGCCCGGTGGTGGCGCGCTGGAAAAAGCTCTGCCTCAATAGTCCCTACCTGGATTATGTCTGGGAGCAGACCATGGAGGTGCTAGAGCTTTTCGGTGACGACGTGGACGGCTTCTTTTTCGATATTATCCACCAAGGCGAGTGCACCTGTCGCTATTGCCGACGGGATATGGTCAAGCAGGGTTTGCGCCCGGAGCGAGCCGAGGATCGCCAGCGCTTTGCCCATGACGTGATCGAGCGCTACCGACGCCGGTTCGGCCACGGCGTATTGCAGCTCAAGCCCGATGTGACCGTGTTCCATAACACCGGGCACATCCCGCCGTCGTTCCGCCCCACACTGGACACCTTTACCCATCTGGAGGTCGAGTCGTTGCCTAGTGGTTGGGGCTATGAGCACTTTCCGGTGACCGGGCGCTATGCGCGTGCCCTGCAAAAGCCAGTGTTGGGCATGACGGGCAAGTTTCATACCTCGTGGGGTGACTTTGCCTCGTACAAGAATCAGGCTGCGCTAGAGTACGAGTGTCTGCAGATGGTGGCTAACGGCGCCGCCTGCTCCGTGGGAGACCAGCTTCCGCCGCGCGGAAGGCTGGAGGAGGAGGTCTATGACCTGATTGGTAGCGTCTATGCCAAGGTGGAGGCGCTGGAGCCGTGGGCGGTCGGCGCCGTGCCGCAGGTGGATATCGGGCTGTTCAACGTCGAGGCCGTGGGCCTGGAGGATGGCCGGGTGGATAGCGCCAATGCCGGCGCCCTGCGCATACTGACCGAGGGACACCACCAGTTCGATGTCATCGACGGCGAGTGCGACTGGAGCGGCTACCGGGTGGTGATCCTGCCCGACAAGGTGCCGCTGGATGAGACGTTGGCGGCCAAGGTGCAGGGGTATCTCGATCAGGGCGGCCGCATCCTGGCCAGCTATCGGGCGGGGTTGACGCCAACGGGCGACTCTTTTGCGCTGGATGCCTTTGGCTTGGGGTGCCAGGGCGATGCGCCGTACGAGGCCGACTACTTGTGGGTGGGTAAAGGGCCGCTGGAGGGGGCCTTGCCGGCCGCGCCGCATGTCATTTATGAGCGTGGTATGGCCGTGCGGCCGCTCAAGGGCACGCGGATCCTGGCCGATGTGATCGCGCCGTACTTTGAGCGTACCTGGGAGCATTTCTGCTCGCACCGGCAGACGCCGCCGACTCATGACAAGAGCGCTGGCTACCCGGGCATCACCATGAACGCCGCGGGCAACGTCATCTATCTGGCGCATCCGCTCTTTATGGGCTACCGCCAGCAAGCTACACCCTGGTACAAGAAGCTAGTGCTGGCGGCGCTCAAGCTTCTGCTACCCGATCCGTTGACGGTGACCGATGCTCCCAGTACCGCGCAGCTGACCATGCTGCGCCAAGAGGAGGCGGGCCGGACGGTGGTGCATCTGCTGCACTATATCCCCGAGCGGCGCGGCCTCGCCTTCGATGTGATCGAGGATGTGATCCCGCTGTTCAACGTAGGGTTGGCCTTCAAGACGGCACAGCCGCCCGCGCAGGTCACGTTGGTGCCGACGGGCCAGCCGTTGCCGTTCGAGTATCGCGATGGCTATGTGCACCTGACGGTGCCCGAGGTCCGCGGGCATCAGGCGTTGGCGGCCGAGTAGGGGGGAGGTTGGTCCGGTAGGCGCGGTTTCCATACCGCGCGGTGGGGCTGGGCGTCCATGCCCGACAGGTATCCAAAAAGAACTAACAGGGGCACGGTATGCCGCGCCCCTGGTGCTATATCCAGGAATAGCTCATAGAGATTGGATTACCACCGATGCCCCGTCCAGGACGACCCGCAGTAGATCGCCAGGAGAGACCGCGCCGCCCTCGTCCAACGCGCGCCAATCGCGCCCCTGCCAGCTCTGTAGGAGTAGCGTCAACACCAGCGGATCAGCTACCACCAGGACGCGGGTCAGGCCTTGGGTCTCGGCATAGATGGCGATCCTCGTCCAGGCGGGCGTAATCCGCACCCACAGACGCTCCAACCCAAAGCGCCACTGATCGGGCGACCAGCGGGCGGGCATCGGCGAGCCGGTGGGCTCAAGCGCCAGGTCGTCGCGGTTGAGCGTTTCCAGGTCCGCCAGATCCCACCGTTCCTTGGGCTGCGTGGCAGCGGCCAGGATGTCGGCGGCCTCGGCGCTGGCGATGTCGCTGGCGGCGCACAGCAGGTCGATCGGCAGTCCGGCCAACGCCTGCGCGGCGCGGTTGGCCTGCGCGCGCCCTGCTACGGTCAGCGATGACGTGAGCGGATCCGCCGAGAGGGGGTCGGTCTCACCACGCGCCACCAGGATGGCGACCATGCTGCCATGCCAGGCCGCGCCCTTTGACGGGCGGGTGGCGGTGTCGTCGTTGTTCGGCATATCCGCGCTTACACCAGCCCCTTGGCCTCGGCCGCGGCCTGGACGATAGCCACGAAATCGGCCGCCTTGAGGCTGGCGCCGCCGATGAGGGCGCCGTCGATGTTGGGCTTGCCCATCAGCTCCAGGGCATTATCGGGCTTGACCGAGCCGCCGTACTGGATGCGGACGGCCTCGGCGGTGGCATCACCATAAAGCTCACGCACCGTCGTGCGCACCACCTCGCCGATGACGCGCTCGGCCTCTTCAGCGGTGGCGGCCAAGCCGGTGCCGATGGCCCAAATCGGCTCGTAAGCGATCACTAGGCCCGCCACCTGCGCGGCGGTGAGCCCCTTTAGGGCCGCGCGGACCTGCCCCGCTACCCAAGACTCGGTCTTGCCCGCCTCACGTAGCTCTAGCGTCTCGCCCACACAGACGATGGGAATCAGACCATGCTTGAGCGCGGCGACGATCTTTTTGTTGACGGTCTCGTCGGTCTCACCGAAATACGCGCGCCGCTCCGAGTGCCCGATGATGACATAGTCGCAGAACTCGGCCACCATGGCGGGGGCAACCTCGCCGGTGTAGGCGCCGCTTTCCTCCCAGTAGAGGTTCTGCGCGCCGACGCCCAGCGGCGTGCCCGCGACCAGCTCGGCCACCTTTGGGATGGCCAGGTAGGACGGGCAGAACACGCGGTCGACCGTGTCTACGGCCAGCAAGGCCTCTTTGGACTCGGCCACCAGCGCGGCGGCCTCGGCGGCCGTCTTGTGCATCTTCCAGTTGCCAGCCAGGATGGGGGTTCGCATCGGTTCACTCCTTTGTGTTGGGGCGAGGGTCACTTTGGTGACCCCCGCCCTGGTCATTGCGCGGTGGGGTTGTCTCGGCACCTAGCCTTCGGTGCCACGCATGGCCACGGCCTTGGCCACCCGCGAGATCGCCTTGATATAGGCCGCCACGCGCGTGCTCACCTTGCGCTCGGTCGAGATTCGCAGTACGTCCTGGAAGGCCGTCGTGATCTGGCTCTCCAACCGACGGTTGACCTCGGTCTCGGTCCACATCTCACCCTGCAGATTCTGAACCCACTCAAAGTAGGAGACGATCACCCCGCCCGAGTTGGCCAGGATGTCCGGAATCACCAGCACGCCATTTTCCTCAAGGATGGCGTCCGCTTCGGGAGTGGTCGGGCCGTTGGCGGCTTCCACTATCACGCGGGCCTGGACGCCGGCGGCGGTCTTGGCCGTGAGGACGCCCTCTAGCGCAGCGGGGATCAGGATCTCGCACGGCAGGTGCAGCAGCTCGGACTCGTCGATCTGACGCGTGCCTGGGTACCCTACCACCGATCCCGTGGCGCACTTGTGCGCCAGGAGCTCGCGAGCGTCGATGCCATCGGGGTTATAGACGGCGCCGCGGGTATCGCTGGCCGCCACCAGCTTGGCTCCGCGTTCCTGCAAGAGGTAGGCGCTCACCGAGCCAGCGTTTCCATAGCCCTGGACGACCATACGGGCGCCCTCGACGGCGATCCCGCGCGCATGGCAGGCCTCGATGGTGCAGAACATGACGCCTCGCCCCGTGGCCTCGGCGCGCCCCTCGGAACCACCGAGCTCGATGGGCTTGCCGGTAATCACGGCCGGCGAGTGCGCCCCTGACACTGACTCGTAGGCGCTGAGGATCCACGCCATGGTCTGCGGATTGGTGTTCACATCGGGCGCGGGCACATCGACCCAAGGGCCAATTACCGGCGCGATCGCGCGACCAAAGCGTCGCGATAGTCGTTCTAGCTCGCCTTTGGAAAGCGTCTTGGGATCGCAGATGACACCGCCCTTGGCGCCGCCGTACGGCAGGCCTGCCACGGAGGTCTTCCAAGTCATCCACATAGCCAGGGCCTTGACCTCGGCCAGCGTGACATCGGGATGGAAGCGTAGCCCGCCCTTGGTGGGCCCCAGCGCGCTATTGTGCTGCACGCGGTAGCCCTCAAACACGCGGACGCTACCGTCGTCCATGCGCACCGGGAACCGTACGGTGACTTCGCGCGCGCAGGTGGCCAGCATCTCTTGGATCCCAGGGTCGAGATCTAGGTAGGCGGCGGCTTGCCGGTACTGCTGGACGGCGATGTCAAAGATGGATCTCGCGTCGGACATAGTTCCCCCTTCACGTTGGACTTGGGGCGCCCTATGGGGCGCCAAATGTTGATTGCGGGGGCGCCATTGTCCGCCGCTGGGCGTACGGGTCTAGCGGTCTAGCTCGGAACGGAGCAACTGGCGAACCAAGCCGGCATTGGCCTGGCCGCGAGTGGCACGCATGACTTGGCCCATGAGAAAGTTCAGCGCAGCCTCCTTGCCTCTCCGATAGTCATCGGCGGGGCCGGGGTTCTCGGCGATGACGCCTTGAACCGCCTCCAGGAGGGCGTCCTTGTCGCTGATCTGGCGCAGTCCACGCGCCTCAACGATCTGGGCCGCCTCGCGACCGGTGTCTAGCATCTCTGCCAACACCTCTTTGCCGACGCCCTGGCTGATGATGCCTCTCTGCACCAGGGCGATGCAGCTTACCAGGCTCTGGGGCGAGACTGGCATCGTCGCGATGTCATGGGTACCTTCGGACAACCAGCGAAACAGCTCGCCGGTGACCCAGTTGGCGATAGTAGCGGCGTCGATCTCGCGCTCTCGCCCGACGGCGAGGGCGGCATCGACGTACTCGGCCACTGCGCGGTCGTCTGCCAGCAGCCGGGCGTCCTCCAGCCGCATGCCGGCAGAGGCGAAACGTGCCGCCACAGCCTCGGGCAGCTCTGGTACGCTGGCTCGAAGCCTTTCGATCCAGGCCGGGTCGTGGACCATGGGCGGAAGGTCAGGCTCGGGAAAGTAACGATAGTCCTCAGCGAACTCTTTGGAGCGCTGGAAGACGGTGCGATGGTTCTCCTCATCCCAGCCCATGGTGACTTGCTGCACCGCGCCGCCGCTCTCGAGCACGCCGACCTGGCGCTCGATCTCGTAAGCGATGGCCTGGCGCACCGACCGAAACGAGTTCAGGTTCTTGACCTCGACCTTGGTCCCTAACGCGTCCGAGCCGGCGGGCATCACGGAGACGTTGGCCTCGCAGCGCATGGCGCCGTCTTCCATGTTACCGGTGCAGACGCCCAGGTAGCGCAGAATCCGGCGTAGTGAGAGCAGATACTGCCAGGCCTCGTCGGCGGTGCGGATATCGGCTTCGGTGACGATCTCCATCAGCGGGACGCCCGCCCGATTATAGTCGATGAGGGTGGCATCGGGCCGATGGATAAGCTTGGCGGTATCCTCTTCGAGGTGAACGCGACGGATGCGCACCGAGCGGCGGCCCGCCTCGGTCTCAACCTCCAGGCGACCGGCGCGGCATAGCGGCAGGTCGTACTGGGATATCTGGTAGCCCTTGGGCAGGTCGGGATAAGGATAGTTCTTGCGGTCGAACTTGGAATAGGGCGGAATCTCACAGCCCAAAGCCAGGCCGGTGCGGATGGTGGCCTCGACGGCAGCTTTGTTGGCGGTGGGCAGGGCCCCGGGCATGCCGAGGCAGGTGGGACAGGTGTGGGCGTTGGGTGGGGCTCCGGCATAGTCCGCCGAGCAGGCGCAAAACATCTTGCTACCTGTGAGGATCTGGGCGTGGACCTCCATGCCGATGACGGCCTCGTAAGCCATGCTTCCCCTTCCATAGCTGCCGCTCGGACCATTATATGCAAGCTGGCGCTCAGGCAAAAAACGAGCCGCCGGCCTCGCGGGCAGCCGCCTAACGAGACGCGATATTCACGCCAGTTCGACGGCGGGCCAGCATAACCCTGCTACAATGGATCTATCAGAGCGCGAAAGGGGCGCGCCTACCGATAGCGGAGCGGCGGGTGGCGAGTTCCCGAATTCGGTGTTTCACCAAACGGGAGCGTAGCAGACGTGAACGCAACGCTGTATTGGCCAAGCTTTGTGCTGCTATTGGGCATGGTGGGCGGGTTCGCTGTGGCCGTAGGCGCCTTTCGTCGACACCCGGCGACCGGCGCAACGTCACTGGGGATGGTTAGCGCCACGACTGCCGTCGCCGCTGGATGCACCCTCATGGCGAGCTGGCTCCCCGCCTTGCGATCGGCCCCGTGGCTCTGGGCCGCCCGTTATCTCGTCTCCGCGGCCGTGCCGGTGGCTTGGTACGGCCTGACGGTCTCGCTGGTCTCTATGGGCCAGCGCCCCTCCACCTGTGTCCTGGCTAGGCTGATGGTCCTCCCCGTGCTCACCGCGCTCCTGGCCGCTAGCGGATCTCAGCATGTCTTGCTCTGGACGTCGGACGGCTCACCGGGCTTGTGGCTATGGGTGTACGCCAGCTACAGTGTGCTGCTGGTGATGGCTGGCGGCGCGGCGTTGCTCCGCGACGGGCAGCCCATCAGGGCGTGGCGGCCTGAAGTGATCTGGGTGCTGATGCTCACCGGTGTTCTGGCGGGCGGCATCAGCTTGGCGAGTTCCTGGATTGGTGGCGGCTGGGCCGTGTCATTGCTGCCTCTGGCGGCCGCGGGATGCAGCGCTCTGCTGCTGCAGGTGCTCTACCTGCAGCCGGCCCGCGAGATGAGCGGGCTCTCGGCTCAGGCCCTGGGGGGTGAGGCCGATGACGCCGTGCTGGCGCTGGATGGCCGCAATCGGGTGACGGACGCCAATGCCCCCGCGCTGCTCCTCCTGGCCGAGTACGGCGTGTGGCAGGCGGTGGGGCGCCCGGCGGACAAGGTCTTGACCGGGCCGCTGGCTCCGCTGGCCTCCGTGGGCGTTGACGGCGCGGTGACGCTGACCTTGGCCGACGGCTCGCGTATCATTCGCTCGCGAGAGCTGCCTCTAGGGTCTACTCCCTGGGTGGGGCGGGCCTTGCTGTTGCAGGATGTGGCTGAGAACGCTGGCGGCGCGACTGGGCCGATTGGCAAAGACGCGGCCAAGCCCCAAGCGTGCCCCGATCGCGTCGCGCAGGAGCAGATGGACGCTGGCTAGCGATGGCTGACGCGCCACGAACGGGGCCCGCCAGCTATGGCGCGGGACCCGCCTTTTTTAGTTTGCGCTTTTGACCCCTACGGGTCGCTGCTGAGCCTAGGCGGTGGCGCTCGGGAGCCCCTGGACTGCCTCCTTGATCAGCGCGACGCACTGGTCGAGCGTCAACTTGCCCGTGTTCAGCACCATATGGTACAGCGTGGCATCGTCGACATCGATATGGTGGAACATACGCAGATACTCGCGCTGAGCCGCATCCCGCTCCTCTATCAGGCGACGGGCCTGGGCTGCCGTCAAGCTCTCGCTGGCCTGGATCTGCAGGACGCGGTCCTCAAAGGGCGCCACGATCCGCAGATGCAGCACACCTGGACGGTTCTCGAGGATGGCCTGGCCACCGCGCCCTACGATGAGCACATTGCCGCGCTTGTAGGCCGCATTCATCGTGCTGCGGATCAGCCCGATGGCGTCCTCTTCGTCCAGCTGGCGCACGGTGCGGGTCTGTGAGTCCACCCACATGGATACCTCGCCAAGCGCCCGCGGCCGACGAAAGAGCGCCTCGAAAAAGCCCCGCTTCTCGTACTCGTCCTCGGAATAGTCCACCACCTCCTGCTGGCCGAGGCCGACATCGGTGGCGACTTTGGCCATGAGGGCCTTGTCGAACGCGACAAGGCCCAGCTCGTCGCACAGACGGTTAGTGAGCTCTGACGCGCGCGATCCCACCTGCCGCGACATGGTGATGATTGCCATGGCACCCTCCTCCTCATTGAGGCCAGAGCCGCATCGGTTGGCGAGCGCACGGCTCCCGAGCGAGAGATGGCATGGTGCGGTGGAGCGGCATTGAGAGGATGATGAGGCGACGTTGCGAGCGCCATGCCCGACGCGCGGTTCCGAGCTGGATGCGCGCGCGACAGGTGCGTCTCCAGCAGTACCCGTCGACTTTATTATAGCACAGAGGGGCGTCTTTGATAAGGGCTAGCGCGACCGATCTTTGCTTGAGTGGCGGGTGATTCTGCGGTAGAGTCAACGTAGTGATGTTCAGAGGGAGGCAGGCGTGGGACGGCGCATCGTGGCCGCCCTGCGAGCCTATGCTGACGGTGGCGGCGCTATCTACAATCCGGACTATGACGAGGACTGAGGAGGTTTGGCAGTGGGACGCTACACGGTCGCCTGTTACTATTTCCCCAACTATCATGTGGATCCACGTAATGAGGCGGCCCATGGCCCAGGCTGGACCGAGTGGGAGCTGATCAAGCGGGCGCGCCCGCGGTGGCGCGGGCACCGACAGCCGAGGGTGCCGGCGTGGGGCTACGAGGACGAGGCCGATCCGGCCGTGATGGCAAAAAAGATCGATGCGGCTGCCGACCATGGCGTCGATGCCTGGATCTTTGACTGGTACTATTACGATGATGGCCCTTATCTGCAGCGTTGCCTGGAGGAGGGGTTCATGGCGGCCCCCAACGCCGAGCGCATGCGCTTTGGGCTGATGTGGGCCAACCATGATTGGATCAACATTCATCCCTGTGGCCTGCAGATCGGGCGCGACCTCCAGTTCCCTGGAGCCGTGACGCCCCAGACGTTTGATGCCATCACCGACCTGGTGGTAGAGCGCTACTTTGCGCATCCCAGCTACTGGTGCGTGGACGGCCGGCCTTACTTTTCCATCTATGATCTGGGCAAGTTCGTGGAGGGGATGGGCGGCTTGGAGCCAGCGCGCGAGGCGCTGCAGGCTTTTCGCGCCAAGACGGTGGCCGCTGGCTTTCCCGGGCTAGAGCTCAACGTGGTGCTCTGGAGCGTGCGGGTGCTCCCTAGCGAGACCAAGGTGACCGACCCTGTCGAGATGGTCCGCTACCTGGGGTTCGATAGCATCGGGTCGTACGTGTGGATCCACCACGTCCAGCTAGATAGCTTTCCGGAGACGTCCTATGCACGGGTGATGGAAGCCGCCGCAGCCCACTGGGAAGCGACGGTGGCGCGCTATCCCCAGCCGTTCCATCCCAACGTCACCATGGGCTGGGACGCCAGTCCGCGTACCATCCAGTCGGACGTCTACCTGAACAGTGGATACCCGTTTATGCCGGCGATGACGGGCAACACGCCAGCGCGCTTTGAGGAGGCCTTGCGGCGGGCGCGGGCGTTTCTGGACAAGCACCCAGAACTGCCCGGCATCGTCTCGCTGAATGCCTGGAACGAATGGACCGAGGGCAGCTATCTGGAGCCCGATGCCGACGAGGGCATGGGGTATCTGGAGGCGATCAAGCGGGTGTTTGGCGACGCGTAGCGACGCGATGGGCTGTTCGGGAGCGTTTGGGGGCGTCTGCTGAAAAGTGGTTCACTGGCGGTCTCGGCTACACGGTGGACCCTACCCAACAGTGCGAACGGGGGCAGCCTGAAGGCTGCCCCCGCTGGTATCGTCGATAGCCGCACGCGGTGCGCGGCCCCCTGGTTGGGGCTAGAACGGAAAGAGCGTCGCCAGCTCCTCCGGCGTGGGTTGCGCGCCATACTCGGAGATCTCGATCGCCTCGGCGTTGCGTACGGCCTGGCCACGGTCGACGCCATAGCGGCTGATGAGGGCATCGCGGTGGGCGTCCGCTAGGTCGCGGCTGCGGGCTCCCCATAGCTCGTTGACCCAGGCCTTGCGCTCGTCTGCCCCCTCGGGCACCTGATCCAGCCGTCCCAGGTTGTAGGGCAGCCATTCGTAGAACTGGGATGTGTGACAGTGCAGCATCTCTAGCTTGGTGGGCATCACCTCGTCAATGTCGACGATCACATCGGCCTGGAACGGGTAGGGGCGTTGGAACCGATCGGAGAAGCAAGCAAAGATCGGGTTGGTCATCAGGTGCGGCGTCAGCGCGGCCACGTTGGGGATGGTCACCGTGTAGGCGGCGTCCTGAACCAGCTGGCCGGTGCAGCGGTGATCAGGGTGATAGTCGTTGGGCCGGTGGCTCACGACGAGGTCGGGATCGGCCTCGCGGATGATCTCGACGAAACGCCAGCGGTTCTCCAGCGTGGGCATGAGCTGGCCGTTGTGGATATCTAACACCTGGTAGCGAATGCCGGCGATCTCGGCTGAGCGCTGCGCTTCCGCATAGCGTCGGCGCGCTAACGGGCCGCCCCCCATGAGATGATGGCCTGTGTCGCCGTTAGTGGCCGACACAAAGGTCACCTGATGACCCTGCCGCGCCCACATGATGGCCATCCCGCCCAGCAGGATGTCGCAATCGTCGGGATGGGCGCCGAACGCCAGAATACGCAACGGTTGGTGAAGCACGGATCAGCCTCCTTGTGCCAGCGATGACGAGAGCTGCGGCTGCGCGCAGGGCTGCAGCGGGTCCGATTATAGGGCATTGAGGGGGACGGGCAAGGGTGCCCGCTCTGCCTAGCTGCCAGGCCGTCCTAGCCGCAGATCGGCCCAGTCCATATAGCGCTCCCAGTCATAGGGCATTACGGCATGCCGCCCCGGCCGGATGTGGTACCCGATGGTGCTGGTGATGGGTTGCTCGAGCCCGGGCATCTCCTGGGCGGCCAGGCCGTCGGTGCCTAGGAGCCGATAGACCGGATCGGCATGTAGAGCTCCCAGGAACTCGCCTCGAGGATCGGACCAGCCATCGTCCTCAGCGCTGGAGACATAGAGGCCACGTGGAGCGATCAGCGCTAGGAGCTCGTGTTGGTCGATGGGCAGCGCATCCTCCTGGCCATTGTACCGAGAGAAGTTCCGGCAGAACCAATGGGGGAACCGCTCGTTGATCGCCGTTACCGTCTCGCCGATGCGTCGTCGTGAGAGCGCGGCGCCGCCGCAACCGGACTGGACAGAAATGACCAGGCGAAAGCGTTCGTCCTGGGCGCCGGCCCAGAGGGCCGTCTTGCCCAGGCGCGAATGGCCCATGACGATGATCTGGCGTGGATCCACATCGCCGTCGGTCTCCAAATAGTCCATGGCGCGGCTCAGGCCCCAGGCCCACGCGCCGATAGCGCCCCAGGCATCGCCCGGACGGTCCATGCCGGCTGGTGTGGGATAGAGAGCGTGCACCCCGTTCTGGAACCCGTCATCGAAATCGGGGTCCAGGTCGCCATAGTAGGCGGTCGCTAGCCCATAGCCGCGCTCCAGGATCCGCTCGACCGCCCAGGCGTGGGCGCCGGCTCCCCGCGAGGCCTCTGTGGCGCGGTGCCCCTCCACACCCAGTTGGGGATTGGGGCGCATCCATCGCCCTGATAGCCGGATGCCGGGATCGGGATGGATCGAGTGATTGCCGTAAAAGTTGAGGCCCAGGAACAGTGGCGGCGGCTCTGAGCGGCCGTTTGGCAGATAGAGCAGCAGGTTCATGGAGGGCCCCTGGCGACCGGCGAACCAGATGGTGATCTCTTTGCGGGTGGCGGTGCCCTGTAGCGCGTTGGCGTCGCGCGAGGTCACCTCCCAGGCCAGGCCGTCGGGCCTCCCAGGCGATCGGCCGTAGACATGTTCCTCGAACAGCGCCAGGATCTGCGGCCGGCGGATGCGTTGCCAGGTCTCTGGATCGGAAACAGAGCTGCCGTCGGGCAGCACCAAGGGGTCTGGCAAGCTATAGTCCGGCACTGACGCTTCGTCATAGTTGGCATCTGCGGGGTCGAGCATTTGGGTCCTCCTCGCGCGTAGGAACATGGCAGGGTGTCAGCATTGGCTTGTGGCCGGCCGGTCTGGTCCCGCGCGGCCGGTCCGGCGGCTGCTTGGACGCCCGCCCCTGGGCAAGATTTGACCCTGATCTTGGTGCACCGGCGTTGTCACGTCAAGGCGCGCAGGCGGGATGCGCGCCTTTGACCGAGTATGGGCGGGCTCCTAGAATCAGGCCATGTCGACGAACGAGAGGCCGCCTGAAGGAACCGAACCCAGTGAGCAGGAGCTGCAGGCGATGCTACGCTCCGTTCTGCAGCGCTGGCATGACCGGGCCTACCTGGAGAATCACCCGCTGGCGGAGCGTGCCATTCCCGTGGCCGAGGCGCTGGGCGTCACCCGCGGCCAGGCGCTGCGGCGGATGCTGCGGGGAGCCATCGAGGCGATGCAGCCCGATCCCGGCATCCCTGCCAACGCCCCCGAGGCGCGGCCCTATGAGGTCGTGTGTCGGCACTATATCGGGGATCAGCCGGTCATCAAGGTAGCCCAGGATCTGGGTATCGGCGAGAGGCAGGCCTATCGCGAGCTTCGTCGTGGCGTCGAGGCGCTGGCTGCCATCGTATCGCGCGAGCTCGCATCGGGGTCGCCGCCCATGCGCGACCTAACCCAGCTCCATCAGGAAGTGGAGCGTCTGGCTCGCACCCAAGCCACCCAGAACGACCTAGTGCCGCTGTTACGCGAGGCGGTGGACAAGGCGCGGCAACTGGGAGCCCAGCAGGGGATTGACGTTCGGTTCTATGCCATGGTCACCAGCCTGCCAGCCGCGGTCAACCGGGTGATGCTCCGTCAGGCGGTGCTGAACCTGCTCAGCCATATGGTGCGTCACCAGGAGGGCGGGGAAGTCAGCTTGGAGGTAACGCGGCAGGGCCCGTCGGCGGTGCTGGACTTTGTATATCGTCCGGCGGACCGTGAGATGGAAGCCGATCCCTCGCAGCCGTATGCTGTCTCTCAAGGCTTGTTTGCGTCTTTGGGCGCGGAGACATCCGTACACAAGGCGGATACCGGTCGGGTCTGCGTTCAAGTGCGGCTTGACTTGAATGACGACTATCGTCTCCTGATAGTGGATGACAACGCTGGTCTGACGGCGTTGTTTGCCCGGTATCTCCAATCGTTGCCCATCCGGGTGCACGCTGCCGCCGATATGCCAACCGCCTTGGCCAAGTTAGAGGAGCTGCGGCCGGACGTGGTCATCCTCGATATCATGATGCCAGAACACGATGGCTGGGACGTCCTGGGCGCCATCCGCGAACGCGAGGCCGGCAAGGCGGCGCGCGTGGTGGTCTGCTCGGTGATCGATGACCCCGAGCTGGCGTTCGCTCTCGGCGCCGATGCCTTTTTGCTCAAGCCGGTGCGCCGGGCTGCGCTGGTGCGCACCCTGGAACAGGTGCTGGGCCAGGATCCCTCCGACGCCGGCTGACACGTCTCCCCAGGCGAGTGGAGGAACTTGTGGCCACTAGGCGGATAGCCCCCGATGCCAGGTACGCTACCACCGAACTGGTTGCCTTTCGGCGCCGCCTCCTGCTGGTGGCTGCCATCCTCGTTTTCTATGACGTCTGGCTCGTCTTGCCTTATGGCACCAACGTGAGCGACTTTGGCTTGCCTGGCTATGTTACGCTGGGCTTGGGAACGCTGGTAGCGGTGGGAGTCTTCTGGCTGCGCGACCGGGCCACCCTGTGGGCTGCGATTCTCCTCCTCGCCGGCCAGGCCGCACTCCAACCCTTTGTGGCTTTACAGCACGGGATCACGGCGTCGCTGTTGCGCGTCGCGTTTCTGCCGCTCTTTGCCGGGATGCTGCTAGGGAGGTGGGGAGGCCTCGTTGTGGCCGCGCTGGCGCTGGGGGAGGCGCTCATCTTGCAGCGTCCCCTGGGCGTGCCGGCCGAGTTTGCCCACTGGGTGGGCGTGTGGCTCTCCACTACCGCGTTTGGCTATCTAGCTGATGAGGCCCTTGGCACCATGGACACGCTGGAGCGCGACCTGGCCGACACGCAGCGCAACCGCATCGAGCAGCTTCGGGATCACCAGGGAGAACTGAACCGCGCTCTCAAGGCGCTGGACGAGGCCTATGTGCGGCTGCAGCGCTCCAACCAGGAGCTTCGCGCAGCGCGGCGAGAGGCCGAGGATGCGCGGGTGATCAAGGAGCGCTTTGTGGCCAACGTTAGCCACGAGCTGCGAACGCCGCTGAACGTGATCGTTGGGTTCGCCGAGCTGATGTATCTCGAGCCAGAGAGCTACCCCGGCGTGGCGTTGACGCCGTCCTTTGAGGACGACCTACGGCAGCTCTACCGAACTAGCCGGCACCTGCAAGACTTGGTGAACGACGTCCTTGACCTGTCGCGCATCGACGCCGCGGCCCTGCCCATGTTCCGCGAGTGGCACAATCTGCACGAGATCGTCCAAGAGGCGCTCGAGACAGTAAGGCCGCTTCTAGACCAGCGCCACCTGTGGGTGCGGCTGGAGCGAGATGGCGACCCGCCGGCGCTCTTTTTGGATCGGACGCGCATTCGCCAGGTGCTGCTCAACCTGCTGAACAATGCCGCCCGCTATACGGACCAAGGCGGTATTACGATCGCCGTGCAGGTGCGCGAGGCTGACGTCTTGCTAGAGGTGAGAGACACCGGCGTGGGGATCGCGCCCGACCAGATGGACGTGATTTTTGACGAGTTTCGTCAGGCCGATATGACCACGCGCCGACGAGAGGGAGCTGGCCTGGGGTTGTCCCTCAGTCGTCGGTTCGTGGAGCTGCATGGCGGAAGCATGTGGGCCGAGAGTACCCCGGGCAAAGGCAGCACCTTTTTCGTGTCGCTGCCGCTGCCGTGGACCGAGGCTGAGACCGAGGCGCTGCGCCAGATCCCTGAACGACCGCCTCATCCCGAGGAGCAGGCTCCCGTGGTGGTGGTGGACCCCGACCCAACCTTTGGCGATATGATGCGGCGCTACCTTGGAGATCGGCAGATCGTGCCGGTGGCCGATCTGGACGAGGCCGATGGGGTGATTCAGCGCGAGCATCCTGGCGGGCTGCTGGTCAACCTGGCGCCAGACGCGCCGGCGGAGGCATGGTACGGGAGTGCTACGGCGCTGGCAGGACGCTACAACCTTCCCGTGATCCGCTGTTCTATCCCCAGCCCGAGCTGGATGCAAAGCGCCAACGGGACGGGCCTGGATGCTGTCTTGATCAAGCCGGTATCGCAGGGCAACTTGATGGCTGCCCTGGAGCGCGTGGCGCCCGATGCACACAATGTGCTGGTGATCGATGACAGCCGCGGATTCCTCAACTTGATGACGCGCTTCTTGGAGGGGGCGGGCAACGATCGCCGGGTGCTCACGGCGTCCAGCGGCGAGCAGGGCTTGGCCATCGCGGAGGAGTCGCGCCCGGACCTGGTGTTGCTCGACATGGTGCTGCCGGGCATCAGTGGATTCGAGGTGCTGGAGCGGCTGCGGGGAGCAGCATTCGGGCGTGAGGTCAAGGTGATCGGCGTGACGGCCACCGACTATGTGCACGAGCTGCTACAGCACGCGCAGGGGCACTTTTCGATCCATCAAGCCCGGGGCATTCCTACGCCACTGGTGGTGGACCTAGTGCCGAGGCTGCTGATGGCACTGCGCCCCTCGTACGCTGATGAGGAAGACGCGGGCTGAGCCTCGCGTGGTTGACGGCAGTAGATCGATCACGGAAGGCTTGCACTGCGATGTCAGTCATTTGTCAGTCACCGGCTGCGTGATTGTGATATCTTGGGGTTAGGTTGTGTGGGAGGCGATCGCCGCCTGCGGCACGTTGGGGGAGGGAGTCTGCCGGAGATTGATTACCGTGCACATTCGAGTCGTGTCGCCGGATTCAATTCAGAGGAGGAGCAAGAATGTCCAAGCTTAGCATGAGTCGCCGCGATCTGCTCAAGGCGCTGGGCCTTACCGCCGTGGGCGCCATGGCCGCCGCTTGCGCGCCGAGCGCTACGCCCACGGCGGCGCCGGAGGCTGAGGAAGAGGTAGCTACCGCTGCGCCGGCCGAAGAGGTCGCCGAGACCATCACCATCCAGCACTGGGCGCAATCGGCCGAGCCGACGCCGCCGGACGCCGAGCTCGAGCCGGGCCAGGTCCGCAAGGTGGCCTATGACAAGATCAAGGACGCCTATATGGCGGATCACCCGAACGTGGAGATCGAGTGGTACCGATTCCCTGCTGGCTCCAACGTAATGGAGTGGCTGACGGCGCGGATGATCGCGCAGGATGCCCCCGACATCTACTGGTCCAATACGGAGGACCTCTGGCCGCACATCCCCAAGGGATGGGCGCTGGCCTTTGATCCTTGGGCCGAGTTGCCCAACCCGTACGTGGAGGGAAACGAGCGCTGGTTCGACCAGTTCGAAGAGGTGGCCATCATCTCCCAGACGGGGCCTGACGGCAAGCTCTACGGCGTAAACATGGACGGCGCCGGCGTGATGACGCTCTATAACACCGATGCCTTTGAGGAAGCCGGCATCACTGAAGAGCCACGGACGTGGGGCGAGTTCAAGGATGTCTGGCAGGCGCTGCTCGATGCGGGCTATATCCCATACGGCGCGGACCTCTCGCCTGAGAACTGCTGCTTCCCGCACTGGGCCTCCGCTCATATCTATAACCAGCTTGTGTGGGACACCATCTACGACTGGGATCACGATGGCAACAAAGTCATCACCGCCAAGGACCTCGTTCTCAGCTATGACGAGGGCCTCTTTCCGGATTGGGACGCTTTCCTGAAGTTTGCCCATCTGTTCAAGGAGCTGACGCCCTACTTCCCGCTGGGATACGAGGGCGAGCTGGATCTGCCGCAGCTCTGGCGGCAGGGCAACCTGGCCATGTACATGGAGGGCAACTGGGGCGTCAGCCAGCTCAAGAATGATCCGCCGCCCCATGGCTTTAACTGGCTCGCGTTCCCCATCATCACCAAGGACATCTGGCCGGCGGCGCCCGAAAAGGTGGTGCGCATCCAGGGCGCTTGGGGCGCCATGCAGTACCACGTGCCCGGCTATCTGGCGCAAACCGATCCGGCCAGGGTCGACGTGATCATGGACTGGTTGATGTGGTCCAGTGTACCCGAGCACGTCGGCTCCATCTGCAAGGAGACCGGCCTCGTGCCGCTGACCTATGGTGCCGAGGGCCTGCCCGAGCTGGCCCCGTTCTATGAGCCATACGATCGGGCCGTCCCGTACCAGAGCTGGCAGACGCTATCCGCCAGCGCCCTGAACGCCGAGTGCGATCTGTGGCAGAAGTACCTGCCCAGTGACATGAACGACGACCAGTTCCTCCAACTGGCCAAGGAAAAGCTGGACGCCGAGGTGGACAAAGTCCTCGAGGTCAACCCGGACTGGGTCACCGAGTAATCAGTTGGCCTAGGTAACGGAGACTATTGCACGGTCCGGCAGCCAGCCTGCCGGACCGTGGCCGCTAGAGAGGTAAATAGCCCATGGATGCTACCCGAGAGGGGCACGCCATCGTCCACGAGCGTACCAGATGGTCGGAGCTAGTACGGAACGTGCGCCGGTACTGGTACTGCTATGCTATGATGTCCGGCACGTTTGCACTGCTCTTGACTTTTGCTTATTATCCTGCATTTTCTGCTTTTTATCACTCATTCACCAACTGGGACGGCTTCCGGCCTCCCCAATGGGTGGGAATCAAGAACTACCGGTACATCTTTACGTCGACGGAGATCTTTGAGAAGGGCTTCCGCAACATGTTCATTCTGGCGGCCTGGCAGATCTTCCGCTCGTCGGTGTTTCCATTGCTGGGCGCGGCTCTGCTCTACCGCGTCAAGAGCGAGAAGGTCGCCTACTTTTTCCGGCTGCTCTTTGTGCTGCCCATCGTGGTTCCAGGACTGGTCGGCATTCTGGTATGGCGGCAGCTCTATGAGCCCAACGTTGGCCTGTTTAACGAGATCCTCGTTGGCCTCGGCATGAAGCCCCTGGCCTGGCTTAATAGCCCGGACACGGCCCTGTTCTCGCTGATCTTTATGGGGTTCCCGTGGATCGATGGCGTGGGTTTGCTCATCTATTTGGCAGGGTTTCTCGCCATCCCGCTGGAGATCATCGAGGCCGCCATCATGGACGGCGCCGGCACGGTGCGGCGCTTCTTTTCCATGGAGCTGCCTCTGATCATCCCGCAGATCCGGCTCATTGTCATCCTCAACGTCATCGGCTCCTTTCAGGATTTCGGCTGGCAGCTGTTGGTGACGCGAGGTGGCCCTGCAGGGGCGACTACCGTGCCAGCTTGGTCCATGTACAAGGCAGCCATGAATGAGGGGCGCTACGGCGTGGCCTGCGCCATCGGCGTGGTCCTCTTCATACTCATCTTTTCGCTCACGCTGATCAATCAAGCCGCCATCCGCACTGACATCGAGTACGAGGCACACTAGGGGGTGAGCATGAGCACAGCCGATATGACGCGCGCTACATCCCCCAAGAGGGTTGCGCCTCCGCGTCGGCGCTTTCGCATCCCCGGCGACGTGGTGTTGAGCATCATTCTGGGGGTCCTTGGCTTTCTCACGTTCGTGCCGGTCCTGATGCTGTTGCAGCTCTCGCTCAAGAGCGAGCAGCAGATGGCCGATTCGATGTGGTTGCCGACGCTGCCTTTCCGTTGGGTCAACTATGTGAAGGCGTCCCGCGTCATGGGGCCGTACATGATCAATAGCGCCGTGTTCGTCTTGGGTACGGTGACGGTGAGCATCATTTGCAGCATCTTTTCCGCTTTTGCCTTGGCCCGGTATCCGTTCCCCGGACGCGAGTTCTTTTTCATAGCCATCCTAGGCCTGATGATGATCCCGGGTATCTTGACGCTGATTCCCCGTTTCGTGGTGGTGGTCAACATGAAGCTCAACAACACCTATCCCGGCGTCTGGCTTCCTATGGCGGCAGGCGCGCAGGCGTTCCAGATCATTGTGTTACGGACATTCTTTGCTTCCATCCCGGAGGAAATGTTCGAGGCGGGCCGGCTGGACGGCGCTAGCGAGGGTCGGATGCTGCGCACCATCGCGCTGCCGCTGGCGACGCCGATCCTGACCACGCTGATCGTCCTGCAGATCAATGGCGTCTATAGCGAGTATATCTGGCCTATCATGGTGCTGTCGGACCCGACGCGCTATCCGGCCATCTTGGGGGTGCTGCGGTTGGGCGAGCTCATCACGCAGCGTGATCCCGGCGCACAGTATGCCGGGTACGTCATCGCGGGGCTGCCGCTCCTGGTGCTGTTCTCGCTCAGTAGCCGTGCCTTTATCCGGGGGCTGACTTCGGGCGCCATCAAGATGTAGCCCGGGTTCACTGCACAGTTACGTCCGCCAGAGGGGCTCCTCCATGCGGGGCCCCTCTCTCAGCATCGAGGGAGGATTCCACCCATGTCATGGTATGACACCAGCTACCGCAAGCTCTTTTTCGACTTTCACAGCCCCGGGGCCACGGTCGGCCTAGCGGCGGGGTTCGACGCTGCGCGTTGGGCCGATCGCCTGGTTGCCGCCAACGCCGAGGCGGTCTCGGTCTTTATCAAGGGTGGATATGGCTACTCGTTCTATCGCCAGGGCGAGATTCGCTATGTGCATCCCAGCCTGCCCGAGGGCCTCGACATGGTGCAGGAGCAGATCGACGCTCTCCACGCACGCGGCCTGAAGGCCATTGGCTACTATCATACCTTCAACAGTGAGCCCGTCGCGCGCGATCATCCCGAGTGGCGCCGGGTCAATGCCGAGGGCGAGGCCGACGAGACGTCCATCTGCATGCTGGGGCCGCTTACCGATGAGTGGATGCTGCCCCATATCGCCGAGGCCGTGCGCCTGTACGATCTCGACGCGCTGTTCTTTGATGGGACCTATGGGCACGCACCCTGCTACTGCGATGCCTGCCAGGCCGCCTGGGCCGAGGCCAGTGGCGGCGCGCCCATCCCCACCGGCCCCGATGAGCCGGGCTGGGCGGCCTGGGTGGCTTGGGAGCTTGAGCGCTATCGCGAGCTGCGCCAGCGCATCTGCGACGCCATCCATGAGATCAAGCCCGATATGGTGGTCTCGTTCAACTGGGCGTACGCGCCGCGCATGCCCGAGCCCGTCCCCGAGGGCGTCGGCAACCTCGTGGCCGATATCTATCCCGACGACCAAGCCTTTAACGGGAGTTACTTTTCGCGGTACTGGTCGCTGCTGGGCGTGCCGTTCGACATCATGAACACGGCGTTCCTGCAGTGGTGGGGCGATTGGGGCTGCAAGCCCGCCATTGCCATGCAGCAAGAGGTCGCCACGACGCTGGCCAATGGCGGCCTCACCTGGATCGGCTACCAGATGAACGAGCGCTTTGACGTGGAGCCGGCCGTGATGGGTGAGCTTGGCAAGACACTCGGGTTCGTTCAGGAGCGCGAGCCTTGGCTCAAGGGCGCCGAACCAGAGCTCTCCATAGCCGTCCTCCATAGCACGGCCTCCCACCTGACGCAGGACCGACCGGCCATGTGGATCGACGAGACTAGCTCCCGCGGCGCGCACCGTCTGCTCACCGAGAGCATGCTGCCCTACCACCTGATGAACGAGGTCACCCTGGACGAGCGGCTGGACGAGCTCCAAGTGCTCATCCTGCCGGATCAGCGCTATCTCTCGGGAGCCCTGGTATCGCGCATCACCGATTGGGTGCGCGATGGGGGCGTGCTGGTGGCTGCTGGTCTCAGCGGCACCCTCGACGATGCCTTTGAGCCCACCGGCCGCATGGCCCTGGAGGAGGTCCTGGGCGTGGAGATGGAGGGCGTCTATGATCAGACCCACGCCTATGTGGAGGTCATCGATCCCAGGCTGGAGCCGGGGACACTCGACATGCCGCACCTGGCCGAGGCGACCTTTGCCCTGGCCAAGCCCGTGGTCGACGACGTTCAGACGTTGGCTAAGCTGCGCGCCATCTACTTGAGGAGCGACGGTAAGCCGCTGCTACGCTGGTCGCCGGTGGGCGAGGATACCGGCTGCCCGGCCATCACCGTCCGTCCCTACGGTCAGGGATGGGCCTGCTACCTGGCAGGGGACCTATTCCGCGCCTATCAGGCCAAGAACAACTGGAACTTGAAGCATGTGGTGGCCAACCTGCTGCGCGCGCTGGCGCCGGATTTGCCAGTCGAGGTGGAGGCACCGGCATGGCTAGAGGTCGTGCTGACGCGCCAGCCCGCCACCGCACAGCGCCCCCCGCGTCGCTTGGTGCACCTGGTCAACCATCACGGCAACCGGCCAGTGGATGGCAATAACGTCTGTGTGGAGAGCGTACTGCCCGTGCGGGATGTGACCGTCCGCTTGCGCGTGGACTCGCAGCCAAATGCGGTGCGGCTGCAGCCTGACGGCGTCGAGCCGGTTTGGTCGCTGGAGGATGGCACGCTGGTAGTCGAGATCCCGCAGGTGGACGTCCACGCCATACTCGAGATCTCGTAGCTCCGTAGCGTTTGATGGCGGTCGGCGCGACCCTCCGTCGTGCCGACCGCCGTCTTTATGGGGGTCTAGCTGGCGTTCTGCTCGGCTTGGTGGGCCTCGTCCTCGGGCCCTTCTGGCGGTACCGGTGCCGTCGGGTGGGTCGCAGGCCGCGTCTGGCCCATGCCCCGGGTGCGCCAGGCCTGAAGCTTTCCCATCAGGCCATCCGGACCCGAGAGCGCATCCCTGGGCATATCGCTCCTCTCAGCTCGACGGCGCTGACGGTGCCCCTCGCTGTCGTAATAGTAGCGATAGTAGGCCTGTCGTGACGACGCGTCGCCCTCGCGCGAGCGGTTCAATACCAAGCCGAGGAGGTGGGCGCCGCTGTGGCGCAACTGCTCGGCCACCTCAGCGAGGAGAGCACGCTGCGTGACGGTGACGTCTGCCATCATGAGGACCGCGTCGACCCGCGCAGCCAGAATGGCCGCATCAGGAAAGATCGATGACGGCGGGCTATCAAAGAGCACCAGGCGATAGCGCTCCTGTAGCCGCTGGAGAGCGGCGTCCAGGTGCTCCGAAGCCAGTAGGCCATAGGGATCCTTGTATGCCTCTTGCAGGAGAGCCTTGACCTCGCCGTTGAGGTTTTCCATGGCCAGGGGGCTGCCAGGGCTGGAGGCCGTCTCTCCGGCTGCCATCAGCGAGAGGCGCGGCACCCGGGTGGCCTGAATCAGCCGCGACAGGTCGGCGTGCGGGTCGCGCAGCAGGTCCGCCAGACCTAGCTCGTTGTCGAGCCCAAAGAGGCCGTGCTGAGACGGCCGCCGCAGGTCCGAATCCACAATCAGCACTTCG
This sequence comes from Anaerolineae bacterium, assembly GCA_040767425.1. Classification (GTDB taxonomy): domain Bacteria; phylum Chloroflexota; class Anaerolineae; order UBA1429; family UBA1429; genus DAIRUQ01. The sequence continues at coordinate 40,570 of JAXGON010000003.1, read as the reverse complement.
CGTCCCGCCTCGGCAAAGGCCACGCCTACGTTGGCGACCGCCAGGCTCTTGCCCTCGCCTGGGCCCGGGCTGACGAACATGACGGTGGTGAGGGCGCCGTCGCCCGACTCGAGAGCGATGCGGGTGCCCAGCAGGCGGAAGGACTCGGCAGCTGGCGAGCGGGGCGCGTAGGCGGTTACCAGCCCGCCAAGCTCCTGGACGTGGTCGAGAGGCGGGATGCTGGCAAAGAGCGGTAGCCCCGCGTAGCGCACCGCCTCCTCAGCGGATCGGATCCGACCGTCGAGGAGTTCGGTGACCAGGGCGCCGCTGACAGCCAGCGCCAGGCCGATGGCCATGGCCAGCGTCATGCTGCTCATCACGTTGGGGCTTACGGGGCGCGTGGGCAGGGTAGCTGGCTCGACGACCGACACGCGGTTGGTGGCCTGCTGGGTATTAGCCAGCAGCGAGGCGTACGAGGTCTGATAGTAGGCGAGCTGCTGCTGGAGGGCGTCGATATTGGCTTGATGCTGTTGCACGGCGCTAGCGCTGCTGGCGGCCTCGAACTTGGCGCGTTCCTGCTCCATCTCGTCGCGCGTGGCGGCGATTTTGGCTTCCAGATCGTCCAGCTGCTCTTGCACAAACGCCTCGCGCTCGGTGATCTCGCGTGCCGCCGGCGTCAGGAGGATCAGTTGCTGGGCGATGGCGTCAGCTAGAGCGCGAGCCCGCTCGGGGCTGGTATCCAGGACGCTGATCTCGAGGAGCTGGGTGCCCGCTACCTGCTGGGCCGTGACCGATTCCGGCGACGGAGGCGCGTCCAGCCCCAGTTGCGCTGCGGCCGCTGCGAGCAGCGACTCACGTCGGACCAGCTGGGCGTAGGTGTGGGTGAGCTGCTGACCGATGGCCAGATCCGAGCCGGTAGGGCTGAGCGTCTCCAGGCTCTGGCCGACCATCACCGTGGTGGTCGATTGGTAGGTGCGGGGCGTCCGCTGCAGTCCCAGATAGCTGGAGACGCCGGCGATGAGCATGCTGGCGACGGCCAGCCACCACCACCGTTTGATGATGCGCAAATACTGGTGCAACCTCGACTGATCCATTACGACCACCCTATCGCTTTGTGAGCCATTGGCCGGGCTGGCTCGCCATCTTCCACCTCGCTCGGGTCTCGGTCTGGGGTCCTAGGCCACCTCGCAGGGTAGGTTCACGTGGAGCACGCCTCGGCGGGCCAGCATCAGCTGTGCACGGGCGCACATGTTCTCGGCGCCCAACGCAGCTAGGGGAAGCAGCGTCGCATCGACCGGCAGGCGATAACGGACCATCGCCCAGGTCATGATGTGCATCACCGAATACACTAGTACAAAGAAAACAACCAGGCAAGCGCTGGGGCGCAGGATGCCCCTTTTCTGTCCCAGTATCAGACCATAGACCATAAAGGGCATAGCTAGACCAAATGAAACAACCCGTCCCACATTATGCAAGGCGCTTGTCTCGGCGCTGGGCCAGAATTCGACAAAGGCTCGGATTCGGCTGAGGCATAGCAAGAAATAGCGGCCGGGCTCGGCCAGGACATACTGAATGCCCAGCCGCAGCAGTTCTCGATCCATGGCGGCCTCGTTGCCCCAGGTGAACCCCTCGGGCAGCGGCGCCGCCGCAAACTCGGAAAAGCGGGTGCCGTGCATGGGGTGTTGGGCCGAGTACATGGCATAGCCGGTGTTCGAGTTTAGCAGAAGAAAGCGTCCGTAGACCGCATAGTTACGTACCGTCCACGGCAGCACCAAGGCGAACACCATCAGGCCGGAGAGTACCAGGCCTCGCAGGGCCGGCTTGATTTGACGCCCAACGCGGCCCTGCCAAAGCAGCCAGAGAAAGAAGAATGGCAGCCATGGCAGGATCGACTGACGCATCAGCGTCGCCAGGCCCAACACCAGGCCTAGGCCCAACCACCGCCGCGACGAGACCGGCACCGCCCCATGAAGCGCTGCCCCGATATCCATGCCAAGGTTGAGCGACCACAACAACAGCACGATGTAAAAGGTCTCGGTCATCAGCGTGGCGGCATAGAGCACTAGGTACGCGTAACCGGCGGCGATGGCTGCGGCCCAGAGTGGAGTCCACTTGCGCCCGACAAAGACCTGCTGGGCTAGACGGTAGACCATCCAAGGGACTAGAAGCCCTCCCAAGACGGCTTGCACGAGGCGAACGGCGATGGGATGCACACCGAAAAGTGCATAGACCGCGGCCACAAAGAGCGAGTAGAGGAACGACCAGTGAGCCGTGGGGGTTTCGGCCAGCGTAAAGGGATACCAGTCACGGTCAAAGCTAAAGCCGTGCCCCCCTACCAGGCGTTCGCCCAGGGCGTGGTAGGATCGCTGGTCTGTGAGGAGCGGCGGGGCGTCCACGACGTTGCCCAGGTAGAGCGCGACGGCCACGCGAGCCAGCACGGAGAGGGCGAGCACGATCCAGAGCCAGCGACGCTCGGTGGCGTGGTCTCTGTCGCTTTCGTGTATGTTCGATCTGGTCGCGCCGTCAGCTCTCACCAATCCCCCCTTGGGCTTCCTCTCGTCTTCGCGTCCGAACCCACTCTCCCTTGCTGCGGCCCAGGCGCGCTCGCAGGCCGATCCATACCCGCCAGACCAGGTAGATCGGCCCCCAAAGGAGGGCGCGAAAGCTGGCCCAGGGTGCCCTCGCAGCCAGGAGGGCCGCTATTGGGAACAGGATCCAGAGCGCGCTGACAACCAGGACCAGCTCGGTCGGCAGGAGCCACGGCCAGGCGGGAAACGCCACCTGGATGGCCGCCGCGACCACCGAAAACAGCGTGGAAAGCGAGATCGAAGGCAGCGCCAGCTCCAGGAGGCCATCCAGGGCCACCGGATTTCCCCGCCACGCGGCTCTCCAGAGCGTCCCCAGCCGGGCGAGGCGCACCTGGCGCATGCCCGCGTACCATCGCATCCGCTGCTTGGAGGCGTCCTGCCAACGTCCGGCTGCCTGCCCCCGCGAGATCGCGTCGGGCACATAGACGGTGCGAATACCTCGCAGCCCCAGGAAGAGGCCGAACTCGCGATCCTCCGTGATGGTCTCCGTCGGCCAACCGAACGCTTCGATGATCTCTCTGGCAAAGCACATGGCGTCGCCCATGAGGCGGCCCGAGAGGCCAAGGGCGCCCTTGGCCTGGTTTCGGAGCAGGTTGTTGATGCGCATATCCACATCGGCCAGCCCCGTGAACGCGCTGTCCCGAGGGTTGGCGATTCGGTGTTGGCCCTGCAGCACCGGCTGTCCAGATTGGAGGTGCGAGGCCATGGTGGCTGCAAAGGTGGGCTCGAGCTGACTGTCGGCGTCGATCACCACAAAGGCATCCAAGGTGGGCTCACTGGCCAGAAGCTCCGCCAACCCCCACTGGAGCGCATAGGCCTTGCGTCCACGCGGCCCATCGTTGCGCTCCAGGCAGGTGGCGCCAGACTGGCGGGCCCGCGCTGCCGTGGCGTCGGAGCAATAGTCGGCGACGACATAGACGTCGATCCGATCCGGGGGGTACTGCTGCGACCGAGCGGCGGCCATCGTCGCTGCGATGACCGTCTCTTCGTTGTGGGCGGGGACGACCACCGCCAGATGCGGCGTGCCGCCACTCTGGCCGACAGGCCGCCGAGGATGCGCTGCCCCGGCAATGAGCAGGACGCCGTGGTAGAGCAGGCTGGCGATGGCGGCTGCCTCTACAAGCGCCAGCAATATGGCCGCCAGCAGGATCGCCGAGTTGTGGAGCGGTACCAATGCTACCATGGCCAGTCCATCCTCATCGGTGGTGGATCAGCAGAGGCGATGGCAGGCAACGGCACGCCGGTCTCCGCGGTCGCGCCCCGGTTACCATGCCCGACGGCCTTCGCATCAATCACTGCCCACCACCCGTCGGTACATGGCTTCCAGGTCCGTTCTTTCGCGCTGGCGCTGCTCCTCGTACCACCTACGGCCGGCCGCTCCCATGCGTCGCAACCGAGCCGGATCCTCCAGGGCCTGACGTAGGGCCTCGGTGAGGGCAGGCTCGTCGTGAGGGTCGACCAGCCAGCCCGTCTCGCCAGATTCGACATACTCGGGCAAGGCGCCCGACGTTGAGACTAGCACCGGCTTCTGAAAATGGTAGGCTGCAGCCACCAGCGCCGACTGGCTGGCGCGGGTGTAGGGCAAGACGACGGCACTGCACCGTTGGAATAGCTCGATCGCCTCGGCGTCGCCGATCAGGTGGTTGCGGAGCTCGACGCGGGGAGGGAGCGGCTCGCTCCAACAGCGGGCCAGCTCTCCAGGCCCAGCGATCATCAGCGTGGCGTCGGCCACGTCCGCCCGTTGCCAGGCGGCCAGCAGATGGTCGAGGCCCTTGTAGGGCTCGATGCGACCAAAGAAGAGGAGAAAGGGCTCGTAGAGAGGTGCGTCGGCCTTGGCACCAGCCTCTGGCAGGCTGTGGTGACCGACAAAGAGATGCAGCAGCGGCGTGTAGCAGACCCGCTCCGGTGCCATGCCCTCCTGCAAAAGGCGCTGGCGGTAACAGCGCCCGTGGACCAGGATCTGGTCGGACCAGCGCAGCACCGCGCGGTTCCACTGGTGCACCAATCGGCCATAGGCCCCGCCGGCGTGGGGGTCCAGGTCGTGCAGGGTGTGAACGACGGGAATGCCCCGGCGCGCCAAGCCTCGCATCACGCCAACGTTCCAGACGTGGGGGCCGGTAAGGTGGACCACTTCGGGCTGTAGCGCCTCGATGGAGCGGACGATCTGCGCGCACGCCCCGGGCCGGGCGGCGTCGAGCGAGTAGCCCGTGTCCTGTGCCGATGATGGGCAGATGACCGCCATGGCGGGATCGTAACGATCATGCGGATAGCGGTCGGTAGTCGCCAGTTGGACCGTATGCCCCGCTCGCCCCAGCGTAGCCGCCAGATCAGCGGTGTACTGGTGCATGCCAAAGGTCGGCGAGAGCAGGGCGTAACAGATACGCACGGGTTCGATCCCTCCTGCGGATCTATCGGGCTATCCCGCCCGACGCGATACGCTTGGCCACGTCGGCTGGTTTGGTCACGGCACTCTACTCGCGAGCGTTTGGGCCAGGATGCTGGTGACCCGGCACGCATGCTCTTCGATGGACGCTGCGCGGCACACGGCGTGGCGCCCCGCCAGCGCCAAGGCCTCGACATTGGGCGATGCCAGCACCGACGCGAGCGCCTCTGCCAGCGCCTCGGCCGTGGCATCACAGACGATGCCGGTCTCGCCGTGGATGAGCGTGTCCGGCAGGCCGCGCGACCGGGTGGCGATCACGCATTTCTGCATGGCCATGCCCTCCAGGATGGTCGTGATGCCGGCGGCCTGGGGCGTATCCAGCACGGGTGCCACCACGGCGAACGCGCCGGCGTACAGGTCATACAGCTGGGCATAGGACAGGCGCTCGGTGATGATCTGCACGTTCGCCGGGGCGGCGTGCAGCGCCTCGCGCGATGCCGCCATCCAGGCGCTGGAAGCTTTGACGATGACGTCGATGGGGAGATCACGCACCGCATCAAACAGCAGCGGGTAGTTGCGCATTTCCGCTCCCACCGAGAGGAGATAGCGCCGCTCTGGTGCCGGGTTCCTCGCTGGGGCAAAGAACGCTGTGTCGACTCCGGGTGACACCACGTGAACTGCCTCAGGCCGGCCCAGCACGTGGCGAAGCAGGCTGGCTTGATGCTCGGTCGCACAGATCCAGGCGTCCACCGCCAGGCGCCGATGGGAGGCGGCCAGGAAACGCTGCCATCGCGGCGAGTAGAGGCGGTGGGCGTAGACCACATGGGCCCACGGGCGACGGCGTCGTAAGGCGGCAATCAGGGCCAGCGGAAGCCCCCAGGTCTCGCCGGTAGAGAAGACGACGCTGTTGGGCCCAAGCCCGCGCGCCAGCCGCCGTGCTAGCGCCAGATTCCTTGGCAGGGTGTGGAGCAGGCCGGCGAGCCGGCCGCCGATAACGCCGGCCGCTGGCGGTCGCCACTGCTGCACCTGGCTGCCAGCCCACCGGTCGGCGATCATCCGGTACTCGAGGCGCGGGGCGAGGCCACCCGCGATCGACTCGGCCCGGAGGGGATCCTCCGGTCCCACCAGGATAATCAGCTCACCAGCGGCTTGCACCGTGGCGTTCCAGGTCGGCAGCGGGTGGGGCGCTTGCGCGTCCACGCTGGATGCTACCTGAAAGTCTATCGCCATCATGACCAACTGCTCTCCAGATAGGTGGTCAGCGAACTGGCCAGAGCGCGGCGCAACGTGCCGTAGGCTGCGCGGATCTGTTCGTCCGAGAGGTTCTCGTAGGCCTTGCGGAGCGGCGAACTCTCGGGCCGACGTTGCCACATCAGCGCTTTAAGGCCGTACAGCCGTTGCAGCGCGGCGGCATGGGCGGCTCCATAGTGCTTGTGAGCAAACCGCACCCTGGACTGGTAAAAGTGCAGCATCGAGAACACAAAGCGCTGGCCCGAGGCGGCGCGGGCCAAGTGATACACGCGCGCGCTGGGCGCTAAGAGCACGTCCCAGCCGACTCGGCGGGCTCGATAGCACCAATCGGTCTCCTCGGTATAGAGCCAGTAGCTCTCGTCCAGGGGGCCGATGGCCTGGAGGGCCTCCTGCCGGATCAGAAGGCACGCGCCTGATACCCAGTCGACGGATCGGATGTCGGGTTCAGCGCGATGGTTGCTTCCCAGCGAGAGGCGATCCAGCCCCTCGGCTAGGCTCCTCACCAGCGGGATCTCGCTCCAGATGCTGGGATAGATACCGCACGACGTTTGGAGGCTGCCGTCGGCGTTGAGCAACTGGGCGCCGATGATGGCGGCCTCCGGGTGCGTTCGCGCCATGTCCACAAGGGCGCAAAGGGCGCCATCGGTCAGCACCGTATCGGGATTGAGCAGCAGTATGAAGGCGCCCTCAGCCAGTGGGAAGGCTAGGTTGTTGCCGGCGGCAAAGCCCAGGTTGGTGGATATCTCGATCAGGCGAACCTGGTCAAACTCGCGGCGGACCATGGCCACGCTGTCGTCCAACGAGGCGTTATCGACGACCAAGACCTCCAGCGACGGGGAGCTGGCCTGACCATAGATGGACCGCAAGCAGCCCCGAAGCAGGGCCGACGTGTTCCAGTTGACGATCACGATCGATAGATCGGTCATGTCGCTCCCGTTGGGGTCCACTGAGAGATTGCCACCAGACCGCCCCAGAACAACCACAGCAGGACGCTGGCCTGAAAGCCCTCAAAGCCGATGTTGTAGACAAAGGGCAGCACCCAGTCTGCCAGCAGCATGATGACGAGGCTGGCCCCCAGCGACGCGGCCACCCCGCAGACATAGCCCCGTAGAAAGCCGCTCTCGTAGGTGCGACAGAGGCGGGCGTTCAGCCGCGCCAGGGCGATGATGAACCACGCAAAGAGACCCAACCCGAGCAAGCCCACATGGGCGAATAGGTCGGCATAGTTGTTGTGCGAACTGACCAGCGGGTCGAGCCAGAGGGCGCCTTGGTACGCGAGCGGCTCGACAGCGGCGTAGGATCGGTACGAGGCCGGGCCCAAGCCGGTGATGGGGTTGCGCATGGCGACCCCTACTACGCGGCCGATGAGCACCAGGCGCGACCCCCCACTCTCGTCCCACTTGGCGGCCCCGCCCGCGAACTCATAAATCAGTGTTCCCACCATGGGGGCCGCCAGCAATAGCAGCACCAGTCCTCCCCACCCCACCTTGGGGAAACGCATCCAGAGCAGCAGCCCCAGCGCTAGGGCCACTCCCACCCAGGTAGAGGTGGAACGACGCTCCATGACCCCCGCATAGTAAAGCACGGCCACCAGTACACAGATGAGGAACGCGCGTTGGCCAGCCTTGAGATCACGGTTATGAAATAGTTGGCCCCCTGCCATGCTGGCCAGCAGCACCCAAAAGGGCGCGCGGTAGAGGCCCATGGTGCCGATCGACCAACCTAGGGGCCAGAACCAGCGGATGGTTCGCAGGAGCGCCATGGTGCCGCCGATCCCCAAAAAGAGCCAGGTGAGGACCCGCAAGGCCTCCTCGTCCTCGACCATATTGCCCATCAACCAAAAAGCGAGACCAGACAGGGCGAACATGCCCCACTGTGCCCACTGTACCACGACCAGGTTGGCGGGGCGGGGAACCGCCGGATCCCAGAACATGTTGCCAGCGACCAGAGAGACGACTCCGGCGAGCAGGAACAGCGCCAGGGGGCGGTTGGCGGCCGCTGATGTCCAAGCCAGGCCACGGCGCCGCGCCATGTCGATGATCCAGACCGCCAGGGCGGCGGGTACCATCATCACGGCGCCGTTGATGGCCACAGCGGTGCCGGTGCCGAACTCTACCGGGACCAACATCGCCGTGATGATCAGGAGCGCCAGCGCCCAATAGGGTCGCCACAGGAGTGCCAACCCTACCGGCACGGCCCCCGCGGCCAGCAGGTAGAGATGCCGCGGATACATCCCCAGCAGGGTGGCGGCGAATAGCGTCGCGGCCACCACCGCCATAGAGGTCCAGTGGTTTCGCTCGGAACCCTGCTGCCGGGCGTCGGTCATGCCGATCCCCTCTGATGCCGCCCCACCGCCTCTTCCACCAGGTCAACAAAGTCGTGGCCGATGGCACGCCACTCATAGCGCTCAACGACTAGCTGGCGCGCCCGCTCGGCGAGGCCTTGGGCCAGGGCGTCGTCGCGCAGCAGGCGCACCGTCTGCCGGGCAAAGTCGGCCGGCTCGTCCGCCACCAAGAGGTGCTCTTCGGCGATGACGTCCAGCCCCTCCATCCCTTTGGACGTGGCAACCACTGGAGTGCCCAACGCCATGGCCTCGAGGATCTTTATTCTGGTGCCACCGCCTTGACGCAGCGGAACGACGCATACGCGGCTCGCTTGCACCCATGGGCGGACATCGTCCACATAGCCGGTCAGGCGCACGCTGGAATCCAGGGAAAGCCGCGACAGGTCCACGCCCTTGTGTGAGCCCGTGATCACCAAGGACGCCTCAGGCTCTTTATCGCGGATTAGCGGGTAGATGCTATCGGTAAAATGGCGCATGGCGTCATAGTTGGCGCTATACGTCAGCGCTCCAGTATAGATCAGTTGGGCGGGCACCCGTGGGGCGTTCGACGGGCGGTAATGGTCGCAGTCGACACCGTTGGGGATGACGCGCACCTGGCAGTCGCTATGGCGCACCACATGGCGCATAAAGTCGGCCTCTCGTATGGTGGTAAAGGTGCAGGTATCAAAGCGCTGCATCAACCAGCCCTCGGCTTGTTCAGCCTTCCACCAACTGATGCGGGTGCGCAGGCGGCCATCCTCGCCCTGCAGATGCCGATCGCGCATCAAAAAGCACAGGGCCGAATCCACGTCCAGCACGCGCGCGGCCTTGGCGGCGCGAAGGGCGGGCCATGCCGCTGGCGTGTTCATCGCCACCACGGCGTCATACGGGCGGTGCGCACGTTGGCGCGCCGCCCGCCCGAACCGGCGGCTGGGGACAAAGCAGAGCGGCACGGGTGAGACGAACTTGACCCAACTGGGCGCCGAAACATACCGGAACGGGTCATCGGCCACGGGATCCAGGTGAACGCGCTCCAGGCCTGGGATGGGCGTGGGCCACCGGGATGGGTCGTCATCGGGGCAGAACGCCACCGCATCGACTTCGTGCTGGCGGGCTAGCGCCCGAAGGAGATGGTACGTGCGAATGCGTGACCCGTTGTTGGGTGGGTAGGGACACCAGGTGCAGACCGCCAAGATTCTCATGCTGCCTCGCTGGGCGTGTCGTTGTGGGTACCAGCGACATCAACAGCCGGCTTGCCGTCCACCAGGTCTTGCAGGTAGCGCTCGGTCTCAAGCACCGTGCGGCCGATATCGAACCGCTCACGCACGGCGTCTCTGCCCGCCCTTGCCAGGCGGCGGGCTAGCTCGGGGTTCTTTGCGGCTCGCTCGATCTGCTGGGCCAATGAGGCAGGGTCTCCAGCGTCAAAGGCCAGACCGGTCTGCTCGTGGACCAACAGCTCGCCACTGCCGCCGGTGATGGTGCCCACCACTAGGAGCCCCATGGCCATGGCCTCTTGGGCCGCCCGAGCCAGCGGCTCGGCGTACTCGGAAGCGAGGATCAGGGTATCGTGTCCCTCAAGGATGCTGGGCATCTGGGCGCGGGGGATCCCGGGGCGGAGCTGCACGATGGCGTCCATCCCCTGGAGGCTCACGGCTCTGCGCAGAGACGCGCCATAGGCCGCTGGCCCATCGCCGAGGATGGTCAAGGTGGCTAGGTGCGGGGCGTGATGCTGCGCCAGCAGGCCGAGGGCTTGTACCACCGTATGAACACCCTTTTCCGGGTCCACTCGGCCAGCCACCAGGCAGCGCAGCGGCCGCGTTAGGGCGGATGTCTCCCCACCGTCGGATCGGCCAAAGGCCGCCAGGTCGACACCATTGTGGATCACCACCGAGCCGGCCCCGATGAGACCTTGAGCGTGCAGTCGCTGCCGCACATAGTCGCTGACACAGGCGGTCTCTTGGTAGCGGACTGGCACCGGCTTGCCTTCGCGTCGCAGGGCAGCCAGGGCCAGAGAAGCAACGGGCCGCTTCAGCAGGCGAGCCAGGGGAGAGCTCGGGGCGGCCTGCCAGTAGGCCTGGTACTCGTCCGCCAACTCGGGCGCATAGTTGGCGAGGTAGTAGGCGGTTGGCACGCCGGATCTGTCCTCGGCCTCGCGGAGCAGCTCGCGGGGCAGGCCGACGGCATCCCAGACGTAGATGGCGTCCGGATAGAAGGAGGCAACAACGTCACGCAGGGCGCCGAGGGCTCGTCGCTCTCGACCGCGTCGCTGCAGCCAGAACTGCCAGGCCGCGCTGCGAGCACTGTGCCAGTCGGGATCGATGGACAGGCGTCGCATGACCGGGTACGGGTGTAGATCACCATCCTGTGCGCCATAGGTGCTGGTGAGCACCGCCACCTGATGGCCGCGGGCATGCAGGCCATTGGCCACCTCTTCGCAGAGTTGGCCATACCCCCCGCCATGCGGCGATGGAGCATAGTGGCTGGTCACGAACAGGATGCGCATGCGCCCCCTTTCGGCAGTTGCGCCTTAGCGGTCGTCATCGTCTCTGCGCTCCCGCAAGCCGGCGCCAGGACACGCCCACGACCAACGCTGCCGCCGTCATGAGCCCCACTACCCAGACCAATCGCCCTCCGGGAGCCTCTGCTTCTGCGGGCAGGGAGAGCCGCGCTACGGCAGTAGGCTCGATGGCGTCAAACGGCGGTGTAGGCACGGCGACGGTGGGTAGCGGAGCCAGAGCTCCCGCCGCCGCGCCGATGGTTGGCTGTGGCTCGACGTCTGAGATGGTGCCACGAACATGCCAGATCTCACCGCCGGCCAGCTGCACGTAGGCTACATGAATCTCACAGCCAAGCCGCACGGTGGCTACGGCGGCGTGGGCCGATGGAGCGGCAGGGCTGCTGTCATCGACCGCCCGGACGGCCGACCAGTTCCCGTCCAGCCAGGTGGCGTGATAGATGCCTACCGCCTGCTCGGCGCGGGTTCGCATGTTGATCATCAGGTGAAGCCGGCCGGCGCCATCCACCACCGGCGCCATATAGCCGTTCACCCCCTCCAAGTCGGTGATGATATGCTGCGCGGTGCTCCACGTTTCGCCGCCATCCGTGGAGATACGATGCCAGCGCCCGATGCCGGTTCCATCGACATAGAAAGAGTGCAGCTCGTCGTTGCCGCGGCTGGCCAGCGTGAGGTACTCGACAAAGATCTCGCCCGGGTCACGGTAGCCAAAGCGTTGCGGAGTGTTCCAGGTCTGGCCCCCGTCCACGCTGCGAGCATAGTAGACGGCCTGTCCATACCCTTCGGCCTGGTTGGTCTGCCAGGTGGCGTGTAGACGGTCCAGCGCGTCGACGGCGAGCTGCACGCGCGCGACCCCGGTTTCTAGCGGGTCGGAGGGGGCCGAGATGTCCTGCAGCGGCCGCCAAGACGCGCCGCCGTCCAGCGATCGCGTGCTGCGGGCGGCGCCCTCAAAGCTGTTATCCGCCAGCAGCACATGGATCACCCCGCCCCGGTCGACGGCCACGTCGACCGGATGGGTGCGGGGAAGGTTGCCTTGCGCCACCGCCACTGGGCTGATCCAGGCGTGCGTGGAGGCGGCTTCCTGGGCTGGGGCGCGGCTATAGTAGACCGTGCTCTGCCCGATCCACACCAGGTGCAGGTTGTCGTCGGCGTCCAGCGCTACCTCTGGAAAGCCGGCCAGCGCCTCGTCAGGAACTGACACCACATCGACTGGCTGGGTCCAGCGGTGGCCGTCCCAACGAGTGTAGGCGATAGCGTTGCCGATGGTGGGCAGGTCGCCCTCGCGCATAGGCATCCCAACCATGTCCTGGCTCCAAAAGACGTGAACCCACCCGCGTTGGTCCGCCGCGATGGTGGGATAGGCTGAGCTGCGCGAGGATTGCGATAGGTTGGTCGGCGCCGACCAGGTAATGGCCGGCGCGTCCACCGCCACAGTCTCTCCCTGGGCCAACAGAGGGATCGGCGCCGACAGCAACCCAACGGCCGCCAGGAGCAGGGTGACCTTGCGCCATGTCGCCGTCAGCGACCGCGTGGTCCTGCTCCGCTGCGGGCTGGATTGCCGGGCGCTGATGCTCTCCATCGCCGCTCCAGGAATCGATGTGGTCATCGCGACCGCGTCCAAGACCGCCAGTGCCGGCCAGGCCGCAGGCTGTGAACCAGGGCAACTACCAGGACTATCACCGCCGCTACCACAATGCCCAACACGCCGGTCATCGGCAGGAAGAACGGCCCCAGGGAGATGCCCGACGCGGCGGCGGGGGCCGGTTCGATGGCCACCCAGGCGGTGGGTGGGGGCGCAGGTTCTGTCGATTCGGCCGGCTCGATCTCGCTCGCCACTGAGCGAACGACGACGGGGCGGTACGGCTCGGTGGGTGTGACAGCCCGGTAGGCATGGAGCAGAGCTGGCTCGGCATTAGCATCGGGGCTCTTGGCTGTCAGCAGGGCGTGCAGCTGACCGCGCTCTGGCAACAGGGCCAAAGAGACGCCTCCGCGGGGTTGGTATAGGGCACTGAGCCGAAACCGCCCTACGTCGGACCATGCCGAGCTGTCCGCGTCCCACGAGGCATGTCGCATCAACCAGCCATCGCTGGCCTCGTAGCTGACGCCCATCAAGTAAACGAAGCCACCGGCATCATAGGCCAGGTCGGGCGAGCCACGAAGGCCGCTCATGCCGGGCACCGTCTCGATGGGGGTCCAGGTGGCCCCGCCGTCGGCCGATTGGCGGTAGGACCAGACCCGCGCATCGGTTTCATCGACCCAGAAGAGATGGAGGTCCGCTGGGCCCGAGAGGGCCAGGCGTGGCTCCGAACACGGCCCCTCGAAGACCAGCAAGGGCGGCGACCAAGTGGCGCCGCCGTCGGTAGAGCGCGCCAGGTAGACGGCCTCGCCGTGCCCGTCGGTCAACGGCACCTTGATCCAGGTTGCCCACAGCGAGCCGTCCCCTGCGATGGCCAGATCGGGCGTATCCACGCTGGGCCAGCCCGCCTCGGCGGCGTGGACCACTGCGATTGGATCGGACCAACTGCTGCCTCCATCTTCCGAGTGCACATAGTAGATGCCGCGGCTCTCGTTGAGGGGGACGGAGTAGATTGCATGTAGTCCGCCCTCGCCGTCGGCTACTAGCTGGGGAGAGGATGCTCCGCCAGCCTCGGTGGGCAGGGGCAGCCGTCGGACCGTCGTCCATTCGGAGGCCGTCGCGGCCCGATCCTGAAAGACGCTGCTATGCCCGATGGTGCCGACCCGTCCCGAGGTCCACAGCAGATGCACGCGGCCCTCGACCAACGTCGCCGTGGGATGCTGGGCCTGCTCCTCTAGGGCAAAGATGGCGGCGGCGGGTGACCACTCGTCTCCCGTTCGCTGCGCGTACCAGAGAGCGACGCCGGATCGCCCCACGTCGGCCGCGGCGATCCACCAGGCGTGGACCGTGCCGTCGGCGTCGCCTACCAAGGCCGGCATGTCGGCTCCCGCATTGTCCTCCCAGATGGCGAGCGGTTCGGTCCAAGGAGTATCGGAGGAGAATGCCCAGGCGATGCCGCTGGTCTCGCGCCGCATGGCCCACACCTCGCCATCCTGGCCCCGTCCGACCACGTGCAGCCAGTGGTCGTCTACCGCCATCTGGAGTTCTTCCAGCGAGACGGTCCGCTCGGTCTCGATATCGTGGATGTTGATGGCCACCGTGTTGGCCAACGACCATTCACCCTGGCCTGCATCGGCTGACGGATCGGGGCGCCAGCGACAGAGCGAAAGATAGGGTCCACCCTCGCCAGAGACGAGCCACGCATCGCCAGCCCACCCCGCTTGGCGGAGCGCTGGCGCGCCATAGCGGGCGGCCTCGCGGGGAACCCACCTCGGTTCGCCCCAGGTTAGCCCGGCGTCGGTCGAGACCTGCTGGTAATGAGAGACCTGGTTGTCGCTGAGCCCTACCTGCCAGATGGCAACCAGGCGGCCGGGGCCGAGATAGGCCAGGGCTGGATGGCTGGCATGCTCCAGGGGAGCAGCGGCGGTGCGCCATGTCTCGCCGCTGTCACTGGAGCAAAGATAGGTCGGCTCTCCCATCCGAGGGTCGCACCAGGCCAGTACCACCGTCCCAGTCCCATTGGCCACACCCGCCACTCGCGCCTCATCGGCGCTGAGCAGCCGGGCATAGATGCTGGCTTGAGCCAGGCGTGGCGTCTCCCACTGGAGCGTTTCGCCATCCAGCCGGGTGTAGTAAACTCCGGCCGGCTGATCCTCGCTGTGCAGAGTCCGAATATAGGCCAGGTGCAGGCCGCCGTCGGGATCCGCAAAGACTCGCCAGGTCAAGGCGCCTTCGACGAGAAGCTCCGCTTGCGACCATTCCAACGCTCCCATGGGCGAACTGGCGTGGGCCAGCGAGGGGGCTGCCGGCACAGGGTCGGTCGTGCGGGCGGCGAATCCGCCGCGCTCGACCAGCCAAAAGGCGTGTACGTTCCCTTGGCCATCGGCCACCATCTGTGGCATCATGCCGATGGGGATGAGGGCAGGCGGCTCCTCAACATTCACCGGTGCGATGGCTCTGGGATCGGGAACCAACAGGTTGGCAGGAGTGGCCGCCTGCCAGGCGATCCCGTCCATAGCGGCCGTCATCAGCCCGTCGAAACGATCCCACCAGAAGGCTTGCATGGTTCCTTCGGGCCCCAACACCAAGACCGGATCGGCTGCCGAGCCCGAGCGCGACAGGTTGGTGGTAAAGGACCACTCCTGAGCGGGCGCTTGGCCCTGGACTGGTGCGGCGAGGGCGGCAAGCAGGATGATGAGGAGAGCGGTCGCTTTCCAGCGTCGCGTATCGCTTTGAGGCCACTTTCGAGGGGGAGCCTGTGGGTTCACGGTGTACCTGCTATCATGGCGTCGCCAACCGCTGGCGCGCCTGGTCGGCCCAGTAGGCCGCGTGCTGGTGCTTGGGCTCGATCAACAGGACGGCCTCCCAGGCGGCATGGGCCTCCTGCCACCGCTCCTGTTCCCAATAGCGATCCCACGCCTGGAGCAGCAGGCGGTCGGCCGCTCGAGGCTGGCCGCCGATCGCCTGGGCGGCCCCAACGGCGTCACCCGTGGCAACCAACGCGTCGCCGTAGAGCAGCCGGGTGGTCGGATCGCGATGTCCAGCCTGCCAGGTTTGATCCATATGGGTGCGGGCTTGGGCGGCCTGGCCCCTTGCCAAGTGGATGCCAGCCAACCGCTGGCGCGCGGTGAGCTGCGCGGAGTCGTAAGCTAGGGCACGCTCAAACTGCTCGATCGCCGGGCCAAGATCCTCCTCGTTGCGAATCGCGTCCAAGCTAAGCCAGGGGCGGGCCTCGGGATCGTAGGCCGCCAGCTCGACCTTGGCCTGGGCCACGGCGCCTAGGTTGGCGTGGATGCCGGCCAGGATCGATCGCCATCGCATGCCCAGGAACGCCATCACGACCACGCCCACCGCCAGGAGGGCCATCTGACCCACGCGAGACGGGGCTACCATCGGGGTCGGCGATCCCACCGGCCCGGCCATGCTAGAGAGCGCGGCCAGCGTGGCCATCGGCACCCAGAGCAGCAGCAGCCCGCGGCCCTGGTAAAAGACATCATCGACCAGGCTGTGCAGCAGGAGAATGGTGAGGCTGGCCAAGGCTGCCTCGGCCGCCAGCGCCAGCGGTTCGCGCGTCTGCCGTATGACGCGGCTGGCGAGGAGCACGCTACCAATCACCGCGGCGGCATAGCTTGCCAAGCCAAGGATGCCCTGGGCGATCAGGATGTCCAGCAGCATGGTGTGGCCGTAGGTCAGGTAGCCGACGTGGATCAGCAGAGCATAGGTCGAGAACTGCATGTCAAAGCCGGTCAGGCCAGCCCCGGTATAGGCATAGTCGCGGGCCAGTGTCGGCAGAAACCGGTAAATCGCGACGCGGCTAGCCAGAGCCTGCGCCCCGGGCCACTGGCGGGTCCAGATAAGGCTGCCGACCCCGACCGCCGCGAGTGCGACGATGCCGCCGGCCAGCCCCAACATGCCCAGACGGTGTTTCAGGTTGTGCTTGCGGGAGAGGCGCCAGATGGCCCACGCTGATCCGGTAGCCAACGTCGCCAGCCAAGCTCCCCGCGACGCGCTCACCACCAGACCAAGCATGACGATGCCGATGCCTAGGCTCCAACCCACCACCAGTGGCCAGCGCATCCAGCGTAGACGGGGTCGGTTGGCGAGTGGGCCTGGCTCCAAAGCCAGCAGGGGCACGAACCAGGGCAGCGACGCCGCCAACAGGCCGCCGGCCCAGTTGGGGTTCATGGTCGCAGCGACGGGCCTCGGAAAATAGCGTGCCACGCGGCTCCCGAAGTCTGCCAGCAAAGGCACCTTGACGTCATGGGTGGCCCAGGGGTCGCCCGCCAGGAACCCGATCGCCAGGCAGGTCGTCAGCAGCCCCATAGCCGCCAGCACAGCATAGAGCCGGGTGGGGGTTGCGCTCCGCGCCGCGGCCCAGAAGAGGCCGGTGCCACAGAGGATCAGGCCAAAGATGGGCCACGCCGTTTCGCGGTCATAGCTGGCCCAGAGCCCGATGCCCGCCGAGAGTAGAAACAGAAGCACCGGCACGGTGAGTGGGGGGATGCGGGGACGGGTGCCGTTGAGCATCCAGCCCGCCCCCCACAAAAGGCCCAGCAGCGCCACCAGAGTGGGTCCCAGCACAGCGGCCATCTGCGGGATGCGCTCGCCGGCGGCAAACGCCAGCCCGACGGCCAGCAGCGCCAAGCAAAGCTCGGTTCGCTCCAGAGCCGCCGCCCATCGCTTTGCCGTCATCTGCTCACCCATGGTCGGCACCATCATCCCTTGGCCCAGCCCAGGCTCTCTAACCCGATCTCGGCGGCGGTCCGCCACAAAGATGGGCTGGTTGCCACCATCTTGAGATAGGTCCAGAGCGGACCGGGACGCAGCGCCCATTCGCGAAAGGCGCGTTGGGCCCACTGAACCAGCTCCTCGGCCGATAGGTTGGGATAGTCGAGGACGGTGGAGCGGTCCATGTCCACGGCCTCCCACTGAGTTCCCGGTCGAAACCAACCGTTCTCCACTACCTCGAAAAAGAAGGGCGTGCCCGGATGCGGCGCGGCGATATGAAAGAGGGCCAGGTCCAGCGGGAGTCGCTTGGCCAGGTCGATGGTGCGTCGGATGGACGCTTCGGTCTCGCCGGGGAGACCGATGATAAAGTAGCCCCAGTTCTTGATGCCGGCTTCTCGCGACCACCGGACGGCCTGCTCGATCGCCTCCAGGGTGGTGCCCTTGCGCATGCGACGAAGCATGTCCGGGTCGCCGGATTCGATGCCCCATGAGATCATCCAGCACCCGGCGCGGGCCATGGTCTGAAGCATCTCTTGGTCGCAAAAGTCCACGCGGCTGTTGCAGGTCCAGCGGATCGGCCGCTCCAGGCGCTGCAAGCCCTCGCATATCCCCATGACGTGCTCGCGGCTCACCGTGAACAGGTCAGCGTACATATGGACGTCGCGCACGCCCAAACGGGTAATCTGCTCGATCTCGGCCAGGACGTGCTCTGGTGAGCGGAAGCGAACCGACTCGCCGTAGGAGACATGCTTGATGCAAAAACGGCAGTGCCCAGGGCAACCGCGGCTGGTCACCACAAAGGTATAGGGGCCGCCCACCAGCGGGGCGCGGTAGCGCTGGAGCGGCAGCAGGTCGTGCCGCGGAAGTGGCAGGTCATCCAGGTTGCTGATCAGCGGGCGGTCTGGGTTGATGCAGATTTGGCCCTGCCTGCGCCAGACCAGCCCCTTGATGCGGGTGAGCTGCTGGTCTCGCGTCCCGCCCTGCGTCCAGGCTGGCTCCCAGGCGGGATCAGCATCGGCATAGAGGCGGTGC
The DNA here is from genome assembly GCA_040767425.1 of Anaerolineae bacterium. Classification (GTDB taxonomy): domain Bacteria; phylum Chloroflexota; class Anaerolineae; order UBA1429; family UBA1429; genus DAIRUQ01. The sequence goes on along the minus strand of JAXGON010000003.1, from coordinate 22,195 downwards.
ATCTGGGCCGCCTGCTGGGGCTGGAGGGCTGGCCAGTAGGACGTAGGTTCGCCGTCGCTCGTCTCGGCATGGTCGAGCGTGTCCACCAGCTCGCGCAGGGTCAGCTCGGGCTCGCCCCGCAGGACGTAATCCAGCGCTGGAAAGTCGCGCATGGTCGCCTCGGGCAGCGGGGTGACGTGCGTGCCAAAGGCGATGGTGGTTGCTCCCAGAGCCTTGGCCAGGAACACGCCGTACATGTCGTTGCGGAGCGTGGGGGCCGTGACCTGGGTGACATAATAGCGAGGCTGCCGCTCCTCAAGTATCTCGGCAAAGGCAGGCCAGGTCATACGGTGGGGAATGGCGTCCACCACGCCGACGTCAAGATCGGCAAAGAGGGCGGCCATCTGTGCCAGGCTAACCTGGGGCCAGATCATGCCCTCGCGAGAGCGCCTTCCCACTCGGTGCTGCGATCGGATCCAGATGCCGCCATCGGGCGCGGGTGGGTTTACAAAGAGAACGTCCAGCCCCTCGGCGATGGCATCGTGGCGCATGACAAGAGCGTCGGCCAGGGGCGCTGCAGATCGTGTGGGCACCTGGCGGATACCCGTGCCTCGATTGGGGTGCCGTGCGGCGGCCATCATGAGGCAAGCCCGTGGTTGGCCTGCATCGCGAGCTGGCGCTCACGCAGCTCGTCCAGCACGCGGATGATCACCCAGAAGAGGCCTAGCTGAACCCCCACGAGGATCAACATGACGCCGGCCAAGAGGTAGAGCCAGAGCCGCTCGATGGCCCAACCCTGGAGGCCTAGCGCCAAGCTCATGATGGCTAGGCCGGTGCCCAAGAGCAGCAGCAGAGCCCCCATCCACCAAAAGTGCCGATCGACCGGCGCCCTGAACAAGGGGCGCCCAAAGAGACATCGTTGAATCGGCTTCCGATGAAAGAGCGAGACGAGATAGTTGAACGTGGAGCCCAGGGCCATCAAATCGATGCCGATGATGCCCGCCACCACGGCCACGAACAAGCTGGCGACGCCCAGCGGCCCAAGGACGGTCACCCCCTGGAGTCGCGCTATGATGACGGCGACGCCGATGGCCGCCGCCACGATGCAGCCCAGCAGGCCCGCTCGCTAGGATGCAGGCTGGATTGTAGGCCAGCGATATCCAGATGATGGTGCGCAAGAACAGGGCCCCATCCTTGACCGTTTGCCGGAGCGCCCCGCCCGTTCCTCATAGGGGATGGGGATGCTCAACTAGCCCAACCCCTCGCTGATGGCTCGGTGCTCATCCGGGGTAAAGTTCAGGCCGTCCAGCAGAGGCCAAGCTGCTCAAAAGGCCGTCGCGCGGAACACGCGCATACCGCTGGCGGGATCCACCACGCGACAGCGGTGCATAGGACGCTGACCAAGATTGGACCAGATCAGGTTGCCCAGGCGACGCAGGGCGGCATCTGGCTGGCGGCGGCGGAGCGGCGCGACCCAACCACCAGATCGGCACCGTTGAGGGCCTCGGTGACCAGCGACGGGAACAGCTCTGGCGGATAGGTTCCGTCGGCATCAAGAAAGCCGATCAGCTCGCCCGTGGCGGCGGCAAGGCGTCTTGAGGGCCGCCATAGCCGCGGTTCTGGGGATGGCGCAGCATCGACCTCTGGGGAACCGGCCACGATCTGGGGCGTGTCGTCGCTGGAGCCATCATCCACGACGATGAGCTCAAGGTCGGCCACGCCGCGCAGCGGCCAAGGTTGGGACGAACGTCCAGTACGCGCCGTACGATGGCGGCGATGCCGTCCTGTTCGTTCAGAGCGGGAATGACCACGGATAGCGTCGTCATGGTCTCACCTCGTGCGTTTGGCCTTTGCCAGAAGGACTAGGGCAGCCAGGCCGGGCGTAGCCGCCGATCAGCCTTGCCGATCTGCCAAAGTACACGGTCGCGATCCCGTGCCCCTTGTTCCATCGATCGGGCGGATCACGCGGGCGGGCACTCCCCCACCAACGTGTGGGGGCACGTCCGTGGTCACCACCGCGCCCGGCGGCGACGACGGCACCCTGCCCGATCCGCACGCCGTCGGTGATCACCGCCCCAGAGCCGATCCAGACATCATCCTCGATGACGATTCCCTCCCGCCGTGAGGGCCTGCTCCACAAAGGGCGACTGGGATCGTCAAAGGCGGTGGTTCACCGCCATGATCTGCACCATGGGTGAGGGTGTAGACGCGATCACCGATGCTGACGCCGCCTTGGCCCCTCACCACGGTATACTCCGCCCAGCAGGCTGTCACGGCCGATCGCGATGCCGGCGTGAGGAAGGCCTCGGAAGTTGTACACATGCAGGACGGCGCCGTGCATCACCAAGCTGCCTGCTCCGACGGTTACGCCCCCGGGGCAGGCGTGCACATACACGCCATGGTCGAGATAGGCTCCCGCGCCCAGCTTGAGGTGGTTGGCAAAGCGCAGCCTCGCCCGGATTCGATGGCCGCGAGGTCCGCCGGATCATCCCGGTAACCGAGAGCGCGCAGCCCGATGCCAACCAGCCCCGGCACCCATCCCAGCAGCGCCTGGAGGGTCTGCTCCAGCAGGTAGCGCCACCCGTTATCCGCCTGACGCCGCAGGTACAGGGAGGGCGAGCCGCTCAGGGCTCGCCGCTCGGGCACGCTGGCTTGCTCTGCGCGGGCGTTACGTTCGCCGACGGTGTCCATGCTGGGTGCCTCGCATGGTCACCATGACCCGTAGCGTGGTCAGGGCGATGAGGACGTCCAGCACGGGACCGCGGCGCTTGACATAGTAGAGGTCGTATTGCAGCTTCATGCGAGCGTCGTCGACGCAGTTGCCATAGCGATAACGTACCTGGGCCCAGCCGGTGATCGGGCTTGATCGAGTGGCGGATGGCATAGTAGGGCAAAAGCTCGTCCAGCTCCTGCACAAACTCGGGGCGCTCGGGGCGAGGCCCGATGAGCGTCATCTCGCCCTTGAGCACGTTCCAGGCTGGGGCAGCTCGTCGATGCGGGTGCGGCCCAGCGGATGAACCGACCCACCCGGGTGACTGGCGAGGATCGTCCACCTGGGCCCATGCAGCTTCCGGCGGCCTCGGCGTTTGGCACCATGGAGCGGAGCTTGACCGACGAAAGCGCCGCCCGCCCTGGCCGACGCGCTCTTGGGTGTAGAACGTGGGTCCCGGGCTGTCGAGATGGATGGCCAGGGCGATGATCGGCAGGAAGGGTGCGCTGATCAGCAATCCCGCGAGCCCCACCACAATGTCGGCGATGCGGCGGATCAGGTCCCAGACGCGCAGCTCTAGGCCGTGATGGTGGTCTACGAGGACAAATATGTCGCGCCCGACGTGCTCCAGTGGGATCGCGCCGGCGACCTCTTCGTAGAACATCGGCATCGAGACGATGCTCAACCCATGCTGCCAGCAGCGGACCAGCGCCTGAAAGAGCTCCTGGCTGATCTCTCCGCTGGCGCCTACCGCCACCACGATCTCGTCGACACCGCGCAGGCGCGCGATGGAGAGCAGTTGCTCACTGCCCGCCACCACTGGACGGCCCTCGATCTTTTGCCCCCAGATAGCGTGATCGTCCAGGAAGCCGACCAGCTCGATGCCCGAGGCCTTGCCGGCATCGTCCACAGCTTTGGCCAGGGCGGCCCCAGTCTCAGATGCGCCCACGACCAGCGCTCGTCGTGAGAACGCGTCTTGTGCCAGCAGCGTGGCATAGATGACGCGCCAGAGCGCCACGCTGCCCATGGAGAGACCGGCGAAAATGAACCAGGCCAAGCGCGACCAGGTGAGCGGCGCGGATATCCAGGGTACGAGCAGGTAGAGCACCGCCACGCCCAGCGCGCAAGCGGCGGTGTATACCGCGCTGGTGGGCACCGAGGCGGCGATGCGCAGGTCATAGCAGCCGGCGATGAGGGACGCCGGGAGCCAAAGGGCCCATAGGAGGAGCCACCAGCGGAGCTGGTCCAGGAAAAAGGGACGCCAGCTATCGTACGACTCGCTAACGCCGGGGATGCGCACCCATACGGCAACGCCAAGGGCGCAGCTAATGGCCAGCAGGTCGATGAGCATCAGCAGGATGCGTCGTTCCGAAACCTGCAAAGCCCACCACCGCGTCCTGGTGTGGGACAGGGTGACCTCGGACACTTGTCCTCCCAACTCCCGAGGCTCCGATCCACCACAGTGGACGGCGTCTCTCGGGTGCGCGTCGTTGCGAGGACCGCAACGATGAATTGTCCAGAGCAGGTAGCGATCGCCCCCGGGAAACAACGGGCGACTTGCCCGGAGCGCGTCCCCCAGCGATGCGGTGCTCAAAGCAAGCCCTTGGCGACCAATTGTTGGCTGGCTGCACCATGTCACGCATAAGGGCTCCCTTGACGACCCCTCCCACAAGGCGCCGAGAAGATCGGGCGTTGCTCGCTCTCCCAGTTGCGAGCGAACCCTCGCGTTTCCCGCTAGTTGGCGAGGCCTAGACGGAATCTGGAGCAGCGCTCACGCGCCGGGGGGACCGAGACGCTCTCACCTATTATGTCCCGAACGGCGGCCAAAAGGCACTGGCGGTTGGTATCAGTTCGGTTAACGTATTTCGGATGGAACCCCTCTGCCAGATGCGAGTTCTGGCAGAGGGGCTCCGATCGAGCGTGGATTCACGGGAACGCTGAGAGGCGGTGGCGTCTATGGCGCTAGTCGAACCTTTGAATCGAAGCGAGATAGATGCGCCGTGGGTTGGCGATGGCGGTCGCGGAGGCGCTACGCAGCGTGCCTTGAGCATCGTGCTGCAGCGTTGCGGTGTTGGCCAGCTTTCGCGTCTCGGCGGTAGTGATGGTGACCTGGAAGCGGATGGTCACGTCCTGCCACTCGGGCACGGTATCGCTCCAGGTGAGTTGGTGCAGGCCGCTCTGGTAATTGGGCGCCACGGACGTGCCCTCCGCGACGATGCCAAAAGGCGCGCTGACGCCCGTGGGCAGATGATCTAGCAGCGTCAGCAGGTCACCGTTGCCGGTCAGGTTTAAGGTGTAGGTGAGCGTATCGCCCTGCCGGCCGCTGGCAGGGCTCACCGACTTTTGTAGGGGGTGGAACGCTCCCGCCTCCAGCGCGGCCACCAGGTTCTGGATGTAGAACAGGTCGCCCACCTGCACGGCGGGCACGTCTAGGTAGCGAGCCAACTCTTGGGCTGGCTCCTGCAGGATGTAGGCCTTGGCCAGGAACATGGCGTGATAGTCGTAAAAAATCTGGGTGGCCGATTCGCCGTGAGCCGTGTCGTGGTCGGCCACGAACCAGTAGGGGGCCACCTCCACGTACTCGTCGACCGCCGCTTGCACCTCAGGCAGGATGCTGTCACGCAGATGCTGGCCCAGCTCGGGCACCAACCACATAAAGTTGCGGGCCACGCTGAGGGAGCGGCTGTTCCCCGTCATGGTCGCGGGAATGTCTTTGTCAAAGTTGTTCGCCCGCAGGGCCAGCAACCGGTTCAGCGTGGTGCGTACGTTACTGGATTCGGCCTGTCCCGCTAGCGCTTCTAGCTCCAGATAGCCGATATAACCGGCGACGTAGGCATTTAGCACGTAGGGATACTCGATCAGATAGGCGTCAGACGGGGGGCTCTCCAGCCTGGAGCGGCTGGCCGCGAAGATGCTTCCGGCGCCCCCGAACACCTCGGCGTATTTCCATAGCCCATAGAACATAGTGGGGGGCCAGGTCCAACCGGCGTAGCTAAAGTTGCCCGCCTGCGGCCCATAGTTAGCCCGATCCAGCTCGACTTCACGGGGCAGGTCGTACGGCTCTCGGGCGGTGCCGTCTCGCCACCCCACGTGACTGACCTGGTAGGGAGGAAAGGCGGCGTACTCTTGCTGCATATAGCTGCGCACCGCGGCCTGGAGGTCATCCGAGAGGTAGGGCAAGGCAATAGCGAGCGCATAGAGGGTGTCTGTTGGCGCGTGCCAGTAGTCGATCAAGAGATCGCCGATTTGTGCGCGGGTGCTGTTATCCAGCAGGCCATGACTACGGTAACCGGGCCGAAGGTGCCCGGCATCCAGCATCTTTTGCACCTCGGCCTCCAGACGCTCCCTCAGCTCCAACGGCCCGAGGGTCGTTCCAGAGCTGGGCGCGGTCACGCGGGTCGCCATGGGCAATTGGGTCGGTGTCCCTTGATAGTTGCCAAAGGCGATCAGCGCGTTGGAGCGATGCATGTAGACGCGGCCATTGTAGGGAATGGGTGGGTTCTGATGGCCGTGCTGCCCATAGACGCCGTTCCCGCTGGCGATGGAGGCGCGGTAGACGCTATTGAGGGTATAGTCGGTGGCGCTGACCCCCTCGTACAGCGCGTTATACCCAGGGATCAGGGTATGCAAGTTGTAAGCGAAATAGAGCCACTCCCGGTTCGAGTCATAGGGTATCGGTGTGGGATAGAACCGGGTGTTGGTGATGCTGAGATCGATGGATCCAGCGGCCCGATCGTTGCAGGTGTTCCAGTAGAGCAGGGTGCCACCAGCCGAGTAGGCCATCGGTTCGTCGGCTGCTCCCCAGCGAGCGCTGGGGGTAGTGATGGCGTTACTGCCCGGACGCCAGCCGATCAGGTGGCCCCCAGCGATGTACGGATCAGACATGTAGGCCGCGGACTGGTAGGCCGTGCCATTGGAGGCGATGACGGCGGGGTAGCGGTTGCCGCTGTGGGTGCCGAACCAGAGGATGGGGGCGTACTCGGGTGCGCCGTCGTGGTCAAAGTCGCTGGTGAGCTCTGCGCCGTTAATACGATTGAGCACGAAAAAGGTCCGGCGCCAAGGTTTGGTCTCCAGATACTGGAGAACGCGCGAGGCGTTGACCGACTCGCCGGTACGGGTGCCAAAGGGGGTGCCTTTGGGCTCGGTGTCTCGGTTCGGGAAGACGTCCCAGAGATCTCGCAGGTGCATGTCGTTGCCCATGCCTGGCGCCAAAAAGGCCCGGTAGTTGTCGCTACCAGCCAGCAAGACCAGGTCGGCGCCGCTGGCGGGCTCTTGGTAGATCACCGGCCACCAGGCCTGGAACCCCGCGCCCGGGAGCTTGGCCGACTGCCACACCAGGCCACCGGTTAAGGCGTCCAGGGCATAGGCGTGCGAGTCATCGGACGCCACATAGACGTTGCCGTCGCTATAGGCCGCAGAATAGCTGATGGGCCCGTCGGTCGCATAGGACCAGGCCAGTGACGCGTAGTTCCCGTGGTCCTCGATGGCGTACATCCTGCCATCACGGCAACCCAGGTAAACGAGGGTGCGCCCGTTCAGCTCTAGCACCAGAGGGTTGCTGTCGAATCCCGCGCCGGCCTGAAAGGTCCAGATGCCGGCGCCCGTGGCCGCGTTGATGGCGTGCACCCACCGGTCATAACCAGCTACATAGGCGACGCCGCCATAGATCGTCGGCGAGTTGCCCAGGGGCATGTCTGTCGGGTACACCCACGCCGTGGCGCCTGTATCGGCATGGAAGGCGTACAGGCCCGCCGCCGTGGAGACGTAGAGCAGTCCCCCGGCGGCGATCACCTGCACTTTGGGTGGGATGTAGGCGTCGATCATCCGGTACCAGACGGGCCGAAGGGTGCCCCGCACCTCCACCGCGTTCCACGAGGTGCGCTGCGGGTTGGCGGCAACCATGGGCCAGCTGGTGGAAGAGAGGATCTCCGCTGCGGCCAGCTCGCCGACGCCGCTCTCGACGGTGGCCGACGGCTCTGCGGCCAACGCCTCTGCTGGTCGCTCGGCGCGCGCTACGTCGGCACCGCCCAGGCCAACCAGTAACATGATCAGGGCCAGGCTGCCCCGCACCAGAGCGGATCGCGACCATGCTCTTGAGAAACCCATCATGTCGCCTCTACTATCATCGGTCTCATCGTTGGCGCATGACCAACGGCAGGAAACAACGGTTGGGGTTGGCCAGGACCGTCATACTGGCGACGCTGCTACTGCCCTGCCCATCGCTCAACTGGGCCGTATTGGTGAGCCGCTCCTGGCCCCATACGCTGACTAGTACCGAATAGGTAATCTCCACCGGTTGGCCCTGGGTCGGGCTTCCCTGCCAGGTGATGCGACGGGAGCCCGCATCGTAGACCGGCTGGGCGGCGGTGCCCGAGGCCGCCAGGTCGCCCACCCAATCGACGCCGCTTGGCAGTGTGTCTGTCATGACCAGGGCATCTCCCGTGCCGTGAAATCCCAGCGTATAGGCCACGGCCTCGCCGCGATCGGCTCCGGCTCGGTCGGCCTCCTTGGCGATCTGGGCGGCTGGCTCGCCCCAGGTGACCGTCAGGGTAGGGCGGCCTGGGATGTCCAGGAAATCTGAGCTCCGGAAATACTTGCCACTGTGAAACTCCCAGGATGGTGAGTAGAGGGCTAGTTGGACAGGCTTGTTGTCTGCATAGGCTTCAGCAACTGCGGAGCTCACATCCCAAACACGTGGAACGCCCGGACCAATAGGAATGCCGGGCCACGGCGGTGAAGGCTCGAGTGGATCAACCCGCAGGGTCGTAATGTTCTCCACGGCTGGAGGCGCGTTATTCCACGTGATCGATGTCTCCTCCCAGCCTTGGTCCACAGTGGCGACCTGAATTAACGATGGCTCTGGCTGGGGATCGGAAGGATTCTCGTAGGCTCCAGCGTTGCCGAACTGGTACATCGTCAACTCCGCGGTCAGCATCACCTTGTCCTGAGGAAGCGCGTCCAGCGGAAAGGTAATGTAGACCTTGGAGAAGCAGGGCCACTCGCTAATGTGGCCGAGGTTCTGTGCGTTGAGAAACGGTTCCCCCGAGTAGTTTAGCTCGCCCCATCTCGCGAAGAGCTCCCAGTCAGGGATTCCTCCACACACGACGCTCCCGCCGACATGCGCATCTACCACCGTTGCGCCGTTCTGACCGTGGCGAATGGTGACTACACCGCCAGGGTTGGCATCAGGCGGGGTGTAGGCGGGAGGCGCACCAAAGGAGAGCTCGGCCCAGGTGGCCGGGTTGGTGCTGCTCATGCCCGTCGGCCAGACTTGCTTGGCCAAGGGCGTCCCCGCGCTGTCGTCGCGATCATGCAGGACGAGGCCGATGCGCCACAGGGTGCCCGGCGCGGGCGGCCCGTCGAGGCCGAGGCTGGCAAAGGGCACATAGGTGACGATGGTCCAGCCGCGGCCGTCTCGTGAGGTGTTGGGATCGCCGCTCAGGCCCGTCACCGTCTCGAACGCGACAGCCGCGGGCGACCAGGCCCCGGCCTGCCAACGATAGGCTGCCTGGTATGCCGCACGATCGCCTGGGAAGGAGAACTGCGCGTCAAAGCGGTGGCTGCCCTCCAAGGGGGAGGTGGGATCTGCGCTCAGATAGAGCGAGATGGCGTCCCAGTCGGTGAGGTCGGTGGGGGAGGGCGTCGTATCGAACCAGAGGCGGCGGTCTATGATGCTGAGGTGCACATAGAGCCGATCGTCAAAGTAGCCGAGCCGCACGTCGGCATAGTTCTCCTGAGAGGTCACCCGGCCGAACCAAAAGACGGCTGCCTCGTGTCCAGGGGCGTTGTAAGGAGCGTGTACGACGGGTACCAGCGGCGCCTGGGCGTGGGCCGCGACAGGCAACATGGCCAGCAAGGCGAGCATGGCCATCAGCACGACACCTAACCGCGCCGCTGCACAAAAGGGGCGTCGGGCGAGCCGTCGCCGCGTTAGCATGCGAGGCCGCACCCGGCTGCCATGGCACGTCTGTTCGGGATCGGTTCCATACCCACAAGAACCCTCCTTGTCGGCGTTAGAGCCTGGGTACGCATGCAGGCCGGGTCCCGGCGGTGAGGTGGGGGCGGCGATGTCGCGGCCTGGCTGTTCGCTGACGATTGCTCCAGGCAGAGCCTTCTCGTCAAGCTGGCCAGGGGCACTTCCGGGGTTGGCGGCTTCGAAACGATTTCACTCTATCTTGACGGAAGGTGAAATGTTAAATGAGAATACGACAACCGATTTCAGCGCGCAAATTGGTGGTTGCGATCCTCGCCGGCTCGGTGCGGCCGCATGGGCGGAGTGGCCCGGCTAGGCACGTTGAGCCAGCAGGGCGCGGACCTGTCCCTCGCCATCCTTCAGCCCCTCGATGGCACCATACGCCGGATGGCGCTGCAGGCGGCGCTGAATCAGATCACCCTGTCCTAGTCCGACTTCAAAGCAGAGCCAACCGCCGGCCCGCAAAAAGCGCGGTGCATCGCTGATCAGGCGTAGCAGCACGGATACGCCAAAGGGGCCGCCGTCAAAGGCCAGGTGGGGTTCGTGGCCGTGGATCTCGTCGGGCATCGCGGCAATGTGCTGGGTGGCGATATAGGGTGGGTTGCACACCACTAGGTCGGCGCTCTCGGGTGGGACGAGCCCCTCCAGGGGGGCAAACAGGTCGCCCGCCACCAGGCTGACACGAGACTCTAGCCCGAGGCGCTCGACGTTGGTGCAAGCCAGGGCCATGGCCTCGCTCGAGAGATCGCTAGCATACACGTGGCAGGCGGGCTGGTGGTGCGCCAGCGCCACCGCCAGGTTGCCGCACCCCGTGCAAAGGTCGATTACGGTGGCCCGCTGTTCGGCGCTGACGATGCCCTCCAAGAGGCCCAGGGCCCCATAGCCCAGGATCTCGGTCTCCTGACGCGGGATCAACGCTGCGGGCCCGGTCTGCAGCTCGATCCCCATAAAGGACTGGCGCCCGGTGAGATGGGCCAGCGGGACGCCGGCTATGCGCTGACGCACTAGTTCGTGCAGCTGTGCTCGCTCGTCGTTCCCCAGCGGCGGTAACGGATCGTCGCAGCGCTGGACGCAGCGCGGATCGCCCGCAGCTCGGAACCAGAGGGCCCGCACGGTCGACGCGGGCGTCTCCTCGGGGCGGTCGTCCAGGGGGCGCCACGCGGCGGTGAGCCTCGGGAGCAGGGCCTGGTAGAGCGGGTCATCCGTCATGCTGCGGCCTCCTCTAGGAGCATCTGGTCACTCTGCGGCGTCTCCCTCCCGGATCACCCGCTCGAGGACTCGCTCGAACTCGTCGATCATCCGCCCGATGGTAAAGTGCTGCGAGACGGTGTCCCACGCCGCCGCCCGGAGACGTCGGCCCAACTCTGCGTCGGTAGCGACGCGTTGGAGCTGGGCGGCCAGCCCGCGCGCGTCCTCGGGCGCAAAGGCCAGGCCGTTGACGCCGTCCTCCAGGATCTCTTTGGTGCCGCCCGTGGGTGTGGCCAGCAGCACGAGGTCGGCCGCCATGGCCTCCTGTGAGATGCGCGCCTGCGGCTCCTCGTAGACCGAGGGCATCACCAGCGCGTCGTGGCGTGCTAGGAAGGCCGGCAGCTCGGCACGGGGGATGGGAGCGTGGAACACGACGCTGTCACCGATGCCGCCTTCGGCGACCAGCCGCCTCAGGCGGGTCTCATAGTCGGGATGTCCCGACCCGAGGATCGAGAGCGACAGGGGTAACGTGGGGGCCTCTCTGGCCAAGATGGTGAAGGCCTCCACGGCCGTGTGGGCTCCTTTGTGAGCGGCCAGCGTGCCCACAAAGGCCACGCGGTAGCCGCCATCGGGCGGCGCTGGTCGGCTTTGGGCGGCTTCCCGGTACGGCCGCGGGTCGATCCCATGGTAGAGTACTTGGGCATGGGCAACGGGCACGCCGGCCGCGACCAACTGCTCCCTCAGCGTGCGGCTGCAGACCAGGGCGTGCCGAAACTCCAATGCTGGAGGGCTCCAAGCCGCGGGCGCAAGCCAACGGGCCGGCGTGCGCAGCACGCGCTTGAAAAGACGACCGGCCGGGCTGGTCGCCGTTCCCTCCCAGTACTGCCGATGGGCGCTGGGGTTGGCCGGCCATTGGTCCGATAGGTAGTAGACCACCTTGGGGCCCGCGATTTCTTCCAGGCTGTGGGACACCAGCCGCGATAGGTTCCACATCCCCCATACGACGATCGCCTCGGGGCGCTCCTGGGCCAACGCCCCGATTACGGCGGCTCGGTTGGCCGCCAGATCCCGTCGATAGGAGAGCAAGCGGCGGGGATGGTAGTAATGGATGTCGCTCTCCAGTCGCAGCGTACGGCGGATACCCGGTTCCTGCTCGTCGGGCGTGGCCTGAAAGCTGCTGGCGAGTACCGCGACCCGATGGCCTCGCTGCTCCAGCTGTTGGGCGACCTCATGGCAGAGCAACTCGTACCCGCCCAGGTGATGTGGCGGGTAAAAGTTGGTTACAAAGAGCAGCTTCATCGGCCGTGCCTCCCGGTCATGATTGGCTGTCCTCGGCTTGCACGTGCCGGCACACCCACTCCCAGGTGCGCTGGATGCCGTCGGCCAGGGGCACCTGGGGCTCCCACGAGAGGAGCCGACGGGCTCTATCGATGTCTAGCACCAGGTACGGAACGTCGAACGGCCGCGCTTCGCTATAGTGGACCGCGAACTCGACGCCGATGCTCTCCCGGATGACCGCCAAGAGCTCCCGCAAAGAAAGCCCCTGGCCGCTGCCCACGTTGGCAACCAGGTCTGGGATGTCCGTCTCAGCCGCCTGGAGGCAAGCGCGGGCCAGATCGCCGACGTAGAAATAGTCTCGTACCACCGACCCGTCGCCCCAGATCTCGATGGGCTGGCCCATGGCGATGCGCCCCAGAAAGACGGTCACGGCGCCTTGTTGCCCGTAATAGTTCTGTCCCTCGCCGTAAGGGTTCGACGGCCGGATGATGCTGTATCGGAGGCCATAGAGATGCCGGAACAGCGCCAGATAGTGCTCGATCATCAGCTTGGTAATGCCATAGGAGCAGATCGGCACCGTGGGGTGGTCCTCGCGGACGGGCAGGGCCTTGGGGATGCCATAGACCGTCCCGCCCGACGAGATGAATACCACGCGCTCGACGCCGGCCCGCACGCACTCGGCCAGGATGCCGATGCTGGGGACGACGTTGGACTCGACGTCAAAGGCCGGCTCGTCGTTGGAGGTCTTGGGAATGGTGGTGCAGGCAAAGTGGAATACCACATCGATTCCAGCGAGCTGCTCTCGCAGCAGCGCCTGGTTCCCGATCTCGCCTTGAACGTATTGGAACACGTCCTCGGCGTTCACATGGTGCCGCCGGGGTGCTCGGTCGTACACCGTCACGCGATAGCCGCGAGAGAGGAGCAGATGCACCAGGTGTTGCCCGATGAACCCGCTACCGCCGACGACCAGGGCATTCCTCATGGCAGATCTCCGTTACGCGGCTGCGCTGGTCGGAGCAGGCGCGTTAGCTTGGGGACGGCGTGGAGCTTGACCAAGCGCCGGGCCACACCACGCTCCCAGGCCAGCCGCGGGTTGTGCCAGAGAGCGTGCCAGAGGTGGCGTCGGGCCGCTGCCCAGCCGCCGGCTTGATCCCAGAGCATGGCCAAGGCCAGGTGGGCGTTCGCGAGGGCTGGCGCTCGCCAGGCCGCGACGGTGGGTGAAGCGCGATCTAGCAGCTCGCCCATCTGGCGCAGCAACGCGTCGCCTGCCGCGGCAATATCCAGCGAGGCGGCGTCGCCGCGGCGACCACGCGGCTGGTCGGCACAGGCCAGCTCATAGCAGGTATCCAGGCGCCCCAGCATCGCGGGGTACAGCTCAACGGCCTGCTCGAACAGGCGCCAGGCCTCTTGCGCCAGGCCTGCCTCCAGGTGACGCAGGGCGATGGCGCGCAGCGCATAACCGCGGGCCCGTCGGGCAAAGGAGTCGTCGGGAGAGCCCTGTAGCTCATCAGCGTGCTTTACGGCGACGGCCATCCGCGCGGCCGACAGGGCCTTGACGTCCGCCATGGTGTTGGTGGCGTGTACGCGGATCCGCACCAGCGGTTCCGCAATGCCTACCAGGTGAAACGCCTGGGCCAGGCGCAGCCACATGTCATAGTCCTCACAGATGCGCAGGGCGGGGTCAAAGCCTCCCACCGCGTCATAGCAGCGCTTGTACACGACCAGCGAGGCGGTGGCCAAAAAGCTGTCGCGTACCAGGGCCTCATGGAGTTCCTCGGCGGGCTCAACCCGGACGGTGTGGCTGAGCACCGCCCCATCGCCTGTGATGGTTGTCAGGCCGGTATAGACGCCGTCCAGGGACGCATCCACGGCCAAGAGCGACGTGGTCCGCGCCAGAAAGGTGGGCTCCCACAGATCATCCGAGTCGAGCCAAGCGATGAGATCGCTCCGAGCGGCCTCCAGGCCGGTGTTTCGGGCTGCCGCCACGCCTAGGTTCTGTAGGTGGCGGAGGTATCGGACTGGCGGGCCATAGGTCGCCACAGCCTCAGCGGTGCCGTCGGTGGAGCCGTCGTCTACCACCAGGATCTCGGCTGGCGCTGCCGTCTGGGCCAGCACGCTGTCCAAGGCCTCGCGCAGATAGCCCACGCGGTTGTAGGTAGGGATGATGACACTTACCGTGAGTTGCGTGCGCTCGTCGTGGCTAGGCATGGCTGCTCCTGCCCAAGGTACGGCACAGCCACGCCAAGGGCTGTACCAACAGCCGCTCGCCCAAACGCGAGTCGATGACCTGCCAGGCGGCTTGCCACAGAGCCGGCTGGGTTTGTCGCCAGATCCGGCGGGTCGCCCGTTCCTTTGCCATATAGGCCGGCGAAGTGACCGGCCGCGACGAACGGCACAGCGGCGCGTGGAAAGGTGCCAGCTTGTGTGTGGGCTGTGCCGCTAACCACAGGCCATAGGCCAGCAAGGGCGTCTCATGGGGGATCTGGGCTAGGGTGCGCAGCAGGCGCCGCCGCATCAGGAAGCAGGGCCCGACCACGTCGCGGCGGTACAGCTTGCCGGCGTCGGGCACGACGTGCTGGCCCACTGGCAGACCCTCACTATCGAGGGCCTGATAGTCGGCATAGATCACGTCGAGCTCGGGGTCGGCCGTCAGGCGGCTGGCCAGACAGTCTATGGTATCGGCGGCCAGCTTTTCGCTGGCGCCGATCCAGCCCAGGTATTCGCCCGAGGAGCGCGCCAGCGTGCGCTGTAGCCGGATGGCGACGTTGTCGGGAGGGTTGGCATCCACCAACAGCACCTGCACGTTGCCATAGGTCTGGCGGACGCAAGAGGCCAGCGTCCGGCGATCGGCGCGGGCGTCGTCGGACCCGATGACGGCGATGGTGACGCGGGGGCCGGATCTGGACACGCGGGGCCCGCTGGCGCTGATGGTCTGATGCACATGCTCCAGAGCGGTACGGGCCTCCTGCTGTAACCGGTCTCGTATCTGAACCAGGTCGGCGGCCACCGACGCATGCTCTCTCAAGAGCTCCTCAACGCGAGAGGCCAGCTTGTCCGGCTCGTCGGGCCGGATCAGCCAGCGCCCTAGGCCGTTCTCTTGCATGAACTGGTCCACCTTGGGCGCATAACCGATGGCGATGACCGGCACCCCGGCCTGGACTGCAAAGAGCACGGCGTGGTAGGCGGTACCGATCACCAGATCGGCCTGCTGATAGAGGTCTGCATCGAACCGGGGCGTAACCTCGGGATCGAGTTGGCGCAGGAGGGCTCGCTCGTCGAACGAGGCATAGGGCGACATGGGAATGGCCACGAGACGGAGCGGCAGCCGCCGGATGGCCGCCACCCACGGGTCTGGATCCAGCCCGACGGCTAGTCCGCGGCGAAGGTTGACCCCGCAGAGCGGGCGCGCGTCGAGCGGCTCGTGCGCGATCGGCCGGACGGGCAGCGGCCGCGAAAGACTTAGGTCAGGGGCTACCTGCACCTTGGGATGGTCACGCAGATGGTGGCGAGACTGGTGATCGCGCACGTACCAGAAGCGAGCTCGATCGAGCATGGCCTCGACAGTCGGCCAGTGCGTCGGCTGGACGGGATCGACCCCGAGGCCCACTATGCCTAGGGGGCAGGCGAGATCATCCATCCAACGCTCGAACGTATCAAAGGGAGGGGTTGGTCGATCGGCGATGAGCGTGCCGCCGCCTAGCAACACATAGTCGAGGCGGTTGAGCCGATAGATCGCGTCAGGGGTGGCCGCGAACCCGGTGTCAATAGGCACCACGGTGTGGGACGCCAGCCCCTGGCGCAAAGCCGCCAATATGGCCAGGTCGCCTTGGTTTGCATAGCTCCACCAGCCGATCGCTCCGATGTTCATGGCTCGGCTTTTGCTCCTGGGCGGGTGCTGTTAAGGCCGCTCATGTCCTTGGACGCCATGGTCCACCTCTACCAGCGAAAAGTGCGTTCCAGATGGTGAGCGAACGTCTCGCGGTCCCAGTCGTTGATCCAGTAGCGCGGCAAAGCAAAGGGATCGGCCCCCCGCTCGACGCAGCCCGGGGTGGCGGCACAGGCCGCCTCGTATCCAGCCTCACGCACCAGTCCGGCCGTCTCTTCGGTATAGTCACGTCTGCGCCCGTAGGGATAGGCAAACGTCCTGATCGGCGTGCCCGTTAGGCCTTCGAGCTGCGCCCGGCTGCCGCTGATCTCTTGTCGTTGCTGCTCGCGCGACAGCGATGCTAGCACGGGATGGGTGATGCTGTGAGACCCGACCTCGATCAAGCCCCCGCGCGTTAACGAGCGTAGTTCGTCGGCGTGCATGATGCGTGGCTCTTGTGGCGGTGACGCCGCCGCCGCGAGAGCCCGTTGCGAGGGGGCTACCTCGCCGCTGATAACGAAAACCGTCGCTGGGATGTCCGCCGCCCAGAGCAACGGATAGGCCTCCTGAAAAAAGTCCACGAAACCGTCATCGAACGTCAATGCTACCGCCCCTCGCGGGATGGCCCGTCGGCGCATGGCAGCCACCATATCCAGCAGGTGCATAGGGTAGCAGGTCTGACGGATCACCTCCAGGTGCTCGGCAAAGCGCGCCGGCGATACCGTCACCTGCTCCGGGTCGGCTGCGACCTCGGCGACGCGATGATAGAGCAGGATGACCGCTGGGGGCGCGAACGATCGCCGGATGAGCCGTGAAAGCCGGCCCAGTCGCCCCAGACCCCTCATCGGCGCGGCTCCGGTCGCTCGGCGCACCGTTCGGTGGGCGTAGGTGGCTTGGTCACGGGCCGTTGTGCCATCATGGCCATAGGGTCCTCTGCCATCCGGAGCGAAGGGCCTTGTACGCCTTGAACATGCCGCTCCCGAGAAAGCGCCGGTCAAAGCGCTTCACCGTGCCCTTCCAGTCGCGCTCCTCCTCCCAGGCTAGGTGCTTGCGGTAGCGGGCCGACCGCTCCTCGATGGCCTGGGCCAGGTCTGCGCGCCCCATCTCTCTCAGTGGCGCCACCAGATCCTGCCATTGCGCATCTATGTACGGAGCAGCGATCGGCAGAGCGCTGATCTCCTCGGGAGTGATCGTCTTGGTTGGAAAGGCGCGGGATTGGTCCAGCTTGCCGGCGACCATGAGCTCGAGCATGGTGCGGATGCACTTTTCGCAGCGACCGCAGTTGAGCGCGTCGGCCGGGTTGGTGCAGCAGACGCGTACCCCCTGCACCACGGCCCACGTCCACTGGCCCAGCGGCTTGGCCTTGTCCAGCCGCGACAGATGCACGCCATCGTGGTCGCAAGTCGGCGCTGCTGTAGCAGGGATCCAGCAAGGGGTGTGATCCCCAGGCGTGAAGGCACTCGATGGTCGCCGTTGAAGAGATGGCGACAGAGCATAATGACCGGGAAAAGGCGTGGGCCACCGAGGAGAGGGCAGCGGCGTGGAAATCGTGCATCCAGAAGTCGACCTCGTCGGCCAGGTGGCGGACGTTGGTATAGACCGGAACCAATGGCAGTTGCACGTCCTCGGCGATCGGCTTTACGGCGCGCATGGCCTGCTCGAACTTGGCGGTCTCTTGATCGCCGCCCTGAAAGGCGCCGATGTCGAACCCATGCACCAGGATGCCGGTTTGGTAGGCGTTGGGATGGTCCAGCGGATAGGTGGTGCGGTTGAACCAAAGCACCGCCAACGAATCGAGCCCGCCCGAGAGGAACATCGCCGCGCGTCGATCGGCGTCGGAGGGCAATTGGGGGATCCCGGGCAGCGTCTCGATCACCACGGGTTGGTGAGACTCTCCGTACCACCTGCGTAACCAACGCATAGCCGTCTGCAGCCCGACGACTAGCTCTGGGCAGGCTTGGGCGTCCAGCGCAACGCGCCGCTCGCCGTATCGCATGGCTGGCATCACACCGGCAACGAGGAACGCGTGGGGGTTGCACCAGAGGTAGGGGGCATGCTCGCGGTCGGTCTCAAAAAAGACCTGCTGCGGTGGACGGCCACAGTCCTCCCAGGTGACGGTTGCCGTGGCCCGGTAGCGGGCGTCGTTCCTCTCCTCGCGGAAATCGCTGATCCTCATGATGCTCTCCTCCTCGCATCTCTCCCGCCAAAGCTCGGAGCTGCCAGCCCCCCTCTAGCGCGGGAGCACCGGTGCGATCATCTGCCGCCTTCCACCTAGCCTGCTGGCCGTGCTCCCACGGTACTTTGGCTGTACACTCAGGCGCAGGCTAGGGGTCAGCCTCCCGGTGATGGCTCCAGGCCACCCTCGGCATGTATAGCCCCGGCTCTGGCACGGTGTATGCCTCGCGGACGCCAAAAGGCGGCGATTGCCCGGAGGCGATGACCAACGAGTCGCTGGGGTCCGTGATCTGAACGAGCACGTGGTATCGCCCGACGGTGAGCTGTAGCGGGTCATAGCACACCTCGATGGCGCCACTGCCGGACAGATCCAGGAAGCGGCGATCGTGCCCGTCTGTGCCCAGCGAATCGATGGCGCTGCAGAGGGTGCCATCCGAGCGAAAAGTCCGCACGTCGATCCGCCCGATGCGCTGCGGCCGTCCCACTCGGTAGCCGATCCGCACAGTCGCCGGGCGATCGTTGGGCAGGTCATGAGTGTCATGGCTGGTTACGGACGAGACCTGGACCGAGGTGAGCACAATCTGTCCGTTCGACGACGCAGCGGCGGGATCCGGAGCCTGCGAGGTCGCGCGGTACCCGTCGGCGGTTAGCATGGCGCTCTCATAGGCTACTGACACCTCTTCCACGCCACCATGCGCCTGGATGCGCCCCCCTACGAGCAGGAGCGCCGTGGTGCACATGCTGCGTACCAGGTGCATGTTGTGCGACACAAAGAGGATGGTGGTCCCCCGCTGTTGCAGCGTGTGCATGTGTTCGATGCAGCGCTGCCGAAAGCTGGCGTCGCCCACGGCCAGCACTTCGTCCACCAAGAGCACGTCGGGCTCGGCGTGGGCCGCCACGGCAAAGCCCAGTCGGACGTACATGCCGGACGAGTAGCGCTTGACCGGCGTGTCGATGAACCGCTCCAGCTCGGAAAAGGCAATGATCTCATCGATCTTTCGGCGGATCTCGGCGCGGCTGAGCCCCAAGATGGCGCCGTTCAGGTAAATGTTCTCGCGCCCGGTCAGCTCGGGATGAAAGCCCGCACCCAGCTCTATTAGGGAGGAGACGCGCCCCGCGATCGCCACCTGGCCCTCGGTGGGCTGGGTGATGTTGGAAAGCAGCTTGAGCGCGGTGGTTTTGCCGGCGCCGTTGGGTCCGATGATCCCCAGGGCGCTGCCAGGCTCGACGTGAAAGCTGATATCGCGCAGGGCCCAGAGGTCATGGGCGGCGTCGCCGTGCACGCGGTTGCTGAGGGCGGCCAGCGTGCCGCGCAGCGTGCCGAGGCTGCCCAGGCGGTAGCGCTTGGATACCCCTGTGAACGAGACGGTGCCAACAGGTAGATCGCTCATATCAGATCCGCAAAGACTGGCTCGACGCGCTTGAAGAATAGATAGCCCCCGACGAGCAGGATGAGGGTGGCGACGGCGCCGCGGACCAGCGTCGTGGTCTCGGGCGGAGCCCCTTCCAGCAAGGCGCTGCGGTACCCCTCGATGATCCCCGCCATGGGGTTCCAAAAGTAGAGTGAGCGAAAGCGCTCCGGCACAACGGATGCTGGGTAGATCACCGGCGTGGCGTACATCCATACCTGGGTGAGCAGAGGCACCACAAAGCGGACGTCCCGGAAAAAGACCAGCAGGGCTGACCCCACCAACACGATGGCGACCGTGAGGGCCACCTGCAGCGCCAGCAGTGGGATGATCCACGCGCTCGCCCAGGTGAGCGGGATGCCATAGGCCAGCAGCATGCCCAGGGCGATCACTCCCGAGATGACCAGATCCACCGCGGCGGCGCCGACGCTGGCCAGGGGCAGGATCTCGCGCGGGAAATAGATCTTGGTGACCAAGTTCATATTGTTGACCAGGCTGGCGATCCCAAAGCTCAACGAGGTGGTCAGAAAGGTCCAGGGAACCAGTGCCACATAGGAAAAGAGAGGATAGGGGATATTCCCCGTGTCGACCCGCACCAGCCGAGAGAAGACGACCGTAAAGACCATGGCCAGCACCAGAGGTTGCAGCACCGCCCAGGCGACGCCCAAGAGCGACTGCTTGTAGCGGATCTGGATCTCGCGCAGCGTCCAGAGCCACAGCAGATCGCGATAGCGATAGAGCTGGGTCCAATGCCTAACCAAGGTTGGCCTCCCTTTCTCGGCGCTCAACGCTAGACCAGTCATCCAAACAGGTACCGATGCCAGCGTCTGGCCGGCGAGTTGGCCACAAGGCGCATGATCACCCACGGCACCCCCACAGCGATGGCCGCCAGCAATAGCTGGAACAGGACCGGGTAGGCCATGATCTGGGGAACGTACCGTTGGGTGGCCCGGGCCGTCACCTCGAGCACGGTGGTATGCAACAGGTAAATGCCAAAGGTGGCGCCCCCCAACGCCGACAAGGCCTTGGCGAATGGCAGCTGCATGCCCTCAAAGCTGAGAAACGCCAGAATGGCCGTGATGGCATACAGGCTGCCGGTCAACGTAAAGATCCCGGCCCGCCAATCCATATCGGTGACGCGAAAGATCCACTCGGTCTCCCAGACGGCCAGCGGTAGCGAGAGAGCAGCGACGGCCAACAGGGGCCAGCGGTGGCGGCTGAGCCAGGCCTTGAGCGGACTGAGGTTGTAGCCAGCCACGAGTCCGCCCACGAAAAAGAACAACCAGCGGGCGAGTGATTGGTTGGGAGTGAGCGTCAGGATCGCTTCGACGGTGGCGCTTTCGCGACCAGCCATCACCGCGCCCAGCTTCCAGTAGAACAAGCCGATGACCGCTAGCAAGATGGCGGCTGAAGCCAGCAATAACCAGCGGCCATGCTGTCTTGCCAAGGGCACCAGCAACGGCGCCACGATATAGAGCTGGCACAGCACGATGACATAGTAATAGGCTGGCACAGCCTCGCCTACCAACAGCCGCCGCGCGTACTCTATCGGGGCGTAGCTTTGCCCCTGAGCATAGTCACCCAGGAAGATGACGATTGACCAGATCAGATAGGGGATCAGCAGCGCCTTGAGCCGATTGCCGACCAGCTTCCAGATCGTGGCGCCCTTGCCACGGTGGGCATAGGCCACGAAAAAGCCGGTGGCAAACAAAAAGGCCGGCACCGCAAAGCAGCAGGCCTTTTGCAGGGTGATCACCGCCAGATAGGAGGGGGTGCCCACGGCGTCATAGTTGGGCACAGAGACCAGCAGGTAGCGGTCGGTCCACCAGAACATGCCCAGCCAGACCCACTGGGTGGCATGGGCCAAGACGACCGCCACGATGGCAAGTCCGGTCAGCAGCAGCAGACGTTTAATCACGTCAGATCCGTTCCCGTACTATGTCAGGCGCACATACTGAATGTCGCTATACCCGCCGCCCCAGGGATTGCCTCGCTCATAGGTTCCCAAGCCCGCCTGGCTGGCCAACGCGAGATAGTTGTCGGATTCGGCCGGCAGCCCCAGCTCGGCCTCCAAAAAGTCACACAGCACGCAGTCCATCGCCACAGGATCGACCGAGAGAAAGATGCTATTGGGTACCTGGTTGCCAAAGGTGCTCCAGGTGGCGGGCTTGGCCTCGAACCCCTTGGCGGCGAACAGGGCGTCGGCCAGGACCAGCACGGTCTTGCCGCCGAGATGGGGGCTCCGGAACATGTCCACCAGCGGGTTATAGTCGGTCCGGTACAGCCTCCAATCCAGACCGATATAGTCATGTAGATTCCACGGGTTGGTGATGTCGCCAAAGTGGTTCTTGAAGGTCAGCGATACCCCGGCGATACCGTGGGGCTTGAGGATGGGCATGTTGATCAGATAGGAGCAGCCGACGACCACATTGTCCAAAAAGGTCGGTGGCGGCATGGTGACGCCAGCTGGCGGCTGAAAGACCACGGCCGTGCTGGACCAGCCGGCCCCCTGGCGGCAGCCAGCATCACGAAAGACGACGCCCGGGTAGAGGCACCCGTTCACCAACTGGGTGGGAATACGCCGGCTGGCATCGAAAACACAGATGGCCGCCTCGGGC
>JAXGON010000002.1:0-159408 GCA_040767425.1 Anaerolineae bacterium | reverse complement strand
ATCATGTTACTGGCAGCACCCAACAACCCCGACGGCGGCCCCCTGCCCGACGACCAGCTCGCGCGGCTGTTGGCGCTGCCTCTGCTGGTGGTGCTCGATGAGGCATATGTCGAGTTTGGCGGGCCATCGCGCGCCGCTCAAGTCGCCCAGCACGACAACCTGGTGGTGTTGCGCACCTTTAGCAAGTGGGCCGGACTGGCCGGCATGCGCATTGGCTATAGCATCTGTCCCCCTCGCCTGGCTGAGCTCCTGCTCAAGCTCAAGTCGCCCTACAACGTGAACGGCCCCGCCCAGGCCGCGGCCTTGGCGACGCTGCTGGACCCGCAGGCCGCACTCGATCGCGTGGCGGCCATCGTCGCCGAGCGCGAGCGCATGGCCAAGGCCCTGGCGAGATCAGCCCATCTGGTCCCCTATCCCAGCCAGGCCAACTATCACCTTTGCCGGTTGCAGGGTGTCGGGGTGGATCAGTTCCGAGCGCACATGGAGGCACGCGGCATTCTCCTACGCTATTTCGAAGGAGGACGACTCCAAGGCCACGTGCGAATCACGGTGGGAACGCCAGCCCAGAACGATGCGGTGTTGGCGGCCCTTGAGTCTCTCTAGGAGGCAGCATGGCGGAGCGACGATCGGCCCTGATCGAACGAGAGACCCGCGAGACCCGTGTTCGGGTGCAGCTTGACCTCGATGGCAGCGGGCGGTGGCAGATCGCCACGGGCGTCCCCTTTTTCGACCATATGCTGAGCCATGTGGCGGCCCACAGCCTAATCGACCTGGAGATCGCCTGCCAGGGAGACCTGGAGGTTGACGCCCACCACACGGTTGAGGACGTCGGTATCGCCATGGGGCAGGCGCTGGCCCAGGCGCTCGCCGACAAGGCCGGCATCGTTCGGTATGGCAGCCACACCTTGCCCATGGACGAAGCTCTGGCCACGGTGAGCCTCGACTTGTCCGGCAGGGGCTTGTTGGTGTACCACGTAGACATTCCGACGGCCCAAGTGGGCGCCTTTGACACCGAGCTGGTGCCCGAGTTCCTGCGGGCCCTGGCGCACAATGCCGGCATCACCTTGCACGTCCGCTTGCTGGATGGCGCCAACAGCCATCACATCATCGAAGCCGTGTTCAAGGCGCTGGGGCGAGCGCTGGGCCAGGCTGTCGCTCGAGACGCACGCCGTATCGGTGTGGCCTCGACCAAGGGGACCCTTTAGCATGTTGACCATCATCGACTATGGCGCCGGCAATCTGCGCAACGTTACCATGGCGTTTCGCCGCCTGGGCGTGCCCGCCACCGTGACGGCCGATCCGGCCGAGATCGCGCGAGCCAGCGCCCTGGTATTGCCCGGGGTGGGTAGCTTTGGCGACGCCATGGCCAACCTGCGATCCCATAGGTTGGACGCGCCCCTGGCAGCCGCCCTCCGCGACGGGGTGCCCTTTTTGGGGATCTGCGTGGGCATGCAGGTGCTGTTCGAGGTGGGCGAGGAGATGGGAGAGCACCGCGGGCTCGGCATCTTGCCAGGTCGCGTGCGCCGCTTTGGCCCCGGGGTAACCATCCCCCACATGGGCTGGAACCAGATCCACCAGACGCTGGCCACGCCGCTGTGGCATGGCGTGCCCGATGGCAGCTATGCCTACTTTGTGCACTCTTATTTCTGCGACGCCGACGATGCCAGCGTCGTCGCCGCGTACACCGACTATGGCCACGCCTTTGTCTCGGCCGTCGTCAGCGGCAACATCGCGGCCATCCAGTTCCACCCCGAGAAGAGTCAGGACATCGGCGAACAGATCCTGCGCAACTTTGCGCGGATGGCCGACATCCCCACGGAGGCGCCGTGATCGTCTATCCGGCCATCGACCTCCGTAACGGACGCTGTGTGCGCTTGGTGCAGGGCCAGGCCAGCCGGGAACGCGTCTATGCCGCCGATCCAGCTGCCATGGCACGGACTTGGGAAGAGCAGGGCGCCGAATGGCTCCATCTGGTAAACCTGGACGGGGCTCTGGGCGATCACGCCGCGGCCAACATGGCCGCCGTCTCTGCCATCCTCGCCAGCATCAAAGTGCCGGTACAGTTCGGCGGGGGCTTGCGCAGCGTTGATGATGCCGCCCGCCTGCTGAATGCCGGCGTGGCGCGCGTCGTGCTGGGAACGGTCGCCGTGCGCCAACCAGACGTGGTGGAGGAGGCGCTGGCCCGTTTTGGCCCTGCAAGCATCGCCGTCGGCATCGACGCCCGCAAAGGTCGCGTGGCCACCCATGGCTGGCTTGAGACCAGTGACGTCCATGCCCTGGACCTGGCGCAGCGCATGGCCCGGCTCGGCGTGGAGCGGATCGTCTATACGGATATCCAGCGCGACGGTACCCTGGCCGGCCCCAATATAGAAGCCACTCGTCGCCTGGCCCAGGAATCCGGCCTGGCGGTGATCGCGTCTGGCGGCGTGAGCTCGCTGGACGACATTCGCGCACTGGCCCAGCAATCGTCCTGCGGCATCGAGGGCGTCATCGTCGGCATGGCCCTTTACGAAAAGCGCTTTACCCTGACCGAGGCGTTGGCCGAGGTCCACCGCATCGAGCGAGGAGCATAATATGCTAGCCAAACGGATCATCCCCTGCCTGGACGTCATGAACGGTCGCGTCGTCAAGGGCATCAACTTTGTGAACCTGCGCGACGCCGGCGATCCGGTGGAACAGGCCAAGATCTATTCCGACGAGCGCGCCGACGAGCTGGTGTTCCTCGACATCACCGCGTCACACGAGAGCCGCGACATCGTCTCCGACATGGTGCGGCGCGTGGCCGATGTCGTCAACATTCCGTTCACGGTGGGTGGCGGCCTGCGCAACGTGGACGACCTGCGCGCAGTGCTGCTGGCCGGCGCCGACAAGACCTCGATCAACAGCGCGGCCATCCGCACGCCAGAGCTAATCGACGAGGGCGCCAAACGTTTCGGCAGCCAGTGCATCGTGGTGGCCATCGACGCCAAGCGCAGTGACGACGGACGCTTTGAGGTGTTTATCAGCGGCGGACGGATTCGCACGGGCAAGGAGGCCGTGGCCTGGGCCCAGGAGGTCGAAGCTCGCGGTGCCGGCGAAATTCTGCTCACCAGTATGGATCGCGATGGCACCAAGGATGGCTATGACCTGGAGCTGACCCGCCAAGTGGCCGAGGCCGTGTCCATCCCGGTCATCGCCTCGGGCGGCGCGGGAGCGCTGGAACACTTTTACCAGGTGCTGACGGACGGCCGGGCCAGCGCGGCCCTAGCGGCATCGCTGTTTCATTACCAAGAGTACCGTGTCAGCGACGTCAAGGGTTACCTGGCTGAGCGCGGCGTGCCGGTCAGGACATAGGAGCGACATGGGCAAGGACGTGGCCCCGCTGGGATCGGTCGACCTTGAGGCCCTGCGTTGGAGCGCCGACGGGCTGCTGCCGGCCGTGGTTCAGGATGCCAACACACGGCAGGTGCTGATGGTCGCCTGGGTGAACCGCGCCTCGCTAGAGCGCTGCCTGGATACCGGCGAGACCTGGTTCTGGAGCCGAAGCCGCCAATGTCTCTGGCACAAGGGTGAGACCTCTGGCAACCTACAACGCATCCAAGAGATCCTGGTGGATTGCGACGCGGATACCCTGCTGATGTTGGTATTGCCGGCGGGCCCAGCTTGCCATACCGGAGCTATGAGCTGTTTCTTCCGCCGCCTGGGCTGAGCGCAGGAGAGATCATGACCCAAGATGTCATCGCCGCACTGTGTAGCGTGATCGAGAATCGAAAGCAGGCTCCCCGCGAGGGCTCGTATACCTGCACGCTGTTCGAGGCCGGCCCACAAAAGATCCTCAAAAAAGTTGGCGAAGAGGCCGCCGAGGTAGTGGTGGCTGGCGCCCTCGAAAGCGACGAGCGCCTCGTCTACGAGACGGCGGACCTGATCTATCATCTACTGGTGATGCTGGCGTCCAAGGGGCTCACGTGGGATGACGTGCTGGCCGAGCTGGCGCGGCGGTTCGGCTAGGTGAAAGGACCAGTGAGCCAGCAGGCCGCACATGACCCCACGTTGACCGGTCTCGCTCCCAAAGCGATCTTGTTCGACCTGGATGGCACGCTCATCGAGACGGACAACCGCTGGGCCGATACGCTGGCAAACAAGCTGCGTTGGCTGGAACGTCTCATCCCGCGTGTAGATGCCCAGGCGTTGGCGCGGCACCTGGTGATGGGCATCGAATCGCCGGCTAACTATGTCATGTCGGCGCTGGAGCATGTGGGAATCGGCAGCAGCTTTTTCGGGCTGACAGACCGGGTGCGCGCCGCCAAGGGGGTGGCCACGCGAGGCGAGTCTGAGCTGGTGACCGGGTCGATCGAGCTGCTAGAGGCGTTACAAGGTCGCTACCTGCTGGCCGTCGTCACCACGCGCGCGCGACCCGAGGCCGAGGCCTTTGTGCGCCAGGCCGGTCTGCACGCGCTATTCCCGATCGTGGTCACACGTCAGGACGTCATCCGAATGAAGCCCCACCCCGAGCCTGTGCTCAAGGCAGCCAAACGGTTGGGAGTATCCCCCAGCGACTGCGCGATGGTGGGCGACACCACCGCCGATGTCCGCGCGGCCAAGCGCGCCGGCGCGTATGCGATCGCTGTGCTCTCGGGGTTTGGCATGAGGGACGAACTGGAAAAGGCAGGTGCCGACCTAGTCTTGCCGCGGGCTGAGCTGCTGCTCGAGCACCTGAACCTGCCTAGCGCTCCTGGCCAGGACCCGCCGCTGGCTGAAGACGACGCTGACTAGACCTCGTCCTCATCATCGACCTCTTCCATCCCCACAGGGATTTGCCAGAGCTTGTCAGCGCTCTCGATGCGATCGATGTAGAGGATACCATCGAGATGGTCCAGCTCGTGCTGAAAGGCTTGAGCCAAGAGCCCCTCGGCGCGGTAACGCACGTTGCGCCCCTTCAGGTCTTGCCCCTTGATCACCACATAGGTGTTGCGCTTGACCATGCCGCGATAGCCTGGCACCGACAAGCACCCCTCGACCATCTCTTGCTCACCCCGCCGTCGGACGATCTCGGGATTGACGAGCACATAGCTTTCGGCTGGAAGCTCCACCTGACCTTTTTCGTCCAGCTCTTCGGGAAGCTCGACGATGAAAACGCGCTGCTGCACCCCCACCTGGGGAGCTGCTAGGCCCAGCCCGTTAGCCGAGTGCAGCGTCTCGAACATGCTGGTCACCAAGCTCTCCAGACCCGACCCAAAGCTGGTCACTCGCTTGGACTTTTCTCGGAGGGCTGGGTTCTCGGACGTGACGATATCTAGAATGGCCATATCTATCCTCAGATCATGTAAGCACTGATGCTAGTATAAGCCGAGGGCTTGGCAGTGTCCATTCTTGTCGCCCGCCCAGCAATCCACGTGATGGCTCGCCATACGCTTGCGGAGCCTGACATCTTGCCTATAATCGCTCCGTCAATGCGGCCGCCCGCCGTGGGTGCGCCGCCAGTCACGGCACGGAGGAGGGAATACCATGCGCTACGAGATCAACGGATCGGTCCTGCCGTCGGTGGACGTCTATCTGGAAGCGGGCGAGTCGGTCTTTACCGAGTCAGGTGGCATGGCCTGGATGCAAGGCGACGTTGCCATGAGCACCAACACGCGCGGGGGCCTCATGGCGGGCCTCGGCCGCAAACTGGCAGGTGAATCGCTGTTTATGACGTCGTACCGCTGCAATCGCGGATCCGCCACGGTCACCTTTACGCCAGAGGCGCCTGGCAGGATCCTGGTGTTCGAGCTTGGCTCTGGCCAAAGCCTGATCTGCCAAAAGGACGCCTTTATGGCGGCCGAAGAGAGCGTCTCCGTGGAGACGCATTTCCGCAAGCGGCTGGGCGCGGGCCTGTTCGGTGGTGAAGGCTTTATCCTGCAAAAGATCAGCGGGCCAGGCACCGTGTTCCTGGAGATCGCGGGAGACGTCCGCGACTATGACCTGGCCGCGGGGCAGGTCATGCAGGTCGACCCAGGCCACATTGCGCTGTATGAGCCCAGCGTGGACTATGACATCACCACCGTCAAGGGAATCACCAACGCCCTCTTTTCGGGCGAGGGGCTCTTTCTGGCCACGCTCAAGGGGCCTGGGCACATCTGGCTCCAGAGCATGCCCATTGTGAATCTGGCCCAAAAGATCTCCAAGTATATCCCCAGCAAGGGCTAGCATTCGTTCGAACGCCAAGGGGGGTGGCAGCGGCCACACCCCCTTCTCAATCCTCTTCCCAGTTGCCCTACCAGACCACGCCCAAGGCGGTCAACAGCCAAACCAAGGCGGGAGCGATGGCCAAAGACGGCAAAAAGCTGGCGATGCGGATCCGCTTGAGGTCCAGCAACAACAGCGCAATACCGATGATGATGACGCCGCCGACCGCTGTCATCTCGGCGATCATGGCGTCGGTGAGGATCGTCTGGACCGCGCCAGCCCCCAACGTGATAGCCCCCTGGAACAGCAGAATCGTCAGCACCGAGAACACCACGCCGATGCCCATCGACGACGAGAACACCAGGGCGGCAAAGCCATCGAGCATGGATTTGATCGCCAGCAGGGTATAGTCGCCCGTGAGGCCATCCTGAATCGAGCCAAGCACCGTCATCGGCCCCACGCAGAACACCAGGCTCGCGGTAACGAACCCCTCGGTGAAAAGGCCCAAGCTCCCCGCCCCGAAACGTTGCGCCGTCAGCGCCTTGAGGCGGTCGCCCATCCTGGTGAGCCCTTCATCCAGATGCCACCACTCGCCCAGGATGCCGCCTACCAGCAAGCTCCCCATGGTAATGAGGATGTTCTCGGTCTGCAAGGCCATCTGCAGGCCCGTCAGCATGGTCACCAAGCCCAGGCCGTTCTGCACGGTGTCGCGGATCCGTGGCGGGAGCCGCTGCCCCAACCACGTACCAAGGCCGCCGCCGACAAGCACGGCGGCAGCGTTGATGAGTGTCCCGATCATCGTGAGCCGTCGATTCTTTGGCGCCTATCAGCCTTCAAAGAAGGGGAGCTCCTCTTCGTCAAAGTACCAGGTGCCGTTGCTGCTCAAAAAGTCGTGACTCTTTTGCAAAAAGGCAAAGTGCTGGTCCTCCCAGTCCGCCAGGGAGCGCCACAGCTCCTGCGCCTCGGGCGAATCAGCGTCCTCGGCGTTGTCCATATACTGCTCATAGCCGCGTCGCTCGAAATCCATGGCCATCTCGAGGGCACCCAAGTCGGTGGTGTCATCGGCGATGAGCTGCCCTACATCCTCGGCTTCGGGAAAGATCCGCGTGGATTCGGCCGCCTCCGCCATCTCCAGGGCTTGGCTGGGCGAAACCCAACCACCCTGCTGGGATAGGCTGGCGTATTGCCCTCGCAGGATATCGAGATGCTTGCCCTCTTCGTCAACCAGGCTCTGGAACACGCGCTTGCCGTCCTCGGACTGCGTGCGAGCGACGGCCTCGCGATAAAAGCGCTGACCCCAGAGCTCGGTCTTCATCCCTCGCTTGAGAACCTCGAGGCTCTTGGCTGTCGACATGAATGTCTCCTCTCCAACCCGTCTGGCGGGTCGCTAGACCCAGCCGCCCATGGCGGTTAGGGATTCCCAGTTGCTCATGAGCAGATCAAAGTGCTCCATCTCGGCCTGGGCCAACCACGCGTACATGGCACGCCCCGCCTCATCGTCTGTGGACTTGGCCGCCTCGCAATAGAGATCATAGCTCTTGATCTCGTTGCCGAGCGCCAGGTGCAGCACCTCGAGCTCGTTGGTGGCCTGATCTGCCGCGCTACGAATGACGTCGGCATCGGGGGGGAACAGCTTTTTCCCCAGGTCGATCTCAACGGCTTGTAGATCGGGCAACAGAACATAGTCGCCACCGCCTTCGATAGCGTGGAACTGCCGCTGGATCATGTCAGCATGTTTGGCCTCATCGTCGGCCAGCGACTGGAACATAGCCTGGCCCTTTTCATCCACCGTGTCCTTGGCCGCCTGCAGATAAAAGGCGCGGCCCTCTTGCTCCAGACGCAAAGCCTGGCTGAGCGCCTGCAGAGCGGCATCCTTGGTCGACATTCTGGTCCCTCCTATCGTTGGGCCATCGCCACGCAATGGCTACTAGAGCTCCAATGTTGCGTTCAAACGCCGCCCATTGCGGACATATTCGACTGACACAGCGCGGCCCTTGGGAACCCGCGCCACCAACGTTTCCAGGCTGGCAGCGGAGCGCACAGGCTGCCCCGCCAGCGATACGATCACATCGCCCGCCGCGATGCCTGCCCGCGCTGCTACACTATCCGCCCTCACCCGCCCCACATAGGCGCCGCTGGCAAGCTCGGTCACGCCTCGCGCGGCCATATCGGCGGCATCGGCCACCGCCACCCCCAAACCCTTTCGAGCGGCGCCATCCAGCAGCGCGTCCAGCCGTGGCCGATCGAACCCAATCACCACCTGATCGCCAATCTGCACGACAGGCACCCCACGCTGACCCGAGATCCGAACCATCTCTTGCGCAGCAGCTTGGTCACGAGACACATCGTGGTCGTCGAAAGCCACGCCGCGCCCTTGCAGGTACTGCTTTACCTGGTGGCAATAGGGACAGCTCGGTGTGCTATAGACCGTCACCCGCACGGTATCCTCCTAGGCCAGCTCGTCCAGTAACTGACGGTACGCCTCCGCGGGTCGGCCGCGCAGCGGCTGCTGAGCCAGCGCACCGTCCTGCAGGGCAGGAACCTGCTCTTCGTACGAAGGCACCGCCTCGGTGCGATAGATCAGACCCAACGGGATGCGCTCGCCACCAGGGTATTCGAACGCCCGCGCCATGGCCGCCATTCTGTCGCTGGGGTCGTGCCCCTCGTCCTCCACGCGATAGATGTGCTCGGAGAACCAGTCATAGTCCATGCTCTTGTTGAACGACACACAGGGCTGCATGATGTCGATCAGGGCATAGCCGCGATGATCGAGGGCCATGACCATCAGCTCGATCAGACCTTTGAGATCCAGGGCAAAGCCGCGAGCCACAAAGGTCGCCCCCTGAGACAACGCCAGCGCCAACGGGTTCACGGGCCGATCGAGAGCACCATGGGGCGACGTCTTGGTGCGAAAGCCAGCGCGGCTGGTGGGGCTGTATTGCCCTTTGGTGAGACCATAGACATGGTTGTTCTGCACCATGTCCACGATGCCGATATTGCGGCGGACGGCGTGGAGCATATGGTTGGCGCCCATGCCATAGCCGTCGCCATCGCCGTGGACGCAGATCACTTTCATGGCGTGGTTGGCCAGCTTGTAGCCCGTGGCGACGGCCAACGCCCGACCATGCAGGGTGTGCAGCCCATTGATGGTCATATAGTCGCTGATCTTGCTCCCGCAGCCGATGCCGCTGACCAGCATCACCTGTTGGGGCGTAAGCTCGGCCTGCACCAGAGCCCGCTTCAGGGCGTTCCAGATGCCATAGTCGCCGCATCCTGGGCACCACGTGGGTCGAATGTCGTTGGAAAAGTCCTTGACGCTGACCATATGGCTACCCCCCGATGCTCTTCAAGATATAGTCGGCCGTAAAGCCGCGCCCGTCGAACTTTTTCAGGGTTTCGTCTGCGCGGATGCCCGCCTCTGTCCATAGGTGTTGTGCCAACTGACCCTGCGCGTTGCCTTCGACGACAACGATCTTCTTGGAGCTCGCGAGAGCTTCGCGGACCAGGTCCGAAGGCAGAGGTACCAGATCCACCAGATGGACTAGGTTCGCGCTATCGCCGCCGCGGTTCAGCGCGTCGACGGCCTCGCTCAGGGCGCCATAGGTCGACCCCCACGAGACAAAGGTCATGGCTGCATCTTGGGGACCATAGCAGATCGGCCCGCCGATATCGGCGCGAGCCGCCTCCAGCTTGCGGAGGCGCTTGCTGATCATCGCCTCGGTGATCTGCGCATCTTCGGTGATGTGCCCATCCTCGCGGTGCTCGTTGCCCGTCGTCAGGTACACCGCCTTGGGATCGATACCAGCGATGGCCCGCGGCGACACGCCGTCCTCGGTGATGGCATACCGCTGGTACGCATCCATCGACGCCAGATCCTCAGCCGTCAACCACTTGCCCCGATCGACCAGAACGTTCTCCACGTCGAACGCGTCGGCATCGACGGTCCAGATGCCCGAAGCGGCATACTGATCCGAAAGCACGACCACCTGAAGCTGGTAGCGCTCGGCGATGTTGAACGCGCGGATCGCGGCCTCGAAAAAGGCCTGGGGCGTATGGGGCGCCAGGATCACGCGCGGGAACTCGCCATGGCCCGCATGCATAGCCAGGAACAGATCGGCTTGGGCCGTGCGCGTGGCCAACCCTGTAGCGGGACCAGGTCGCCCCGCCAGATAGATCACCAACGGCGTCTCGGTCATCCCCGCCAAGCTGAGGCCCTCGGTCATCAGATCAAAGCCGCCGCCCGAGGTGGGCGCCATGGCACGGACGCCCGCGTTGGCGGCCCCCACGCACATGTTGATGGCGGCGATCTCGCTCTCCGTATGCTTGACGACCAGGCCCCACTCGTCCGCATGGGTAGCCATGTACTCGAGCACCGAGGTGGCTGGCGTCATGGGATAGCCCGCCACGAACTGGCACCCAGCCACGAGCGCCCCCATGGCAAAGGCCTGGTTGGCGCTGATGACCACGCGCTTGGGCGCGTCCAGCGGCTGCAGCTTCCACGGGAAGGGCCGTTCGAGCGCCCCCAGCGCCGCGTCAAAGGCCGCCTCGGCCACACGTCGGTTAGCGTCGACGACCTCGTTGCCCTTCTTGCCAAAGTTCTCCGCGATGACGCCCATCACCGCGTCGAGCGGCAGCTCGGTGATGGCGGCGGCCGCGGCCAGAGCGGCGGTGTTGACCATCACCTCGTTGCCCTCGCGCTTGGCGATTTCGAGCAACGGCAGGCGCAGCAGCTCCAAGTCGCGCCCCTCTAGCAAGGCATCCTCAACGGACTGCTGGTCATCGATGACGACAGCCGCGCCAGGGGAAAGCGCCTCCACGTGGCGCGTCAGCGTCTCGGCCGTCAAGGCGATGAGGAGATCCACATGGTCACGGGTAGCGGGAACAGGGCCCTCGCCGACTCGGATCGTGAAAAAGTTGTGCCCGCCGCGGATGCGTGAGTAATAGTCAGGGATGCCGCAGAGGTGCAGGCCAGAGCGGGCCAGCGCCTTGGCAAAGCCCGCCGCGCCCGACTCGACGCCCTGGCCCGCTTCGCCGCCGATCCGAAAGGTCATGTCATTGATAGGCATGAAGACGTCTCCTATGGTCGCGGCAGCTCGGTGGACCGTCGGATCGCTACGCTAGCACGCAGACGCAGTCGGATCGCTTGATGCGTAATGCCACCGTCTCAAAGACGCGGAAGCGATGATCGAGGCCCTCGTTACCCCAATAGGCCGTGACCATATCCTGGCCAATCACGATGTCGGCATTCCATGATGCCGCGCCGATCAAGAGGACTTGATCATCGGGCATGTCCGCGTACTGATGAATCCCACCCTTGGCCACGCTCTCGACCATGGCGAGCTCGCGCCGACCGTGCTGCATCAGGCTAGCGAGCTGGGCGTATTTGAGCGGGCTGAGCACCAGCGCGTACGGCTCGTCGATGCCCGCCTTGCGCAACAGGGCGATGCCCTGCGACACCGCGGCAAAGGGGCCGCCCATGGTGGTCCAGTCGCCCAAGTCGGCTTTCTTGGTGGCCGCCTTGATCAGGCCTCCCACCACGAGATCATCTTCCTCGCCAACCACCTTGAGGGTGGCCATGGCCACGGCGCCGAGATCCAGGCCATAGGGCGTCTGCTCGGCCATGGCCAAGTGCTGCGCCTTGAGCCTGAACTCGGCCGCGATCTCCTTCAGCTGGATATAGGCGGGCGCGTCGGCCACGTAGGCATCAGCGTCGACCCCAAACCCAAAGCGAGGCACCACGCCTACGCCCCAGCCCAGCGGGCCCGCGATCTCGAGCACCTTGCGGCCCACCAGGTTCTTTTGGGCAACGGTCACCACCATATCATCGACCTTGGCCCAGGTCTCGGGGCTGATCGGGGCATCTTCACGCAACAAATAGTCGCTCATGGTATCCTCCTATGCAATGTTCCGTACGTGCTACCCGCGGTTGACCAGACTGCCGAGAGAGGGCGGCTTGGGCGGTCCCTTGGGCTCGTCATCCTCCTTGGGCGGCTCGGCCGTCTCGGTGGATGCCTTTTCCTTGGCCTCGTCCAGCAAATACTGGAATACCGTCGCGTGATCGATCTCGTGGTCGCGAATCCGCTCCACCAAGGCCACGATATCCTCTTCGGTGAACTCGGGGATCTGCTCCGAATAGTCCTCGGTGACCTCGCGCTCGATAGCGATATCGGCCTTGAGGTTCTTGACCAGATCGTCCGTGAGGACCAGATCGCCATGCTCGAACTTGGCGTCGGCGCCCTTCTCAAAGAGCTCTTCGGCCAGCCAGCCCAGGTGCTGCATCTCGTTGATGGCGATATCCGTGATCTCCTCGGCAGGCTCCTTGTCAGGCGTCATAAAGGCGTGGTAGAGATACTGGAGCACGACCGAGTACTCGTGACGCACGCCCTGGTTCAGGATCTCCGCCAGGCGAGCGTTGGGAGCCGTGCTCGTCGGCTCGCCTTGGGCCTCCTCGGTGGCGGGCTGCCCCTCGAGCGCTTCCGCAAACTCGGTAAACTCGCCCTTGTGCACCAGCTCATCATGAAGGATGCGAGACAACAGCCGACGGATCTTGGGATCGTCGATGCGCTCGATGTGGTCGCGGTACTGATCGATGGCCTGCTGCTCCAGATCCACGTCCTTGAGCATCTGGACAGAGGGGGCGTCCCTTGATTCGTCCACGGGCGGGCGCTCCATGGTTGGGTCACCGCCGAGCTCTACGATGGCGTCAGCCAGCCAGTGAAAGTGGCGCATCTCCTCGCGGGCGATGCCTTCGATCTCGGCCGCCTCGGGCGTCTCGCCCAGGGCATAGGCATGTCGCAGATACTGGACGATCGCCTGATGCTCGCCCTTCATGTCCTCTCGAAGCAACGCGATGATGGTCTCGCTCATCGTACCCTCCTTGCGCCCAGAAACCTGGCCTGTTGCCCTGCCCTAGGATCCGTGGGCCTTGGCATGCTCTCGAACAAAAGCTCGCAGATCAAAGTCGTCAGCTACGAGGCGCTCCTCATAGCCAGAGACGTCCGCGTCCTCGTTGATCAATTGGCTAATAGGACCAACCCGTTCGCGATCGCCCATGACGATGGCGCCAACGATGTGTCCCTGCCGCAACACCAGCTTGCAGTAGCGGTTGGCGTGCTCATCAGCCCTGACCACCGCGGTGTAGGCCGTCCCGTCGGTTGGGTTGACCTCGCCCAGCGACGCCAAATCGATCCCCGTCACCTTGAGCATAGTGCTCGGCACGATGCCCGTATAGGTGGCATCGGTATCGCCAGCGAGAATCCGCCCCAGAACGCGCGCCTGTGCCACCGCCGCAGGGATGATGCCCCACACGCGTCCGTCGAACTCGGCCACATCGCCCACAGCATAGACGTCAGCAGCGCTGGTGGCCAGGTGCTCGTCCACCAGCACGCCCCGCCCACAGGAGATCCCCGCTGACGCCGCTAGCTCCACCTCGGGCCGAACCCCCGCCGCCACGACGACCATCTCGGTGTGCAGTTCGGGGCCATCTTCCAGTGCAATGGTCAGGCCATCGCCGTCAGCCCGAATGCGTGAACAGGGGTGCCCCGTGAGCACCTTCACACCTCGCTCACCCATGGCGTGGCAGAGCATCTCGGCCCCCGCCTCATCGAGCTGGCGCGGCAAGAGCCGCGGAAGCAGCTCGATGACCGACACATCCAGCCCGTGGGCCCTCAACGCCACGGAGAGGTCCAGCCCCAGCAGCCCCCCGCCGATAATGGCGGCACTGCGCACCTGCTTGGCTCGCTGGCGGATGGCCAGCGCGTCGGTTATGTTACGCAGGCCATAGATACCGGGGCTATCGATCCCAGGCACTGGGGGCATCCATGAAGTCGCCCCCGTGGCCAACACCAGGACGTCATACGCCGCGGTGCTGCCGTCGCTCAAATAGACCCGATGCTCCTCCGGGGCCAACCGCGTGACGCGAGCCCCCAGAACTTGGCGAATCCCGTGTTTGGCATACCAACCGTCGGAGTATTGCAGAATGCTGCTGGGGGCATCGTCTCCAGCGATCAGATCGATGAGGCGTGGTCGGGGATAGTAGGCATAGGGCTCGCGCGAAAGCAGGGTGACATCAAGACTGGGATCACCCTGCAATGCCGTGCGCGCCACCGTGACGCCCGCGATGCCATTCCCGACGATGACGATCCTCATCCCGCCTCCGGGAGCCTATGCGGATTGAGCCGCCTGCGCGTTCGCTTCTCTCTCCGCCGCGGGCCGGTCGCATCTGGCCAGACGCCCCGGCCCCCGCGAGATCAGGTGTCTATGGCCTAGTCCTCAACCTGCTCGAACATGTCCTTGCCGGCGCCGCACTCGGGGCAGACCCAGTCATCCGGAAGATTCTCAAAAGCCGTGCCGGGCTCGATTCCGCCGTCGGGATCACCCTCGGCCGGATCATAGATATAGCCACAAACGAGGCACTCGTACTTGGCCATTGTATACTCCTTGCGGTCATCGTGTGATCGGCGTAGGAACAGCTCCCCCTAGTTGTCCTGGAGGAATAGCTCCTCATACATGGTCTCGATCCGATGCTTGTGGCCCAGTTCCTCGTTGGCCAAAAAGCGGAACAACTCGTTCACCTCGGGATCATCGGTCACCTGGGCGAGGCCGGCATAGAGATCGTGGCTGGCCTTTTCGCGCTTGCCGGCCACAATCAACACGCCTTGCAGGTCGGTCTCGGGATCCAGCGTCTCTTCCTTCAAATAGTCAGTCAGCTTGAGGTCTTCGACCTGGCGACGCTGCAAGGCCGAGATACGACGGAATGTGCCCTTGTCCAGCAGTTGCTGCAGGCGAAGCTTGTGCCCAATCTCTTGCTGCTTGAGCTCGATCAAAAGGTCGAGCACGGGGCCGGGTTCCACCTGCTTGGCGGCGCCGTCATACAGAGCCGCGGCGGCCTCCTCACGCTGGATCGCCACACCCAGGATATTCTCTAGGACGGTCTTCTCGGGCATCTGTTTCCTCCACAGTAGATGACAATCTTGTAATCATTCTAAAAAAGAGAGCAGTTGTCGTCAAGCACTGCTCGGACTAGGTGAGCCAGAGCTCGATCACCGGGACCTCGATGTTGGGCTGGCGGACGGGCAGCTCTAGGGTAAGGTTGCCGCTGTCCCCTTCCCAGTGTGAGAGCCACTTGGGCGCGGTGCTGTAGAACACCTCGGACCCATCGTGCAAGAGCTGGGCATAGGAGACGCGGCCGGCGTAGCCATCCAGATGGAGGTGGCGAATCGGCCAGTTCAGCACATGCACATAGAGGCGGTTGGTCTCCGCGTTGTAGGTCAGGCGGCAATCCTGGGGAACGGCGAATTCGGCGGGCGCAGCGCCACACCCATAGATGGCACGCCCATGCCGGCGCAACCACCATCCCATGCCCTCCAGGCAGTCCAGCGCTCGATCGTCGAACTCGCCCCTAGAGGTCGGGCCGACGTTGAGCAGCAGGTTGCCGTTCTTGCTGACCGTATCGATGAGCAGCACCAGCAACTGCTTGACGCTCTTCCAGGTATCCTCATCGCGATGGTAGCCCCAAGACCCGGAAAAGGTCTGGCAGGTCTCCCACAGCACTGGCTGGCCGTCGATCTCTGGCTGGCTCCGTACCATTACCTGCTCAGGGGTGATAAAGTCGAACCCGCCCGGCACATCCATCAGATCCAGGCGGTCGTTGACCAGGATGTCTGGCTGCAGCTCACGCACCATCGCCAGCAACTCTTCCGATTCCCAGTCGTCGCGGCCTTTGCCGTCCTCGCCCGGGTATGAAAAGTCGAAGAACAGATAGTCGATCTGGCCATAGTTGGTGAGAAGTTCGCGGACCTGGCCTCGTAGATAGGCCGCATACCGCCGCATATCCTTTTGCGCGTTGGCCGCCCGTGCTTCCGCGTTGTTGCGCATCGGATGCACCCGATCGACGGTGAAATCGGGATGGTGCCAGTCGATCAACGAATAGTAAAAGCCAATCTTGATGCCCTTGGCGCGGAACGCGTCCACAAAGGGTCGCAGCAGGTCTTTGCCGCAGGGGGTGTTGGTCACCTTGTAGTCGGTCAGCGCCGAATCCCACAGGCAAAAGCCTTCGTGGTGCTTGGTGGTCAAGACCACATAGCGCATGCCGGCATAGGCGGCCGCCTCAGCCCACTCCTCGGGATCGTAGAGATCAGGGTCGAACCGGGCAAAGTACTCGTCGTACTTTTCATCGGGTATCTCCTCACGGTTCTTGACCCATTCATGCCGGGCCGGCAGGGCGTACAGGCCCCAGTGGATAAACATCCCGAAACGATCGTGTACCCACCAAGCAGCTCGCCGCGCGAGATCACGGTCCATCATGGCAGTCTCCTCTGATTGTGGATTCGGAAAGCGCGACCATTATGCCACGCAGACCATCCGCGTCAAGGACCAGGACATCGGCCTTGGCCTGACACCCTTGATTATGCTAGGGTTTTCGGTTATCTTGTAGCTAGACGAGGAGATATCCATTCGGTCTGTAGCCGTTAGCCTGCAGAGCCGTTTCGTGCTGGTTTGGCGTCGCAGCACACAAAGGAGACAGCCTCCCATGGAAGTCCTCAAGGTATCCGCACGTTCTAGGTCAACGGCAGTGGCGGGGGCTATCGCGGGCGTGGTCCGAGAAAAGGGCCGCGCCGAGGTGCAGGCTATCGGGGCGGGTGCCGTCAACCAAGCGACCAAGGCTGTTGCCATCGCGCGCGGCTATCTGGCGCTCGACGGGATCGACGTCATCTGCATCCCAGCATTCACCGATGTAGCCATCGGCGATCAGGAGCGCACGGCGATCAAGCTGATCATCGAGCCGCGATGACGCCTGGCATCGATCTGCATACGCACACGACCGCTTCGGACGGCGCCTTACCGCCCGAGGATCTGGTCGCATTGGCGGTTGCGTGCGGCATCGCCGTCCTGGGCATCACCGATCACGACACGACGGACGGCCTCGAGCCTGCCCGTGCGGCCGCAGCCCGTGAGAGGCTGACGCTCGTCCCTGGCGTAGAGATCAGCACCCACCATCCTGCGGGCGAGCTGCACATCCTCGGGTATGGCATCCCTTCGGACGACCAGGAGCTAGAGGCGCTGTTGGCTCGCTCTCGCGGGTCGCGCGTCGAACGGGCCAAGCGGATGCTCGGCCTGCTAGCGAACCTCGGCATGCCCATTGGCTGGGATCGGGTACGCGCACTGGCAGGCGAGGGAACGGTGGGGCGTCCTCATATCGCTGCAGCCCTACAAGAAGCGGGCCACGTGCGCTCCGTACAGGAGGCCTTTGAGCGCTATCTGGGGAACGGGCGCCCCGCTTACGTCCCTCGCGAAAAGATCGGCCCGTGTGAAGCCATTGCGGCTATCCACCGCGCTGGGGCGGTGGCGGTGCTCGCACACCCGGCCGAGCATCTTTCGGTGACGTCGGAGCTGGTCGAGTGCGGGCTCGATGGCCTGGAAGCCTACTATACTGGCTACTCGCCCGAGGTGACGGCCAGCATCGTCCAGTTGGCCAACACCCACGGGCTGCTCTGCACCGGCGGGAGCGACTTTCACGGTGAGACAGTGATCCCCGAAAACGTGTTGGGAGGCGTCGAGGTTCCCCCGCACTGCTATGCGCAGCTACAGGCCGCCCTCGCCCAACTGGCCACGGAGCGACAGAGATCCCACTAGCGACGCTTTCCGCCGGCTATGACTGGCTCTGTGGGCGGCGGGGTCGGCGCCTCGATCGTCGGCTGGGCTGTCGTGTAGAGGTCGCCCCGTCCTGGTCAGCGGGGGCGCTCTCCCTAGCTTGGTCGGAGCGGGGCTTTCGCCGTCGCGAGCGGCGACGGGGCTTGCTCTCCTGGCCCTCTTGGCCAGCGTCCTCTGTCCCTTGCGGGGGGGCCTTGGCATTGCCCGCCGCCGGCGCTGCTTGGGCCGGCCGCGGATCGCTCAAAACCGACTGGAGCGCCTTGCGCTGCTCCTCGGCGAGGCCGGCGGGATCGGCCTCCACGATCGGCTCCTCACCCCGCAGCTGCGCGGCCGACAGGCTCATGAGGGTGCCATCGTCAAAGCGCACCTGCGCCTGCTCAGAGAGCACGTCCACCCGCAACACCTTGGCGGGCCCCAGCTCCGTCTCGACCGTCCGTCCCTCTTTGGGGAACTCTTTTTTAACGGCGCGGTACAGGTCTTCCTCGTAACTGAGGCAGCACAAGAGTCGCCCACACTGCCCCGAGATCTCTGAGGGGCTGAGCGGGAGGTTCTGGCTCTTGGCCATGCGGATCGAAATCGGGGCAAACCCGGTCAGCCAGGTGGCGCAGCACAGCGACCGGCCACACTTGCCGACGCCGCCGATCAGCTTGGCCTCATCGCGTACGCCGATCTGGCGCAGATCGATGCGCGTGCCAAAGGAGCGAGCGAGGTCGCGCACGAGGTCGCGAAAGTCGACCCGCTGCTCGGCAGCAAAGTAGAACGTCAAGCGGCTGCCGTCGTAGCTGTATTCGGCGTTCACGATCCTCATCGGCAGCCCAAGCTCGGCCACCCGTTCGCGACAGGCCTCCAGAGCGGCTTGCTCCTTGTGCTCGAACCGCACCGCGTCGAGCAGCTCTTCGGTGCTTGCCTTGCGGAGCACGGGCTTGAGCTCACCAACGATCTGGCACTGGGGCACTTTGCGGCTAGCAAAGACAACGCGGCCCAGCTCGAGCCCACGCGCGGTCTCCACGATGACCGGGTCCTCCTCCTCAAGAGAAA
This sequence comes from Anaerolineae bacterium, assembly GCA_040767425.1. Lineage (GTDB taxonomy): Bacteria > Chloroflexota > Anaerolineae > UBA1429 > UBA1429 > DAIRUQ01. The sequence continues at coordinate 140,574 of JAXGON010000002.1, read as the reverse complement.
GCCCCTCTTTGGGTGCAAAAAAGTACACGCGGCCAACGCCCCGAAAACGAATACCACAGACGGTGGGCATGGCTATGATCCTTCCTATTTGACAGCATTCTGACGCTGGCGACGCCAGCGCAACAGCATCGTTTCGAGCGCCAACCTCGGGCTCACATGATGCTCGATCTGATCCAGCGCATCGTCGATGCTTCGGAGCGCCTCGGCGGCCTGTGCGACGCCATAGACGGACGCCAGGCCTTCCAGCGCCTCACGCTGCGCTTGATGAGCGACCATCTCGGCTTGGCCCGCCGCCGTGAGCAGGATGTCGCGCCACCATCCACCCCAGGTATGAAGGAGCTGCGGCAAGTCGTCGCGCTTGGAGAGCTCTTCCGCCTGGCTCAATCGATAGGCACGACCATGCCGGCACAGATCTATCGCCAGAGACACATCCTGCTCGAGACGCTGCGTTACCGATTCATCGCGACTGGCGGACACCGCCCAAGCTAGGTTGCCATCGGCCAGTCGCGCTAGCTCGGCGGCGCGATCAGCGGGCAGCTGCTGCTGCGAACGGAGCGCTTCCTCGATTGCGGCTCGCGGCAAGCGTCGTAGACGGAACACCTGGCACCGGGACAGGATCGTCGGCAGCAGCGCCCGTAGCGACTCGGCGGTGAGAATCAGCACCGAGCGGGCCGGCGGCTCCTCTAGCGATTTGAGCAAGGCGTTGGAGGCCTCGGTGGTGGCCCCATCAAAGCCGATCAGCAGCGCGATGCGCCGCGACGCCTGGTACGGCGAGAGCATCAGAAACCGGCGCAGATCCCGCACCTCGTCGATGCTGATGGTACCATTGGCGCCTCGCACGATCCGCAGGTCGGGATGCTCGTCGGCATATACGCGCCGGCAGTTGGAGCATTCCCCGCAGGGTGGCTCCTCGCCAGTGCAGACCAGGGCGGCAGCGAGCGTGATGGCCAGGTGCTCCTTGCCGATGCCCTCGGGCCCACACAGCAGATAGGCATGCGAGACATCGCCAGCGGCTATCTGCCGCTGAAAGAGCGTCACCGCCCACTCATGCCCGACCACATCCCACACAGCGTTCACCCCAGTCCATCACGAATCTTGGAGTATGTTACCACGGCCTCGCATGCGTCCAAAACGTTTGCGCATCCGTCTCCGTCGGGCCTAGAATAGGCTGCGTTTGGCCAGAGAATGACGCCCGATGGGAGGGTTGTGTGATAGAGAGCAGCTTGGCCGCAGAGCTCTGCCGGAGCCTAGAGGAGCGAAGCTATCTTCTGGCGACCGCCGAATCGTGTACCGGCGGACTCCTCAGCCACTGGATCACCAACGTCCCCGGCAGCTCGGCCTCGTACCTGGGAGGAGTAATCGCCTACCACAATGCGGTCAAAGAGAGCCTGCTGCGTGTGCCCTCGGCCCTCATCGAGGAGCACGGCGCCGTGAGCGCCCCGGTTGCCCGCGCCATGGCACTGGGTGTCAGAGACCTCCTAGGGGCCCACATCGGAGTCGCCATCACGGGCATCGCCGGGCCGACGGGCGCCGTGCCGGGAAAGCCGGTCGGCACGGTGTTTGTAGCCATCAGCACCCCAGAGGGCGAAAGCTCGCGGCGCTACCAGTGGCCAGGAGACCGGATCGCCAACAAGGAGAGCTCGGCTCGCGCCGCGCTGCGCTTTTTGCTAGAGGCCATCGAGCGCACCACTCCGAGCTAGACGCCGCCTCGCTGCCGGACCGCCTCATACAGCAACATGGCGCAGGCAATGGCCGCATTGAGCGATTCTGCGCCCGGCACCATCGGGATCCGCACGCGATCCTCGGCCAACTGGGCGGCTCGCGCGCTGGCCCCATGAGCCTCTCCGCCCACCACCAGCATCACGGGCCGCGTCCAGTCATATGCCCAGGCCGGTGCCATCGCTTCGGCCTCGGCCACGACCCTGCGCAGCCCCGCACTCTGCTCGGGGATCTGCTCCCACAGCCGATCGGCCAAGATCCTTAGGCCGAAATGACCGCCCATACCGGCACGCAGTACCTTGGGTGACCATGGGTCCACACAGTCCTTGGTCAGCCAAAGGGCGTCCACCCCCAAGGCATGACAAGTTCGGATGATGGTGCCAAGGTTGCCCGGATCGCGCAGGCCATCCAGCAAGACGACCAGAGTGGCATCGGGCGGGAGTGAAGGCGGCATCTCGGGGATCGGCACGACACAAGCGACGCCTTGCGGGGTGCGCGTATCGGCCAACGCCTGCATCGCCTCCGCCGAGACGTGCCACGTGGGCCAATTCCCGTCGAGCAAACGCCGCTCTAGGCGCCGCTGGCGATCGTCGGTAGCAGAACCCTTTTCCACAAAAGCAAAAACGGGCGCCGCTCCCGCGTCGAGCGCTGCTTCGATGAGGCGTACCCCCTCGATGAGACAGAGCTGATCGCGATCGCGTGCCCGCTTGCGGCCCAGCGCACGAGCCTGGGCGATATGGCGATTCTGCGCGCTGGAGATGGTTCCCCGCAGCGCCACGGAACTGGCTAGGCCTCGGGGGCCTGCGCCTGCCGTGCCACGTCAACGATGGCGGCAAAGCCGGCGGCGTCGCGCACAGCCATATCCGCCAGCATCTTGCGGTTGACATCGACGCCGGCCGTTCTCAGCCCGTTGATGAGCCGGCTATAGCTCATCCCGTTCTGTCGGGCGCCAGCATTGATGCGCACGATCCAAAGCCGTCGCATATCGCGCTTGCGATTGCGTCGGTCGCGCGTGGCATAGCTGAGCGATTTGAGACGGGCCTCGTTCGCCCTGCGAAAGAGCTTGCTCTTGGTGCCGCGTTGCCCCTTGGTAGAGGCGATGACTTTCTTGTGCCTTGCCCGGGCAACGGGACCGCGCTTGACCCTGGTCACTATTCTTCCCTCACTCTACGAATCCCTGCAGCATCGATGGCAGGGCTAGTCGGCCTTTTTCAGGTAGGGCGCCAGACGCTCAACGCGCTGCCGCTCGGCAGCCGTTGAGACCTCTTCCATCTGCCACGAAGCCCGCAACGAGCGCTTGGAGCGCTTGCGCCGAAGGTGGCGCTTCTCAGCCTTGGTGCGCATGACCTTGCCGCTACCCGTCACCTTGAAGCGCTTGGCCGTGGCCTTGTGCGTTTTGATCTTGGGCACTCTGGTCCTCCAATACTGGTATTACTTGCTCACCGGTGTCAGCACCATGAGCATCGTTCTGCCTTCCATGGCCGGCGTCTTGTCAACCGAGGCTACATCCTGTAGCTGCTGAGCCACATAGGTGAGCTGCTCGACCGCGATCTCCTTGTGGGTGATCTCGCGCCCGCGGAACCGCACCCGAATCCGCACCGTCGCACCCTCATTCAGGAACTTGCGCGCCTGATTGATCTTGGTGTTCAGATCATGGTCCGCCGTCTTGGGCCGGAAGCGAATCTCTTTGACGTCGACCTGCTTCTGAGCCTTGCGAGCCTCACGCTGGCGCTTGTTCCGCTCATAGATGAACTTGCCATAATCCGCGAGGCGACAAACTGGCGGCTCGGCCTGGGGGGCCATCTCAACCAGGTCGTACCCTCGCTCCTCGGCGATACGCAAGGCTTCACGGGTGGGAAAGATCCCAAGCTGCTTTCCGGTCTCGTCGATCAGCCGGACCTCTCGGACGCGGATCTCGTTGTTGATGCGGTGTTCTCTGCTACTGATGTTTCTTCCTCGGCAATTCTCCTGGCGCGCCGGCAAGGCAACATTCCTCGCCCCGCAGAGTAAGGATTACGGAGGTAGAGTGTACCATGGCTGACAACGAGTGTCAAACCTCGGGAGCAGGCAGGCAGAGGGCATCTTGCCCGCCACAGCATCCACTTCGGCGGCCGCCCAAAAGGGAGAGAGGGCCTATAAGCCGAATTCTGTGCCCCGGAGCCCGGGGCGGCGATCATCTATCTAGGACGCCGATTGCTCGGCGCCTCCAGCGACCTACCCGAGGCTCGGGCGAGCAGCCCGTGGCCCCCGGAGGGGCCGGCCTCTTGCTTGGTCTTGCTCCCAGCGGGGTTTGCCTAGCCGAGCCAGTCACCTGGCCCGCTGGTGGCCTCTTACGCCACCGTTTCACTCTTGCCGGCTTGGCCGGCGACCTGCTTTCTGTTGCACTATTCCGCCGGATCGCTCCGCCTGGGCGTTACCCAGCGCCGTGCTCTACGGAGTTCGGACTTTCCTCGGGACGCCTATGGCGCCACGCGATCGCCCGGCCCACTCTCCCATATCATGATACCTGTTGCCAAGCACTCCTGTCAAAATCGGCCCCTGGTAGAGCCATCAACCTGCGTTGACCTGCGGCTAGGCTCATGGTACAACTAGCCCCAACGCAACCTCAAGGAAGGAACCGGCCATGCTCCCGAATGTGCTCCGTCTGCATCCGGACGATTCCGTCGTCACCGCCATCCGCGACCTTGCCGAGGGTGAACAACTCTGCGCTGATGGGCCCTTGCCCAAGATCAGCGTCCGTCAGCCCATCGCCTTTGGACACAAGGTGGCCATTCGCGCCATCGCCAGTGGCGAGCACGTCCTCAAGTACGGCGCCTCCATCGGCGTCGCCGTGGCCGACATCGCGCCCGGAGAACACGTCCACACCCATAATCTGGCCAGCGTACGGGGAGACGCCTCACGATGAGCAACACAACCTTTGACGGCTATCTGCGTCCCGATGGTTCGGTTGGTGTACGCAATATCGTGGCGGTGATCCCATCGTGTGGCTGCGCACAGCATGTGGCTCGCATGATCGCGGCGGCTGTGCCTGGCGCCGCCGTCGTCGACTATAGCGGTGGCTGCGGCGAGACCGCCGCCGATCTCAACGTAGCCACCCAGCTCCTGGCACAGATGGGGCGACACCCCAACGTGATCGCTTCGCTGGTCGTGAGCCTGGGCTGCGAGGGCCTCGACGCCCGCGACCTCTCAGCCCGCATCGCCGAGGGCTGGGCGCCCACCGAGCTGCTGGTTATCCAAGAGATGGGCGGCACGCGCAAGACTATCGCCCGCGGCGTAGAGATCGTGCGTGGATTTGTAGAGAGCGCCGCCGACTTTCAGCGTACGCCCTGCCCCGCATCCAGCTTGACAGTGGGCCTGGAATGCGGCGGCTCCGACGCGACCTCGGGACTGGCGGCCAACCCCTCGCTGGGCGTCATGACGGATCTCCTGGTGGCCGAGGGCGGCCGCGCCATTCTGCCCGAGACCAGCGAGCTGTTGGGCGCAGAGCACATTCTGATGGACCGCGCCGCCACGCCAGAACTCGCGGCCGAGATCGAGCGGGTGGTCAAGGCCTGCGAGCGCGAGCTCAAGGCCACCGGCGAGGATATGACCGGCAAGCAGCCCAGCCCGGGCAATATCCGCGGCGGCATCACCACCGTCGAGGAAAAGGCGCTGGGCGACGTGCTCAAGGGCGGCAGCACCCCAGTGGTGGACGTCCTCACCTACGGCCAACCCCCGCGCCAGCCAGGGCTATCGTTCATGGATACCCCCGGCAACGACCTGGCGTCGGTGACTGGGCTGGCGGCTGCCGGCTGCCAGGTGATCGTGTTCACCACCGGCCGCGGCAACCCCATGGGCAACGCCATCGCCCCCGTCCTCAAGGTGACCGGCAATCCGGCCACCTATGCGCGGATGTCCGAAGACATGGACGTCAACGCCGGTGAGGTGGTAGAGGGCAAGGCCACGGTGACCGAGATGGGCGAACGCATCTGGGAGCTGGTCTTGGCCACCGCCAGTGGCCAAGAGACCGCAGCCGAACGCACAGGCCACCAAGAATTCATGATGCTACGCAAGGGACCGCTTTATTAGCTAGACGCTGCAGATCTGCTTGTGCAGAAACTAATCTGCCAAAGCGCATCCCGAAGCGCCATCAAGAACCTGATACAGATGCTGCCTACCTGGAGGCCGAGATGGCCTGCGCCTGGAAGCGCGTGGCCGCGCTCGAAACCTGAGCGGCCAGCCGCTACTCCTGGCTGCGTAGCTGCGGGAAGAGGATCACCTCACGGATCGAGGTCTGATCGGTCAGCAACATGGCCATTCGATCGATGCCGAAACCCAGCCCGCCGGTGGGCGGCATCCCGTGCTCCAGCGCCGTGATAAAGTCCTCATCCATGGGATGGGCCTCGTCGTCGCCGGCCTCGCTGGCACGACCCTGCTCGATAAAGCGCGCGCGCTGCTCCAGCGGATCGTTGAGCTCTGAGAAGGCGTTGCCCGATTCCATCCCCGCGATAAAGAACTCAAAGCGCTCGACCCAATCGGGATCGCCAGGCTTGTTCTTGGCCAAGGGCGAGATCTCGCGCGGATAGTCCATCACAAAGGTGGGCTGGATCAGCGTGGGCTCGGCAAACTCGCCAAAGAGCGCGTCCACCAGCTTGCCCCAGGAGGGCTGCGGCGGCAAATCGAGGCCACGTTCCCGCACGGCGTCCCAGAGCGGCTGGAGCGTGGAAAGGGCGCCGATATCCAGTCCCGTTGCCTCCATGATGACATCCCGCATGGTGACGCGACGCCAGGGCGGGGCCAGCTCGATCTCTTGCCCCTGGTAGGTCACCGTGGTGCTGCCCACGACCTCACGCGCCACCTCGCTGTAGAGGTTCTCCACCAGCTCCATCATGTCGTGATAATCGGCATACGCCTGGTAGATCTCGATGGCGGTGAACTCGGGGTTGTGCTTGGTAGAGATACCCTCGTTTCGAAAGTTATGCCCAATCTCGTAGACCCGATCCAGCCCGCCGACGATCAACCGCTTGAGGTAGAGCTCGTCGGCGATGCGGAGGTACAGGGTCTGATCGAGGGCGTTGTGGTGCGTCACAAAGGGCCGCGCCGCCGCCCCGCCATAGATCGGCTGCAGAATGGGCGTCTCGACCTCGAGGAAACCGCGCTCGTCCAAAAAGCGGCGGATGGCCGTGATCATCCGGCTGCGAGCCACAAAGATGCCGCGCACCTCTTCGTTAGCCATCAGGTCCAGGTAGCGTTGCCGGTAGCGCGTCTCAACATCACGCAGACCGTGCCACTTTTCGGGCATGGGGCGGATGGCCTTGGCGATCAGCTGGAGGGCCGTCACGTGCACCGACACTTCGCCCGTGCGCGTGCGGAACAGATGCCCGCTGACCTGCAGGAAATCGCCCACATCCACGGTGCGGCGGAACAGCTCATACAGCTCCTCGCCCACCTCATCCTGCCGCACATAGATCTGGATCCGGCCGCTGCCATCGGCCAGATGCGCAAACGACGAGCGGCCCATGACGCGCCGAGAGACCAGACGTCCCACCACCTGCGCCTCGACGGTGTCGTCACCCTCGGCGCCTTCAAAGGCCGCAACGGCCTCGGCAGCCGTGTGGGTGTAGCTGACGCGCGCCGGAAACGGGTCGAGCTCCCGCTCGCAAAGCTGCTCGATCTTGGCGATCCTTTGGGAACGATGGTCTTGGTCCATCATACTCTACGCCCCCGCCTAGGCGATCTCGATAATGGTCAGATGACGTGAGCCGCCAGCAGGCGTCTTGACCTCGACCTCGTCGCCGACAGCTTTGCCCAGGAGGGCTCGGCCCACCGGAGACTCGTTCGAGATCAGGCCGTCGAGCGGGGCCGCTTCCGCGCTACCCACGATGCGATAGGTCTCAGGCTCGTAGCCGTCCTCCTCGATTGTGACGCGCGAGCCCACGTGAACCGTGGCCGTGCCGCGACCATCGCCCTCGTTGACGATCTCGGCGTTCGCGAGAATCCGCTCGATCTCGAGGATGCGCCCCTCCACAAAGGCCTGCTCACGCTTGGCCTCCTCATAGCCGGCGTTCTCGCTTAGATCGCCAGCCTCGATGGCCACGCGGAGTTGTTGCGCCACTTCGAGTCGCTTCTCCTCGCGCAGCTTGCGTAGCTCCTCCTGTAGGCGCTGCAGCCCCTCCGGGGTGATATAGCTTGGCTTTTGTTCCATCTGCCCGATACCCTCACATCCATGCCGATCACACATACAAAGAAAAGCGCCCAGAGGCGCCCACCGTGTACCCTCATATCGGCCCTATTATAGTGGCTGGTCAGCAGCTTGCCAAGTGCCAGGCCGCGATGGTCCTTTGACATGCGTGGTAGCCGCCCCTATAATCGCCAGCGTCCGCGGGCGACGATGGCCCGCACGCTGGTGCTGGGCCTTCTGGCGTCAGCGCACCTCCCACGAAACAGGTCAGCTATGCGGCGCCCGGGCTTGCCCTGCGGCGTCGTTTCCATGGCACCATAGCCACTCTGGGCCACTGATGAAAGAGCTATGCAGATCAAAGCCTTTATCTTTGATTGCGGTGGTGTTCTGCTCGGCAATCCTGACATGTCCCGCTACCATAGCTGGGAACGGCGCCTTGGCGTACCTCACGGCGAGCTGCCCTCTCGGCTCTATGGCGGCGAGGCCTGGCGTCGAGCCGAAGTGGGCGAGATCGGCGAGGACGACTACTGGGTGGCCGCTGCCGAGGAGCTTGGGCTGCACGATCCCCAGCAGGTCGTCGCCCTCAAGAAAGATATGTGGGATAGTTGGACAGTCGACCCTCGCACCCTCGCGCTGGTCGATCGCGTCCGTCAACGTCATCGGGTAGCTATCCTCTCCAACGCCACCGACGTGCTGGTAACGGCCCTGCGAGATCGCTATGCCATCGCCGACCGCTTTCACGCCATCATCTCCTCGGCGGATGTGGGCGTGGCCAAGCCCGATCGCCGCATCTACGAGATCGCGCTGGAGCGGCTCGATGTGGCTGCGGATGAGGTGGTGTTTGTGGACGACCGCCCCGAGAATGTAGCCGCCGCCGCCAACCTCGGCATGCACGTGATCTGGTTCGTCAGCAGCGACCTGCTCGCTCGCCAGATGCAGCGCTACCTGCCAGGCCCCTGCGAGAGCGCCCAACCAGAGACGGAGCACGGCTCAAACGGCCACGAACCCTAGGCCGCATCCCTCGGCGGAACCTACGGCCAGTGCGCGGCGTCTAGAGAAAGCGGGACCTGTTTCCCTGGAAGCCGTTTCCTATTGAGAGGTTCCATGTCAGCAACACGCCCTCTTCCCCCCAGCATGCAAAAGCCGCGCCCGCGATCCTGGAAACAGGACCTGCTGCAGGGCTTCGTGCTGGGCCTGGTGATCTGCGCCATCCTGGCGCTGCTGGCCGTCCTGGCCGCCATCGGCGTGTATGCCTACTATGCCCCTCGCCTCCCCGTGCCAGGGGATCTCTATGAGCGTGCCTCTACCTTCCGCAGCCTCAAGATCTATGACCGCGACGGCGCCCTGCTTTGGGAGACATTTTCTCCCGATACGGGCCGACGCACGGTAATACGCTACGAGGATCTGCCCGAGCATCTCGTACATGCCGTGGTCGCCACCGAGGATGGGACCTTTTTCTCCAACCAGGGGGTGAGCATCCTGGCCATCGTCCGCGCCGCCGTGCAGGACGTGGCGGCTGGCGAGATCGTCTCGGGGGCAAGCACCATCACCCAGCAGCTTGTCAAAAAGCTCTACCTCTCGACGGAGCAGACCTTTTCCCGCAAGATCAAAGAGGCGATCCTTTCCATCGAGATCACGCGGCGCTATAGCAAGCCCGAGATTCTGGCGCTCTACCTGAACGAAGTCTATCTCGGCAACCATGCTTACGGCATCGGCAGCGCGGCCGAGGTGTACTTTGGCAAGCATGTCTCTAGCCTGACACTGGCGGAATCGGCCACGCTAGTAGGCCTGATACAGTCTCCCGCGGGGTATGATCCTTACTCGAACCCCGAGGCGGCCATCGAGCGGCGGGGCGTCGTCCTCGATCTGATGGTCGCGGACGGGTACATTACGCAAGCCGAGGCTGCCGAGGCCAAGGCGGCGCCTCTGGAGTTGCGCCCTCGCGGGTTCGAGCTGCGGGCTCCCCATATGGTCATGTATGTGCTGGGCGAGCTCGAGCGCATGTACAGCACCGAGGAGCTCTACAACCGCGGCCTACTGGTCTATACGACGCTCGACCTGGACCTACAGCGCCAAGCCGAGGAGACCATCGCCGAGAGGATGCCGACGCTAGAGGGTCGCGGGGCTACCAATGCCGCCCTGATCGCTATCGATCCGCGGACGGGCGACCTGCTGGCCATGGTTGGCTCGGCCGACTATGACGACGACGCCATCGCGGGCAACGTGAACGTCGCCCTCAGCCCACGTCAGCCTGGCTCCACCATCAAACCCTTCCTATACCTGGCGGCCATGGAGAACGGCTGGACCCCCGCGACCATGGTGATGGATGTCTACCAAGAGTTCCCACCATCCTATCAGCCCGTCAACCATGACGACAAGGAATGGGGACCCATCTCGGTCCGTACCGCGCTGGCGTGCTCGCGCAACGTGCCCGCCGTCTCCACTCTCCAGCAGATCGGCCTGCCCGCTTTTCTGGACGTCACCTCACGCGTAGGGATCGCGTCCTACCAGGAAGATGACTATGGGCTCTCCATGGCCCTGGGCGCCTACGAAACCACCTTGCTAGAGATCACCAGCGCCTTTGGGGTGCTGGCCAATGAAGGGCGTCGTGTGGAACCGCGAGCGATTCTTCGCATCGAGACGCAAGAGGGCGAAACGCTGCTACCAGCCGTCGACGCCGTGCCCTCCCAGGTGGTTGATCCTCGGTTGGCCTATCTGATCACCGACATACTGGCAGATGAAGAGGCGCGCGCACGCACCTTTGGCTGGAACAGCAACCTGTATCTCCCCTTCCCATCGGCCGCCAAGACGGGAACCACCAACGACTACCGCGACGGATGGATCGTCGGCTACACGCCAGAGCTGGTCACGGGTGTGTGGGTGGGCAATCACGACGGCCGCCCCATGGATCAACTCAGCGGCGCCCAGGGAGCTGGGAGCATCTGGCGGCCCTTTATGGAAAGGGCGTTGGCCGATAGCTCGCATCCTACCTTTCGCCAGCCCGATGGTGTGGTATCAGCCAGCGTCTGCCCCATCTCGGGCATGTGGCCTGGCCCCGACTGCCCCGCCCCCGTCACCGAGCTGTTCGTGGCGGACCAGGTCCCCCAGCGCGAGTGCTCGGTGCACATCCGGGCAAGCATATGCACCCTATCTGGGCAGCTGGCGGGAGAGCACTGTCCGGCAGCGACCGTCGAAGAGCGCACATACACCGACCTTGGGCCGGCTTGGGATGACTGGCTGCGCCAGCATGGTCAGGAGCCTCCTCCGCGGGAAGTGTGCAGCCTGCATGATCGGCCAACGAACGTGCGGCTGGAGGGCTGGAGCGGGCCGATCTCGGGGGTTGTGTCGGTGGTGGGGACGGCTGATGTGCCGGGTTTCGTCGCCTATCGCCTGGAGTATGGCCTGGGCGCACAGCCCAGCTCGTGGACTCGTCTAACGCCCGAGATCGCGGCCGTGGTCCATGACGGTGTGCTGGCACGCTGGGACACGCGCGCGTTGACCAATGGAACCTACAGCCTTCGGCTGATTGTACGCGGAAGTGGCGGGATCGAGGGTCAGGCGAGGGTCACGGTACAGGTCGCCAATGCCACACCGACGGCCGAGCCATCTCCCACGCCGACCTTGACACCAACGCCCGAGCCGACGCTGGAACCGACCATCACCCCGACGCCACCGGCAACACCCACAGCCACGGCCACGCCCGCTCAGGAGGATGCCGATGCGGACGCAGATGACGGCTCTGCCAACGAAAAACCCGCGGACACCCTAGACTAGCCAGGGCGCCCGCAGGTCCGCGAACGGATCCTATGGCAGGTAGATCAACGGATTGCGCTTGACGCCGTTTTCTATAACCTCAAAGTGCAGATGCGGCCCGGTCGAGTTACCAGTGCTACCACAGTAGCCAATGAGTTGGCCCTTGTTGACTGACTGGCCGGTATCCACACCCACCATGGAGAGGTGGGCATAGAGCGTCACGTAGCCGTTACGATGGTCGACCATGATCATATTACCATAGCCGCTGTTGCTATACTGGACCACCGAGACAAAGCCCGAGTCGGCGGCATAGATCGGCGTTCCCTTGGAAGCGGCGATATCGATGGCCCGGTGCTGGCTCCAGTATTGCTGAGAGACATACCCGCTGATGGGCCAGGCGAGCCTTCCGCTGCCGCGCCCAGCGTCAGCCGGAACCGACCCGGAATAACTAGACACGCGATGCGGCTGGTAGGGCTTCTGGCCACCAGGCACCACCAGACGTTCACCGACGATCAGAGTCTTGTCCTCGCCCAAGTTGTTGCCCGGGAAGGAGGTGATGTTAGCAGGTTCCACGTTGTACGTCCGAGCGATGGCCTCGATGGTATCACCTTTGGCCACCACGTGCAGGGCGCCATCCACCGGCAGGATCAGCACCTCTTGGCCGATCTGCAAATAGTCAGGGTTGTTGGCCAATCGGTCGTTCGCCCAGAGGATGCTGGTAGTTTGGAGGCCAAACTGCTGCGCGATGGACGACACATTGTCCCCCGGCTGCACATTGTAGGTGACCACCGAAGCGCGCCCCTGCTGCGGAGCCGCCACCAGTGGCAGCACATCGCCCATCACGCGTACCGTATAGGGCACGGCGTTGGGCTGAAGGTACCGGGTGGAGGCGGAAGAGACATGGGAGGGGGGGAGAAGGCTCGTGCGACTGGTCGACACCGGCGTGGTCAGACCGCCCAGGCTGGGGCGACTGGCCTGAAGAGGCATCACCTGCCACCCCGCCAGAACCAGCAGGGCCAGCAGGACCAAGTGCGTCGCCCGGCTTGGTAGGGCCTCCACGCCTTTGGTGACCATCTTGAAAAGGAGAGTGGCTGGTGCCCAATCTCCCTTGCTTCGTGGAGCCCAAACTCGGTAGGAGCTAAGGCTCTCGATGTAGGGTTGCCAGGAACTCGGCATTGCTTTTTGTTTTACGAAGCCTATCCAGGACTGGCTCAACCGACTCTAGCCCCCCGATTGTATCAATCATTCGACGCAATGTCCAGACCTTGCTCAAAACTTCTGGCTCGAGCAGGAGCTCTTCGCGTCGCGTACCCGAGCGCTCGATATCGATGGCAGGGAAGATGCGGCGCTCGGAGAGCTTGCGATTGAGATGCAGCTCCATGTTGCCCGTGCCCTTGAACTCTTCATAGATGATATCATCCATGCGGCTGCCTGTATCCACCAAACAGGTGGCAATGATGGTCAGGCTTCCCGAGTCCTCCAGCTTGCGGGCTGCGCCGAAAAAGCGCTTCGGCGGGTGCACCGCGGCCGGATCAAGGCCACCTGACAGGGTACGCCCACTGGGCGGAACTACCAAATTATAAGCTCGCGACAGACGGGTGATGCTATCCAGCAGGATGACGACGTCGCGCCCGATTTCCACCAGGCGCTTGGCCCGCTCCAGGGCCATCTCGGCCACCTTGGCGTGGTTCTGCACCGGCTCGTCAAAGGTAGAGTGAACCACCTCCGCCTCTACAGAGCGGTCCATATCGGTGACCTCTTCAGGCCGCTCGCCGATCAGCACCACCATCAGGTGGACATCACTATAGTTCGTGGTGATGCCGTTGGCAATCTGCTTGAGGATAGTGGTCTTGCCCGCCTTGGGGGGAGAAACGATCAAGCCGCGTTGCCCGCGACCGATGGGCGCCAGCAGGTCGATCAGACGGGTGGCAAAGATATTGGGTTGCGTCTCCAGTTTGAGCTGCTGATAGGGAAAGATCGGGGTCAACCGCTCAAAGTTGGGGCGTCGGCGGGCCTGCTCGGGGTCCAGGCCGTTGATGGCCTCGACACGGAGCAGGCTATAGTACTTTTCGGACTCTTTGGCCGGGCGCACCTGCCCAAAGACCATGTCGCCCGTGCGCAGCTCAAAGCGCCGAATCTGCGACTGAGAGACATATACGTCCTCGGAGCCAGGCATCATCCGCTCTGACCGCAGAAAGCCGATGCCATCCTGCACGATATCCAGAACACCGCCACCAAAGATAAAGCCCTGATCCTCAGCGTGCGCCTTTAGCAAGCGAAAGACCAGGTCCTGCTTCTTGAGACGACTGTACCCGCTGATGTCTCGGGCCCGCGCCATATCGCGCAGCTCGCTCAGGGTCATCGTCTCGAGTTCGACAATATTCACGATGGACACTCCGTTGGGAAGAATTTAAGGCGCTTTGACCGTGCCGATGCACCACACAAGCCACGGGAGCCTACAGAGCTCCAGACTAGCAGGTTTGGAAAACAACGCCCGTAGGGGTGAGGAAGAAACCGCTCCAAGGCGGCATACCATCCTGGGGAAATCCAGTCTTATTTCAATTATACCATGCAGCTTGAAGACCGTCAACCAAACAAACACAGAATTTCGCCCAAACGGAACCTGCTTGCCACGCGAGCGAACGCTCTAGCGTGGCACGTCGACAACGTCGTCGTCCCTTGGGTGGCTAGGCGGCGGGCCCCGCCATAGCGGCAAGATCGCGTCATGCGGATGCAGCCACAAGCGAGATTGCATTGACCCCGCGCCTCGGTGGTGCTATACTCTGCCCGTGAATAGCCATGACGGAGAAAAGTACCCCGATCCGCTCACCGCAGAGAGCTGCCGGCAGGTGCAAGGCAGTGGGAGCGACGGGTGAATCCACTCCCGAGCTGGACGTCAAGCGGCCTGCCGCGCCCAAGCGTTCCCGGTAGCTCCCGTTAGCGAGCATCGCCCGAGAGGGCGGCCGAGGTTCCTGTCGCAAGGCAGGCGCAAATCCAGGTGGCACCACGAGCGCTCCTCGTCCTGCGTGATGAGGAGCGCTTTTGCATGGGGTGAGGAGGAGTGCAATATGATCGAGCTAGGCTACATCCGCGAACATCCTGATGAGGTGCGCCAGGCCTTGGTGAACCTTCATACTGAGGCTCCCATCGACGAGATCCTCGCGCTAGATGAGCGGCGGCGGGCGCTGCTAGCCGAGGTGGAGGCGTTGCGTGCCGAGCGTAACCGCGTTTCCAAAGAGGTCCCCCGCACCAAGGACCCTCACCAAAAGCGCGAGATGATCGAGGCCATGCGCGCCGTGGGCGAACGCATTAGCGAACTGGAAGACGAGTTAGCTCCGGTGCAGGCACGGCTCGACGAGGCGCTGCTCGAGGTCCCCAACATGCCTCACCCCAGCGTGCCCGTGGGCCCTGACGAGAGCCACAATGTAGTCGTTCGCACGGTGGGCGACCCGCCTACCATGGCATTCCAGCCCAAGCCCCACTGGGAGCTGGGGGAGGAGCTGGGTCTGATCGACTTCTATCGCGGCGTCAAGATCTCGGGATCGCGCTTTTACCTGCTGCGCGGCGGCGCGGCACGGCTGCAGCGCGCGCTGATCGCCTGGATGATCGATGTCCACGTACGCGAGCATGGCTACGAAGAGGTCTATCCCCCCTATTTGGTGCGGCGCGAGTGCCTGTACGGGACGGCCCAGTTGCCCAAGTTTGCAGAGAACCAGTACTTTGACAGCGAGGATGACCTCTGGCTAATACCCACGGCCGAGGTGCCTGTCACCAACATGTACCGCGAAGAGATTCTAGCCGAGGAGCAGCTACCGATCTATCATGTGGCCTACTCGGCCTGCTTCCGCCGTGAAAAGATGTCGGCTGGACGAGACACCCGCGGCATCAAGCGCGGCCACCAGTTCGACAAGGTCGAGATGGTCAAGTTCGTCCATCCCGACACCTCGATGGACGAGCTGATGCGACTGCTGGACAATGCCGAGGATATTTGTCGCCAGCTCGAGCTGCCCTATCGCGTCGTGCAGATGTGCACGGGAGACCTGAGCTTTTCGGCGGCCGTGAAATACGATATCGAGCTTTGGGCGATGGGCTGCCAGGAGTGGCTAGAGGTCTCCTCGTGCAGCAACTTTATGGACTTTCAGGCCCGTCGCGCCAACATCCGTTTCCGCCCCGCCGACGGCGGCAAGCCTCAGTACGTGCATACCCTGAACGGCTCTGGCTTGGCGTTGCCGCGCCTGATGATCGCCATCCTGGAGAACTATCAGCGCGATGACGGCACCATCGGCGTGCCCGAGGCGATCCGGCCTTACATGGGGGGCCAGACCGAGCTGCCGTAACCGACACCGAGCGATGTCCCAGCAACCATTCTAGGAGGAAAGCGCATCATGTCTTCCGAGTTGTTCGATCTCACCGGCCGCGTCGCGATGGTGACCGGCGCCAGCCGCGGCATCGGCCAAGGCATCGCCTTGGGTCTAGCTGGAGCCGGCGCCGACATCGTGGCGATCTCGCGGGGCTCCTCCGAGGAGACCGAGCGGGAGGTCGTCGCGTTGGGTCAACGCTTTCTGCATCTGCCGTGCGACCTTGCCGAGGCCAGCGTCGCCGACCTGCAAGAGCTGGTTGACCAGGCCGTAGAGCAGATGGGCGGCCTGGACATACTGGTCAACGCCGCTGGCACCATCACGCGGCACCCGGTCCTCGAGTACCCCGAGGAAGAGTGGGATCAGGTCCTTCAGGTGAACCTCAAGGCCGTCATGTACCTCTCGCAGGCGGCGGCGCGCCACTTTGCCAAGATAGGCAGAGGCAAGATCATCAATATCGCGTCGGCGCTGTCGGTACAAGGCGGCATTCTGGTGCCGGCCTATGCCGCGGCCAAGCATGGCGTGGTCGGTGTCACCCGATCACTGGCCAACGAGCTGGCAGCCAAGGGCATCAATGTCAATGCCATCATCCCAGGCTATATCCTGACCGACATGACGGCGCCGTTGGCTGCCGACCCCAGCCGCAACGAGCCGATTTTGGCCCGCATTCCGGCTGGGCGCTGGGGAAAGCCAAGCGACTTTGCCGGCGTGGCCGTGTTCCTGGCGTCGCGCGCGTCGGACTATTGCGACGCATCGATCATTGCGGTGGATGGCGGCTGGCTCAGCCGGTAGAGAGCGCTAGCCCATAGGCACGAGAAAAAGGGACGAGAGTGCGTCGGCACTCTCGCCCCTCTCTATGTCAGGCTAGATGCTAGAACCAGCCGCTGTACCTCGAAAAGTGGTCCATCCAGACCTCGCCCACCTCCCCGTCCCCATCGATGTCACTGGTTGCGATGGGTTGGAGAGTGTTGCGATAGTGATAGTAGACCACCTCGGCCGACCCGAACTTTATCAGGACGGGACCTGCGAACTTGTGCTCGGGCAGAAAATCGGCCCGGAACCGCCCATCGGCATCGGTGGTGAGGTGAATCATCACCGGCCCGCCATTGGGAAGCGCCCCCGCCGGCACCGTCACGCTCACATCGCCGACCGTCAGCGTATAGTCTTGCGTCGCCCTAGCGGGGACCATCATGAACCCCATGGTGCGCGAGCTCTTGGCGGCTGAGGCCGCCATCGGCATTGCCAGGACGCCAACCAACAGCGCGATTGAGAGAGCCGTCACCAACCGCCGTCTTGTGCGCATCGGGTACCTCCGAACAGATGATCCCAGAGATAGCAAGGGGCACTGATTCACTGTGCAGCCATTCTACCTGATGCACCAAGCACTAGGCGTAAAGCGGGCGTGAACGCTTCTCCTCAGTTGCGTAAAATCAGGATAAACTGCGGTCTCGTGAGCGGCGCCCCGCACCCACCGCCCCCGCGATGAGCGCCAGCACTAGCGCCAGTCCCGCCAGGGCAGCGACGGCCAAGCGGTCACGGTGGTAACGCACCAGAACGGCAGTGGGGCGCCCGCTCTGCCCAAAGGGGACACGCCCCACGGGATAGAGAGCATCTTTTTCCTCGAGCGCCAGCTGATAGATCCAATAGCTGCCACGAGGTAGATCGCGCCAGATGTCCCGCTGCTCCGCCAAGGCGTGGTAGGCCAGCTGCTGT
This sequence comes from Anaerolineae bacterium, assembly GCA_040767425.1. Classification (GTDB taxonomy): domain Bacteria; phylum Chloroflexota; class Anaerolineae; order UBA1429; family UBA1429; genus DAIRUQ01. The sequence continues at coordinate 122,871 of JAXGON010000002.1, read as the reverse complement.
TCATAGCTCGGATCGCTCTCCGGCGCCAAGGCAGCCTCGATCTCGATCGCCTGCCATTGCACCAGCGAGTCCTCGGCCGCCCACAGCGTGCCCAGCTCTTCCAGGTCCACCGTCTCCTGATAGTGGATAGTGGTCCGCCAGAGATTCTGCTCGCGGGTAAAGGCCTGGGCCTGCTGCCCCCAAGGGCTCTGCACGACGGCGCTCAGAAGGTCGTTCCGGTCGCCCAGGTAGAAAGAGTCGCCCTCGCTCGCCTCCAGGGTGGCGCGATGGGGCCCGGCGACGGTCAGCAGCGCTGTGTCGCCATCGCGGGTCAGGCTAGTCGTCATCGACCCAGTGGCTTCGAGGCGGGCAGAGATCTCTTCCAGGGCGAGCAGTGTGGCGTCGGCCGTGGGCGGATAGAGACGAAAGGCCTGCTCGGACGTCCTCACCTCGCTACCCACCGTGACGGTAGTGACAACCGAGGCAAAGGGCGGCGCGTAGCGAAGGAGCGCATCGCGCGTCTGGGGCGAGATCTCGCCTTCGATCGCCTCTAGCGCCTGCTGCAGCCGACCTCGTTCAGCCAGCGACAGCGCTAGGCGCAGCGCCAGAGCCTCCTGCCGCTGATCCACCAGATCGCCCCCCAGGATGGCCTCCGCCTTTTGCAGGAGGTCGAGCGCCAAGGCCGGGTTGCCCGATTCCTCAGCGGCCAGGGCGGCCTCCAGGCTCAGCTCGCCAAGACGCAAGGTCATCGCCTCGGTTCGGCTCGCCGGCTCGACCGCCTCCAACTGCTCAACGCCGAGAGAGAGGTATGGCAAGCGGCGCTCAGGGGAGGCCTCGGCCCTGGCAGCATAGAGGTCAGCCAAGACGGCTCGCAAGGGGGCTGGCTCAGCTTCCCTATCGATGGCCATCAGTAGCTCGCCAATGCCGGCGGCATAGAACGCGTCAGCATCCAAGCCCAGATCGTCCATCTCGCCGGCCAGCTCCAGGTAGAGCAGGCCCAGCGCACCCCAGTCCTGGGCCATCCTCAACCCGATGACCTCGCGCCAAGGCGCAGGCGCCACCGCCACCACCTGGACCGGCGCGGCAGCCTCCAGATCCCAGATGACCTCGCCGCCCTCTAGCCCATAGCCGGCCGGGCTCACGTCCAGCAGAACCTCATCGGTGATCCGGTCGGGGTAACGCAGAGCCAGGCGTGTGGGCGGGACCTCACCCCACGGCGCGAGATCCGCCGAATCCCAGCTCCACGCGAGCAGCATGCCGTCCGGTAGCGCGACCTGATAGGTGACCGCGACCACGTCCGTCTGGCCGGCGCCAAGTGAGACCGAGACCGTCTCCGACGCGCCGGCACCCAGCTCCTGGACGGCATCGCCTATCGCTATGGTGATCTGCTGGAACACGCGCTCGTCGGGCACTATGAGCCTGAGGGTAGCGCTCACCGTCTCGTTGCCGCCATTGTAGAGGACATAGCGCTGCTCCCCGCGGATCAACGTGCCGCCCTCGGCGGGCTCGGCCGTCAGCACTTGAGAGGATCCGAGGAGATCGAGCGAGGTCGCCTCTACAGGGACCAGCACGGGAAGACGCAACCAGCCGGGAGCTTGGGCGCTGGCGCCGCTTGGCAGGGCGAGCAGCAAGCTCAACGCCAGCCAGACGCCACAGAGACATCGGCTCAAGGACTGGCTGGGGACGCGGTCCGCTGAGTGAAGCATGAGGGCATGATAGGGTCTTGAGGGGGTACGGTCAAGACCGCTCATCGCGAAGCGGCGATCTCGGCATCCACCAGTCAGGGGCGCAGATGCGCATCGAAAAAGGCCACCATGCGTTCCATCAGGCGCTGATCGGCCTCGCCGCGGAAGGTGTGGGGGGTGTTCTCGTACAGATACAGCTCGACATCCTTGCCGAGCGCCTCCATGCGAGCCGCCAGATCCTCCGACCATTCGTACGGCACCGTTTCGTCATCCACGCTGTGGTGGAGGCTGAGAGGCGTCGTGATATCCTGCAGATAGCTGGACGGCGAGACGCGCCGCAGATCATCTGCAGAGGCTTGGCCCTCTGGCCCGGGCACCTCGCCACCGAACCGCCGGCGTCTCCAGGCCAGGTTCTCGCTCTCGTCGGGATGCATCGAGCCATACAGCAACGCGGCCCCCACGCCCTCATCGACGGTCAACACCCGCCAGGTGATCCCGCCGCCCATGCTATGCCCCATGAGAGCGATGGCGTCGGCGTTGGCGCGAGCTAGTGGCCCCTCCTTTCCCGCCGTCTCCCGCACGATAGCCAGCAGGTTGAGGACGTCGACGGCCATGCCCACCCCAAAGGCATTGGGGCCGCTGTCGGAGGGAGGATAGCCGCGCAAGTTCGGATGCAGTACGACATAGCCTGCACGAGCCAAGGCGTCGGCATACCGAGTTGTGTAGGCAACCGTCTCGTAGACGGACGGATCGATATAGCCGTGCAGGACGATGGCGACGGGAAAGGGTCCCTCTCCCGCCGGCACATTCACAAAGCCATAGATGGTGAGATCGTCGCTTGCATAAGAGACTAGACTGCGGGTAAAGGCAGAGGTCACCGCCAAGACCTCTCGCACCATCAAGCCTCCCCCGCCATAGGAACGGGCACGCAGATCAGCGATGGTCAAGCCCGCGTATGGGTCTGGCGTGGGGGTAACTGTCGGCCATGGCGTCGTCGTGTTCGTGGGCGTGGCTGTAGGAGGGGCCGTCGGCGTCTGCGTGGGAAGAGGTGTCCAGGTCGCCGTAGGCAAGGCGGTCCTGGTAGGTAAAGCGGTAAAGCTGGGCGCAACTGCCGTGGGCGTGGCGCTGCCGCCAGGCAAGCAGCCTACCAACAGCAGCGAGACCAAGGCCAAGCTGCCTAGCAGAGTTCTCATCGAAGGGAATGAAGCATGCTCAGCTTTCCTTGGCAGGGCGAGCGGCAGGCGCCGAAACCAAACGGGAGCGGATGCGAGTCGAACGCACCAGGGCCGCCTATGCGGCGCCCCTCAGACGGTTTTGAAGACCGCGGAGCCCACCGGGACTCTACCACCCCCTCGTAGGCCATCAGCATAGCGCGGTCCTGTTGGGCCGTCAACACAAAGCCTGGCACCCACGAGGCCTCGACTCGGCGCTCTCTTGCCTCTGCCAGAGCGCTATGCTACCATAACGCCATTGGAGGGACAGGGTGAGCATCGCAACGCTAGTGGATACAGCCAACCAACGCTTCCGCCGAGGGCTGACGCACCGCACATGGTGGGTGCAGGGGCTCTCGGTTCTGGCGCTCTGCCTACTCCTCGGCGCCCCCGTGGGAGCCGTGCTGGGCTTGCTGGGCTGGATGTACGGCACGGCGGCGTTGCTTGCCTTGGTCGTAGCCTACTGGATCCTGCGAAGCACGCTGGTAGGACTCCTCAGTACGATCGCCATCATCACCCTGCTGCCTTTTGCGGCCTTGCCGTTCGACGTCGGCTTTACGCCCACCTTTCTGGATCTAGCCCTGGCGGGCCTCTACTTGGTCTGGCTGAGCCGCGTCATGGCGCACAGGGATACCCGCTTTGTCACCACGCCGACGACGCTACCCTTGCTGATCTTTATCATGTTGGCCATTGTCTCGTACGTCCGCGGCCTTGAACACGCCCCCCTGACCGCCAACAACCTAAGGCATTTTGCCGAGATACTCCTGAGCCTCGGGCTGTTCATCGTCGTCACCAACGTTGTTCGAAGCCGCGAGCGGCTCCAGATCGCGGTGGTCGCGCTGATCATCGGCGGGGCTATCTCGGCGCTTATCGGCATCGTCCTCTATGTTTTGCCACCCGATCTCTCCAGTCGCATCCTCTCGGCCCTGCGCGTGGTGCGGTATCCCTCAGGAATAGGCGTCCTGCGCTATGTCGAGGACAATCCCGAGTTGCCCCTGCGCGCCATCTCTACCTCTGTGGATCCCAACGTGCTCGGGGGCATGCTGATCTTTACCACCACCATCACGTCCGCCCTGGCCCTCGCGCCCAAGCCGCCGCTGCCACGAGTGGTCCTCTTTGGTATGGCAGGCGTCATGGCCATCTGCATGGTGCTGACCTATTCGCGTGGCTCGTTTGCGAGCCTGGTGGTAGCCATCGGGCTGCTTGCCATCTTGCGCTACCGCAAACTAGCCTGGTTCGGCCTCCTAGCGATTGCCCTGCTGTTTCTGCTTCCCTGGACGCAAAACTATGTCGCGCACTTTATCGAGGGCGTGCAGGGCCAAGACCTGGCCACGCAGATGCGATTCGGCGAGTACAAGGATGCGCTCATCCTGATCGGACGGTACCCTTGGCTTGGGGTGGGATTCTCTGGCACCCCTGACATCGACACGTACCTCGGCGTTTCCAACGTCTATCTCCTCATCGCCGAACAGATGGGCATCGTGGGCCTGCTGTCCTTTCTCACGGCCATCGGGAGCTACGGATGGTTCGTGGTGAGAAACTACCGAGAGCTCCAGCGTGACCAGCAGCTTGAGCCTATCGCCCTTGGCATCTCCTTGGCCGTCTGCGGCGGGCTGTTTGGCGGGATGTTGGACCACTACCTGTTCAACCTCGTCTTTCCTCATGCCTCGTCTCTACTCTGGCTTACGCTTGGCCTGGGAGCCGCCACCATCAACTTGGCCGTCAGGCCCGAGAGCATTCCGCCGCAACAGAGCATATGGCTTGGTTGAGAGCATAACCCATGCTATAATGGCCCGGGTTCTGGGATTGCGCTGGAGGAGGCCCGAGCATGCAGATCACGACCACCCATCTGAAGCGCTGCGACTTGATCACGCTCTCTGGTCGTTTCGACAGCAGCAACGCTCATGAGCTGCAGGCTGCGCTGCGAGCCTCCATGGATGAGGGTGTCTATCGCATCGTCCTTGATATGAAGGACGTCACCTTTTTCGGCAGCGCTGCCATCCGCGCCCTCGTTCAGGCCTACAAAGAGTGCCGTCGCTGGAACCGCGGTGACGTCCGCCTGGCCGCCGTTCCCGAGCGGATCAAAGAGGTTCTCGATCTCGCAGGCATTCTGCCGCTCGTGCAGGTATACGATGACGCCGTGTTGGGCGTCGGCAGCTTCTAGCGTCAGGCCCACAGCTTGGGCGACGCGAAACCACTATCATCGGGCCCCGATTGCGTTCCGCCTGACCACGACTATCGAGGGTAGCCTCGGATGACGAGCACCCAGCACGAGATCTGTGTCACCAGCGAGCTGGCCAACCTAGCCAACATCGGCTCGTTTGTGTCCGAGCGCGCTCGCCTGTCGGGCATGTCGGAAAAACAGGTCTTCCAGGTCCAGATGGCGGTGGATGAGGCCTGCACCAACGCCATAGTCCACGCCTATCAGGGAGACCCCAAGGGCCAAGTGCGGGTCTGCTGCTACCTCGAAGGCAACGATTTCGTCGTCGAGGTGGTTGACCAGGGCCAAGTCTTTGATGCATCCAGCGTACCCGAGCCTGATCTCGGCAGGCCCCTCGAAGAACGAGACATCGGCGGGCTGGGCCTGTTCTTTATGCGCAAGCTGATGGATTCGGTGGTGTTCGTTGCCCCTCGCGAGGGGGGTAACCAGGTGATCATGCGCAAACATATCAGCGGGCGCTTGTCATGATCAACACACACCAGACGTTGCCCCCCTCAACCTCCATCACGCCCAGTGGTCGTCTGGATGCCTCGGCTGTTCCCGCGCTGGAGCGCAAGCTGTTCGACGCCCTCCAGGCGGGGGTCGCTCACCTGACTATCGACCTGTCGCAAGTGAGCTATGTCAGCAGCAGCGTGTTGCGCTGCTTCCTATTGGCCCAACGCCAGGCCGAGCAGCAAGAGACCCGTTTGGAACTAATCCAAGTGCATCCTCGTCTGATGGACACGTTCGAGCTCTGTGGATTCGACCGCGTCCTCCATTGCTCGCCGTCATCGGTATCGTCTAGCTAGACCGTTCGCGCACTGGGGTCCGCATGAAGTCCCGCTCCGCAGCGATCTCTGTTCGCGTCTATTCTGTGCTGGTCGGCCTGGCTGGCCTGGCTGCGCTGGCACTGGCCCTACCCCATACCAAGCTGCCCCCTCTCACCGACGCTCTGGCCCTCTTGGTGGTGAGCACCTGCGTCAAGCGGCTCGGCTTTCATGTCATCACAGGCGTTACCCACAGCCTCGTGGGGATCATCGACCTGGCGATGCTCTTTTTGTTCGGCGGCCCCTCGGCAGGGCTGCTAGCGGGCTTGGCGGCCGCCCTGACCCAGTGGCAAGTCACAGGCAAGACGCGAGGCTACACCACCCCCATCCGCCTGCTGGAGGCCTGGTATGTCGGTGGGCTCCGAGCGCTGACCCTGGTCGCCGTCGGCATCCTGTATCAGGTGCTGGGCGGCCAGATCCCACTCGGCATCTTGACCTGGGGCGAGTTTGCCCGCGTCTTGGCCGCGTCATGTGCCCTCTTTTTGCTGGACCACGCCGCGTGGGGGCTTGGGATTCTGCTCAAGCAGGGCTGGTCTGGAACCCTCGAGTTCCTGAGGCACATCAGCAACTATTCCTTGATCGTCGAGCTGGCCCCGTTGCCTGCTTCGGTCCTCCTGGCAGAGATCTACCAAACGCAGAGTGGTCCCGCCATTCTGGTAATGCTGATGGCCCTGGTGGCCGCAGGACTGATGCTGCGCCGACTGATGGTTGCCCTGGAAGAGGAACGGCGTCGCGTCCGCGAGCTCTCCTTGATGAGCGATCTCGGGCGAGATCTCCTGAGGGCAGGACCCGAACCCGAGGCCATCTACCACCTTTTGCACCGCTACAGCGCCGCCATCGCGCCCGCACGAGGGTTCACGGTCCAGGTGCCCGACAGCGCAGGGAACCCCGTCGTCAGCTTTTGCCTGGTAGATGGGCAGCCAGCGCCGACCGATGAGATCGGCGAGGGCCTTTTCCGCACCGTCACCCGCCTGCGAGAGCCTCTCTTTGTGGATGATCTAGGCTCTATCTCGTACCAGCCGCTGCGGCTGGGGTTCACGGCCCGTAGCGGCGCGTACCTCCCCATGGAGGTGGGCGGTGATCTCTTTGCGGTCATCTCACTCCAGCACGATCAGCCTGAGGCGTTTCCCCCAGCAGTCCGAGAGCCGCTCGTGGCGGCCGCCTCTCAGGCCGCCCAAGCGCTGCGAGCCGCCAAAGCCTATGCCGATGAACGCAAGCGAGCCGCGCATCTCATGGCCGTCGCCGAGGTTGGTCGGCGGGTGGCCGCTATCTTGGAGTTGGAAACCCTCTTTACAGACACGGTTCACCTGGTCCACGATACCTTTGGCTACCACTGCGTCAGCCTCTTTACCGTCGACCAAAAAGCTCAGCAAGTCACCTTTCGCGCCAGCTCTGACCCAGCCGTCCAGCAGCGCGGCGTAGAGGTTCCCTGGGGCAAAGGCATCGTGGGTTGGGCCGCTGAGCAAGGCGAGCCCGCCATCGCCAACCGCGTAGCCGATGACCATCGCTTCCTCAACGACCCGTCACTCGCCGCCACCCGCTCCGAGGTGGCGCTGCCCCTCAAGGTGGAGGATCGCATCCTGGGCGTGATGGACGTGCAGAGCAAAGAGGACAACGCCTTTGGCGACGAGGAGCTGGTCGCCCTAGGGGCCTTGAGCGACCTAGTAGCGATCGCCATCGAGGATAGTCGCATCTACCAGGAAGGCCAGGAACAGGCCTGGGTTTCCACGGCACTGCTACAAGTGGCCGAATCGGTCGCGCAGAGCACCACCCGAGAAGAGATCCTGAGCAGCGTGGTTCGCCTGGTCGAGATGCTCACGGGTGTCGACCGCTGCCTGGTCTACCTCTGGTCAGAGCAGAACAAAGAGTTCGAGCTGGTCGAGGGTAGCGGTATCGCCCCGGAGCAGATGGAGGCGCTGCTTGGGCGTACCGTGCCCGCCTCCGAGGCGTCGGTGCTCGCCACCGCCATCCGCACGGGCGAAAAGGTTCAGGCGGGCGTTTCGAGCTTGGGCCACATCCCCGGTTGGGAGGACCAGGCTGCTAAACACGATGGCGAGGTCATCGCACTGCCTCTGCGCGCCGGCGGGGACGTCATCGGGGTGTTGGTCGCGGAACAGCGTGATGGTCGCGGCCTGCCGTGGAAGCACCGCGAGACGATTCTGGCGGGGGCGGCCGATTATGCCGGGATGGCGCTGGAAAACGCCCGTCTCAACGCCTCGCTCCGCGAGGAGGCGTGGGCCTCCACGGCGCTGTTGCAGGTGGCCACCATGCTCAGTGCCAGCCCGGACGTCGACGAGGTGCTGACAACAGTCGTTCGCCTTACACCGCTGTTGATCAGTGTCGACTGGTGCACCATACTGCTCTGGGATGAGGATCGCCAGCGTTTTGACATCGCGCGCAGCCATGGCGTGCCCGCCGAGATCGAGACAGCTCTGGCGTCGGAGGCGGCCTTGGTCACCGAAGCACTCCTGCAACCCCTCATGACCGCCACAGAGCACCTGGACGCATCGCTCAGCATCCCCGCGCCCGAGGGCGGCGAGACGCTTCAGCGGGTGACCGCGCATCCGCTTCGCACGTGGGATCGCTTGCTCGGCGCGTTCCTGGTTGGAGGATCGGACTCTCGCCGCACGGAGCCCGAGCATCGCTTGGGCATCCTGGCTGGGATCGCCAACCAGCTCACGCTTGCCATCGAGAGCGCGCGCCTTCACCAGCAATCCCTGGAGCAGGAGCGGCTCCATCGCAGCATCGAGCTGGCCCGCGAGATTCAGGAGAGCTTTTTGCCCGAATGCTGCCCCGAGCCTGAGGGTTGGGACCTGGCAGCCGAATGGCGAGCGGCTCGAGGCGTCGGCGGCGACTTTTACGACTTTATCCCTCTGCCCGACGACCGTCTGGGACTGGTCATTGCCGATGTGTCCGACAAGGGCGTGGGAGCTGCGCTGTACATGGCGCTCTCGCGAGCCGTGCTGCGCGCGGCGGCCCTCACCACGACCGATCCAGCCGAGACGCTACGCCGCGCCAACCGCGTGCTCATGGACAATGCGCGCTCGGGGATGTTTGTCACCGTCTTCTATGCCGTGGTGTCGTTGGCCACGGGTGAGATCACCTTTGCCAGGGCGGGCCACAACCCAGGCCTGCTTCTGAGAGCCCGCTCGGATGAGGTGATCGACCTACGGCCAGCCGGCGTGGTCCTGGGCATCCTCGATGACCCGCAGCTGGAGGAGGCCACCGAGACGATGGAGCCCGGCGACGTGCTGCTCCTCTATACCGATGGCGTCATCGAGGCGGTGAACGAACAGCAGCAAGAGTACGGCCGAGAACGCCTGGTGCAGGCGCTCAAGGGCTGTGGTAGCGCGCCGGCCGAGAGAGTGTTGGAGCGGATCGAAGCCTCGCTGCGCGCGTTCGTGGACGAGCAGCCCCAAGCGGACGACATCACGCTGATCGTAATGCGACGGTCGCAGGAGCTAGGGCCAAGAGAACCAGATCTGGCCTAGGTCGGTGCAGGCGTCGGCGTCGATGGTGATCAGCAACGGCTCGTCGCTCTCACGAGAGACCACGGCAAGCACCCAATCATAGGGTGCCCACATGGCCAGATAGTAGCAGCCCGGAGGCACATCACGTAGATCGATCTCACCCGCTGGGCCAGACGTGCCCGGAAGATGTCCCTGGTCCCGATCCGGGCCGGCGTACATCACCGGTGGGTAAGGGCCGTCGTCGCCCAACGCCGGCGCCAGGTAGTAGGCCGTACCCGGGATGCCTGCACCGTTGACCACCATCACTGCTCGCCCTACAAGGCACCCCGTCCCGGACGCCGGCGCCGGCGTGGCTGTTGCCTCGCCCTGCGGATCCACGGCGGTCGTCGGCGCAGCCGTCGAAACCAGGGTCGCTGTAGCCGTGGCTTGACGCTCCATCACGACCAGCCCCGGCCCCTCTTCAGGCGCAGAGCAGCTACAGAGCGACGCCAAGAGCGACACGCACAGCAGGCACAGAACCATAGTCCATTGGGCTCGACGCATACCCACTCCCCACAGGAGAGGGTCGGTCCTCTAGCTAGAGGACCGACCCTATGATCGCGAAAGCCAGCTCACCTAGTCGACAATGGTCTGAGCAAACGCGGTGTGAGCCATAAAGTTGTCGCCGCTGGGAAGGCTGGGGTTGATCGCCCGCATCAGGGTCAACTGCACAAAGGCGTGGATATCCTGGTCTGAGGTCACAACCAATGATCCCACCCAGCCTGAGGGCAGCTCTGGCACAGACACGCGATGGTTCTGGATCAGGCTACAGCCAGGCTGAATCTCGACGTCATTGATCTCCACCATAGTAGGCTGGCTCGACTCAGCGCCAGGAACGTATTTCAGATCAACCGTCGCAACCTGATCGGACAGGTTCTGGATGGTGACAGCCGTGGCGAAACCATTGGCCAGTCGCTTGGCCACCAGCGGGACGGTGACCTTGGTGCCACCCTCTCCATCACGGATGGCCTCGTAAGCCGCCGCCTCACCCGAGCTGATAAAGCGCATCTGAACGAACGTCACGATGTTCTCCGAGGCCTCCACCACCGCAGAGCCCTCAAAACCACTCGGCAAGCTCATGTCGACAACGGGGTTGAAAGCGTAACTACCAGCCGGGGGAATCGCAGCCGTGTTGCTACGCGTGAAAGAAGCGCCCCCGGCCGCCGGGTAAAAGGTGACCGTCAGTCCGCCCACGTCGATCGTGTTCTCGCTCACGTTCTGGATACTGATCGGCGTGCTTAGCGAGTTTGGCAACCGCGACGTGAACAGCGGGACGTTCCACTTGGTGCCGGCGCTCGAGGTCGGGAAGGCGTTACACGTCTGCATCGCGTGGCCGGTGAAAAAGTTCGAAACCACAGCGACCTCGCCATCGCCCACCACGCTCACAACGGCGGAGCCGATCCAGCCGCTGGGGACGTTGCTGGCGATCTCGTCGGCCAGGTCATAGGTGTAGGCAGCGCCTGGCTGGATCGTCTGCTGGTGAGTGTGCCGAGTATCCTGGTCGCCATTGATGAGGGCAAACTCAACGGTGACGGCCGCCATGCCGGTATTCTGCGCAATGATCTGCGTGTTGGCCGGCCCGCCGCTGGCGGTATCGCGCATCCGGGCCGCAAGGGGCCGTAGAACGATCTCACCGCCCGAGCTCAGGCCCGAGTAAGCCTCATGGTAGACCCTGGCCGGGCGGGCCTGGATCTGCACCACCGCGCCCAGGGCGGTCGCAGACGACCACCGAGCCGCTGCCATCGGTCAGCCCCCGGGTTGCCTGGCGTCCCTGACGAGAAATACTGGCGAAACACCGCTTGGCCGCCCGGCTGGGTGATGGTAAAGCTCTCCGAGCCGTCACCCCAGCGGAGCCATCCGGCTGATAGTACCGATAGTGCCCTCGGCCGGACCACCGCCCAAGTTCACCAGGTAAAGCAGGCGAGCGACTTGGTCGTGGAACCAGCCATGGCCGGCGTCGCCACGACCAGGCACAACGCCATGACCGTGAGGAACCACGCGCTCTTTCGCAGACGTTTCATCGTTTGTCCTCCTGCTGACCTCGATCGTCGATCTGATCATGTTACTAGTACCGGTCGCCGAATCCGCGCACAATAGCCCGTTTGGACTAGTCCTCGTTACGAGATGCGGTCGGCTTGGTGAGAATCCAGTTCAGGTTGGGAACAAGTGGCCCGAGGAGTTCGCTGGTGAACCACCTGGGCACGTGTCGCCCGGACTGCTGCAACGCGTCCGGGGAGGTAGCGCCAGACGTACTGCATGGCCTCGGCTGTGACGTCTTGCAGCTGGAACCGTCCCCACAGCCTCCTCAACCCCCACCAAGTCCGGGGTGTCGGCAGAAGCGGCCGCCCCTACCCAGTCTCTGCAGCCATCTGTCGGCTACCCGTGGGGCAGCCAATGGAGAAACGGAAGATGATAGTGACCCTCGATGGGAAAGAGCCAGTTGGGACCGCTGAAAAAGACGACTCCGCCCGGCTTGAGGACACGATACACCTCTTCGGCCAGTCGCCGGTCGTCCGGGACGTGCTCGTACACCTGGGCACAGATGACCAGATCGCAGCTTTCGTCCTCCAGAGGGAAGGGCCATGGCATCGCCATGCACCAGCCCGCTCCCCGTTCTACCAGCTCGATGGGCCACCTGGGTGAGCGCCTCCCGGTCATAGTCCAAGCCGACAGAGACGATGCAGCTCTGGGGAAAGGGCCTCCACGACGAACCCGTTGGCGCAGCCAAGATCGAGCCCCACCGCATGGTCGTCAAGCGGCAGCGCCCCCGCCTGCCGCAGACAGTGCACGACCTTGGCGGCCTTGGTACGGCGCGAGTCCGCATCGTGCAGCGCCGCCGACTGCGCATAAAAGCCGGGTTGGTATCCGCGTTCTGTGCCTGCCACGCAATGGCCCCAATCAAGCGACGTTCCGTAAGCTGCTCGTCACCAACCAGACGGACGCTGTGGCCAGGGTCGCCCTCGGCCAGCCGTCCGTTCCCCGCACCATCCAAGCCGTAGACGGTCAGTCGCTCAGGATAGATGCACCACCGCAAGCGACGATCCGCTGATAAAGTGCCACGAACTGCTTGGCCAAGGTGTCCCAATCATAAACCGCCACCGCGCGCTCACGCGCCGCCTTGGGAGGCCTGACGCACCGCTGCGAATCATCAACAGGTCGGTCAAGGCCAGCGCAGTTGCGGATTGGCCGAGGACCAGGGGCGCCAACCTCGGCGTAATCACATCCTGGATACCCCCGACGCGCGACCCAACCACCGGCGTGCCGCAAGCCATGGCCTCCAGCAGCACTCCCTGCCCTTCCTCCGTAGAAGGCAAGACCAGGACCCGAGCTCGTCACCCACTCCCGCACATCGGCCTGGGGGAGAACGGCAGCCAGGTGATGCGATCGGCATGTCAAGATCCTTCGCCATGGCCCGAGCGCGCTGTGCTGAGGCCCCTCGCCGACAATCACAAGCTTCCGGCTACAGCACGCGTCGCGCACAGCCACAAAGGCGGTCAGTAGGCCGCCTAGCCCTTTGCGCTCAATCAGGGAGCCGACATAGAGAACGAGCGGGCTTGCGCTCGACCGGGACCGGACGAAACGCGGTCGTGTCCACACCATTGGGAATGATCGTCAGTCGATCCTGCCAACCCCAGGGCGAGCGCTCCGGATCCCGCAACGCTCGGCTGAGCACCGTGATGATCACAGCGACAAAGGATGCCCTTGTCACGGTAGCGCCGACACGACCCCTGGACGCGCGAAACAGGTCGCTGCCCTGTGATGTGAGCAAAACCGGAGCCTTGTGCCTGATGCGACCAGCGATGGCCGCGGCCGCCGAGAGCGTCCAGTGCGCGTGGACTAGGTCGCACCCGGCTGCGTGGCGTGCAACAGCCGCGGCATGTGCCGCCATAAAGGGGGAAGCAGCAGCCTCGTGAGCGTACTTCCCGCGACGGGCAATCCGCCCGCCCCACCGCGCGTCGGAGCTGTTCCAGGCTCTCTGGCCAAGCATAGCGGGGGCGAAAGATGGGGATGCCATCCATCAGCTCATGGGTAGCTGAGCCAGGGCTGTGCATAGCCACGACGCGGACATCAACGCCCTGACGTGCGATGGCGCGGACCGCCTCCCACACGAACACGGCCTTGCGCGTCTCCTGGCCAGCGGGGAAAGGCAGTCGTGACGACACACACTTTCACTCGCGGGGAATCCTTGGTCAGCACCGCCACGCCCCTGCTTGCTCCCGCCCATGCGCCTCACGATCAAGTCCGCGAGTAACCCCAGCGCTAGCATCTGTACACCTGCAAGAATGACCATCACCGTAGCCGAGGCGACGTGAAGCCCAAAGTGCCAGAAATCCCAAAACGCTTTCCCAAACCCCGCCAGAAAGAGCAAGGCGCTGGCCGGCAGAAAGACCTTGAGCGGGTTAAAGTACATGATCGAGCGAATCACCAACACGAGATAGTTGTAGGTATCACGAATGGGATGAAACGTCGAGCGGCCGATGCGCTCGCGATACTCGATGGGCAGCCATTCCACATGGTAACCCCCACTAAGGGCCGCCATGGTGATGGTGCTCACCCACGAATGGGTGTTGGGTAGCAGCGGCAGGTATGCCTCGACCAGCTCGCGGCGCATCGCCCTCAAGCCAGAGTTGAGGTCTGGGATGCGCGTCTCGGTCAGATAGCAGGCTAGCAGCCTGATCGCCTCTTTGGCAAAGGTGCGCAACCACTTTATCGTGCCGGCTTCGCGCGTTCGCGCGCCAATCACCATATCACAGGTCTCGAGTCGCTCCAGCATGGCGGGAATCGACTCTACCGGGTAGGTGTTGTCGGCGTCGATCATTACCAACAAGCGCCCTCTCGACGCCCGCACGCCCGTGGTGCGCGCGGCGCCCGTGCCCCGATTCTGCCCATGCGAAATGACCTGCACACCGGGGACGGTCTCTCCACGGAGTACCGTCTCATCGGTGGACCCGTCATCCACCAACAGGATCTCATAGCTGCGCCCAGTGGTCTGCATCACCCGATGCAGATCCTGGAGCACGCCAACCACAGCTCCCTGTTCGTTATACGCCGGGACGATGACGCTGACCTCGATATCGTCGCTCATGAACTCCTTTGCGCGCCACAGAACAGCCAAGTGCTCGCCCTGGCCAGAGGTTCGGCTGCGTCGCCCATTATAGCGAGCTCACACTGCGGGGGCGAACGCCAGCAGTAGCCAAGACTTCCCCCATGCAGGTCTAGCGAAACGTCGCTCGCTTGTCGGTGTTCCAGTTTGATGCTAGCCTATAGCAAAGGAGAGATGCATGGTGCCAGCTGCCCTGATCGTTGCCTTGGTCGCCGCCTACCTGATCGGCTCGCTGCCGACGGGATATGCCATCGCGCGACTGCGCGGGGTGAACGTGCTGAAAGTAGGCAGTGGCCACACCGGCGCCACCAACGTCCTACGCTCCAGTGGGGCAGCCTGCGCGGCGCTGACGGCGCTGGCCGATATGGCCAAGGGCTACGCTGGGGTCACGGTCGCGCGCCTACTGGCGCCAGACGTTGCTTGGGCTCCCGCCTTGGCTGGCATCGCCGCGGTGCTAGGGCACAACAAGTCCATCTTTCTTCGCTTTGGCGGCGGCGTGGGCACCATGACGACGTTTGGGGCCACGGTGGCGATCTCGCCCTTCACGGGCCTGGTTGCCCTCGTCTTGTGTGGCATCCCCACGTTCATCACGCGCTACGCTTCCGTGGGATCGCTCGTCTACGCCGTAGCGGTACCCGTCATCGCAGGGTTCGGGGCCTTGCTGAGAGGGTGGCCCATCGCCTGGGTGGTCTTTGGCCTGGGCACAGCCGCGCTCTCCATCTGGGAGCTCCGCGGCAACATCCAGAGGCTGGCGCGAGGCCAGGAGCGCAAGATCGGCCAGACCATCAAGCCAGGTAGCGACGATATCGCCAGCTCCAACCAGCCCTGAGCGCGGGCCAGGCCGCGCCCCTCGCGCTCTAGTGCAGAATCTTGCTCAGGAACTCGCGGGTGCGGGCCTCGCGAGGGTTCTCAAATAACCTTTGCGGCGTGGTATCCTCGATCACATGACCCTCGTCCATAAAGATCACGCGATCGGCCGCGTTCCGGGCGAACCCCATCTCGTGCGACACGACCACCATCGTCATGCCCTCTTTGGCCAGATCGAGCATCACGTCTAGCACCTCTTTGATCATCTCCGGATCGAGCGCCGAGGTAGGTTCGTCAAAGAGCATGATCTTGGGCTGCATTGCCAAGGCCCGGGCGATGGCCACCCGCTGTTGTTGCCCACCACTTAGCTGGCCGGGATAGGCCGTCGCCTTTTCCGGGATGCCCACCTTGGCCAGCAGATCCATGGCGATCTCTTCGGCCTCGGCCTTGCGCCGCTTGCGGACGGCTCGCTGCGCCAGCGTCACATTGTCCAGCACCGTCAGATGCGGGAACAGGTTGAACTGCTGGAACACCATGCCCACTTCCATCCGCACTCGGTTGATGTTCTCAGCATCGGTGAGGGGCACGCCATCGACGACGATGCAGCCCGAATCTAGCGACTCGAGATGGTTGATGCACCGCAGCATCGTAGATTTGCCAGAGCCACTGGGGCCGATCACGACCACCACCTGCCCCTGCGGGATCGACACCGACACATGATCCAAAGCCACGATGCGGCCATGGTTGAACGTCTTGCAGGCGTCCGTAATCTGGATAATGTCCGCCGCCTGCTCACCGCAAGCCAGCCGTTCACCGTTATTTCGATTCAGCACGGTTGCCATGGTGGACCTCCCACCAGAACGCTCACTCAAATGCAGTCTTGCTCTCGATGAACTCGACCAAACGCGATGAGAATAGAGTCAATACCAAGTAGCACAGCGCTACCATGATCCAGGTGTCAAAGCTTAGAAAGGTTCGCGCCATGTACTCGCGACCTCGCCGCGTGAGGTCGGAAACGGCCAGCACGGAAACGAGCGACGAATCCTTGAGCAACGCCACGAACTCGTTTCCTACGGGTGGCAAGATGACGCGCACAGCCTGAGGGAGAACGATATGCCGCATCGCCTGAAAGTAGCTCATGCCGAGCGACCGCGCAGCCTCCATCTGGCCACCGTGAATCGACGAGATCCCCGCTCGAAAGATCTCTGACCCATAGGCCCCGTAACAGATGGTGAGACCCAAAACGGCGGCCGTATAGGGATTCAGCCGCAGATCAATCAGCGCCTGACCTTGGTCTGCCAAGCTGGGGGATACCCTAGAGAGCAGGTCTCCTAGCATGTCGAATACCTGTGGTAGAGCGAACCAGATGAAAAGCAACTGAACCAACAGCGGAATGCCGCGAATCAGTTCCACGTATAGCGACGAGATCCCATAAATGATCGGGTTCCGCGAGATGCGCCCGAGCCCGCCCAGCAGGCTCACCAGAAGGATCAGTCCGAATGACGTGGCCACGATCCGCAGAGTCACCAGGATGCCATCGCTCACGAACCGCCAGATCTCAAGAAAAGGGTATGGACGCACCTTGGTCAAGAGCCAGGCGGTCATCCCGACGGCGAACACCAGCGCCCACCACGTCGTGAGCTGCTTGTGAGTCGTATCCCGCAATAGAACCGCCCCCACCAGGATCGCCGCGCTCCCGGCCAACGCCACCCAGAACCCGACTCCCGGCCTGAGGGCACCCTGCGCCGCCGTCAATAGGTCGCTGCTAAAGTCTGCCTGATGTGCCCACGCGAGGGCGATGCCTAACACTGAGAGGGCTCCCAGCTGAGCTGCCACCGGCACCCATGCTCCAGGGAGGGGAGATGCCGTTCGCCACGCCACGCCGACAGCACAAACAAGTAGCAGTCCCGTGAGGATAGGCACCAAAAGGCAGAGCACAAAGCTTGCGTGCCGGACCAGGCTCGTGCTGCCAAGCACGGTAGCAAGCCAGCCATAGCCCGACGCCGCCGGAGCAGCCACCCGCTCCGTCTCTACCTCGACCTCCATGAGATCTGCTTCAGCAGGAGTATTCGCTTGCCTAAAGTGCTGCTCAGAGATCAAGACGGGGAACACGTTGTAGAGCCCCGTGCCGTCGCTGAAACGAGTGACAACCGCTGTGATCCGGGCCGGAAACATTGGCAAGAGGTACGCCAACACCACCAGCGCTCCCCCGAGGGCGATCAACGACCAACGCCAGTCTGCAGACACTCGTCTAGCCCATCTGCCCAACATACGGAGATTCCTCTTTCGTAGACAACAGACATCGGGGCTCATGCCATCTAGACCAAGCCCCGACGCTTGCCTAAAGTATGCGAATGGCCCAGGACGACCTAGTGCCCGAGATACGCGGCTTGCACCTGTGGGTCGCGCGCCAGTTCTGAGGCAGTGCCTTCCAACACGACGCTGCCTGTCTCGAGTACATAGCCACGATGCGCAACAGAAAGCGCCATGGCCGCATTCTGCTCAACGAGCAAAATGCTCGTGCCCTCGGCGTTGATCCGACGAATGATCTCGAAAATCTCCTCGACGAGAATGGGCGCCAGCCCCATCGACGGCTCGTCCAGCAGCAGCAGCGACGGCCGAGACATCAGCCCCCTACCCATAGCGAGCATCTGCTGTTCGCCGCCAGAGAGCGTGCCGCCCTTTTGGTCCAGACGCTCTTTGAGCCTCGGGAAGCTGGCAAAGACTCGCTCCAGCGACTCGCTGATCTCTTGGGGATCCGAACGCGTATAGGCGCCCATTTCGAGGTTCTCTTTGACGGTGAGACGCCCAAAGATGTGCCTTCCCTCAGGTACGTGACAGATCCCCATGCTCACGATACGCTCAGCTGGCGTGCGGATCAGCGACTCGCCCTGATAGAGCACGTCCCCCTCTGAGGGACGAAGCAACCCCGAGATGGTGCGCAACGTGGTGCTCTTGCCAGCCCCATTGGCTCCGATGAGCGTGACCACCTCGCCCGGCTCGATATGAAACGAGATCCCCCGCAGAGCGCGAATAGCTCCGTAGGCTACATGGAGATTCTCAACTTGAAGGAGCATATGCGCCCAACTCCTTGCCGCTACGCTTTCCCAGGTAGGCCTCGATCACGCGCTGGTCGTTCTGGATATCGCGCGCCGTGCCACGCGCGATCACCTGGCCAAAGTCCATGACGGTGATCCACTCGCAGATGCCCATCACCACACGCATCTGGTGCTCGATCAGCAGAATGCTGAGATGAAAGCTCTCACGCACAAACTGAATCAGCTCCATCAGCGCCTCGGACTCGGTCGGGTTCATACCAGCGGCGGGCTCGTCCAGTAGCAGCAACTGCGGTTCGGTCGCCAGCGCTCTGGCGATCTCGAGCCGACGCTGCGCCCCATAGGGCAAGTTGCGAGCCATCTCCAGCTGGCGATCCTCCAGATGGAGGACACTCAGCAGCTCTTGGGCCCGCTCGGTCAGCCGTCGCTCGGCCTTGCTGAATCGCCCGAGGCGCGAGATGCCCTCCAAGAGACTGTACCCCGCCCGCGTGTGCAGCGCGATGCGAACATTGTCCAGCACAGTCAGGTTCTGAAACAAGCGGATATTCTGAAACGTGCGCGCGACGCCGAGCTGGGTGATCCGATGGGTCGGCATGCCAACCAGGCTACCACCCTGATAGACAATATCTCCCGCGGTCGGCAGATACACACCCGTGATCAGGTTGAACACGGTGGTCTTGCCCGCACCGTTGGGACCGATCAAGCCGTAGAGGCCACCGTATGGCAGGGACATGGTAAAGTCGCCAACCGCCCGCAACCCGCCAAACAGGATGGTCAAGTCCTGAAGCTCGAGAATGGTCTCGCTGGCCATAGTGTTCTCTGCCATCTAGGACCCCTCCGCGACGGCCGGCTCGGCAACGGCGTCCTCACGCGGCTCTGGCCGCGGCGCCGCGAACCAGCCCCATTCCTTGGTCCCCAGCAGACCTTGCTGCCGCAACAACATGACCACCAGGAGCATGAGCGGATAAAGCACGAACCGCCAGTCTTCAAAACCCTGGGGAAGGAGCACGCGCAGCCCCTCGATCAACATGGCAAAGCCGACCGAAGCCACCAGCGTACCAGTCATAGATCCGAGGCCGCCAAACACGATGATGATCAGCGGGTCAAAGCCCTTGACGACGTTAAAGGTGCTGGGGTGGAGGAAACTCATCAGGTGCGCATAGAGCCCGCCTGCCAGCCCAGCGAAAAAGGCGCCAAACGCAAAGGCGATGGCCTTCTGTTGAGCGATGTCGATCCCCATAGCCTTGGCGGCGATCTCGTCCTCGCGCACCGAGACGATAGCTCGACCCGCAGAAGAGTGCACTAGGTTACGCATCACCACCGTAACGACCACAAGGACGCCGAACACCCAGCCCCAGGTGGTCCACTGAGGGATGGCCACCATGCCGCGGGCGCCCTTCATGGTAGGGATCACCATGTCCGAGTTCTGCAGCGCCGTGTAGATCATGATGGCAAAACCGAGCGTGGCGATACCGAAATAGTCCGAGGTCAGGCGAAGGAGTGGCAAGCCTACCAGGTAGGCTACCACGGCCGCCATGGTGCCACCGTTCAGCAGAGCCAGCGCGAACAGCAAATTCTGCGCAGCCTGCTCGCCCAAGAGGCCCAGCAATGCCGCAAGCCCGGCATCCAGGCCCTGTTGCAGCAACACCGTCGCCATGGCGGCTACCGCCAGCACAACGGCGATGGCCACCACCAACGGCACAAGTGCCAAGATGGTGCTCTCGGCCGGCTTGAGGAACTCATCCAGCGCCTCGCGAGCCTTGCGCCACCAGGAAGCAAACCTCGCGACACGCGTGATCAGGAGCAGCAGGATGATGCCCAGCTGGGCTGCCATCATCCAGGAGAGGGCCAGGTACTGGCCGCCGCTCCACCGCGACTGAAAGTCCTTGGTGATCAGCGCCGAGCCATAGGCCCCGATGGCATAGAACCCAATATGGCCCAGCGAGAACTGCCCGTTGAAACCATAAACCAGGTTCAGCCCCAGCGCAGAAATCGCCATGATACCTGCGAGCTGCACCACCCGGTACCAATAGGTGCTGATCTGCCCCGCCTGCGCCGTGTACTGGACCGCCACAAAGAGAGCGATCGCCACAACCGCGGTCGGCACCCAGGTCGGCAAACGACGTGCTTTCCCCATGGTGCCCCCTAGACCTTTTCGACCTGGACCTGGCCAAAGAGCCCGGACGGCTTGGCCAAGAACACCAGAATAAGAACGAGGAACGCGAACAGATCACGAAGCCGCGATCCCGCCGGCACAAAGCTGACCACCCCTACGTCGATGACGCCCATCAGAATAGAGCCGACGAACGCCCCGGGGATACTGCCGATGCCGCCTAGCACGGCCGCCACAAAAGCCTTGAGGCCAGGCATGAGGCCCATGAACGTCCAGATCTGCGGAAAAGCGATAGCATACAGGACACCACCCGCGCCCGCCAGAGCCGCACCCACGGCAAAGGTCAACGAGATGATCCCGTCCACGTTGATACCCATCAGACGGGCCGCGTCCTTGTCCTGCTGGACAGCCCGCATAGCCTTGCCAAGCTTCGTCGCGCTGACCAGGTACTGCAGGCCCAGGACCAGAGACACCGTCAACGCCACGATGATCACCGTGATGTTGGTGATGGTCACGCCGGCCACATTCCAGACCTGCACCTCGAACGGCCGCTGGTACGTGATGAAATCCGCCGAGAAGACAAACCGCAACGCGGTAAAGTACTCCAAAAAGAAAGAGACGCCGATGGCGGTGATCAGAGCGGCAATCCGGGGGGCGTTGCGCAGAGGCTTGTAGGCCACGCGCTCAATCACAACGTTGAGCAGGGTGCATACGACCATGGCCAGCAAGATGGCGGGCACAAAGCCCCACCCGTAGCGGGTGACGGCGAAATAGCTCGTGAATGCGCCTACCATAAAAACATCGCCGTGGGCAAAGTTGATCAGGCCCACGATGCCGTACACCAGGGTATAGCCCAGAGCAATCAATGCGTAGACGAAACCGAGACGAAGACCATCCACCAGCGACTGGGCAAAGTAGACCGGCCCATTCTCTGTGACCAGATACACGACCAGTCCTACGACCCCGGCACCAAGAGCCGCATAGAGAGCCCAAGCCAGACCACGCAGGACGATCCTCAATGCCGAGTTTTTCATCAAGCCTCCTCGAATCCGAGGCCTTGTTGCAGGGGACCCCGTCGGAGTCAGTTCAGAGTCACAGGCGAGGGAGGGCCGGACGGCCCTCCCTCCGTAACACATGGATGATTAGGGAGCCACGAACTTGAAAAAGACCTTTTGCCCGTTCTCGATCTTGATGATAGCAGCCGACTTTACCGGGTTGTGCTGATCATCGTACATGATCGTACCCGAGACGCCTTCGTACTCGATGGCTGCCATGGCGTCCTTGACCGCGGCCGGGTCATCCACGCCGGCATCCGCGATGGACTGTAGCAGGATCCAGGCCGCGTCATAGGTCAGCGTGGCAAAGGAATCCGGCTCAGCGCCGTACTCGGCCGCGTACTTGCTCACAAACTCTTGCACCACCGGACGGGGGTCCGCCGGCGAGTAGTGGTTGGAGAAATACGCGCCCTCCAGCAGGTCTACCTGGAGCTCTGGCGAGTCCCAGCCGTCAGCGCCCAGGATCAACGCCGTGATCCCCTTCGCCGCCTGCGCGGCGATCAGGTTCACCTTGTTGTAATAGTCCGGCAGGAACATCACATCGACGTCCGCGGCTGCCACCTTGCCCACATCCCGGAAAGTCCGAGTCCTCCTTGGTGTACGCCTCGAACACCGACACGGTCCCGCCCTTGGCCTCGAAGGCCGCCTTGAAGAACTCGGCCAGGCCTTGACATAGTCATTGCCGACATCGTACAGGACCGCCGCGTTCTGGGCACCAAGCTCTTCGCCAACGATGCCACGACCTCGCCCTGGAACGATCCAGGAAGCACGACCGGAACACATACTCCTTGGTGCTGCCGTCCTCGTTCAGGGTCACGCTCGGGTTCGTCGCCGTGCCAGAGATCAGGATGACACCCTCGGCCCGGCGATCTCGCTCGCGGGAATGGTCCCCGACGAGCAGACCGGGCCGACGATATAGTTGACGCCATCCTCAAAGATGACCTTGTTGGCGGCCAGCGCCGCCTCCGTGCATCACATTTGGAGTCGCCAATGACGGTCTCGATCTCCCAGCCCAAGGTGGCCGCCTCCTCAAACGCCATCAAGGCGCCGTCGCGAGCCGACTCGCCAAAGTCTTGGCGTCACCACCGAGAGGACCCAAAACCGCGATCTTGACGGGAAAGCCCGGGGATGCCGGGCGAGCAGCCCGGAGACCTCGGAGATTCCTCTACACCCGCGGGGGCGACGAACTTGTGGAATACCTTCTGGCCATTCTCGATCTTGATGATAGCGGCTGCCTTGACCGGGTTGTGCTGGTCATCAAAAGTGATGTTACCCGACACACCCTCGTACTGCACCGCCGCCATGGCATTTCACGACCGCCGGTCGTCGACACCGGCGTCCGAGATAGCCTGCAGCAAAATCCGTGCCGCGTCATAGCCCAGCGTGGCGAGAGCATCGGGCTCGGCGCCATACTTGGCCGTGTACTTGGCCACGAACTCTTGCACCACCGGGCGTGGGTCCGCCGGCGAGTAGTGGTTCGAGAAGTAGCCACCCTCGACCAGCTCAACCTGCAGCTCTGGCGAGTCCCAGCCGTCAGCGCCCAGGATCAACGCCGTGATCCCCTTCTCGGCCGCCTGCGCGGCGATCAGGTTCACCTTGTTGTAATAGTCCGGCAGGAACATCACATCGACGTTCGCAGCCGCCACCTTGCCCAAGATCCCGGAAAAGTCCGAATCTTCCTTGGTGTACGCCTCGAACACTGACACGGTCCCGCCCATTTCCTCGAAAGCTGCCTTGAAGAACTCGGCCAGGCCCTTGACATAGTCGTTGCCGACATCGTACAGGACCGCCGCGTTCTGGGCACCAAGCTCTCTCGCCAACGACGCCACGACCTCGCCCTGGAACGGATCCAGGAAGCACGACCGGAAGGCATACTCCTTGGTGGTCCCATCCTCGTTCAGGGTAAAGTCCGGGTTCGTGGCCGTTCCCGAGATTTGCAGTATGCCCTCAGACTCGACGATCTCGCTGATGGGGATCGCCGCAGACGAGCAGACCGGCCCGACGATATAGTTGACGCCATCCTCAAAGATGACCTTGTTGGCGGCCAGCGCCGCCTCCTGCGCGTCACACTTGGAGTCGCCGATCACGGCTTCGATCTCCCAACCGGCGGCCTCGGCCTCCTCAAAGGCCATCAAAGCGCCATTGCGGTTGGATTCGCCAAAGGTCTTGACGTCACCACTGAGAGGACCCAGAACTGCGATCTTGACCGGAAAACCGGGCGCGGGGGGAACCAGCGCTGACCCGGCCGAGGTCTCGCCGGTGACGGGTGCCACGATGTCGCTACCACCGATCCACTTGTCATAGATCTGGTCATAAACACCGCTGGCCTGCACGCGCTGGAGCCCCTCGTTAAAGGCAGCCAAAAAGTCCTGCATCTCGCCCTTGCGGACGACGACGCCATAGAACTCTTCGGTCATGGGCTCGCCCACGATCTTGAGCTTGCCCACAAACTGCTCCGAGGCCAGTGCAAAATCCGCCGCTACGGGGGTATCGGTCACCACGGCGTCGAGGTTGCCGTTGACCAGGTCGAGCAGCGCCAGATCGATATTATCGTATTCCTTGAGGGTGGCGCCCTCGATCTCTTGGATGGCAAACGCGCCCGTGGTACCGATCTGGGCGCCTACCGTCTTGCCGAGAAGATCCTCGGGGCCGGCGATCTCGGTCTCGTCCGCGCGGACGACAGTGATCTGACCGGCGTTAATATAGGGATCGGAGAAATCATAGACCTCAAGGCGTTCGTCGAGGATGGTGACTGAGGACATAATGGCGTCATAGTCGCCGGCCTCGAGCCCGGCAAAGATGCCATCCCAAGCCACATTCTTGAACTCGAATGCAAAGCCCATCTCTTCGGCGATGGCCGTCATGAGATCGATATCAAAGCCGACGATCTCTTTGTTCTCGTCGACAAACTCCATCGGCGGCCAGGCCGCGTCACAAGCGATGATGTAGGTCTTCGAGGGTTCGACGGTGGGCTCTTCCAGCTCGGGGGCGGGCGTAGCCGTGGGCTTCGGCGAGCAAGCCGACAGCACCATCGCAGCCACCAGGATGATGGCAACCATTGGCCAAAGCTTGGCCTTCATAACATCTCCTCCTGATACACATTCACGACGTTCGCCCTAGCCAGCCATTTCTGGCAAGCCGAGGCGATCTTTAGCTGATGTGTCGAGAAGGGCGGCCAACCCGGATGCCTCATCCTAGAGACCAAGCGTCATTGCTTATCCAAGAGCTCTTGTGGCTTGCCCCTCCTCTCGATACACACGCGTGAGAATTGATGCCAACGATTCTACCATAACAACCTAGTCCACTCAAACAGCTCAATACGGAGCGAGGTGCCGCTTCAGAGGACATAGCTTACTCTACCCAGGCATAAGGCTCACGGCTATGTGCAGCGTGCACAAGGGAGCGGCGGCGCAGCTCGTCGGTAGCGTGGTTTGGTGCGATGCCGCGTTGCGTTGACACTCTCCTTGGGCTATGTTAGCATGCGGCCCGTAGCCGCGGCTCTTTTCAGCGTGGCCGAGGGTTGGTCAGCGCTGCACCCCAGGTGGAGGGATGGCCCCAATGGCAAGCTACCGAAATCTAGACGAGAATCCGGCGTGCATCAAAGTAGTCGGCGTGGGGGGAGGCGGCGGCAACGCCGTGAATCGGATGATCGAGGCGGGCGTGGGCGATGTCGAGTTCATCGCCGCCAACACCGATGCCAAAGCCCTCTCCATGTCCAAGGCGCCCACGCGCCTCTTGCTCGACCTTCATCAAGGCCTCGGCTCGGGTGGTGACCCGGAAAAGGGCGCTCGCGCGGCCGAGCATGCCAAGGATGAGTTGCGAGCCATCCTCCAGGGCGCCGACATGGTCTTTGTGACCGCGGGTATGGGCGGCGGCACCGGCACCGGCGGGGCGCCCATCGTAGCTGAGGTCGCCAGCGAGCTAGATGCGCTCACCGTAGCGGTCGTCACCAAGCCGTTTCGCTTTGAGGGACGCAGACGGGCGACGCTGGCGACCGAAGGCCTCAAGAAGCTAGCGGCGAATGTCGACACCCTCATCGCTATTGAGAATGACCGTCTCCTGGAGATGGTGGGGCCGCGAGCCACGGTAGAGGAGGCCTTTTCCTACGCCGATGATATCCTCCGGCAGGGCATCCAGGGCATCTCCGAGATCATCACCGAGGGCGGGACCATCAATGTCGACTTTGCCGACGTGCGCTCGATCATGGAGGATGGCGGTGCCGCGTTGATGGCCATCGGCAAGGGATCGGGCGACGAGCGCGTGCTGGCCGCCGTACGCCAGGCCACTCAGAGCCCGCTCCTGGGCGTGCGCATCGCTGGCGCCAAGGGCATGCTCTTTAACGTCAAGGCGGGCACCGACTTTACGCCCCACGAGCTGGACTATTTGGGCGATCAGCTGCAAGAGCACTGCGCCCCCGACGCCAATGTGATCTTTGGTGTCGTCTTTGATGAGGCGCTCAAGGGCAAGCTCCAGCTGACGGTCATCGCCACCGGCTTTGCGCTGGATGCTGACGCCAACGTGACGGCCCCACCTGTGCCCAAGCCAGAGGTACACACGTTGGCCGGCATGGACCCGCGCACGGGCCTGGGCCGGCTGCCCGATGTGGGCCCGGGTCGAATCGTGACCGGCGGAAGCAGCTCGCGCGGAGCCGGCGCCTCGGACGAGTCGGACGTACGCATCCCGCCTTTTTTGCGCCGCAAAACCGACGACAAGGATTAGCGCTGACTCAAGTCGCCACCACGGGCGGGTCTAGGTCGCTGGAGCCTCCAGCGCGCGGCGCTCTAGCGCCTCCAGCGCAAGCAGGTAGCCCAACCATCCCAGGCCTGCGATCTGACCGACACACACCGGCGCCAGCACCGACTGGCGCCGGAACTCTTCTCGGGCGTGGATGTTGGACAGATGCACCTCCACGGCCGGGATCCCGACCCCCTTGAGGGCATCGCGTAGCGCGATCGAATAGTGCGTCAGCGCGCCAGCGTTGATGACGATACCTGCCACGTGCCCGTAGGCCTCCTGGATGGCATCCACCAACACGCCCTCATGGTTGGATTGCAGCGTCCGCACCGCAACACCGTGTTCCTGGCCCCAAGATACCAGTCGCGCATCGATCTGGTCTAGCGTCTCGGTGCCATAGATGCTCGGCTCGCGCGTTCCTAGCAGGTTCAAGTTGGGCCCGTGTAGCACCAGGTACTCTCGTCTCATGGTTGGATCCTTTCCAGCGCTCGCAGAATCAGCGCCTCTGGCACCTGTTCTTCCAGCGTCACACAGCCGATCTCGCGGGGAACCACCAGCCGCAGATGATCGCCGCGCCGCTTCTTGTCGGTGCCCATGGCGGCGAGGATCGCCTGGGGAGCATGCCCGCCATAGCTCACAGGAAGGCCGTGGCGCCTCAACGTCGCCTCAATGCGCCTGCGCGTCTCGTCGCGACAGAGACCCATCAACACCCCCAGGTGAGCGGCCGCCACCATACCGATGCTGACGGCCAACCCATGCTCGAGGCGAAAGCTCTCCAGACGCTCGAAGGCATGGCCAAAAGTGTGGCCAAGGTTCAGCGTCGCCCGGATGCCGCGCTCATAGGGGTCCTGCTCGACCACGTCAATCTTGACGGCCACCGCCCGCTCGATGGCCCAGACTGTGTTGGGCTCTGAGCCTCCTTCGTAGGCCTCGAACAGCTCTCTATCAGCAATGACGCCGGCTTTGATGATTTCGGCCAGACCTGAGCGCCGCTGGATCTCTGGCAACGTCGCCAGCGTCTCGGTGTCGGCCACGACCAACGACGGCTGGTAAAAGGCTCCCACCAGGTTCTTGCCCTGGGGTCGATCAACGGCCACCTTGCCCCCCACACTGGCGTCCACCATGGACAGGAGCGAGGTCGGCACCATCACTAGGGGGACACCACGCATATAGGTGGCGGCAGCGAAACCCGCCATGTCCGTGATGACGCCTCCTCCCAGGGCCACCACCGCACCGGAACGATCCAAGCCCTGCTCGGCAAAGGCGTCATACAGTCGGGCTGCGCTATCCAGCGTCTTGTGCGCCTCTCCATCGGGCAAGCGCACCTCAAAGGGCGCGAAACCGCTGCCCCGCAACGCCTCGATCACGTCGCCGGCATAGAGGGGAGCCACCGTCTCGTTGCTCACAACGGCCACCCTGCGGCCATAGCCGCGAACGGCCAAGAGCGCGCCGAGATGCTCCCGCAGCCCAGGCCCCACCAGGATGGGATAGGTATAGCCCGCCCCAGCGACCCACCGAGCCGTGGCGTCGCCGGTGACCAGCGCGATCACCTGGGCGGCCACCTGATCCGGCGTCTTGTCGGCCGTCTCGATGTGAAACGGGATCCGCTGATAAGCCGGCAACCTTTGGGCCAAGAGCTCCCGAGTCCGCACCGCCAGATCATCGCCCGACAACATGGGACGCGAGGCTCCAGTTCCCAGTCGGCCCGCCATCGCGTCGGGGCGGCAACCCAGACAGACCACCAGGCCTCGCTGGGATAACACCCGGCGGTTCTCATCGCTGACCAGGGCGCCGCCGCCGGTAGCCACCACTAGATCGGTCTGGCCTGCCAGCTCGCCACAGAGCTCAGCCTCCCAGGCACGAAAGCGAGCCTCGCCCTCCCGGCAAAAGATCTCAGGGATGGGCATGCCGGCCCGCTCCTCGATGAGGGCATCCATGTCCACAAAGGGGCGCCCCAGCATCGCGGCCACGCGGCGGCCAACAGTGGTCTTGCCCGTTCCCATAAACCCCGTGAGAATGACGTTCTCAGGACGTGCTGTCATCACGCACCCTCGTCACGATCTGAGCCACGGTGTCGCCCCCGTAGCGTTCCAGCAAGGCATCGGCCAGCACCCATGCCACCATCGCCTCGGCCACCACAGCCGCCGCTGGCACGGCGCAGACATCAGAGCGCTGATACTCGGTCTGAGCGGGCTGCCCCGTGGCAAGATCCACGGTCTGCTGGGATGTGACCGTCGTGGGAATGGGCTTCATGGCCGCGCGCATCACCATCGGCTCGCCGTTGCTGATGCCTCCCTCGATTCCGCCAGCCCGGTTCGTGCGCCGCCTGACCTGTTCCCCCTCCCAAAAGAGCGCATCATGCACCTGGGTGCCGGGCATGGTGGCGTTCGCCCAGGCGGGGCCGATCTCTACCCCCTTGATAGCCTGGATGCTCATCAGCGCCTGCGCCAGACGACCGTCCAGCCGCCTATCCCAGTGTACGTGGCTTCCCAGGCCCACCGGCAAGCCGCGCGCAACCACCTCGACCACACCCCCCAACGAGTCACCCGCCTTGCGCGCCCGGTCGATGGCCGCCCGCATGCGCTGGGAAGCGTCGGCGTCGGGGCAGGCCACGTCAGACGTCCGTGACAGCTCCGCCCGAGCTTGGTAGCCCGTGCCCTCCAAGTCGGCCTGCACCTCTCCAATAGCTACCACATAGCCATCCACCTGCACGTGCACAGCGGCTAACAGCAGCTTGGCCAAGGAACCAGCGGCCACCCGGGCAGCCGTCTCTCGCGCGCTGGCGCGCTCCGCCACGAGCCGCAGATCTCCTAGGCCATACTTGATCCCGCCGGCCAGGTCGGCGTGTCCGGGTCGCGGCCGTGTCCACGGCGGCACCTGGCGCTCCCGCCAGTTGGCCCAGTCGCGGTTGCGAATCAGCATGGCAACCGGCGCACCGATGGTCTCACCGCCCACGACGCCCGCCAGCAGCTCGATCTGATCCTGCTCGATGGCATGGCGTCCGCCGCGGCCATAGCCCCCCTGCCGCCGTGCCAGGTCTTGGTTCACAACGTCGGGATCGACGACTAGGCCCGCCGGCAGCCCCTCGACGATGGTCACCAGGGCCGGGCCGTGAGACTCACCTGCGGTCAGGAATCGTAGCATGCCGTTCCCCCTCCAAGGCCTCCAGGCAGGCCCGTCTCATGATCGCCACATCGGGCTCGCGCCCAGACCAGAGGCGCAGCGACTCGGCCCCCTGGTGCACGAGCATGCCGAGCCCGTTCTCAGCGCGCGCGCCGGCGCGCCTGGCCAGCCGCATCAGCATCGTCTCCTGCGGATTGTAGACCAGATCAAACAGCGGGACATTGCCAGGATACGCCACCCCTGGGCACCAGGGCATTGCATCCACGTTGGGCCACATGCCCGCCGAGGTGGTGTTGACCACCAAAGAGGCCCCGGCCACCGCTTGGGCCAGCGTGGTGGCATCCAAGGCGGCCCCGCGCACTTGGCCAGCGCAGTGCGGCGCCATGTCAACCGCCAGCGCCCCAGCGCGAGCGGCGTGACGGTTCAGAATCATGATCTCGGCAGCCGTCGAGCAGAGCGCATACACCACGGCCCGCGCGGCGCCGCCCGCCCCCAGCACCACCACGCGGCCGTGGGCCTCCATCTCGGCATCGGCTAGTGCCCGCGTAAAGCCGGCCACATCGGTGTTGTGGCCCGTCAGCCCTTTTGCATCTGGCAGAATCGTATTCACGGCGCCGACCACGCGGGCCTCCTTGGTGAGGCGATCCATCCAGGCCAGGGCCGCCTGCTTGTGGGGCACGGTCACGTTGGCGCCCACGAAACCCAGAGCCCGCAAAGCGGCGATGGCCTCTGCCAGCCGATCCGGCGGCACCGGCAGCGGGACATAGCACCAATCCAGGCCCAGGGCCGCCAAGGCGGCGTTCTGCATGGCCGGGGATACGCTATGCTCGGTGGGCCATCCGAACAGCCCTACCAGCCTGGTGCGTCCTGAGATCCTTGGCACCGCGACGCCACCTCCTATTGCCAACGCATAGCGCCGGGCGCCAGCTCTTCCATGACCCGATCAAAGCCGGGGAACGAATCCACGACGCAGTGGGCTCCTGCGACCAACGTCTCGCCCTCAGCCACCAACCCCGCCACGGCCAACGTCATGGCCAAGCGATGGTCACCGCCACAATCCACCTCTGCTCCCATCAGCGGCGTGGGGCCGCTGATCACGAATCCATCCGGGCGCTCCTCGATCTGGGCGCCCAACCGCGCCAGTTGCCCCGCCAACGCCGCAATGCGATCGGTCTCTTTGACACGCAGCTCCTGGGCGCCGGTGATCACTGTTTTACCCTCGGCCTGGGTTGCCAGCAACGCCAGCACGGGGAACTCGTCGATCATGCGTGGGACCAGCGCCGGAGGTATGATCGCCCCCTCTAGCCGCTGCGCCTCGACGATCAGATCCCCCACGGGCTCGCCGCCTTCCTCGCGGACGTTCGCGCAGCGAACGGCGGCGCCCATGGCGGCAATGGCATCCAAGAGGCCGGTGCGGGTGCGGTTGAGACCCACATCGCGAATAACCACGGGATCGCTGGCCGCCAGGAGCGCAGCGCCAATCACGAAAGCCGCCGACGAGAAATCACCCGGCACCCGCACATCCTGCGGCGGGATAGTGGCTACAGGGCCGTGCAGCGTGTGACAGTAGCCTTCGGTGTGCAGGGGCACACCTCGCGCCACCAGCATGCGCTCGGTGTGGTCCCGCGAAAGCCCCGGCTCGCAGAGCGTCGTCGGCCCCTGGGCAGAGAGCCCTGCCAGCAGCAGGCACGACTTGACCTGGGCGCTGGCCACCGGCAGATCATAGTGGATCCCGCAGAGTGCACCGCCTCGGATCGCCAAGGGGGGGTACCGCCCGTCAGCCCGCCCATCGATGTGGGCACCCATGGCTCGCAGCGGCTCCACCACCCGCCCCATCGGCCGCCTACTTAGCTGCGGATCGCCCGTGAGCACCGAGAACCACGGGCGCCCCGCCAGCAGGCCCGCCAGCAGCCGCATGGTCGTGCCCGAGCGGATACAGTCGAGCGGAGCGGTTGGCTCGGCCCACTCGGCCAGAGCGCGCCCCTCGACGATGAGGTCGTTGCCGTCCGCCTCGATGCGCGCCCCCAGGGCGCGCATGCAGCCGATGCTGGCGCGGCAATCGGTGCCGTCCAGATAG
Organism: Anaerolineae bacterium; assembly: GCA_040767425.1. Classification (GTDB taxonomy): domain Bacteria; phylum Chloroflexota; class Anaerolineae; order UBA1429; family UBA1429; genus DAIRUQ01. Next base: position 91,391 of record JAXGON010000002.1, on the reverse strand, counting down.
CCCGAGATTCGTGAGCGGCCCTCGGCCATGGCGGCCAGCAGAACCGCCCGATGGGTGATAGACTTGTCGCCCGCGACCCGCACCTCTCCGCCCAGTCGCACCGGTCGTCGTACGCGTACGTTCATGGGAACAGCCTCATCCTTCGATGGCGAGCCGCCGCCAGCAGCTCGGCCACCCGCGCGTCATCCTGCTGCGACAGCAGGCGGCGCAGGGCATCCAGCGAGCCTTGGGCGGCGTCCAGCGCATCCAGCACACAATCCCGGTTCGTCTGCAGGATATCGAGCATCATCCGTACATCACTGGCGGCCACGCGGCTGGTATCGCGAAATCCGCTGGCTGCCAGATCCCACGCCAGGTCATCCTCCGAGGAGAGCGTCTCGGCCGCCAGGACCAAGGCCACCGCCATGCAGTAGGGAAGGTGACTGGCCACGGACACCGCAGCGTCATGCCTGGCCGGATCCAGCACCACGGGCTTGGCGCCGACACCCTCGGCCAGGGCGGTAGCCAGCGCAAGCGCATCCGGCGCCGTGGTGGGCAGCGGGCACAGCACATAGCGCTTGCCCTCGTAGAGAGCTGGGTCGGCCACCGCCAGCCCAGAGGCCTCTTTACCGCACATGGGATGCCCCCCCACCGCCTGGACCGCGCTGGGCAACGCTTCCATGGCTGCGCAGATGGCGCGCTTGGTGCTGCCCACATCGGTGACCAGGGCGCCGGGCTTGAGCAGCGGCCCCATCGTTGCCAGCTTGGCGACAATATCAGTCACCGGTGTCGCCAAAACGATGACATCGGCATCTGCCAAGGCTTGCCCCAGATCGGTGGTCGCCTCATCGACGAACCCGAGCTGGCGCGCCCGCGCGATTTTTGACGCCTGCCGGGTCACGCCCACCACCCGTCGGCAGCTCTCTCGCCGGCGGAGCGCCGCCGCCAGCGAGCCGCCCATGAGCCCCAGGCCAACTACCGTCACCTGGGCATCGGCCAAGGCTACGACCATCTTGCCCCCTAGACCTCGCGGCCGACGGCGGCAGCCACCGCCTTGACGCGCCGCACCAACTCGGCGAAACGGTCAGGCCGCAGCGATTGCTCGCCGTCCGAGAGCGCCATCTCGGGCTGCGGATGCACCTCCACCAGCAACCCATCAGCGCCCGCCGCTACCGCCGCCAAAGCCAACGACGAGACCCAGCGCCAGTTGCCGCAAGCATGGCTGGGGTCCACCAAAACGGGCAGATGGGTAAGCTCTTTGAGCACGGGCACGGCGCTGATATCCAACGTGTTTCGCGTAGCGCGCTCAAAGGTGCGAATGCCGCGTTCACACAGCATGACGTTCTCGTTCCCATGAGAGAGGATATACTCGGCCGACATCAGCAGCTCTTCCATGGTCGACATCATACCACGCTTTAGGAGGACCGGCTTGTCGGACTCGCCCACGGCATACAGCAGGTTATAGTTCTGCATGTTGCGGGTGCCAATCTGCAGGATGTCCACATGCTCGGCCACCAGGTCGACCTGCTCCGGCGCCATCACCTCGGTCACCACGGTCATGCCAGTCTCGGCCCTGATCTCGGCTAACAGCTCGAGCCCTTCTCGCCCCAACCCTTGGAAGCTATAGGGTGAGGTGCGGGGCTTGAACACCCCCGCCCGCAGGATGCCGACACCCTGCGCTCGCACCGCGTCCGCCGTCTCCCAGAGCTGCTCGCGGCTCTCCACGGCACAGGGGCCGGCCATGATGACCACCCTCTCCGCCCCGATGACGATACCGTTCAGGGAGATAACCGTATCGCGGGGGTGAAAGCCCCGCCCCGCCAGCTTGTACGGCTTGAGAATCCGCACGACCTGGGCCACGCCATCCATGGACTCAAAGACGCTCTCGCGCAGGTGCCGCTGGTCGCCGATCACGCCGATGATGGTAGCCTCTTGGCCTTGGGAGAGGTGTGCCTCGCAGCCCAACTCGCGCACACGCTCCACCACGCCTTGGACATCTGCCTCTGTGGCCGTTTGGGCCATGACGACGATCATCTGCTTGGCTCCTTCCCTGCCGCCAGATCCGGCCGCAAGGCCGCGGCCTCGCGCAGGTAGATATGCTGCACCCTAGGCTGTGGGACGTCCGTGTTCCACAGCAGGAGCACGCGGATACACCGAGGCAACGCACTAGGAACTGGGATCTCTTGCACGTCCAGAAGCGGCACCTGGTCCCACCCCAGGTCTCGCGCCGCCGCAGCAGGAAAAGCCGCGTCGAGATCCGGCGTCACCGTGAACCACGCCGCTGCCAGGCTCTCTTTGGCAAAGCCGTTGGCCGTCTGCAGCGCCAGCAGCAGCTCGCGGGTGGCGGCCAGGATCTCTTCTCGGTCATTCCTGCTAACCGTGGTCGCCCCTCGAATCCCCCTAGTCTCCATAGTCCTCCTTGGAACACAAAAAACGCGAAGCCTGCGCCTCGCGTCCAGTCCGATCCTCTTTGGGTTATAGCGCTACGATGAACTATAACTCCCTGCCAGGCGCACAGAGCCCCATATGTGGCTGGGATAATAATAGGTAAAAGCCTCAATTCGACCGGAACCACGGCGCATGACCAACCTACCCATCCGCGAGCTAAGCCTCACGATCCTAATCGCAAAGGTAGCACAGGTCTCTGACGCCGTCAAACGCTACAACTCACTTGCGCCGTTGAGGGGGGCGGCCGAGTGGTGGCGGGCCCAGCGCGCCACTGGCTCGTCGAGGATCGGTTCGCTCCACGGGCAACCCCCGTGCTCGACCGCGTAAGGACAGGCGACGAGGGGGTGCCTTGGCGCCTCGATGCCTAGGAGCCTCAACCCACGCACCAAGTGACAGAGCGGCAGCCCTACCACGTTGGCATAGCAGTCCGCGAGGCGCGCTACCGGCGCAAAGACGGCGTGCTGAATGGCATAGCCGCCGGCCTTGTCAAGAGGATCGCCCGTGGCCACATAGGCTTCGAGCTCCGCCTGGCTGTAGGGACGCATCTCCACGCCGGTCGTCGCTAGCTGCATCAGGATCTGGCCGGCGGTGGGATCGGCCAAGGCCAGGCCCGTCATCACCTGATGCTCGCGCCCCCTTAGGCGTCGCAGCATACCAGCCGCCTCGCCAGCGTCGGCCGGCTTGCCCAGGACATCCCCATCCATTACAACCAGCGTATCTGCCGCGATCACCAGCGCATCGTGATGGGTGCCGGCGACCGCCAGCGCCTTGCTCGCCGCCAGTCGCACGGCTAGCTCTGCCGGTGCCTCGCCAGACCATGAGCTTTCGTCCACTTCCGCTGGTATGACCGCAAATTGGAACCCCAAGGCTCCCAACAACTCGTGTCTGCGAGGCGAAGCCGACGCGAGGAGTATCACCGATCAACCCACCTTCCCAGAGCTGGAGGCGCGAACGCGCAAGGTCAAAGGACCATCAAAGGAGCATCATAGGTGCAGCACCCGGAATGGGCAAACAAGACCTCGGGCGTTGATTCGGATCAGACCCGCCCGCGACACCCGAGGGCTGCATCTGCAGTCACCCCACAGTGCTTTGACCAGTTGGCTGTGCCGACGTAGAATCACGTCTGTGTGTACGTGAGACGCACCCGATCGGGGGGAGAGGGTGAGAGCGCTCATCACCGGTGGTTGCGGCTTTATCGGCAGCCACTTGGCCGAAGCCCTACTCGACCGTGGCGACGACGTCATAGTCATCGACGATCTCAGCACGGGACGCCTGGAGAACGTAGCGTCGCTCGTGCCTCATCGCAGGTTCTCCTTTGCTATCGAGTCCATCACCAACGAGACGGTGATGGATCGGCTGATCAGCGAATGCGATGTGATCTACCATCTCGCCGCTGCGGTGGGGGTGGACCTGATCGTCCAGGATCCCGTCCGCGTGTTGCATACCAACGTGGAGGGGTCTGCGGTGGTGTTGCGCATCGGGGCGCGGTACCGCAAGCAAGTGATGGTAGCCTCCTCGTCCGAGATCTATGGCAAAAGCACCAAGGTACCGTTCTCGGAGGATGACGACCGCGTGGTGGGCCCCACCTCGCGCTCACGATGGAGCTATGCCTGCTCCAAGGCGATGGACGAGTTTCTCGCCTTGGCCTATGCCAAGCAGATTGGGCTGCCCGTTGTGGTGATGCGTTTCTTTAACACGGTAGGTCCGCGCCAGACGGGCCGGTATGGCATGGTGATCCCCCGCTTTGTGCAACAAGCCCTGCGTCACGAGCCGATCACCGTCTATGGCGACGGCCAACAGACGCGCTGCTTTGCCCACGTAAAAGATGTGGTCCGCGCCATCATCGGCCTCACGGACTGCCAGGCGGCGTTGGGCCAAGCCTATAACATCGGCAGCACCCAAGAAGTCACCATTGAGCAGCTGGCACAGCGGATCATTGCGCTGACGAACAGCCAGAGCCCGATCGTCAAGATCCCGTACGAACAAGCCTATGAAGAGGGGTTCGAGGACATGCGACGGCGCCAGCCCGACATCAGCCGCATCGAGCAGACCATCGGCTGGCGGCCAACCAAGGGACTCGACACAATCCTACAGGACGTCATTGCCTACACAGAATCATCGCTTAACCAAGGATCGGCCACCCCCGCCCGGGGAGCGCCCTGTGCGTAGAGGCCGGCCGAGCCAGAGAGGCGGCGCCCGGAGGCAGATGCCAGAGCATCTGCGACGCACGGGACAGCTGGCGCTGTGGGTTGCCGTGGTCCTAGCACTCGCCGTGGCGGCAGGCTGCAATCCATCCTACGCCCCAGGCACGCCGCAGCCCGAGCAGAGCCAACGGGCGCCGACGCAGACGGTCTTGGCGAACGAGCTCCGCGGAACACTGACGGCCAAGGCGCCGACGGCCACCAACACGCCGCCGCCCACGCCCACCGACACGCCGCCACCGCCCACACCGACAGCCACGCCTGAGCCAACGGCCACCGTGCCAGAGCCCGAGGTGTTGCCGGTGCTGGCGTACGTGCGAGTGGACGAGGAACAGACGGCGAACGTGGTCATTCGCAATCTCACCACGGGCGAGGAACGTGTGCTGACGCACTTTGCCGAGCCGCTGGGCATCTATGATCTCGAGTGGTCCCATGACGGCACGAGCCTTGTGTTTGTCAGCGCCCACAACTACTTGGCCAGCCGCAACAACGAGCGCAATGTGTTTGTCATCCAGCACGATGGCACCGACCTACGCATGATAACGGGCGACAGCATGCCCCCCAGCGAGGCGTCGGGGCCGTTCGTCAGCGTCAGCGGGGTGATCTCGGGGCCCACCACCTCCTGCTATGTCTCGGCTCAGGGAGTAGCTAGCCCCGCCATCACCGACGGCGAGGGAGAGTTCACGCTCGCGGGCGTGCCAGAGACCGCCTCCTGGATGCGGGCCGTGTGCGCGCCACCGGTAGCCTCCCCCGATGCACCCCAGGGCGGTGAGGATGAGACGCTGGCCATAACCGCCTACCAAGGAGCCATCTCGTTCTCCGAAGGGGTCTCGATCCCGCTCACCATCACCCTCGACGTGGCCCCCCAAGGCGCCGGTTGGCATCGCGCCTCCCTGGCGCCCGAGGGAGACCGCTTCTGCGGCATCCACGACTCGTGGGCCCTGAATGAGGACGGTGAGCCGAGCTATCAGTCGCAGGCGGTCATCTACGATCTGGACACCCAAGAGACTGTAGAGCTAGAGCTCCCCGAGAAGGCGCAGATCCAGGACGTGGCATGGTCTCCCAACGGGGACCGGATCGCCGGCGCCTACCGACTCGACCAGGAATCTCATGTGGCCTTGTGGGACACCTCGGGCAAACTGCTAAAGCCACTGCTAGAGATCGAGGATACGGACAGCGTCATCATGACGGTCAAGCAGGTCCGCTGGTCCCGTGATGGTTCGCGTCTAGTGTACGCTCAACACCAGCACTACTGGTGGGAGAACCCTACCTACAAGACAGAGCTATGGACCCTGGCCTTGGCCGAACCCACCCCACAGCTCGTCGCCGAGTTGCGCTGGGGCGAGCATGCGACCAATCCATCCTGGACGGCCGATGGCGAGACGCTGTTCTTCCAGTTCATCCGCGCTGCCGTTGACGATCCTACGCCCGACATGGCGGAGGCGAGTCTCCGATCCATCCGCGCCGACGGCAGCGGCAGACCCAACCCGCTGTTGGCAGGCGACCATGCCCTCCTGCCGGCCGCTCCCCCGCTCTGTCCCTTGAATAGCGCCCGCCCCGAGTTCAGGCTTGGAGATGATGGTCCATGACCAGCTCGCCGCGGGCTGAGCAGGGACCGCTGCGTGGCGCCCCCTATCCTCTCGGCGCCACCATCACCGAACAAGGTACCAATTTTTCGCTGTTTAGCGCCCACGCTACATCAGTAGAGTTGCTCCTGTTTGATCGCTGCGATCAGGACGAGCCCAACGCGGTCTTTGTGCTAGACCCCACGCGCAACCGCACCTACTACTACTGGCACATTCTGCTACCGGGCGTGGGCCATGGCCAGATCTATGCCTATCGCGTCCACGGACCCTTTCGCCCAGAGGCGGGGCATCGCTTTAGCCCTCACAAGCTGCTCTTGGACCCCTACACCCAGGGCGTAGCCTGCACCGATCGCTGGTCCCGCTTGGACGCCTACGGCCATCACGACAACACCGCCACCGCGATGAAATCCATGGTGCTCGATCTGGACCGCTACGATTGGGAAGGCGATGCGCCGCTGCAGCGCCGGTGGGACGACACGGTCATCTATGAGGCCCATCTCAAGGGGATGACTGCCCATCCATCTTCAGGCGTCGAGCACGCCGGCACCTATAGTGGCTTTGCGGCCAAGATCCCCCATCTACAGGATCTGGGCGTCACAGCGGTCGAGTTTCTACCCATCCAGCAGTTCGATGAGCAAGAGGTCATGCGCTGCGACCCCACCACCGGCAGGCGGCTGAGCAACTACTGGGGCTATGCCCCCGTGGCCTATATGGCCCCACACGTGGGCTTTGCCTCGCAGCCCGATCCCATGGTGGCGGCCGACGAGTTGCGCGATCTGGTCAAGGCGCTCCATCGCGCTGGCATCGAGGTGATTCTGGATATCGCCTTTAACCATACCGCCGAGAACGATCACACCGGCCCCACCTTTGGATTCCGCGGCCTGGAGAACATTGCCTACTATATCCTGCAAAAGGATCGACGCCTGTATGCCAACTTTTCCGGATGCGGGAACACGGTCAACTGCAACCATTCCATCGTCCGTCGGTACATTGTGGATTGCCTGTGCCACTGGGTGCAGCGGTACCACGTGGATGGCTTTCGCTTTGACCAAGCCTCGGTGCTGTCGCGCAATGAGGACGGAGAGGCCGTGGAGGACGCCCCGATCTTGTGGCAGATCGAGTCTGACCCGGTGCTAGCCGGCACCAAGCTCATCGCCGAGGCGTGGGATGCGGCGGGGCTCTACCAGGTAGGCTCGTTCACCGGAGACCGCTGGACGGAATGGAACGGCCGGTTCCGCGATGATGTGAGGCGTTTTGTGCGCGGCGACGATAGCACCGTGCGCGACCTCGCCCGGCGGCTTACTGGCAGCTTTGACATGTTTGCCGACAAGCTGAGCTATGCCACCCATCGCAGCATCAACTATGTCACTTGCCACGATGGCTTTACCCTGCACGACTTGGTCTCGTACAACGTCAAGCACAACGAAGCCAACGGTGAGGGCAATCGTGACGGCACCGATCTGAATCTGAGCTGGAACTGTGGGGTTGAGGGGCCCAGCGATGACCCTAGGATCCTGGCATTACGCCAACGACAGATGCGTAACCATCTGACGTTGCTGATGGTGGCCTGGGGAACACCGATGCTGCTGGGAGGCGACGAGTTCGCTCGTACCCAACAGGGCAACAACAACGCCTACTGCCAGGATAACGACATCAGTTATGTCGACTGGGGTCGAGGGCAAGAGCATGGGGACTTGGCTCGGTTTGTGGCCCAGCTGGTCGCCTTTCGCCGCCGACACCCAACCCTCACCAACGTACGAGCGCCCAATGGCCAGGATCCGGAACAGATCCTCCACTCGCAGGTCGCCTTTCACGGGGTGCGCGTCGGCAAGCCGGACTGGAGCGACCATTCGCATAGCCTTGCCGTCCAGTTTCATGCCGCTCCCGGCGACGTGGAGGTCTATGTCGCCGCCAACGCCTACCATTGCGCCCTTGGCTTTGAGCTCCCAGCGGCGCATGGGTGGAGGCGCGTCATCGACACGGCCCTGCCAAGCCCCGACGACATCGTGCCCGAGGATGAGGCGCCGCTGGTCAAGGGCGAACGCTACCAGGTACAGTCGCGTAGCGTGGTGGTGCTGATCGCCAGCGGCCGGTCACCAAGAAGCTAGCCTTTGGTCGCCCGCTCGGCATCGAGGACGCCCACATAGGGCAGATTGCGATAGTAGCCGTTGCTATCGAGGCCATAGCCGACCACAAACTCGTCGGGCAGCTCGAATCCCTCATAGGCAAGGGGGATATCGATCAGGCGGCGGTAGGGCCGATCGAACAGCACGCACACCTTGAGGCTGGCCGGCTCGCGGGTCTGTAGGGTACGCAAGAGATAGTTCAGCGTCAGGCCCGTATCGATCACATCCTCCACAAAGAGAACGTGTCGCCCCGTGATGGGCTCATCGAGGTCCTTTGTAATGCGCACGGTCCCAGCACCGCCATCGGTGGCATAGTGCGAGATCGCCATAAAGTCCACGCCCACCGGGATATCAATGGCCCGCAAGAGATCGGCCATGAACATCACCACGCCGTTTAGCACGCCAACCAAGAGAGGGCTTTTCCCGGCATAATCCGCCGAGATGGCGCGCCCCATGGCCGCAATGCGGGCTTGGATCTGATCCTCGGTCAGCACAACGCGGGCGAGGTCCTCGTGGAGCCCTGGGTCATCGCTATCCATGGCCACGATCCTTGGCGTCCTCTCCGATCAGCTCGGCGTCACGCTCTTGCATGCCGAACCGTTGCAGGAGGCGGCGGAAATCGCGCCGGTCCCAAAGCTGAACGCGAACGCCTGGGTATAGCTCCCGCAGACGAAGCAACTTGCGCCGCTTGATGCGCGTGAGGCTCTGGCGCAAAGTGGTCAGCTCGATGTAGAGATCCTGCTCCACCAAGTAAAAGTCCGGGGTGAGGGCCTCGAGCAGGTTGCCGTCCTCGTCCCAGTCGGTGGGAAAGGTCACCGGCTCGTAACGCCACTCGATGCCATAATAGTCCAGCACGCGGGCAAACTCGCGCTCGCTGGGATGCTGAAACTCGATATCGCCCTTGGGAACCACCGGGTTTTCGATGGGCTCGGGCTTGATCTGGTGTCTGAGCTGATTCAATGGTATGCTCTGTCTCCCTCTGCGGGCCGATTATAGCGCGCCGGCAGAGCCTGTCAACGATTCGGCCATCGTTCATCGCACCGAGGAGCAGACCCATGGAGATTCGTCGCACGCCCTTTGACGAGGGAACCCGCCTGGAGCTATGCATCGAGGACAAGGCCGTCAGCGGCCTGTCCGTGCATGACCTGACCCTACGCGTAGAGGATCACACAATCCGTTGTGGAGGCATCGGCGGGGTGGGCACACCGCCCGAGCATCGCATGAAGGGCTATGCCCGTCACGTGCTCGATGCCAGCATCGCCTTTATGCGAGACGAGGGGTACCACCTCTCGGCGCTGTATGGCATCCCTTCGTTCTATACGCGGTGGGGCTTTGCACCCGCCATGCCCGAATGCCGTGTCACCATCAAGACGCGCGATGCCGAGGTGGCGCCCAGCCGCTTCCCCATTCGCCCCATGACGCGTGATGATGCGCCCAGCGTGGGGGCTCTCTATGCCGCTGCTAACACCACCCGCACGGGGACGGTCGTCCGCCCACAGGACTGGGCCGGCTTCAAGCGCGGCCCTGGGTGGACGAGTCGCTTTGGCGCTTTTGTGGCCGAGGACGACCAGGGCATCGCGGGCTATGCCATGTATACCCTCGACCAGGGCAGCCTGGAGGTCGGCGAGGTGGGCTATCGCGATCGGTCGGTCTGGAGCACCCTCTTGGCAGAGGTCGGTCGGATCGCCTGGGATCGGCGACTGCAGGAGCTGGTCATCCTAGGGCCGTTCGATGACCCGTTCTTTGTCTACTGCCAGCGCTATGGGTGTGCCCTCAATCTGGCCTATCCGCGCAACGCCCACTGCATGGCACGCGTTATCAACCAAGACGCGCTGATCGCGACGCTGGCGCCGCTCTTGCAGAGACGGGTCACCCAGGCCGGGCACAAGCCCGCGGGATCGCTGCTATTCGAGACCGACCTGGGCCAGACGCGCCTGCCTCTGGGATGCGGCGGCCCGGCCCTGCGCTTTCGCTTGCCCCAGTGGGCGCTGGCCCAGCTCGTGCTCGGCTACCGCAGCGTCGACGACCTGCTGTTCGAGACGGCAGCCCGTGTCGATGCGCCCGCCATCCCGCTGTTAGCGGCCATGTTCCCCGTTGGCTATCCCTACACCTATAGCGCCGACCGCTACTAGATAGCGAAAGGGGGCTCTCTTCAGAGAGCCCCTTCTCTCGCTCGGCCCCTAGTCCAACGCGTCCTCCGGCAGCCCCTGGGGTAGCGGAGCCGGCCGCGCAAAGGTGCTGGCGATGGGCTGCGCCCGTCCCACCGCGGAGCTGTCCAGGAACGCCTGCATGCACTCGAGCACGTGGTAGCCCTGCGCACCGGTGATGCGGTGCGGCCGATCGCCGAGGATGGCATGGGCCATATCAGCCACGCCGATGCCCCAATAGCTGCGCCCGTCGGCATGGCCGTGGCTCAGCGGCACCTCGGTCCAGTCGCTCTCGCCCGCCCGGGCCAAGCGGACCGGCCCGCCTAGCGAATTGGGGTCGGGCACTGAGAGGCTGCCCTCCGTGCCATAGATCTCGATCCGCGGCAGGGTGGAGCGCCACACCGCAAAGGTGGTGATGATGGTCCCGATGGCCCCATTGGCAAAGCGGAACGAGCCGGTGACATGGTCGGGCGTCTCCACGGTGATGCGCTCGCCATACTTGGGCTGGCTGGTGATAACGCGCTCGCCGATCTGGATGCCGGCGGTCGCGCTGATCTCGCTAATCGGGCCCAGCAGCGTGGTCAGGGCGGTGAGATAGTAGGGGCCCATATCGAACATGGGGCCGGCGCCTGCCTTGTAATAGTAGGCCGGATCTGGGTGCCAGCTCTCATGGCCGTGAGACATCATAAAGGCGGCGCAGGCGACCGGGTCTCCAATGGCGCCCTCGTCGATCAGCTTGCGGCAGGTCTGCAGGCCCCCGCCCAACGGCGTGCCCGGGGCGCAGCCGAGGCGTAGCCCCAATCTGTCGGCCTCCGCAACGATCTCGGCCCCATCGGACGGCGTGACGGCCAAAGGCTTTTCGGTAAAGACATGCTTGCCCGCCCGCAGCGCCGCCAGGCTGATCTCCTTGTGAGCCTGCGGCGTGGTGAGGTTGATCACGATCTCGACGTTGGGATCAGCCAGTAGCTCCTCGGGAGTGCAGGCTTTGGGCACGCCAAACTCGGCCGCTCGCGCCTCGGCCCGCTCTCGCAAGAGATCAGCACACGCCACGCAGTTCAGCACCTGGAACGCCTGGACGGTGCGCAGGTAGGCCGCGCTGATGTTACCGCATCCGATGATTCCGACGTTGACAGCCATGGTTCCTCCTACTCGCTTCCAATGACCCGAGTATAGGCGTGCTTGGGTGCCTGGCAACCACCTCGCTGGGAGTTGATGGGCCGCGCACGAAAGGGTACCATGCCCGCACATCGCATTGCACATTAGCTGCCCGACAATGATGAGGGAGGATGCAGTGAAAGCTCTCAAGATCACCGACGCGACCGTCACCCGCGTATCGGTCCCGCTCAAGACGCGACATGAACGCCATCTCACCCGGGAGAACTGGGACTGGACGGTCTTTGAGATCGTGCGCCTGGCCACCGATAGCGCCCTGGAGGGCGTTGGCGAGACCATGGTGTTCTACAACGGCGGCTCTGTCTCCGAGGACGAGCGCCAGGCCGTCATCGGACGCTCCCCCTACGACCTGCTGTGGGATGACAGCCTTGGCTGGGGCGTCCAGATGGCCGTGTACGACCTGGCCGCCAAAGCCGCCGAGGTGCCCTGCTACCGGCTCTTGGGCAGAAAGGTGCGTGACTGGTGCCCCATCTCCTGGTGGACCAACTGCATGTCGCTGGAGGACTGGATCGAGGAGATACGCGAGGCGGTCAGCCTGGGCTATACCAGCGCCAAGCTCAAGGCCCGCCCCTGGCGCGACCTGATCAACGATATGCACGCGGTGGCGGACGTGGCGCCCACGGGCTTTCAGTTCGACGCCGATTTCAACAGCTTTTTGCTAGACGTCGGCCAGGCGGTTCCGGTGCTGCGCGCGCTGGAGGCCGTCCCCGGCATGCACATCTTTGAGACGCCCATCCCGCAAGGGGACGTGGAGGGCAACCGCATCCTCCGCCAAAAGGTCGGGCTGCCCATCGCCATGCACTATGGGTCGCCACCCATCCAAACGGCCCTTCGCGACGAGGTGTGCGACGGCTTTGTCATCGGCGGCATGGCCGAGCGCACGCGGCAATCGGGCGAGCTGGCCGCCCAGATGAGCAAGCCGTTCTTTCTGCAGATGGTGGGCACCGGCATCACCACCGCCTGGATGCTACACTGGGGGGCGGTGCTCTCCTGGGCCACCTGGCCGGCCATCTCTTGCTGGGACATCTACACCGACGACCTGATCACCGAACGGCTGGCGATCAACGCGGGCTATGGCCGCGTCCCCGAGGCGCCAGGGCTGGGCGTCGAGCTGGACGAAGAGGCGCTGGCCCGCTACACCGTGCCGCGCGACTATTGCCCCGAGCCGCCACGCAACCTGTATCGGGTGATCTGGCCCAACGGCGCTCAGGTAACCTACCGGGTCGGCAAGGAGGGCGCCTGGGATGACTTTGCGGCGGGCAACCAGCCCGTGTTCACCCCCGGCGTGCGCCTCGAGATCATCCCCGATGACGGCAGCCCGACCTGGCGCGAGCTGCACGCGGCCTGCCAGCAGGGACCGGTGCGCCATGTCTAGTCAGCAAAACGACGCGATGATCTGGCAGGAACACACCCGCGAGGAGCTCAACGCCTTTCCCAGGGGTGAGGCGGTGGCGGTGCTCCCCATCGGCTCGCTAGAGCAACACGGCCTGCACCTGCCGGTGGATACCGACAGCCGCACGGCCACCTATGTGGCGCGAGAGGCGGCACGGGCGGCTGGGGTGCCGACGCTGGTCTTGCCGACGATCCCCTACGGCCTGTCGATCCACCACATGCCCCACGGCGGAACGGTGACCCTGCGCGTGCAGACCGCCTTGGCGCTGCTGGAGGACATTTGCCGGTCGGTGTGCGAGCAGGGCATCGACCGGATCCTGATCCTGAGTGGGCACGGGGGCAACCGCGGGGCCATCACGGCGGCCGCGCAGGAGCTATCGTTTCGGCTGGGGCGGCAGATCCAGGCGCACTGTTGGTTCGACCTGATCGAGGATCAGATCGACGCCATCATGAAGGGGCCGATCCACGACGTGGGCCACGCGGGCGAGGCGGAGACCTCGGCCATGCTCTACCTGGCGCCGGAGGAGGTCCGCAGGGACAAGCTAGCCCTGGTGGCCGGCATCACCGACGACCCCGGGCGCGGCACCGCGATAAAGGGCGAGCGGATGCTGGCCGCGGCGGTAGAGGCGGTGGCCGAGACGATCCGGCGGCTGGCGGCGCTGCCCGGCCGCGAGGTGTCGGGGTTCGTCCCGGTTGATGAGGAGGGCTAACTAGAGCTGGTTGGCCAGGTCATCGAGGCCGGCCTCGAGCTCGGCGATGCGCTGGTCCAGGCGGTCGCGCTCGGCGCGGAGGGGAATTGCCCTATCCTCTACCGACTTTCGCACCTTGGCGACACTGCTCGTGGTGAGTCCCATGATCACGAACCAGACGGCAAGCGCCGCAAGCAAGGCGCCCATACAGAAACTGATATCAGACACCGAGGCCACCACGAGGCCAACCAGGGCCCCTATGACACCAGCGGCCTTTAGTGCGTTGCTTTGGCTATTTGATGTGCTCTTTTGGTGGTCGTCAAGCGTCTGGTCAAGCTTGTCCAGCTCCACTACGATGCCCGCGCGCTGCTCCCGAACACGCTTTAGCTGCTCCGTGCGAGCCAGATAGACGGTGCTCGTCTCGATAGCAGCTAGCTTGGCGATCGGGTGGCCAGAGGCGCGGGCGGATACCTGCAGCGTGGCGCCGCAGTAGCTGCAGGAAACGATATCTCCGGCGGTGACGCCCTCGACAGACTGCCGCATTTCGTGCATTGGACGACGCGGAGGAGAGTCTGATGGTGGCATCATTGGTTCCTGTTGTCGCGCGCTCGGCTTTTAGTGATCCAAGCGACAGGGCTCATCCTGCTAGAGCTGATCGGCCAGGTCATCGAGGCCGGCCTCGGCTCGGGCGATGCGTGGGCGAGGCGGTCTAGGTTGTCGAGGTAGGGGTAGAGATAGGTCATAGGCGATCTCACGAAGCGATCTCGAGCCCTATGCCTTTCGTGAGCATCTCTCTCCTCGTCATACCATTCGCCCGTCAAGTTCAGGCTGCTGACGTAACGGCTCTAGGCTTGGCGTTCGCGGCTGCGACGCGGAGCTCAAGCTCGTACTGACTAGAGAAACCAGATGGCTACGAGTGAACGGCTCGACTTCCAGCATCTAGAATCAGGGTGTGCTCAGATGGTAGGCCCATTGTCTCCACGATGCTCCTGATCGCGCTGTCGCGGCAGAATAGCGGCCAAGATCACAGTGCTTTCCCATGTGAGGCGATATCCCATCATGAACATCTCGCAACAGCGTGCGCTGGGCATGGGACCATTTCAGGTTCATCGGGAGAAAGCTGTTCACGACTGCGTACTTGCCATTTGCCTGTTTCTGTGACAATCCTGGCCGCGAAATTCCATTGTTGGCTCTGACGTGGCCCTCGTTCTGGACCCAGAGCCGGAAATAGCAATCGCAGGCTATCTCTCGTTGCCGGAATTGCTCCGTTTCAGAGCCTCTATCACCTGCCTGCCAAACTTGGTTTTGTGACAGTCGGGTGCACGGTCTCGGATGGTAACACTAAGCTCGGGATGCACCAAGAGGTCGATGAGCACATCCTTTAGCAGAGCCATAATCACGGCCACGAACGCAATCCCCACACCGACAACGTTGATCGTGTTTGCGATTGTCCATGCAGCCTGCTGCTCGGCCACTATTCGCATCCTTTTCATGTGAAGCGCAAAGAGCCACTGATTCGCTATCTCCCCTCCCACCGCCCCCACGACGCGTCCTCCTCTTTGCCAGCTCGCGCAGTCGCTGGCGGCGTTTAGCCTTGGACTCACCCCGCCTGGCAGCGTGGGCCGGGTTCCACTCGGTAAGCGACGCGCGCGCGGCGGCACCGGCGTCGAGGTCTCGATAGGCGAGAGACGATGCTGAATCCAGAGGCCGAATCCTGGTGATCAGGCAGAAGATGGCGGGTAGAAAGAGCCAAGGGTAAAGATCAGCCTGGAGAGCAGCGAATGCGGCAGCCAGCCCAAAGGAGACCTTTATCATACTCTACTCTGCGTCCTACGAGCCTGAATAGCTATTTGATCTTTGAGGATGGACAGCCGGTCAATGATCTCAGTGATGAGAGCCTTGGTCTCCTGATAGGTGCTAATGCGTCGTCGCGCCGAGCCCGCAGTGTGCGCGCTCGCGCTGCTCCCGCAGATCGCATGCTGGAAGGATACCCGGACCCCAGAAGCGCTCCGCCAACACAGGCTTCGTAGGACGCTGAGGCGATGGGGTCGCGGGTAGGCTTCCCGAATCTGACGCATGGCGGCCCTCGATCTGCTTGTTCATCAGACGCAGTTCCTTTGCGCGATACGGATCTGGCCGAGAGCGATCTTCGGGTCCTCGACAGTCAAATGTGTAGGCCCATCTCCGCCTCTCTCGATAGAGGCGCATGCCGTCTATGGCATTGACCTTCGCACGTACTCCTCGGCCAGCCTGCCCTCCGCTCCTAGCCGCCCTCGCCCGTTCACCCCACCGACCGCCCAGGCGCACTGAACTATCGAGGCTTGTCGACAAACGGTTTTTCGACCACCGACTCTGGCGCGTGGTCATCCTTCGCCTGTTTCCGCAACCACTTGCGGCGCTTGGCCTTGCGCTGTCTATTACTCTTGGCATGGGCTGCGACCTGCGATGCCCGACCCGCCTAGGAGACAACCCCGGCAGTGACACTCCGAAAGAAGCTGCGCGCATCGTGGTGACACCTTGCCGCCAGTCTACCACGCGCACCCCGCCACCGCAACAGCCTTCCGTGTCTTCTTTCACCTTCTATCTATCCCATATACCACCAAGCCTCCCGCCAGTTGCGTCCTAGCGGGAGGCTTATGGCGTAAGCTAGGTTGGGGCGGCCCCGATGAGGCCCCCGGTCACAGTACCCCAGCCAGGATTCGAACCCGGGACCGACTGCTTAGAAGGCAGTTGCTCTATCCACCTGAGCTACTGGGGCATGGAGACGTTGTGATTATAATGCCGGGGTGTATAGCGTCAAAGCGACGGCAAGGGTTGACGGCCCGGTCGATGCCAGGTGCGCGACGGCAGGCCACACAGCGGCTAGCCAAACCTCACGCATGGGTGTAGACTGGCGCCGCGTGATCGAGGCAGATCAACAGACAAGGAGCGAAAGCATGGCCAAGATCGTGTTCATCGGCGCCGGTAGTTTCGGATTTACGCGTAACCTGGTCCGCGACGTGCTGACCTTTGACACCATGCGCGACGCCGAGATCGCCCTGGTGGATATCGACCCGCAGCGCCTGGCCTGGTCGCAAAAGGCTTGCCAGCGGATCATCACCGAGGGCAACTATCCCGCACGCATCGTCGCCACCACGGATCGGACCGAGGTGCTGGAGGGGGCGGACGCCGTCATCTGCACCATTCTATCCGGCGGCGTCCACGTGTGGCGCTATGACATCGAGATCCCCAAGCAGTACGGCGTGGATATCAACGTTGGGGATACGCGCGGCCCTGCGGGCGTGTTCCGCGCCCTGCGAACCATTCCCGAGATGATTGCCATCTGCCGCGATATGGAGCGCTACTGCCCCAAGGCGATCTTGCTGAACTATACCAACCCCATGGCCATGCTGTGCCGGGCCATGCAGCGCGAGACCAGCATCCAGGTCTCGGGGCTGTGCCATAGCGTCCAGGGAACAGCCGCCATGCTGGCCCACTGGATCGGCGCGCCCATCGAGGAGATCAGCTATGTGTCCGCCGGCATCAACCACCAGTCGTGGTACCTCAAATACGAGTGGAACGGCGAGGACGCGTATCCTCTGATCCGCGAGGCCGTCAAGCGCCCCGAGGTCTATAACGAGGAGCAGGTTCGCAACGAGATGTTCCTCCACCTCGGCTACTATGTGACCGAATCCAGCGGCCACAACTCCGAGTACAACTGGTGGTTCCGCAAGCGCCCCGATCTCATCGAGCGCTATTGCACGCACGGCACCGGCTGGAATCCCGGCGAGTATGCCTATATCCTCCACGAGTACCTTCGGCGCGAGGATACCTGGCAGGACTCGATCGAGGAGTGGATCAACAATCCCGAGCCGCTGGATCTGGAGCGGGGCCACGAGTATGCCGCCTCCATCGTGAACGCCTACCTGGGCGGCGATCCGTTCAAGTTCAACGGGAACGTGCCCAACAAGGGGCTCATCACCAACCTGCCCGAGGATGCCTGCGTAGAGGTGCCCGTCTATGCCGACGAGCGCGGGTTCAACGCCATCCATGTAGGGGCGCTGCCGCCCCAGTGCGCGGCGCTCAACAACGTGAGCATCGCCTGCGAAGAGATGGCGGTGGACGCCTGCCTGACGGGCGACCCGATGAAGGTTTTCCACAGCATCGCGTACGACCCGCTAACGGCCGCGGTGCTCTCGCTGGCCGAGATCCGCGCCATGGTCAACGAGATGCTGGAGCAGAATCGCGACTATTTGCCGACGTTCAAGCACTTCACGGCCTAGCCTGGCTAAAGCTCGATACGAGGCGCGTGGCGAGATTCGTCGCGCGCCTCGTCTCCGCCTAGATAGTGGCAGGGTTCTGCGGACTGAGGCGGATGCCTCGGCCAATGGGCCGATAGTCGAAGCCTGCCTGAGCCATGGTCTCGGGGTCGTAGAAATTGCGCCCGTCGATGAGGACGCGTCCTCGCATGGCGCCGCGGATGCGGGGCCAATCCAGGTAGCGGAACTCTTCCCACTCGGTCGCCAGAACCAGGGCGTCGCATCCCTGGGACGCCTCGTAGGGCGATTCGCAAAAGGCCACACCATCCAGGATGGCAGCGGCCGTCTCGAGCCCCTGGGGATCGCACGCACGTATCTGCGCGCCCTCGTTTTGCAGCATCCGGATCACCTCGATGGCAGGGGATTCACGGACGTCGTCGGTGTTGGGCTTGAACGAGAGCCCCAGCACGCCGATGGTCTTTTCGTCCAGGGTGCCTAGCGCATCCCTGAGCCAGCGGACGACGCGGCGTCGCTGGGCACGGTTGATATCCATGACCGCCCGCAAGAGCTGAGGATGGGTGCCGTGGATCTCGGCCATGTGGGCTAGCGCCAGCACATCCTTGGGGAAGCAACTCCCGCCCCAGCCCAAGCCAGCATCCAGGAAATGGTGGCCGATGCGACGGTCACACCCCATGCCAAAGGCGACCTCTTTGACGTCGGCGCCCAGCTCGTCACAGATGGCGGCGATCTCATTGATGAAGGAGATGCGGGTCGCGAGAAAGGCATTGGACGCGTACTTTATCATTTCAGCAGTGCGCAGGTCGGTGATCATGACGGTGGCCCGCAGCGGGAGGTAGAGGTGGGCCACACACTGGGCGGCCGCACGGTCCTCGGACCCGAGCACGATGCGGTCGGGGTGCATGAAATCATGCACGGCGCTGCCCTCGCGCAGGAACTCGGGGTTGGACACCACGGAAAAGTGGACGCCGTCACCGCAGCGCTTGCGCATGATCTCGGATACCCAGTCGCCCGTGCCCACGGGGACGGTGCTCTTGTTGATGACGATGACCTCGTGGTCCACCACGTCGGCGATGGTCTCGGCGACCGCGCGAACATGGCGGAGGTCGGCCTCCCCATCGACGCCCGACGGCGTCCCTACGGCGATAAAGATCACCTCCGCATCCTGCAGAGCGTCGGGGTAAGAGGTGGTAAAGGCCAGCCGACCAGCCTGCGCATTGCGTTGCACCACCTCCTGCAGCCCAGGCTCATAGATGGGCAGCGTGCCCTCGCGCAACAGCCCGATCTTGCGCTCGTCGATATCCAGACAGACGACCCGGTTGCCGAGATCGGCGAAACAGGCGCCAGTGACCAGCCCCACATAGCCCGTGCCGACGACACAGATGTTCATAGAGTCCTCCCCGCTCGGATCTGTCATGTGACGCAAGTCTACCACATCCGCGGGGAGATTTCGAGCCCAGTCGGAGCGCACGAACGGCAAAGAGACGCACAATGAAAAGGACGCATCTACCGACGCGTCCCGCTGCGAGGCTATGGGGTGAGCGGTGGGATTCGAACCCACGGTCTTCTGGGCCACAACCAGATGCCTTGACCACTCGGCTACGCCCACCATGTCCTAGACGGGCCTATTGTACTACAAGCGCGAGGCCGCGCCAAAACCTGTGACACGTGCTAGGCTGGCAGCGGTTTTCCCTTGCTGGCGCCATACACGTGGATAATGCGGTGCACCGCGGTCATTGTCGCCCCCACAGCGAGGATCCAGAGCATCGGCCTGGTGAGACCAAGCACCAGCCCAGCCACCAGCAAGATGCAGCGCTCCACGCGCGTGAACAAGCCAACCTTGCACTCGATGCCGAGGGACTCGGCCTTGGCGCGGGTATAGCTCACTAGGAAAGAGCCCACCAGCGACACAAAGGCCAGCAGCACATACGTCGGCTGCGCCTGGCCCAGGTACCACCAGGCCAGAGCCACAAGTACAGCCGCTTCTGATACGCGATCGAGCACCGAATCGAGGAACGAGCCAAACGCGGTGGGGCCAACGGAGCGCCGCGCCAGAGTGCCATCCAGGGCGTCCACGGCGCTGGAGGCGGCCACGAGGATCCCGCCCCAGAAAAAGCTGCCACGGGCGATGAGCAAGATGCTGACGGCGACGGTTCCCAGGCAGCCGATGAGCGTCACGGCGTTGGCGGTGAGGCCCATGCGGACCAGCCCATCGGCCAGCGGATCGAGGATGACCTTGGCGACCTTGCGCAACCAAGCTGTGAACATGCTAAGCCCCTTCAGAGTTGGTGTATTTCGATGGTGTCGGCGATGATAGGTTCATAGGAGGCCGATGTCAACGGCCGATGCTGGAGAGATCGGCGCCTCGAAAGACAGATCCGCATCGACAAACACGAGCGCCATCGCCCTCTTCATCTGGCGAACCACAAGATGGGAGAGCGATAGCGCGTATGATCGGACTGAGGGGTGACGCCTAGTCGTCGCCGCCCATCATGGCGTCGAACTCTTCCTGGGTGATCTTGCCGGCAGCTTGCATCAGCTTGGCAACAAAGAGCGCCTCAGGCGCGGCCCCCTCTAGATAGACGGTCTCGTTAAAGATGCTGCGCGGCACGCCCTGCACATCGTACTTTTGGGATAGATGCGGAAACTCGATAGCCTCCACCATGGCGGCGCTGATCTTGTCGCTGGCCACCGCCAAATTGTGCGCCATCTGCACCGCCCTGGGACAATAGGGGCACGTAGGCGTCACGTACACCTGAATATCAATGGGGTCCTCGATCTCTGCCAAGGCGGCGAGGGTCGCCTCCGAGAGCCGCACCTTGCCGCGCGATACGGCCACCACCGCCTCAACCAGCGAGGTGAACTCGTAACCCGAGGGAATTCCGTAAAAGCGCACCCCATAGTCCTTGGCACCCATCACTACTGTGGCGGGGATCTTGTCGATGCCGTACTTGTCAGCGGTCTCTTTGTCATTGACAAAGTTGTAGACTTCGAGCGAGACCTTGTCCGAGAGCGCGGCCACCTCCTCCAGCACCTGCTGCGTCTCGCGGCAAAACTGGCAGGCGATAGTCTGGGTAAAGTAGAGCAATGTCACGGGATCGGCCAAGTTCTTTTCCAGATGCTCGCGGACCGTCTTGGCATCTTGTTCACTGAGCAAAGCCATGGTTACCTCCCTTGTTACGATTCGATCGCTGCCTTTTGGGTATTGATCTCGTGCAAGCGGGCTGGGTCGAACTTTACGCGGCGGTCGTAAAAGTAGACCCCATTCACCTCCTGCTCGACATCGGTGAGCTGGGTATAGCAAAAGGCGCAGATGGCTGGATTCGCCAGCAGCGCCTCGGTGAGGGCGCGGTAGCGGGCCAGATACTCCTCGATGCTGCGTGGGCGCCCCTCGACGCCACCATAGCCCCAGCCCGCCTCATCCTGCTGGCCAGGGTTCCACCAGATGCCGCCGTATTCGCTGACGAAATAGGGCTGACCCTGGTAAGGGGCTGAGCACTCGGGGAAGCGAACGTACGCCGCACCGCCCGACGCCATAGGCGCATAGTGAGCGGCAAACTGCTCTGGGTTCTGCTCATAGTCATGCACATCGAACACGTCGGTCTCAACGTGGATATAGCCGCTGGTATCGATGACTGGCCGCGAGGCATCGGCCGCCTTGGCCAGGCGGTAGATGGTGCGCACGATGTCGGGATCGTGTTGCGGGCTGGTCTCGTTGTTGGGGCACCAGCCGACCAGAGAGGGGTGGCTATAGTCGCGGCGCATCACCTCCAGCCACTGCTGGGCGAAAACGGCCGTGGCCCGTGGGTCGGCCAGGTCGATCCCCCAACTCGGGTACTCATCCCACACCAGATACCCCAGGCGGTCGGCCCAGTAGAGCGTCCGCGGCTCGAACACCTTTTGGTGGAGACGAGCCCCGTTGAACCCAGCCGCCAACCCCAGCTCGATGTCGCGCCGCAGGGCCTCGTCCGAGGGGGCGGTATAGATGCCGTCGGGGTAAAAGCCCTGGTCCAGCACCAGCCGCTGGAAGACGGGTTCGCCGTTGAGCAGGATCGCCTTGTCGCCCAAGGTCACATCGCGCATGCCCACATAGCTGCGAACCTGGTCCCGCGAGCCTGACTCGGCCTCAAGGGTGACATCAAGATCGTACAACACCGGATGGCCCGGGCCCCAGGCCTGAGGATCGGGGATGGCGAGCGTAAGCGTAGCCCTCGAGCCAGCATAGCGTACGCTGCCGGAGGCGACGGCCTCGCCCTCCAGGCTCACCCGGGCTGACAATTTGCCGCGGCTGGCGTCGCCGGCCAGCTCGGCCTCCAGGCGAACGGTGCCCCCGCCAAGATCCGGGAGCACCCGCAGGTCAGCGATATAGGTGCGCGGCACCGGCTCTAGCCAGACGGTCTGCCAGATGCCGGTGGTCCGGGTATAGAGACACCCGTACGACTCGTAGCGCTTGCTCTGCTTGCCGGTAGGCTGCAGGGAGCTCCGGGTATCGTCCTCGGCGCAGATGGTGATGGCATTATCGCCAGTTTGGAGCGCGTCGGTCACCTCTACGCAGATGGGCGTATACCCGCCCACATGATGCCCCAGCAGCTGGCCGTTCACCCAGATCTGCGTATCATAGTCGCAGGCGCCAATGTGCAAGAGCGCGCGCTGGCTGCCCCAATCGTCAGGGATCCGCACCGTGCGGCGATACCAGACAGCGGGCATGAAATCAGTCTCACCGAGGCCCGAGAGGGCGCTTTCCATACAAAAGGGAACCAGAATCTCGCCGGGCAGGCCCTCGGCCGCCGGCAGGCCACGCGCAGCGCCGCTCCTGCCAGGGTCGCGATCGAACTGCCACACGCCGTTCAGGTTGAGCCATAGCGGCCGCGTCAGCCGCGGTCGAGGATACTCTGGTCGCGGAATTACCATGCCTTGCTCCTTGTGGGTTTCCATCCTAGGCCTAGAGCTATTATACTCGACTCTGCATCGACGAGTTAGTCATCCGCCCGCCTGGCTCCTTCAGGCATAGACAGGCAAGACAGCATGATCCCCCTAGGAGACCATAACTGGCGACGGCGTGTGCCGGTGGTGACCATTGCGCTGATAGTGCTCAACGTGACCGTGTTTCTCTACCAGTCGCTCTTGCCCCCGGCCAGCCGCGATCTGTTCGTGCGCCAAGCCGCCATCATCCCGCGGATGCTGCTGAGCTATCCAAACCTACGAACCGCGGCGACCCTGGTGACGTCCATGTTCCTCCATGATGGACTGCTCCACCTAGGGGGCAACATGCTCTACCTAGGCATCTTTGGCGATAATGTCGAAGAGACGTTGGGAAGCTGGGGGTTCGCGCTGGTCTATCTGGCAGGAGGCGTTGGCGCGGGGTTGGCCCACGTCATCACCAATCCGATGTCGATCACCCCGACGATCGGGGCCAGCGGGGCCATCGCGGCGGTGCTGGGCGTGTATATGGCCATGTTCCCGAGCAATCGCGTACGAACGCTACTGGTATTGGGCTGGTTCATCCGCCTGGTGGATTTACCCGCCTTTGTGGTGCTGGGGCTGTGGTTCATGTTGCAAATCGTCAACGCCCTGGGATCCTTGGGCTTGCAGCAAGCGGGCGGGGTGGCCTGGTTCGCCCACCTTGGCGGGTTCGTGTTCGGCTTGGTGGTGGGCGGCCTGCTCCGCCATAGGAGGCCCGCCCACCTGGTACAGCGGCGTTGGTACCCCTAGAGACGAGCTAGGAAGCATCCTGCTCCATCGCCTGGCAGGCCTTGCGGGAGATGCCGTTCCACAGGGCCGCCAGACCCATGGCCTTGCGCATGGCCTTGAGGGTCTCTTCGGCCTCCTCGCTGGCGCGCATAGTGCCCTCATAGATGACGCGTTCGACCAACCCCTTTTGTGAGGCATAGGCCTCGCGTCGTTCGCGGATCGGGTCGAGAAAGGCGTTCAGCGCCGCGGCCAGCTTTTCTTTGACCTCGACATCGCCAACCCGCCCCTCTCGATAGCGCGTCTTCAGGTCATCCACCTCTTCCTTGTTGGGGTTAAAGGTATCGTGATAGATGAACACGGGGTTGCCCTCGACGCGCCCAGGGATATCGGCGCGAACGCGATTCGGGTCGGTGTACATGGCAAACACTTTTTTGCGCACCGTCTTGGCATCGTCGGATAAAAAGATGGCGTTCCCAAGGCTCTTGGACATTTTGGCCTGGCCGTCCGTGCCCACCAGCGACGGCACCTCGCCCACCATCACGTCTGGCAGCGGAAAGACCTCGCCGTACATGCTATTGAAGCGGCGGGCGATCTCGCGGGTGATCTCGACATGGGCCTCGTTATCCTTGCCAACAGGCACCAGGTCGCCGCGCACCATAAGGATGTCGGCCGCCTGAAGCACGGGATAGCCCACCAACCCAAAGGGCAGCGTCTCATCATTGAGGTTGGCCGCTCGCGCCATGTCCTTGATGCTAGGCAGACGTTGGACGCGCGGCAGCGTGACCATCATCTCAAAGATGAGATTGATCTGGTAGACGGCAGGAACGGCTGATTGGAGATAGATCGTGCTCTTGGCCGGATCGATTCCGGCCGCGAGATAATCCAGCACCACCTCACGAACGTTGGACCGCAGCCCTTCGATGTGTTCCTTTTCGGGCCGCGTAGTCAGGGTGTGCAGATCCGCAATGATGAAAAAGCACTCGTACTCGTCCTGGAGACGGACGCGGTTGGCCAGACTCCCTACATAATGCCCCAGGTGCAGCTTACCGGTCGGACGATCTCCCGTTAGGATGCGCTTTCTTGCCATCTTTGTTCCCCCTTGGCGGCGCGCCTGGCGCAGACGCACCCGCAGTGATCACAACAAAAAGGCCTCTCGTCCCATGGGGACGAGAGGCTAACCCGCGGTGCCACCCCAGTTGAGCGCGCGGCGAACCGCGTGCTCCTCTCAGGCCGAGAATCTCTCAGCTCAGCCGCTCTGTAACGGGAGCATTCCCGGCGCAGGCTACTGCCGTTTCACCCACGCGGCTCCCCGGCCCATTCGCCACGCATCGTCGCATCCCCTTTGCAGCTACCGGGGACTCTCTGTGCGACCTCAGCGCGCTACTCTTCCGGTTCCCAGCCGTTGTGCCAGCATCATACCATGGCGGCCTAGAAGGGTCAATCGGCTAGCCCTAGAGCAGAGCGCGGGCGACCTTTTGGACGCCCTCGACAACTTGGTCGGCCTCATCGGGGCCGAACGACTGGTCGATGAACAGCATCACCGAACGGCCCAGCAGATCCAGCGTCTGCGGGCACTGATCCTTGGTATAGCCCTTGACGTGGCCCTGGTAGAACGGGCTGTGCCAGGGCGCCCGCCGCGGCTCTGCCAGGCCACTGACCATAAAGGGCCAGTAGGAATAGATATGCCGATCAGGAATAGCCTTGTTATAGATGGTGCCGCAGCCGATGTTCTCGGCGTTAAGCGCCTCGGCGAACCGCTTGGCCAGATCGGCCTCCGCCAGGAAAAAGGTGAGGGTGATACCGCAGTCGCCCTCGGGGTCCGGGATGTCCTGCAGCGTGATGCCATCGATGCCCTCGATCCCGGCGGTCATGCGCGCCTTTATGGAGCGAAAATGGGCCAGCAGCGGATCGAGCCGGCCGCACTGAACCACGGCCAAGGCCGCCGAAAGCTCTGAAAGACGATAGTTCTCGCCAGAGACCACGAACTCGTAGGTGTGATCACCAACGCCCTCCCAGAAACGGGCGGCGCAATCGTGCTGCATGCGGGCCCGGTCATAGATCTCTTGATCATCGGTCAACAGCAGACCGCCCTCGCCCGACGTGATAATCTTGTACTGCTGCAGGCTAAAGCAGCCGACCTCGCCCAGCGATCCCAAAGGTCGACCGTTGTAGGTGCCGCCGTTGGACTGGGCCACGTCCTCCAGGACAGCTATCTTGTGGCGGCGGGCGATGGCGAGGATCTCATCCATGCGAGCCGGCACGCCCCGCATGTGCACCGGCACCACCGCCTTGGTATAGGGGGTGATCTTGCGTTCGAAATCGACGGGATCCATATTCAGGGAGGCATCCACCTCGCAGAGCACCGGCACCGCCCCCGCGGCGATTACGGCAGCCGCCGTGGCCACATAGGTGTGGGCGGGGATGATGACCTCGTCGCCAGGGCCCAAGTTCAGCCCATACATGCCGCAGATGAGGGCCGAGGTACCGCCGTTTACCGCCAGGGCATAGGCGCGGCCCAGCCTCTTTGTATAGAAGGCTTCCAGTTGGGCAGCGTACGAATCGCCCTCCAGAAAGCGGAATAGCCTCTTTTTCCCGAGGACGTCCAGTACCGCCTGGACCTCTTGCTCCCCAATCTCGTTCGAGCCATGAAAGCCCGCTTGGAGCCTGGAACTACGCACCGGCTTACCCCCATCAATGGCGAGACGCTCTGTCATGTGGCTCTCCTCCGTGTATCCGTTCTACTCGTGCGCCAACCTAGCAGCCATGGCGGCCACGTACGCTGGCGAGGTCCCGCAACACCCACTGACGACCCGCGCACCTATCGCCACATAGGTGGCGACATGCTCCGCCAGTTGCTGCGGGGTGATATCCCACGTTGCCGCGGAGCCATGACTGGCCGTAGGAATACCAGCGTTGGGCTGGCCGAACAAGGGCAGGCCCACCGCAGCGCGCATCGCCTCCAGCGCGACCCGCACCGCCTCCGGCCCATCGCCGCAGTTGGCGCCCACCACGTCAGCCCCGGCCGTGGCCGCCTCCTGGGCCGCCCGCTCGGGTTTCAGGCCCATCATGGTGCGCCCTTTGAGATTAAAGGCAAAGCTGCAGATGACGGGCAGATCGGAGACGCTCTTGGCGGCGCGCACGGCCGCACAGGCCTCATCGGCGTCGTGCTGCGTCTCGATCTTGATCAGGTCGGCGCCGCCAGCTACCAGCGCCCGGATCTGCTCAGCAAAGATGGCCTCGGCCTCATCGACGGTCAGAGGACCGTAGGGATCCATGAGCTGCCCGGTAGGGCCGACAGACGCGGCCACCCACGCGCGGCCAGCTACCGCCTCCTTGGCCAGAGCGGCTCCCAAGCGGTTGATCTCGACCAGATCGTCGCTCAACCCACCCTCTTGCAGACGAACGCGGTTGCCACCAAAGGTGTTGGTGGTAACAAAGCGAGCGCCGGCGTCCAGGTAGGCGCGGTGCACCTCTTGCACCGCCTCAGGTTGCGACAGGTTCCAGGCCTCGGGGAGGGTACCGGCGGGCAGCCCCCTCGCCTGCAGCATCGTGCCGATGGCGCCATCGCCCAGGATAATGTGTTGGCTTAGGGCTTGGAGAAAACTCTCATCCATCGTATCGCTCCCCTTGTTGGCCGATTAGGCTAGATGATCACGGTGTGGTAGCCCTCGGCAATGTACTGCGCCAGGCTGACATGTCCAAAGGCGTCCGCTAGCAGAGGCAGGCCGAGCTGCTCAGCCGCCTCCAGGGCGCCGTTGGCAGCGGCGCAGGCCTTGCAGACGCCGTCGACCAGCCCTTCACTGCGAGCCTTTTCAAACAGCGGTCGCAGTTGGTGTTCGCCCGCGGCAAAGGGCACCAGCCACTGAGGCGCCTCCCCCTCGAAAACGATGTGGGCGTCGCCCCCACGCTGCACGGCATCACGGGCAAACAGCACCGCGTGTTGTAGGCGACAAGGGGTGTCAGTGCCAGAAAACAAAACGATCACAAACTTGGTCATCTCGCCTCCATGGGTTGCGCCCATTGGGTTGCGCGTCTTGCATGGATGCCACTATAGGGCATTGCGGGCGATGGTCAAGTGGCGGATCGCGCGACAGCAGCATCGTCTGATTTGAGGAGTGGTCGGTCGACCACCAGGGCGCCTCCTAGCAAAGGGCTGAGACCCCGCCTGGTTGACGCCTCGCCTCCCTGGGCTACACTCGTCATGGCGACCTAGTCATGAGGAGGGAGCGATGCACGACGCGCAAGCTCGCCGACAGGAGCTGTATGCTCTGCTGGGAGAGCTGCCCCAGCGGGATCGGCCCATCTCGGTGGAGGTGGTGCGGGTCGAGGAGCGGTCCTGGTACGTGCTCGAAACACTGAACCTGGACCTGAACGGCATCGAAGCTGTACCAGCGTTTTTCGCCAGGCCCGTGGGGCTGGAGCGACCGGCTCCCGCCATTCTGTTCAACCACTCCCACGGCGGCCACTATGAGCGCGGCAAGCGCGAGTTCGTCGAGGAGACGCCCGCGTTGCAATCACCACCTTACGCCGAGCTGTTGGCGCAGCTCGGATACTGCAGCCTGTGCATCGATAGCTGGAACTTTGGAGAACGCCGCGGCCGCTCCGAATCAGAGCTGTTCAAAGAGCTGCTCTGGAAGGGCCAAGTGCTATGGGGGCTGATGGTGTACGACAGCCTCCGAGCGGTCGATTATCTCACCTCACGCCCCGAGGTCGATGCCGACCGTCTCGGCACCCTGGGGATCTCGATGGGCAGCACCATGGCATGGTGGTTGGCCGCGCTAGACGAGCGCATCGGCGTCTGCATCGACATCTGCTGCCTGACCGACTTTCAGAGCCTAATCGAAACGCAAGGGCTGGACGGTCACGGGCTCTATTACTTTGTGCCTAGCTTGTTCCAGCATTTCAGCACCAGCGACATCAACGCGCTGATCGCGCCTCGGCCCCACCTGTCGCTGGCCGGCAACTATGATCGGCTGACGCCGCCTCAGGGCTTGGACCGCGTGGATGCAGCGCTGCGGGAGGTCTATGCCTCCATGGGCGTGCCCGAGCGCTGGCAGTTGCTGCGCTACGATACGGGCCACTTTGAGACCGCCCACGGCCGCGCCGCCGTCGTTGCGTTCCTACAGCGCTGGCTCTAAGAAACATTACCACGCAACCAAAGGAGACTATCGTGCGGGGAGCGATCCTGTGGGATCTGGACGGCGTGCTGGCCGATACCGGCGCAGCGCACTATCAAGCGTGGCAAGCCCTCTTGGGCGAGCTCGGCCTGCGCATCAGCCATGATCAGTTCGCCGAGACCTTTGGCATGGCGAACCTGCCCATCTTGAGAGAGTGGTTGGGCGACGGACCCACAGATTCAGAGCTGGTTGCCCTGGGCCTGCGAAAAGAAGAGCTGTACCGCCAGTACGTCGAGGGCAACGTAACCCCGTTACCCGGAGTGATCGAGCTCCTGGCCGCAGCCAAAGAGCGCGGCTACCGTCAGGCCGTGGCCAGCTCGGGGGAGATGGCCAACATCGTGACGGTGATCCGCGCCCTCGGCATCGCAAACTATTTCGACGCGCTCGTATCCGGCGCGTTTCTGCCGCGCAGCAAGCCCGATCCAGCCATCTTTCGGCAAGCCGCCGGCGCTCTTGACGTCCCGCCGGCTCGCTGCCTGGTGATCGAGGACGGCACGGTGGGCATCGAGGCTGCCCGTCGGGCCGGCATGGCCTGCCTGGCCGTCACGACGACCCATCCGCGCGAGCAACTCCAAGGCGCCGACCGGATCGTCGACAGCTTGACCGACGTGTCAACGGAGACGCTGAAAGCACTGGTAGAGCGGGCCTAGCCTAGGACCGTCAGCTTCGGGCCTGTTGCACCCAAGCGAGGCATTGCCGCGTCAACGCCGCCATCGCGTCCCAATCGCGGGCGGCTACCAGGTCCTTGCGAACGAGGGCCGAGCCCATGCCCACGCAGGTGACGCCCGCATCGAACCAGGCCTTGAGGTTATCATAGGACGCGCTCACGCCGCCAGTGGGCATCAGCTTGGACCACGGGCAGGGCGCCTTGACGGCCTTGATAAAGCTCGGACCTCCCAGCTCGCTGGCGGGAAAGACCTTGCAGATCTCCACGCCGAGCTCTTCGGCCTGAGAGATCTCGCTGGCCGAGCCGCAACCAGGCATATAGGGGACCTTGCGGCGGTTGCATAGCCGTGCCACCTCGGGATTCAGCACCGACCCGACCACAAACTCGGCACCGAGGTTGATATAGAGCCCCGCAGTGGGCACATCCAACACCGACCCTACACCAAGAATCACCTCTGGGTGCCGCTCGGCGACATAGGGAGCCAGCTCGCGGAACACCTCAAAGGCCCGATCGCCCCGGTTGGTGAACTCGACCAGCCGGGCGCCGCCCGCGGCCAGGGCCCCAATGATCTCTTTGGCGGTCTCAACATCCGCGTGGTAAAAGAGCGGCACGAGGCCTTGCTCTTCCATGGTCAGCCAAGTCTGCACCCGCGAGAATCGTGCCATGCTACTCCTTCCGTTGGACTGCGCCGCCTAGCGCGAGACGCGCCCCGAGCGGTCGCCGCCCATCAGCTTTTCCACCTCGTTCACCGTCACCAGGTTCACATCGCCATAGATCGTATGCTTGAGGCAAGAGGCCGCCACGGCAAAGTCCAGCGCACGCTGCCAATCCTCGCTATAGGTCAGGATCCCATAGATCAGCCCCCCCATGAAGGCATCGCCGCCGCCCACGCGATCCACTATGTGGGTGATGTCATACGTTGGCGCCGTATAGACAGCGCCGCCATGCCACAGGATGCCCGACCAGGTGTTGTGGCTGGCCGAAAGCGACCCACGCAACGTGATGGCCACCGTCTCCAGGTTGGGGAATCGCTGGACCAACTGCTCGCACACCGATCGATAACGCTCAGCGTCCACCTCGCCCGCGGTGACATCAGCTCCCTTGGCACGGATGCCGAATACCTTGTCCGCATCCTCTTCATTGCCGATGGCCACATCACAGTAGGGCACCAGCTCGGCCATCACGTCGCCCGCCTTGCGCCCCCACTTCCAGAGCTTGGCGCGATAGTTCAGGTCGCATGAGACGGTCAGCCCCAACTCTTTCGCGGCCTTGACGGCCTCCAGACACACGGCCGCCGCGCCCTCGGAGATCGCCGGCGTGATGCCCGTCCAGTGGAACCAGCTCGCATCATGAAACGCCGCGGGCCAATCCACCATGCCGGGTTGGATTGTGGCCAGCGACGAGCCGCCGCGGTCATATACTACCTGGCTGCCGCGGGCCACTGCGCCCATCTCTAGAAAGTAGATGCCCAACCGATCGCCACCGCGGACGATGTGGTCCACGCCGACGCCCTGCTCACGCATAGACCGCAAACAAGCCTCGCCCAAAGGGTTCTCGGGAAGACGTGTCACAAAATCTGTGGGGATCCCATAGTTGGCCAGTGATACGGCGACGTTAGCCTCGCCGCCGCCATAGACGACATCGAAGGAACGCGCTTGGACGAATCGCAAAAAGCCTGGCGGCGCCAATCGCATCATGATCTCGCCAAAGGTGACCACCCGATCGCCCATCTCGTTGCCCTCCCATCCTCAATTCAGCTATGTCAAGCTACCTCGAGCCTACCCCAGCCCTGGCGATGCGTCAAGATCGATCCCCGGCTAGGGCCTCACCTCAATGGCACCGTACACCACGCGATCATCCACGAACCTGTTCCCATTGGCATCCAGGGCCGGCAGCCGCTCCATGGTCTCGCGGAGATACATGCCCACCGACAACTCATATCGCCCCGGCGCCGCGTCCTCGGGCAGGTGCAGCAGGTAACTATCAACCAGCTGTTCGTCGGCGCGCCATGTGTTGGTCGGGCGGTGGCCGACCAGGGGGATGCCATCGCCCTGCGCCACGATGGCGCCGTCCTCTGCCACAAGATGGCAAAAGACCGTGTAGCTTGGCTGCACCTGGCCGTCCGAGCGCCAGATCGGCACCACCTCGAGCAGATCGCCAGGTGCGAGCACCTCTGCGCTGACGCGGATGCGCTCCAGCGTGATGTGTTCCCCCAATCTGGCTCCAACTATGAGTTCTGGACCGCCCGCGGCCGGCTCGGCGGGCGGCTCGCCATACACCCACACATAGGGCACTCGGTCGAACGAAATGGTAAGCAGAGGCTCGGTTGTGCGGTCCCGCTCCCAGGATTCGCCCCACTCGTCCACGTTCAGCCCGCGCATCACCTGATTTACATAGTAGACCCGGTAGTTGATCCAGGGAAGCTGCTCCCAGCTGGTATAACCGACAAACCCGCGCTGAAAGACGATCCCGCTGCGGGGATGGACCCACGCCGACGAGCGCTCGGGATAGGGCATCTGGTTCAGCACCGTCGCGGCGATATCGAGCCCCTCGCCCTGGTCTTGAAGCGGCAACACTTGCTGCACGGTCCGAGAGCCACCCAGCAGCAGGTTGTGATGAGTCCCATAGTAGGGGTGCCGCGGGAGCACGATGCCAGCCTGTGCCAGCAGCGGCAGCGCCACCACCGCCAACCCAGCAGCCCGCCAGCGACCGGATACTCGCTCAGCCAGCCAGCCCAGCCCGTAGGCCGCGAGCAGCCCGACGGCTGGGAACACGGGCAGCAGATAGGGCATCTGCTTCCAAGCCCCCAGGCTCATCTGGGCGCCGAACGCGAGCACGTACACAAACAGCAGAGCCACGTCCAACCGCCGGCGCACGCCCTGCCCCCAGAAGGCGCTTACCACCGCCAGCAGCGCCAGCGGCAGCGTCACCAGGGTGGTCTTGAACCCCAAGGTAGCCACATAAAAGAGCGGCCCGGGATCCCGCATCGCGCTCACCCCCATAAAGAACACGGGGTTCGAGTGCTCCTCCTCCACGTGATAGAGCACCTTCTGCGCCATGCGCTGGAGCACCGCCACGGGTTCCACCCACATGGCCGGCCAGCAGACCACAAAGGTGACGGCCGCCAGGCCCGCCCAGGCGAGCAACCCCAGCAGCACCCGCCGTGCGGCCCGCCAGCGCATGTCACCGCTGCCGATCACCGCCATGTGCAGCGCCACCGTTACCGCCCCACTCAGGCCAAGAAAGGGAATCAGGAACAGCGACGGACTCTTGGTGAGAAAAGACAGCCCACCCACAATCCCGCTAGCCACCAGGTCGCGCCGCCGTCCAAAGCTGAGCCAGTTCCAGAAGAACAAGACGCACAGCATCATAAAACTGGCCAGCATGGCATCGGGGTGGATCACCTTGCTATTGGAGAGGTGAAAGGGATCCAGTGCCAGAAAGATCGTCCCCGCTAACGCCACCGTGGTCCCCGCTCTCTTGCGCAAGAGCGGATAGGTATAGGCGATGGCCGCGGCGATGACGGCCGCCAGCGGCAGGACCCCCGCCAGCACGGCGTCATCCAGCGTGCCGGGCTTGACCGGCTCGGTGCCCAACATCTGCTCAGCGGTGAGGTCGCCATTGGCGTGGGCAAACCACCGCAGGCTGAACCCGGAGAGCCACATGGTCGTGACACCCGGATGGTAACGCCGATAGGTGTCGGCCCAGTCGCGTCTCAGCACTGCGTTGGCAAAGTGGAACGCGCGATCCGACCAGACGATGGGCCGCGAGACCGGCGCGTGCGCCCGCGGGATGAACGCCAGCAGAAAGAGCAGCAGCGGGATCAGCCAGCGATGGACCCAAGCCCGTTGGCGACCCGCGTCAGCCTCGTCAACGTCATAGTGTCCCTGGATCACGGCACCTCCCACGCTTCGGTCAGCACCAAGCGTCCGTCCGGATCTGCTGATTCACTACCAACCTGCACCGGCAGTCGGTCGCCGGTCATGCCATCATACACGCCGATCAGCACACCATAGGTCCCAGCGGCGACCCCTGGCAGCGGCACCGTCATCTGGTCGTCGACGATCTGGCCGGCCATCCAGAAGCGCGTCGGCAGCGCGCCGCGGCGTGGCATGGCGTCATCCTGGCTGACAGGAACGCCCATCTCGAGATCGTACAGATGAACGAACACGGTATAGTCGATGGGCATGCGCTGTTCCGCCCGCCAGAGCAACCGCACCTGCAGCGCGCCCTCCGATGGCTCCAAGGCATAGCCCAACAACCGGAGCTGTTCGCCAAAGATGGCATCCATCGGCATCAGGCCGTCGTCGACAAGTAGCGGGCAGCCGCCGTCCTGCACCTGCACCTGCCCCCAACACGGCGCCGTCGAGGTGAGTGCCTCATCACCCAGATCCAGCACCAAGGCATAGCTACCGCTCTGCAGGTCGGTAGGCAGGCGCAGGGCGTAGGAGCCCCACTCGAGGGCATCGCCGGGGAGCGCACTCGCCGGCCGATCACCTATCAGAGGATAGGTCATCTCGACTGCTACGTTGCCCGCCGCGTCCTCTAGGGCCAGGCGGACGTCGGGCAGTGAGTCGACTGCCGTAGAGGTCCCCCAGACCACCTCCACCGTGACAATGCCCCCGGGACGCTGGCAATCGGTAGAGAGTCGCACATCCACCGGCCCCAGCCCATCCCAGAGGGGCGTCAGGGCATAGTGCTGGTTAGCCTTTGGGGCCGTGGTGTACACCACGATCTGCTCGTCCTCATAGAGCGGCTGCATGGCCAGGTAGCGTCGCCAGTGGGCGATGCGATCGGCGCCGACGCGGTTCTTGTGCAGGACGATATGCGTCACCCCATCAGCGTGCAGGCGTCCCAGGACGGCGGTGAGGGATGTCTGCCAGGGCGGCATCTCCTGATGGGCAGCCAGCTCGCTCAGCCACGGATCGGCCGTCACATAGGCTAGAGCATCCGTAGGCAGCCGCGACAGGTTGCCCACGACGATGGGGCGTTGGTGCATGGTCTGGGCAAACATGTACCATTTCGCCTGCATGGTGTCGATCGGGAGATCGAGCACGGCGCCGGCATCGGGGTCGGCGCGCAACTGGGCATAGTACGGGGAGAGCGCCGGATGCTGGGTGGGCACCGGTACCTGAAGGTACTCGCCCAGGACGATTGCCGCCACCACAACCGTCACACTCAGAGCCCAGCCAGTCCTGGCCAACCTAGCCCGCCCGAGCAGCCAAGCAAGCCCCTGCCCCGCCAACACCGCCATCGGCAGCGCCACGAACAGGCCGTAGCGGTCAGGCTCGCGCATCAGGCGAAACACCTTGATCGGCGCGAGCAGCCCGTACAGCGTAGGCACAGCGCCGATCTCGCGGCCTCCCACGTGCAGCGTGGACCCCAGCGCCAGCCCGCCGATGATCAACACCATGATGGCCCACGGCCAGGCCTTGCGCCCCGCCGACGCCAGACCGATGATGCCCAGAGTCGCCACGCTGACGCCCACGTACATGGGGACGCGCCGATGTGGCGTACGTTCCGCATAGTAACGATCATAGAGCGGTCTCGTGATCTCGCCGAACAACGGATGCCCCGATGGCGGCGTAACCCAGGCCAGCAGGTCGGTCTGCATCGCCTCTTCGTCGCGGATGAGCGCCGCGGGCGCTGCTTCCTGAGCATTGAACAACATGAACGCAAAGGGCGCCAAGAGCAGGGCCGCCACCACGCCGGCCACTGCCAACGCTCGCAACGTTGGCCCGGCCAGCAAACCTTTGCCCTGCGAGACCAACCACACGCCGGCCAGCAGTCCGGCTGGGATCAGGGCCTGCCAACGTGCCAGGCCCACCCCCGCCGCGCAGATACCCACCAGCAACCCCTGGCCGAGACGCGGGCGCCGCACCAGCCGCACCAACCCCAGCAGCAACAGGGGAACCAGCATGGTCCCAACCAGGTTGGGATGATCGAGCTGAGAGATGCGAAAAGGCCACGCCAGATAGATCAGCCCCGTCACGAGAGCGGCCCTGCGGTCGCCGACCACTTCCAGGGCCAAGGCATAGGCCGCCAGGCCACACGCCACCAAGGTGAGGAGTACCGCCACGTTGTAAGCCGCAAGCCCGCCCAGGACGGCCTGTAG
This sequence comes from Anaerolineae bacterium, assembly GCA_040767425.1. Taxonomy (GTDB): domain Bacteria; phylum Chloroflexota; class Anaerolineae; order UBA1429; family UBA1429; genus DAIRUQ01. The sequence goes on along the minus strand of JAXGON010000002.1, from coordinate 55,744 downwards.
CGGCAACCAGAGGGCGATCTGCCACCATGCTAGGTTGTGCGTCGCCAGGCTGACGCCGTTCGGGAAAAACAGGAGATCACACTGATAGGGGGTTCTGCCTCTCAACAGCGCCTGTCGGACCCACCAGCCATTCCAGTAGTGTAGCAGCGAGTCGGCCGAGGGCCCGGGCAGGTCGGTGGCCATCCGCTGCGCCAAAGGCCAGGTCACCAAGACAGCCGCGGCAACATAGATCAGCCCGGCCACCAGCCAGGGCCATGCGTTCTTGCGATCGGGCGTGGGTTCTTTCACGGTTACCGATTCTAGGGCCGCCCAGGGGACTGTCAAACGCCCAGCGGACCGCTTGCGTTGAGGCCCACCTCGGCTACAATCGCGCATGAGATAGTGAGCGAGCCAACGCAGAGCGGCGCACAGGAGAGAAAACATGATGCGAGTGGGAATCATCGGCCTGGGTACGATCGGGCGCGCCCACGCGACGTCCTACACCAAGCTTGACGAGGCGCAGATCGTGGCAGTGGCGGACCTCCGTGCAGCGGAGCTGCGCGCTGACGCCAGCCTCGATCGCTTGCTGCCACCCGGCCGAGAGGCCATTACCTGGTACGAGGACTATCGCGACTTGCTCGCCTCCGAGGAGCTGGATTGCGTCGATATCTGCCTGCCCACCTACCTACACGCAGAGGCGGCTATCGCGGCCCTCGAGAGCGGCCTGCCGGCCCTCTGCGAAAAGCCAATGGCCTTGCGGCTGGAGGATTGCGACGCCATGATCGAGGCCGCCGCCAAGGCCCAGAAGCCGCTCATGGTGGCCCAATGCCTGAGATTCTGGAACGAGTACGAGCTGATTCGCACCAGCGCCGGCGCCGAGGGATACGGCAAGCTCCTCTCCATGCAGCTCTGGCGCGGTAGCGCCACCCCCGGCAACCAGTCGTGGATGCGCGATGCCTCCCTCAGTGGCGGCGCCATTCTCGACCTACATATCCATGACGTTGACTATGTCCAATACGCCCTCGGCCTGCCAAAGCGCGTCTACGCGCAGGGGGGCTGCAGCGTCAGCCCCAAGCGTGGCTATGACTATGTGCTGGCCAACTATGACTATGGCCGCGGCCTCCAGGTGTCGGCGGCGGCGCACTGGGCCGATGTCGCGCTGCCGTTTGCGTACCGTGCCCACGTCCGCTACGAGCAGGCCTACCTCCAAATGGACAGCAGCCAGGAGCCGCTGCTACGCATCTACCGCCAAGAGGGCGAACCCGACGTGCCAGAGCTGGTGGGTGACGATGCCTATACCAACGAGATCCGCTACTTTTGCGAGGCCGCCCGCAGCGGCTGTCAGCCAGAACGGTGCACGCCGCTGGCGGCTCGTAACGCGGTCGGTCTTGTCATGGCCGAGATAGCATCCATCGAGCGCGGCGTGCCGGTAGAGGTGACAGAGTTCGTGCGGTCATAGTGGCCTCGAGCGGAGTGCATCTGCCGATGACCACCTTTGTGTCGCTAACGTGGTCCGAAACGGTCTCTGAAGCGCACAGTCAGATATTTGTGCAGACGGTCAACCAGGTGCTGCAGTGGTTGCTGCTACGGCATCCTGGCGAGCCGGGCCACACGCCCCTGGATGTCCGCGTCTTTGGCCCGTGGGTGATCCCCGGCCTGATGCCCGACCAGCCCTACTGGGGCACCCAGTGGTATGTCGATCGTGCCACTGATGCCGAGACCCACAGCGTCATCGCCCCGCTGTTTCTCGAGCTGGTGCGGCGTGAGCCCTGGCAGCAGAGTGAGCCGCACTATGATCTGGCACTGCTGGGCGAGCCGATGACGGCCTACCACCCACGGCTCGTACCAGTCGCCGATCGCGGCCGCTGCCTCTCAGCAAGCATACCGGGCGTGGCGGCGGTGCTCTCCACAGCCCCGTTGCGCGACCTGCCGGCGACGCTGGCGGAGCAAACGCTGGCGCGGCTGGTCCGCCATAGCCTGGGGCACGCCCTGGAGATACCGGCATCCGATCGCATCACTGACGTGGAGCAGCGAGGGCCCGAGCGCCACTGCACCAGCCGTTGCGTCATGCGTCATGCGGAGAGCATCGCCGCCCTGGTGGCGCTCACCCGGGACGAGGAGCGCATGGGATGGCCCTACTGCCCCGCCTGCACCGCCGATTTGCACTCGGTGATGGTCAGGCATAGCCGCGAATGGAACTAGTGCCTGGCGATGGTGGGAGCCTAGAGCGCGCCGGTCCTGGCAGGGGCGGTCGCCGCTCAACGGACGGAGGAGGCCGATCAGGCGGGGAGTCCTACCCCTCGGCCAGCACCTTGGCGATAGCCTCGGGATAGAGGATGTGCTCCACGGCGTGGATGCGCTCCTCCAACGTCTCGAGTGTGTCATCGGGCAGAATGGGCACCGCGCGCTGCAGAACCACCGGACCCTCGTCGACCGCCTCGTCAGGCACACGATGCACCATGACGCCGGTCTGCGTGATCTCGCCGCGCTGGTAGGCATCATAAGCCCGCTCGATGGCATGGGTTCCGGGAAAAGTCCCCGGCAGCGCCGGATGGATATTCAGCACACGGCCCCGGAAATGCTGGAGGAACGCCATGCTGAACAGGTGCATCCACCCGGCCAGCGCGATGATGTCGGGCTGATAACGCTGCATGATGGCGGCCAGGTCGGCGTCGTAAGCCTCGCGGGGGCGACCCCATTCGCGATATCGGGCCAAGGGGTGATAGAGGCTGGGGATGCCCTGATCGATGGCCCAGCGCAAGCCGTAAGAGGCTTGCCGGTTGGCCACCACGAAGATGACGGCGGCATCGGGCAAGCATCCCGTGACGCAGGCTTCATGGATGGCCTGGAGGTTGCTGCCGCGACCTGAAACCAGGACCGCGATCCGCCTCATACCAGCACCACCTGCGCTGCGTCAGCTTGGTGCCCCTCCTCCGACGCCACGACCTCGCCAATCAGCACCAGCTCGGGCAACAGCCGCTGCGCCGGGGCGCCATCCTCGGGCGCCAGCACCAGCACCATACCGATCCCCATGTTGAACACGCGGTACATCTCGTCGTGGTCGACGCGCCCCTCGCGCTCGATCAGGGCAAAGAGCGGGGGCACCTGCCAGGTCGCTCGCCTCACGACGGCGGTCAAGCCTGCGGGCAGAATGCGAGGAAGGTTGTCAGGGAACCCGCCACCGGTGATATGCGCCATCCCCTTGACCTGCACCTGCCCCTTGAGCGCGCGATAGGCCTCAAGATAGGATCGATGCGGCGCCGCCAAAGCCTCGCCCAGTGTTCGATCCAGGTCGGCCTCATACCGACGCCAGCGCTCGGGAGAAAAAACGCTGCGTACCAGAGAAAAGCCGTTGGTATGAAGCCCGCTGGACGGCAAGCCATAGAGCAGATCCCCCGGCACGATAGACGTCCCATCGATGATCGCGTCACGCTCTACCGCGCCAATGATGGTGCCCACCAGATCCATCTGGCCCTCGGCGTATACGCCCGGCATCTCGGCGGTCTCGCCGCCGATAAGCGCGCACCCTGCCTCGCGGCAGGCCGCCGCCGCCCCCGCTACCAGCCGGGCCACCTGGGTCGGATCCAGCGTCGGCATCGCCACATAGTCCAGAAAGAGCAACGGCTCGGCGCCTTGGACGAGAATGTCGTTCACGCAATGATTGACGATATCCTGCCCCAGGTTCTCGTACAGATCCATGGCCGCACTGACGACGGTCTTGGTCCCAACGCCGTCGGTCGAGGCGACCAGCACAGGGGAACGCATGGCCTGAAGGCGGCGCGCATCCCACAATCCACCATAGGCCCCGATGCCCAGCAGCACCTCTGGACCATAGGTGGAGCGAACAGCCTCACTCATCAACTGCACCGCCCGGTTGCCGGCGTTCAGATCAACGCCCGCCGCGCCATAGGCGCCCTGGTCGCTCATGCCTCTCCCGCCTTCCTCAGGCCCTTGGCCCCGATATCGGTGCGATAGATGGCCCCCGACCAATGAATCCGCTCCACCGCCTCGTAGGCGCGGTCCCTGGCCAGAGCCAGCGTGTCATCCCAGGCGGTCACCCCCAGCACACGGCCTCCATCCGTGAGCACCCGGCCATCTACAAGGCGCGTGCCCGCGTGAAAGATCATCGTGTTGGCCTGTGCCGCCGCCTCGTCCAATCCTTCGATGGGCAAGCCCTTGGTATAGCTGCCAGGATAGCCGCCGGAAGCCATCACCACACAGACCGCGTGCTGCCGGCTCCAGCGCACCTCGACCTCGGCCAACCTCCCATCGATGCAGGCCTCCATGATCTCTGCGAGGTCAGTCTCGAGGAGCGGGAGAATCACCTGCGTCTCGGGATCGCCAAAGCGGCAGTTGAACTCGAGCACTTGGAAGTCATCGTCCTGCAGCATCAACCCCGCATAGAGCACGCCCACATAGCGACAACCCTCGGCTCGCAGGCCGTCCACCGCCGGCTGCAGCGCCTCGGCGACCACTCGGTTGACCATGGCCTCATCGACGAGATCCGCGGGCGCATAGCAGCCCATGCCGCCCGTGTTGGGGCCACGGTCGCCATCGTAGGCAGCCTTGTGATCCTGAGCCACCACCATGGGCACCACGGTCTCGCCATCGGTAAAGGCCAGCACCGAGGCTTCCTGCCCTGTTAGGCAGTCCTCAAGAACAACCAGGTCGCCAGCCGCGCCAAAAGCCCTCTGGCGCATAATGGCGTCCAGCGCGGCTTGCGCCTCTGACAGCGTCTGGCAGACGATAACTCCCTTGCCAGCCGCCAAGCCGCTGGCCTTGACGACAATTGGCGCTCCGTGCTCGTTCAGGTAGCGCCGCGCCTGTTCATAGTCGGCAAACGTGGCATAGGGCGCCGTCGGGATACCGTGCGCCACCATAAAGTCTTTGGAGAAGGCTTTCGAGGCCTCGATTTGGGCACACTGGCGCTGGGGGCCGAACACTCGCAGGCCATCGTCCAGCAGCAGGTCCGTCAGGCCCGCGGCCAGGGGAGCCTCTGGCCCCACCACCACCAGATCATAGCCCTCGCGTCGGCAGTGCTCCCGCAGAGCGGTTACGTCCTCTGCAGGGATCGGGACGTTGGTCGCAATAGTCTGTGTGCCCGCGTTGCCTGGAGCCACATGCAGCGCGCTCACGGCAGGTGAACGCGACAAGGCCCACGCCAGCGCATGCTCGCGTCCTCCCGAACCGACGACCAATACCCGCATGGCCCTAGGCCTCCTCTTCGCAGCCGGTAGGCATGAACCCCCCAGCCCGTTTCTCAAAGGGATACGAGCCGGTAAAGCAGGCCACACAATAGCTGGATATGGGGCGCCGCACCGCTTTGATCATCCCCTCCAGGCTGAGGTGCCCCAGCGAGTCGGCCCCGATCTTGGCGCGAACCTCTTCCACCGAGAGCTGGTGGGCGATCAGCTCGTCATAGGTGGCCATATCCACCCCCATAAAGCAGGGGTGCTTGATCGGTGGCGACGAGATGCGCATGTGCACCTCGCTGGCGCCGGCTCTGCGCAGCAGGTTCACGATGGGGCCGCTGGTGGTGCCGCGCACGATGCTGTCATCGACCACCACCACCCGCTTGCCCTGGAGAAGCTGCGCGAGCGGGTTGAACTTGAGTGCCACCCCAGCCTGTCGCAGCCGATCGCTGGGCTGGATGAACGTACGGCCGATGTACCGGTTCTTGATCAGTCCCTCGCCATAGGGGATACCGGACTCTTGGGCATACCCGACGGCCGCCGCCGTGGCCGAGTCAGGCACGGACATCACCAGATCGGCGTCAGCGGGGTGCTCCCGCGCGAGTTGGCGTCCCAACTCCTGGCGCACCTCCTGGATCAGCTGGCCGTCCAGAATGCTATCGGGGCGCGCAAAGTAGATATACTCAAAGATGCACAAGTTCGACTTGGCCGGCGGCACGCCCTCGTATCGCCTCAACCCGTCAGGGCCGATCTCGACGATCTGACCGCGAGAAATCTCCTCGATATCCTCCGCGCCGATAGTCTGGAGCGCGCAGGTCTCGGATGCCACGGCCCAACCGCCGTTCAGGCGCCCCATCGCCAGGGGACGAAAGCCCCAGGGATCGCGCACGGCATACACGCGGTCGCGTGTGAGCACCGTCAACGAATAGGCGCCCATGGCTTTGGTCATCAAGTAGCGGAGCCGCTCGACCCAGGTGTCGCCAGGCGCGCCCGCCAGTAGCTGGATCATGGTCTCGGTGTCGCATGACGAGGCGAAGCCCACACCGCGCTCCATCAGCTCTTGCCGCAGATCATCCGAGTTCACCAGGTTGCCGTTGTGGGCCATCCCAACCGGCCCCAGGCGGGATTCGAGCAGAAACGGCTGCGCGCTGAGACGTCGCGACGAATCGGCCGTGGAGTAGCGTACGTGCCCGATGGCCATGTGCCCCTGAAGCGGCGCCAGGTTCTCCTCCTTGAAGACCTGCGAGACCAGCCCCATGTCTTTGTAAAGCGTGGCGCGCTCGCCATCGGATACCGCGATGCCGGCGCTCTCTTGGCCTCGGTGTTGGAGTGCAAAGAGGGCGAAAAAGGTGACCTTGGCCACGTCCTCGCCAGGAGCATAGATACCAAACACTCCACACTCCTCCGCAGGGCCGTCACGAAGCATGCTTACGTTCTGGATCGTCATGCGTTTGTTGCCGCCTCCGATGCGCCACGCAGCTCCTGATCATCGGCCACGATGGTCTCGGCCGATGCCCGCTGATACGCGCGAATACGCTCGCCAAGCGCCGGATCCTCCAGCGCCAGGATCTTGGCCGCCGCCAGCGCCGCCGCCCCCGGGTCCAGCACCAGCATGGGCGCCACTCCGCTGGGCATCCGCAGCGATGAGTAGATATCGGCACCGCCGAACGCACTCGACACCGGCGGGCACGTGATCACGGGGCGGGTGATATTGGCATCTACCATCCCGCCGAGCGCGTTGGAACGGCCAGCCACGGTGATGATCACCCGCGTCGCCGGATCCGCCTCATAAGCCGCCAGTACCTCGAGCACATGCTTGGTCGACTTGTGGGCTGACGCCACGCGCATCTCGCTGGAAACCCCCAGGGCCTGCAAGGCGTCTGCGATGGCCTGACAGTGTGCCAGGTCGCTCTTGGAGCCCATGATGATAGCTACAGCAGCCACGTCGTTCTCCTCGTTAGCTCAGGCCAGCCACTCTGCCGTCAGCTCGGCTACCTGCACGTACTTGCGCAAGAGCTCGGCCAGCCCTTGGTCAGTGACCTCGGGCATCTCGCGATAGATCTGCTTGTCGAGCATACGGCTGCGGTCTCCGCCGGGCCAGATGCGCCAGGAGTCATTGTCGATCACGTCGGCCACCACCAGCGCTCCGTCGTCGGTCCGGCCGAACTCGATCTTGCAGTCCACAAGCACCACACCCTGCTCGGCCCATTTGGCCTCGAGCACCTCAAAGACCTCACGCCCCCCGGCGCGCATGGCCTCGATCTCGACCCGATCCGCCACCTCCATCTCGATGATCTGCTCGTCGGTGACCAGCGGATCGTGGGCAGCATCGTCCTTGTAAAAGAACTCGACCAGCACCGGGTCGAACCGGGTACCCTCGGCCACCTCGGGATGCCGCTTCAGGTAGGAGCCCGCCGCCACGCGACGCATGACCACCTCCAGCGGAATCATCTCACAGCGCCGCACCACGTTGGTGGTATCGTCGATCTTGTCCACATAGTGCGTGGGAATGCCGGCTGCGTTCAGCACCCGGAACACGTTGGAGGTCGTCTCGCATGCCGCCGCAGCTTTGCCAGGCAACACATTGCGGCGCGCCCCATCGCCGGCCGACAGGTTGTCCTTGTGGGTCATGATGACGAGGGACGGGTCGTCGGGGTGCGCGTAGATAACCTTGGTCTTGCCTTCCGCCAGCTTTTCGCCGAACCGGATCTCACTGCCACCCATCGTGCCTCTCCTTTTGCCTATGCCTCACTCGCCTCGCCCACTACCTGCCGCACCGTGCCAGCCAGGCGACGGCTGCGTGCCGGGGCATCGCCGGCCGTGGCACCCTCGGCCATCACCTGCCGCACCCGGTCGGCCGAAAAGTAGCGGGATACGGTCTCGTCGGCCGCCAACAGATCGACCAGCGGATTCGCCTCGCCGCGCTGCACGGCCGCCCAAGCCTGCATGCTGCATTCGCGGATGCACTCGTGCATCTCTTGGCGGCTGGCTCCAGCCCGCACTAGCGCCATTAGCAACGGCTCGGTGGCCGCAAAGGGGCCGTACCGCTCCAGATTCCGCGCGATCGCCTCCCGGCTGACCTGCAGCTCCGAGACCACGCGGCCCAGCTTGAGCAGGATCTCGTCGGTGGCCAAGAACGCCTCGGGCAGCACCGTACGGCGGTTGGCCGAGTCGTCCAGCGTGCGCTCCAACGCCGATAGGGCCGCATTCTCCCAGGTAACCTGCACCAAGCTGGCCACGTAGCGCGCCAACGAGCACACATTCTCGGACGCGATTGGGTTCCGCTTGAACGGCATGGCCGAGGACCCCACCTGATGCCGACCAAAGGGCTCGCTCATCTCGCCATAGTTGGGCGATTGGAGCACGCGCAGGTCTAGCGCCAGCTTGTGCGCCGACTGGGCCACCCCGGCCAACGCCGACACCACCTGCCAGTCCTGCTTGCGGGGATAGGTCTGCGTGGCCACCGGATAGGCCTCTAGACCCAAGGCGGCCATGACATCGGCCTCGAGCCGCTCGGGTGTGATGCCCGTCTCTTCCAGCAAGTGCACATAGGAGGCCGAGGTGCCCACCGCCCCCTTGAGGCCCTTGCCCCGCACCCGGTCGCGCAGCAGGCGCAGCGCCTGATAGTCCTCCAAAAAATCCTGGGCATATTGGCTGAGCCGGTAGCCCAGGGTGGTGGGCTCAGCCGGCTGTAGATGAGTGTAGCCCATCAGCAGCGTGTCGGCCTCAGCCTCAATCCGGTCGGCCAGCGCCCGCAACAGGGGCCGGAGTCGCTGCAGGATCAAGTCCAGCGCCAGGCGCAAACGCAAGGCATCGGCGTTGTCCTCGATATCCATGCTGGTAGCGCCCGAATGGATGATCCCCCCACCCACCGGGCACTGTTCTGCATAGGTTCGGACCTCGGCCATGAGGTCGTGACGCAGCTCGGCTTCCAATGCTTGGGCGCGCTCCCAATCAATCTCGTCTTGGTGCGCCCGCAGATCCTCGACCTGTTCGGCGGTGACGATGCCGGCGCGGCATTGGGCCTCGGCCAACGCGACCCAGATGCGCCGCCACAGCCGCCGCTGGCCCACGCCCGACCACAATTGGCGCATTTCATCGCTGCCATAGCGCCAAGTGTAGGGGGACAGATAGGTTGCTTGGCTATAGTCGCCCACGTGGTCCCTCGCCCTCTAGCCTACAAACGCCTGCGCGGCACGGACGCCGTTGGCGAATAGAGGCAGCCCCAGCCCTCCGCGCTCTCCGCGATGCCGCCGGGGATGCTGTTCCGGCAGCAGGTGGTCCTCCGGATGCGGCATCAGCCCCAAGACGTTGCCGGCCGGGTTGCAGATGCCGGCGACGTCGGCCCAGGAGCCATTAGGGTTGGCAGGATAGCCGGCGCGCTCGCGGACGGGCACGTCAGCGCCGGGATTCGCCTCATCGGCCGGATCCGTCACCGCCACATAGCTCAGCGCCACCTGCCGCCGAGCCAGCAGACGCCGCTTGACCTCGTCGTCGTTGGGAATGAACCGCCCCTCGCCGTGTGCTACCGGGCAGAGGATATCCTCATCCATCCCCCGCAAGAACAAGCAGGGGCTATCCGTGCGGGCCCGCAGCCGCACCCAACGGCACTCAAAACGGCCACCAGCGTTGAACGTGAGCGTAGCGCTGGGGCCGTCCCACCCGGGCAAGTAACCAGCCTTGACCAGAGCCTGAAAGCCGTTGCAGATGCCCAGCACCGGCTTGCCGCTGGCCACAAAGGCATCCATCTGGTCGGTCAGGTGAAGCTGCAGGTCGGTGGCCCAGAGCCGGCCGGCGCCCAGGTCATCGCCGTAGGAGAATCCGCCCGGCAAGACCATCATCTGGTAGCCAACCAGCGTCCGCTCACCGCGAGCGAGCTGGTTGATATGCACAATCTCGGGCTGGCCGCCCGCCATCTGGCACGCCAAAGCCGCCTCACGATCACGATTGGTGCCGGGCGCGTGTAGGATCAGTACCTTGGGCTGATTCATCGGGCCGCCTCCCTCGCCGCGCCATCAAGATGCCCGCGCCAGGCCTGGCACAGGGCGTCCACGCTGGCGCGCACCACCTCGTCGCCCTGCCGCCCCGAGATCACCAGCTCAAGCCTCTCGGTCACCTCGCCTAGAAGGCCACAGGGCACATCGCGCATGGAACGCTCAAAGGCGTCCTGATCAGCGGGAGCGACCTCGATCACAAAGCGGGCGCTGGATTCAGAGAACAGCAGCCAATCATCCTGCGGATCAGCGCCACACACGGGCATCCTGCGCAGAGAGACCAAAGCTCCCAAGCGCCCGGCGATGCACATCTCGGCCAGCGTCGCCGCCAGGCCGCCATCGGAGCAGTCGTGGCAGGCGGCCACGAGGCCGTTGCGCATGGCCTGGTGCAGTGCCTGCATCACGCTGGGACCCCACTCGGCCGGCTGTGGCACCACGCCCCCCTCGAACCCCAGCACCCTGGCATAGTAGGAGCCGCCCAACTCGCGCCGTGTCGTGCCCAGCAGGTAGAGCAGATTGCCCGGCCGCTTGAGATCCAATGTGCAGGTACGCGCCACGTCCGGCACCATACCAATGGCCGTGATCAGCAGCGACGGCGGGATCGCCACCCGCTCACCGGTGGCGCCATCGAGATACTCGTTGTTCAGACTATCCTTGCCGGACACAAAGGGCGCGGCGTAGAGACAAGCCCCGGTGTAACAGCCCTGGCAGGCCCGCACGAGGGAGCCCAGCCGATCGGGCTTGAGGGGATCTCCCCAGCAAAAGTTGTCCAGAATGGCGACGCGGGCCGGGTCGGCGCCCACCGCCACGACGTTGCGCACGGCCTCGTCGATGCAGGCCACCGCCATGGCGTAAGGATCCTGCTCGCCATAGGCCGGCGCAAAGCCGCACCCCAGCGCCAAGCCCCGGGGCTGATCCAGCGTTTCCAGCGGGCGAATCACGGCCGCATCAGAGGGGCCATCATCGTGGACGCCCACGAACGGCTTCAGCAGCGTCCCGCCTTGCACCTCGTGGTCGTAACGACGGACCACGTCCTCTTTGCTGCGCACATTGGGGTGCGCCAAAACGCGCAGCAGCGTCTCTCGGGCATCGCCCTGGCGCCCAGCCGGCCGGGCCATCTCCCGTCGCTCTGGCTGGCGCCAGATGGCCTTTAGCTGTCGCCGCGGCAGCCCATCATGCAAAAAGCCCATCTCCATAGATGCCACCGTCTCGCCATGATAGCGCAGATGCAGGCGACCATCGGCGGCAAAGGTGCCGATGACGGTCATCTCGACGCTCAGCCCCTCGCAGATCTCGCGCAAGCGGGCCTCGTTCGCCGGCGGAACCGCCAGCACCATCCGTTCCTGGGCCTCTGAGAGCCAAATTTCCCACGGCTGCAGGCCTTGGTACTTGAGCGGGACGCGATCCAACGCGACGTCGACGCCCAGCTCGCTGCCCATCTCGCTGACCGCCGACGAGAGCCCCCCGGCGCCACAGTCGGTGATGGCGGTATAGATCCCCTCATCCCGGGCCACCAGAATGGCGTCCAACACCATCTTTTCAGTGATCGGGTTCCCGATCTGCACCGCGCCCCCGGCCAGCTCGCCGGTCTCGTGGGTCAGCTCGGCCGAGGAGAACGTGGCGCCGTGCAGGCCATCGCGCCCCGTGCGCCCACCAAGCACCACCACCAAGTCGCCAGGATTGGCCTGTCGCGGGTGCGAGTCTCGCGGCGCAATGCCCACGCATCCGCAATAGACCAACGGATTGGCGGTATAGCCCTCCTCGAACACGATGGCACCATTCACCGTGGGGATGCCCATCTTGTTGCCATAGTCCTCGACGCCGGAGACCACTCCCTCATAGATGCGGCGGGGATGCAGGACATTGGTCGGCAATGACTGCCAGGGGGTGTCTAGGGGCCCAAAGCAGAGCACGTCGGTGTTGGCGATGGGGCGAGCAGAGACGCCCATGATATCACGCACCACGCCCCCAACGCCGGTGTTGGCGCCGCCGAACGGCTCCAGCGCCGAGGGGTGGTTGTGCGTCTCCACCTTGATTGAGACGTCATAGTCATCGGTAAAGGCCAGGATGCCGGCATTATCAACAAAGGCTGACCTCACCCAAGGCGCGTGGATAGACTCGGTAGCCGCGCGAAGATAGGTGCGGAGCAGGCCGTCGATGCGCTCGCGCCGCGCCCCGTCGGGTCCCACCTCTTGATAGTCGATCACGCCCCGAAAAGTCTTGTGGACGCAGTGCTCCGACCAAGTTTGAGCCAGGCTCTCGAGCTCTACGTCGGTGGGCTCGCGACCCTCCTGGGAAAAGTAGGCCTGGATGGCTCGCATCTCGGCCAGATCCAGCGACAGCAGCCGCTCACGGGAGAGCGCCAGCAGCTGGTCATCGCCCAGTCCTGTGAGGGGCACCTGCTCAGCCACCAAGGGCCCCGCGCTGACCCGGGCGCCCAGCTGAGGCTCCAGGCTGCCGATCTGATAGTACTGGATTACCGCGTTGCTGAGCAGCCGCCGCGCAATCTCGTGCACGGCCTCCTCGGCCAGGTCGCCGTGCAGGGTATAGCTCTCTCCCGTCGCCACCGCCTCGAGTCCCTCCAGCCCGAGCTGCGACGCTCGCCGGAGGACGTTCTGCGCGACGGTGTCGGTCACCCCGGGCAGAAAGCCGACCTCCACCCGCGTGGTGTCGGCCGCCTCTTGGTCGGGCTCGCCGACCAGTTGCCAGGTCACTTGCTCGGCCACTGGATCGGCCAACAGCCGCTCGCAGAGCTGTTGCACGGCGCACGGCGAGAGGTCGCCGCTCAGAAAGTAGAGGGCACCTCGCTCGACGCGGTTGACGCCAGCGATGCCCAGCGCCGCGATATCGTCGAGGAGGAGCCTCTGGGGAGCATACTCGGGACGAGTTGAAACCTGGACGCGGTAAATGGTTGTCACAAGGTGTGCCTTTGCCTCGCGGTGTGACGTCGGCTCGACCTAGGGATTGAGCTGATAGTTGGGGGCCTCTTTGGTGATGATCACGCTGTGAGGATGGCTCTCCACCCAGCCAGCGTTGGTGATCTGCACGAACGAAGCCTTGCTTTGCAGCTCACGCAAGCTGCTGGCGCCCACGTATCCCATGCCAGAGCGCAATCCGCCCACTAGCTGGTAGATATAGTCACCGAGGCGGCCCCTGTAGGCCACGCGCGCCTCGATCCCCTCGGGCACCAACTTGCCGCTGCTGCGCGCCGAGATCGTACGTCCGTCTCCTTGCATGGAGGCATAACGGTCCGCGCTCTGGCCTCTCATGGCTCCCAAGGAGCCCATGCCTCGGTACTCTTTGAAGCGGCGCCCCTCATAGATCACGGTCTCGCCGGGGCTCTCGTCCAGGCCCGCCAGTAGGTTGCCCAACATGACGCAGCTGGCGCCGGCAGCCAAAGCCTTGACTATATCGCCCGAGTAGCGAATGCCACCGTCGGCGATCACGGGCACGCCATAGGGAGCGGCCGCCTCGGAGCAGTTCATCACTGCGGTCAGCTGCGGCATGCCCACACCAGCCACCACGCGGGTGGTACAGATAGAGCCAGCGCCAACGCCCACCTTGATGCCCTGGGCGCCCGCCAGAATGAGATCCTTGGTGCCCTCGGCCGTGACCACGTTGCCGGCAAGAAGGGCTACGCTCGGGTATGTGTCGCGCAGCTTTTCGACGGCCTGCAAGACCATCTTGGAGTGACCATGGGCCGCATCGATGGCCAGCACGTCCACGCCCGCGTTCACCAGCGCGTCGGCTCGCTGAAGCATGTCCTCGCCCACGCCGATAGCGGCCCCCGCCAGCAGCCGGCCCCCGGCATCGGCAGCCGCGTTGGGATAGTCGCGTTTCTTCTGGATGTCCTTGACGGTGATCAAGCCCTTGAGGTGATAGTTCTCGTCCACCAAGGGCAGCTTTTCGATGCGATGCTCGGCCAGAATCGCGAGGGCTTCGTCCAGGGTGGTGCCCAACGACCCCGTGATCAGCTTTTCGTGCGTCATATAGGCCGAGACGAGCTGGTCGTCATCATCAGCAAAGCGGATGTCGCGGTTGGTGAGGATGCCCACCAGTTTGGGCCCCTCGGTGATCGGAACGCCCGAGATGTGATACGTGGACATGATGCGGCGGGCCTGCCCCAGCGTCGCCGTCGGCGGCAGGGTGATCGGATCCACTATCATACCCGACTCGGACCGTTTGACCTTGTCCACCTCGGCAGCCTGAACTTCGGCGGAGCAGTTGCGATGGATGATGCCCAAGCCGCCCTCGCGCGCCAGCGCGATGGCCATGCGCGCCTCGGTGACGGTATCCATGGCGGCGGAGAGGATCGGCACGTTGAGACGAATGGTCGAGGTGAGCTGTGTCGATATGTCCACCTCGGCTGGCAGCACGGCGGAATCGCCGGGCACCAGGAGCACATCATCAAAGGTATACGCGACTTGCCAGTTCTCGGGCGTTTGCGGCATCTCTCCTCCTCCCATCCCAGAGGCATCGTTCGGTCCAACTCGCAGCTTCCCTACACCGGCCAGCGCAGCGGCACGAGGTCCTCGCGCTCGGCGCCCACCGAGACCAGATCCACGCCCACGCCCAACAGCTCGGCCACGCGCTCACAGTAACTGCGGACGTTGGCCGGCAGTTCATCCCACACGCGCACATGGCTGATATCAGCGTCCCAGCCGGGGTGCCGCTCGTACACCGGCTCCACCGCCGCCAGCAAGTCGGTATCAGCGGGATAGTGTTCCGTCACGGAGCCGTCGGGCAGACGGTAGCCCGTGCAGATGCAGACCTCATCCAGACCCCCGAGCACATCCACGCGAGTCAGCGCAATGCCCGTAAAGCCGTTGACACGAGCCGCATAGCGCAGCCCCACCGCATCCAGCCAGCCTGGCCGTCGGCGGCGCCCGGTGGTGGTACCATATTCGTGCCCGGCCTCCACGATCCAGTCGCCCACCTCGTCATGCAGCTCCGTCGGGAAAGGCCCCGTGCCCACGCGGGACGTATACGCCTTGACCACGCCGATCACCTCACGCACGTGGATCGGGCTCACGCCCGAGCCCTGGCAAGCGCCGCCCGCGGTTGGTGAGGACGATGTTACATAGGGATAGGTGCCAAAGTCAATGTCCAGCATGGTGGCTTGGGCCCCCTCCAGCAGCACGACCTCGTCGCGCTGGAGAGCCTGGTTGATAAGCAGAGAGGTATCGGTGACCCAAGGAGCGATACGATCGATGGCCGGCTGATACGCATCGCGGATCTGCTCCAGCGAAAACGGCTCAGCGCCAAATACATCGACCAGAAGCCGGTTCACATACGCCAGAGCGATCTCGAGTTTGTGCCGGAAGCGCTCGGCATCGACCAGGTCGCCCACCCGCAAGCCTCGACGGGCGAACTTGTCGGCATAGGCCGGCCCAATGCCTCGCTTGGTGGTGCCCAGCGGGTCGCTGCCCCGCAGGCGCTCTTCGAGTTCATCCAGCCGCAGATGGTAGGGCATGACCACATGGGCCTTGTCCGAGATATAGAGATCCTCGATGACCATCCCCTGTGATGCGACGCGATCCAGCTCTTCCAGGAGCGCCGGTGGGTTTACCACCATGCCGTTGCCCAGCACAGCCGCGACTCCCTTGCGGATGATGCCGGCGGGCACCTGGTGCAGCTTGAGCACAGTATCACCGATCACCACCGTATGGCCGGCGTTGTTCCCGCCTTGATAGCGCACCACCATACTGGCGCGCTCCGCCAGGTGATCGACAATCTTTCCCTTGCCTTCGTCGCCCCACTGTGCACCGATAATCACAACAGCCGGCATCACACACCTCCCAGACACCACAACGGATGCGAGGTTACTGAGCTATTCTCCCAGCCACCAAAAGCGAAAACGCCCCCTCGTTCGCCGCTGGCAGCATTGAGGAGACGCCTCCGTCCGTGACCTGGTTGTTTACAGCGCGAGTATAGCAGATCGCGTGGGCCCTGGCAATCTACCCAGCGCCGCTGCGGATCGCTTCGCTAGACGCGCGTTAGGTACTCGCCCGATCGCGTGTCTATGCGCAAGACATCGCCGATCTCGATGAACAGGGGCACCTGTAGGCGCATCCCGGTCTCGAGCACCACCTCTTTGGTGGCGCCGGTGGCGGTGTCGCCGGCATAGCCCGGCGGCGCCTCCACCACAGCCAGATCTACCGTGATCGGCAGCTCGATGTCCAGCGGCTCGCCCTCGTAGAGCTGCAGCTCCAGGGTGGTTCCCTCCTTGAGGTAAGGAATCGCCTCGCCCAGGATCTCTTTGGGGAGGGCGGGCTGCTCGTACGTCTCCGTATCCATAAAATGGTACAGCTCGCCATCCGTGTACATGAACTGAACGGTACGGTGATCGAGCCGCACGTCCTGCACCTTGTCGCCCGACAAAAAGTTACGGTTGATGATCGAGCCGCTACGCAGGTTCACCAGCTTGGTGCGGATGATCGCCTTTCCGCGGCCGGGTTTATAGTGGTCATACTCGAGCACTTTCCAAAGCTGCCCATCGTCCTCGAACGTGACACCCTTGCGAAGTTGCGTTACCGTAATCATAGGGACTCCTGATCTTGCTCTGGGAACGAGCGACGTGCTATTGTACCCCGTCCCTAACAGGGGTCCAAACATTCGTCACGAGCGATCTTGGCTCGCGGCAGTGCGCACCGCTGGATCGAGCCAAGCCCGCGCCACGCCTGGCAGGGAGGCGGCGGGACCCTGGCGAGCGGTACACGCAGGCAGTGATCGCAGCATGGTGACGCCATAGCGCTTGGTGAGAAGCCGTCGATCGAGCACCGCCACCACGCCATAGTCCTCTTTGGACCGAATCAGTCGCCCGAACCCCTGTCGCAGCCGCAGGATCGCGTCGGGGACCTGGTACTGGTTAAAGGGATCGTCAAAGGTCTTGGCGCGCGCATAAAAGACGGGGTCCGAGGGCACCGCAAAGGGAAGCCGCGCGATGACCAGGCAGCTCAGCGCCTCGCCCATGACGTCGACGCCCTCCCAAAAGCTGCGGGTGCCAAAGAGCACGGCCCGCTCCGATGAGCGAAACGTGTCAAGAATATGACGGCGGGATCCGTCGATGCCCTGCCCCAGCAGCAGAATGTCCGAGCGCTCGAACTCGCGCCGCACGTCATAGTAGGTGGTGCGGAGCTGGTTGATCGAGGTAAAGAGCACCAGGGCTCGCCCCTCGGTCGCCTGACACAGCTCCACCACGGCATGCTCGACCGCCTGCTGGTAGCCCTGCTCGTTAGGTTCGGGAATATCGTTGGGCACATAGAGCAGCACGGCAGACTTGTAGTCAAAGGGCGAGCCCACAGCCAACTCCTGGGGCTCCTCTAGCCCCACGCGGCTCTCGACGTAGCGAAAGCTACCCGCCGTGCGCAGGGTGGCAGAGGTCAGGATCACGCTTTCCTTGGCGCCGAACAGGGCCTCGCGGAGGATGGGAGCCACCTCCAGCGGAGCGCTCTCCAGCGTCATCTCGCCATCGCGGCGCGAGATGGTCACCCAGTAGATCCCGTTCTCGCTGGGCTCCATGATGATCTGGTCCACGGCATCGGCCAGCTCGCGCCCCCTGCCGATCAGCATCCGCAACTCTTGGAGCAGATCCTGCCGATCCTCATCGGCCCCAGCCGCATCGCCGCCGTCGGCCAGGCGGTAGACCTCGTCCAGGCCGTCCAGGACGCGGTGTAAGGGCATGGAAAAGCCCTCCCACGCGATCTCCACGTCGCTCCAGTCGGGCTGGATGCGGGTAGCGGAGGTGATCATGATCTGCTGATCATAGCTCCCTCCCAGGGCGCGCTGTTCCTTGAAGAACTCTTCCAGGCGCTGGAACATGGCCCCCGCGCCGCGCCTGGCACGCTCGGCCTGGGTTTCCACCTCCTCCAGGTGCCGCGCCGCCTTCTGGCGTTGCTTTTCCTGGTCGTCATCCAAAAACAGCATCGGGAGGCGACCCACAATTCCTCGGGGCCCCACGCCGCCCATGCCCACAGCGGAGAGCAGTATCTCGACCTCGCGTCGCCCCACCCGCAGCGAAAGCTGATCGGTGGCGCGGTCCTCCAGGTGGTGCGCCTCGTCCACGATCAAATAGTCATAAGGCGGCAGCACATGGCTTTCGACGCCAAGATCGGCCAAGAGCAGGGCGTGGTTAACCACCACCACATGCGCCCGCTCCGCCCTGGCCCGCGCGCGGTAGTAAAAGCACTCGCCATTAGCGCGGTAGGGACAACGATCGCCCAGGCACGAGTCCGAGGTCGACTGGAGCTGCCCCCAGACCTGCTCCTCGTCGTCCACCAGCAGCAGCTCGTTCTGGTCGCCCGTCTTGGTGCGCCCCAGCCAGTAGAGCACCTTGGCCAGCACGCGCGCCTCGGTAGCATCGGCTCGCCTGGTCCGGCGGAACACCCGCAATCGCCGCTGGCACAGGTAGTTGCCTCGGCCCTTGAGCACAGCGGCGCGAAACTCGAGGTCCAGCGCCCGTCGCAGGTCGGGGATATCCTTCTGCACGAGCTGATCCTGCAGGTTGATGGTGTTGGAAGAGATCACCACGCGGCGGTCATTCTGCCAGGCAAAGGTGACGGCGGGGAGCAGGTAGGCCAGCGACTTGCCGACACCCGTGCCAGCTTCCACCACCAGGTGATAGGGTCCATTGAGCGCCTGCGATACCTCCCGCGCCATCTCTACCTGTTCGTCACGGTACTCGTATCCAGGCAACGTGCGGGCAAAGGGGCCGTGGGGATCAAAGAGCGCCGCCAAGGCATCCACGTCTATCGGCTCGATCGGCTCTCGCGGCTTGAGAGGCGAGGCGCCGCGGGAAGAGCGGGTCGACGGTTCGCTGCGCCGAACCGATGCCTGCTGGCCAAAGGTGAGCGGCGCGCTATCGAGCACCTCTTGGAACAGCATCACCAAAGGCCAGGTCTCTGGCCCCACCGAGCTGGCGATCTCGCGAATCAGTTCCGGATTCCAGTGCTCCAGGCGATCTATCAACGCCAGGAACAGATCCTTGGACGCCATGGCGTCATCGAGGGCGCGGTGGGCGTTGGGATGCGTAATGCCCAGCCGCTTGGTCAAAGCCGACAGGGTGTACCGCCTGGCCTCGGGCACCAGAATCGAGGCGAGCTCAAAGGTGTCGATGGCGCGCGGAGGGGTCGGCAGACCGTACCGACTCAGAAAGCCGATATCGGTCTCGACGCTGTGGCCAACAACCGTCTGCCCCTGCAAGAAGGAGGCGACACGAGCCTCCATCGCCTCAAAAGGTGGGGCCGAGCGCAGCTCGTGCGGATCGATGCCCACCATGCGCTCCACACGCAGGGGCAACCGCCGCGTGCTCTGCACCAGGCTGGAAAAGGTCTCCAGCACCTCGTCGCCGCGGAACTTGACCATAGCCACTTCGATGATGTCATCACGGACTGGATCCAAGCCCGTCAGTTCCAGATCCAGCGCCACATAGGTACGGTTCATGCGCCCTCACGACCTACCGAGCGCGGCTCGGCACATCAACCAATCCAGAGAGCAAAGGGGCATTCCCCAGGAAATGCCCCTCTTCAGACGACGTCGCCTTGCCTAGGCCAGGGGAAGGCTGTAGACCACGCCTCCCAGGCTGAGCGCCAGCAGGCGCCGATTAGGGGGCGGCGTGGCCGCCAATGCCACAAAGCTCACTGTGTCGATCCCCTGGCTGGTAAGCTGCCAGGTTCTGCCGCCATCTTGCGAGCGGTAGATACCGTTGCCCGTCGACACAAACAGCACACCGCCGCCGTCTACGGGGCCGATGGCCTCCACCGCCAGGGCGTTGGCCCCGCGGGGGTCCACCGCCGTGCTGATCCACACATCCTTGGCCCGCAAAAGCGGGCGCAGGCAATAGGCGTCGGTGACCATGACCACATGGTTGATGGCCTCAGGATCGTCCTCGGGCACCGCGATATCCAGCCAACGCGCCTCGGTGGTCTGCGCCGTGAGCTGGCGCCAGTCCCCGCCGCCATTGGTGCTACGCCAGAGAGCGACGCGGGCTTCACGGCTTCCCGTGGCGGGGATAGCGGTCCCCATCAGCAGGGTGTGATCCTGAGCATAGGTGGGTGAGGCCACCAGCGAGAGCACTGGCTGCCCCTCACAAGGCGAACCCACCGGCTCCCACGTCTCGCCGCCGTCAAGCGATCGTAGCAGCTGGCCCTCGGCCGTGCCCGCCCAGGCCTCTTGTGTCCCCTGAATCCACAGCAGAGACTGTACGTCTTCAGCATCACAGACTTGTGACCATACGCCATCGACGCCGCGGAGAATGCCGCCGCCTTGACTGGCGACCAGCAGGGCATCGCCAACGGCGATATCGGTCAATGCCTGATATGGCTGTAGGCCCTCTACGGGGGCCCATTTGCCACCCTGGTCGTGCGAGACCCACAGGCCCTCTTGGGGGCCCAGCGCATAGAGCGCGTCCTGCGTCGGCACAAGCTTGGCAAAGCCACGCGCCGCCAGGTTGGCGCTGCAATCGGCCCAGTTCTCACCACCGTCACGAGAGATCCAGGCGCCGTGGGCGTGCAGGCCAGCCAACAAAGCCTCGGCATCGCCGCCCAAGCTGAGCACGGCCCCAGGCAGCTCCTGGCCCGCGCGCCATGTCTCGCCGCCATCGTCAGACAGCCATACCTCGGCGCCAACGGCCGCCACCACGCGTCCGTTCTCGGCATAGGCGGGATGGACCCACAGGCCGTTGATGGGGCCATCCCCCACCCGCTCGGCGACCTGGTCCCACGTACGCCCGCCATCCTGGGAGCGGTACATCACGCCACTCTCGGTGGCCGCCCAAACCGTCTTGTCCTTGGAAAAGGTGGGGCTCGCCTTGAGCACGCTGACGGTGTCATCGTCCAGAAGCAGCTCGGTCGCTCGCCAGGAGCGCCCGCCGTTCTGAGAGATGAACACGCCCTCGCTGGTCGCGGCGAACATGACCTCGCGTTCCGACCAGTCGTCGGTTACGGCCAAAGCCCACACCATGTCGTCGCCCAGGCCGAACCCGCTATCCTCCCACTTGCGCCCCGAGCTCCTGCTCGCCAGCAGACCACCGCCATCGGTAGCGGCAAACGCAGAACCGTCCTTGCCAAAGTTGGGCGACATGGCCAGGGTGGTTACGGGAGCCAGGAACTCGGAGGGGACGCGCCCCTGCTCCCAAGACACGCCATAGTCAAAGGAGACAAACAAGCCGCCGTCGAGGGCGCCCGCCAGCAGCGCACCGTTGGGCGCGACCGCCAAGGCGCTGAGCAGCGGGGTGCCCAGGCCGTTAAGCACCTGTCCCCACGTCTCACCCTCGTCGTCGGAGACAAAGATCCCGCAACCCGTGGCAATCCAGAAACGGCGAATATTTGGCAACGGAGACACCGCCACGCCGAACACTGTGCCCCCCTGGGCGATGGGGCCCAGCTTGGTCCAGGCGGTATGGGCATCCGTTCCCTGTGCTTCTTGGGCAACGCTCATGGCTTAAAGTCCTCCTTGGGTTTGCGATGCAACACGAGCGCGTCAGTGGTCATCAGCATGAGGGCGCCACTGGCCCCTAGCCGCAGCGCATGCTTGACCACCATGGCTGGATCCAAGACTCCTCGCTCAGCCATGTTAGCGATCTCTTTGGTCTTGGCATCAAAGCCCCAGCCAGGGCCCGCCCGTCGCGCGGCGTCGATGACGAGCGGCGGATGCTCACCTGCATTGGTAGCGATGATCCGCATGGGCGCCTCCAGAACGCGGGCCACGATCTGCGCGCCGATGGCCGCGTCACCGTGCAGGTCGAGGGCCTGCACCGCGGGGATGCAGTGCAGATAGGCAGATCCGCCCCCTGGCACCACGCCACCTTCCATGCCGCACATGACGGCCTTCATCGATTCCTCGGCTTGGGCCTTGAGCGCCTTGCGGTCATCCTCAGTGACGGCGCCGATGCGCAGCTCGCCGATGCCCGCCGAAAAGTGCGCGAGGAGATCACGGATCGCCTCGCGATCCTCGTTGGCCTTGGCCTCACGCAGCCTGCGCCGCAGGCCCTTGACGCGCTCGTTGATGCGGGCGCGATCGCCCTTGCCGCCGACGATGTCGATGCGCTCCCGATCCACCAGGACCCGATCGGCCTGGCCGAACAGGTCGGGGCTGAGCTCGGGCAGCTCCTTGTCGTCGGGGCTGATCAGCGGCTGGCCGCCCGTCAAGATCGCCAAGTCGTTGAGAACTTCGGGGCGAGGATCGCCATAGGCCTTGATCGTGGCAGCGCAAGACTGGATGGTGCCCCGATCGTTGTTGGCCGTCAGCACCCCGATGGCCTTGTCACCCATGCGCTTGCAGATGATGAGCACGGCCTTGCCGCCGAGACGGACCACCGCGTCCAGCACCTTGGAGGCGCTCTCGGCCGTGTCCATGACCTGGTCGGTGACGAGGACGTGGGCGTTCTCCAGAACGGCGACGCGGCGAACCTCGTCGGTCAGAAGATAGGGCGAGACATAGCCGCCCTTGAAGCGCGCGCCCTCGTGATAGGCCCGATCGTGGTAGGTGGCGATATAGCCCGTGATGATAATGTTGGCGTTAGGGCCGAGGACATCGTACATCTCGCCGAGGATCTTGCCGATCTCGGCGTCGCCCGTGGCAGCGGTCGCCACCGCGGCGATAGTCTCCTCATTGTCCAGAGGGATGGCCATCGCGTCGATGGCCTCCACGGCCGCGTCAACGGCCGCTTCGACGCCGTGCCTCACCATCATGGCGTTGGCGCCAGCGTTGATCACTTTTTCCATCTCACGCGCCAGGGCATCGGCCAAGGCCGCCGCCGTGGCGCTCCCATCGCCGACCTCTTCGCGCATCCGCCAGACTAGATGACGCATCATCATGGCGCCCGCGTCCTTGCCGCGCTCTGGTAGCTGGATGATACGACGGGCGATGGTGGCTGCGTCAGTCAGCAGCTCTGGTGCCTGGTTGGGATGACGGTCGTTTGCGATGGTGCCAACAGATGGCCCGAGGGTCATGGCGAGGAGCCGCCCCATGGAGGTGAATCCCTCCAGCATGGCGGCCCTGCCATGCTCCCCTAGTACGACTCCGGGTATCGGCATGTGCTCCCTCACTCTCCTCCTCCATCATGGCAATCCAGCCTGACGACCCTAGGTGCATGGTGAGCAAGTATACCATTGAACGCAGGACGCGGCAACGCGCGGCGCCCAAGGGGGCGTTGCACGCCTTGCCCTGCGCCACTTGGTTCCCTACACTACCCTCAATCCGTGCAGCTAGAAAGGCCAAGCCATGTCAGATCCTGCCCGAGTTGTGCTGCTCGAGTACGACCCCGAGCTGTTCCCGCCTCTGGGCAACGAGGCGTCGCTCTTGGCCAGCGTCGGCGCCGTGTGGGAATCCCATCAGATCACCAGGCCCGACCGTGCCATCGAGATCGCCCGAGAGGCTGACATCGTCGTGATTCAGAGCGTCCGCCCCCTGCTCAATGCCGAGGTCATCGCCCAGCTCGAGCGCTGTCGCTGCATCGTCCGCATGGGCGCTGGCTATGACAGCGTCGATTGCGACGCAGCCACGGCCAAGGGCATCCTCGTCTGCAACGTGCCAGCCTACTGCACCGCCGAGGTCGCCGACCACGCCCTAGCGCTGCTGCTGGCCTGCCTGCGCGTCATCCCCCGCGGGGAGCAAGCCGTGCGCGGCAAGCCCTATCCGCGTCTAGCCCTGGGAGCCAAGCGCCGCCTGGAGGGAGCCACTATCGGCATCATCGGCCTCGGCCGTATCGGCTCCACCGTGGCCAGGCGGTTGGCGGGATGGGAGCCCAGGCTGCTGGCCTATGATCCCTACATCACCTCGCAGCGAGCCCAGAGGTTCGGCGCTCAGCTGGTGGACTGGCCCACCCTGCTAGCCGAATCCGATATCGTGACGGTGCACTGTCCCCTCACTAGCGAGACCCATCACATGCTGGATGCCAAGGCCCTGGGGCAGCTGCGTCACGGCGCTATCCTGATCAATACCGCCCGCGGGCCGATCGTCGACGAGGCCGCGCTGGTCGACGCGCTCACCTCGGGCCAGCTGTGGGCGGCGGGCCTCGACGTAACCGAGCAGGAGCCGCTACCGACTGACTCGCCCTTGCTGGCGCTGGACAACGTCATCCTGACGCCGCATGTCGCCGCCTACTCGCCGCAAGCCCGCGAGGATCTCTACCGCATGACCTGTGAGATCGCCATCCAAGTGCTGCGTGGCCAGACGCCCGAGAGCGCCGTGAACCTGGACGCCCTCGCCGCGCGCGGTTAGGCCCACGCCTCCACAAAGCGAGCCTCTAGCATCAAGCACAGCCGATGGTAGAGGACCTGGTGTAGCTCTTGCACCTGGTCGGTGCGTTCGCAGGGGACGCACAGCGCCAGGTCAGCCAGATCCGCCAGCGGGTTGGGCGCCCGACCCGTCATCCCGATGGTCCGCACGCCCAGCACCTTGGCCAACGTGACGGCCCGCAAGACGTTCTGGGACTTGCCGCTGGTGCTCAATGCCAGCAGAACGTCGCCCTCACGGGCCAGGGCGTACAGCTCTTGGGCCAGCACCATGCCTGGCGCGGCAACATCGTTGGAGACCGCCGAGCTCAAGGTGGGATTGCAGCCCAACACGTGGGCGCGCAACCCCCGCTGGAGATGCTCCGCCAGCTCTCGGCCATAGGGTAGCGGAACGAGCTGAGCCGCCAAGGCGGGCGGGACAGGACGCGACAGCGCAAAGCTCTTGAGCAGCTCGCCCGAGATGTGCAGCGCATCGGCCATGCTACCCCCATTGCCGCACAGAAAGAGCGTGCCCCCGCCCTCTAGCGATTGGACAATGGCATCGTACACGTGCCTCAACGTCAGCGCGGCCTCGCCCAATCGTTCCTCCTGGAGGGCCTCGCGGAACGCAGACGCGGCTCTGGGAGGTAGACCTTCCAGAGCCGCGCGCTCATCATCTCGGTGATCGCCAGCCGATACACCCCTACTGCTCAACGATGACCTCCTCAAGCTCGGCGGGCGCCAGCCCATTGTTGGGCCGTCGCGCAAAGCTGAGGCCATCGCGCTCCTCGTTGACGTCGATTTGGATGACGTCACCCGCCTCGAACTCGCCCGCCAAGAGGCGCTTGGAGAGAGGGCTCTCCACATACCGTTGCAGCATCCGCCGCACAGGGCGGGCCCCGAACTGAGGATCATACCCACGCTCGGCCAGCCAGCTCTCGGCCTCGGCGCTGAGCACAAACGACACACCTTGCTCTGCCAGGCGCTCACGGATCTCGGCCATTTGCAGACGGACGATCTCGACCATCTGCTCGTGGTTCAGCGCGTTAAAGATGATCACTTCGTCGACGCGGTTCAGGAACTCGGGTCGGAAGGTACGCTTGAGCGCCTCGGACACCTCGTCCTCGTAACGGTCTCGCTCGGCCGCGCGATCGGTCGCGGTGGTAAAGCCAAGCACGCTGCCACGTCGCGCCGCAAACCGCGTCCCGATATTGCTCGTCATGATGATGACGCTGTTGCGGAAATCCACCGTGCGGCCATGCCCGTCGGTGAGGCGTCCCTCTTCCAGGATCTGCATCAAGGCGTTCCAGACATCGGGATGCGCCTTTTCGATCTCATCGAACAGGATGACGCGGTAGGGGCGACGGCGCACCGCTTCGGTAAGCTGCCCGCCCTCATCGTACCCAACGTACCCAGGAGGCGCCCCCACCAGGCGCGAGACGGTATGCCGCTCGCCGTACTCGCTCATATCGATCGAGAGCAGCGCGTCCTCATCATCGAACAGGAACTCGGCCAGGGCCTTGGCCAGCTCGGTTTTGCCGACGCCGCTGGACCCGAGAAAGATAAAGCTGCCGATGGGGCGACGGGGGTCCTTGAGCCCCGAACGGGCCCGCCGAATCGCGTCCGCTACCGCAGCGATCGCCTCGTCCTGCCCCACCACCCGCTTGGTGAGCTCGGCCTCCATTTGCAACAGCCGCTTGGTCTCGGTCTCCTGCAGGCGTACCGTGGGGATGCCCGTCCACATGGCCACGATCTCGGCGATCTCTTCGACGTCGACCACCTCGTCGAGGTTCTGTTCCTCTTGCCAAGCCGCTCGCCGCTCCTGAAAGTCCTCTTCCAGCCGCATGCGCGCCGTGGTGATCTCGGCCTTGCGCCGATAGTCGCCCTCCTCGGCCGCTTGCTCCTCCTCCTGAGCCAGGTTGATCAGACGCTTGCGCAGCGCCTTGAGCTCTGGCGGCAGGCTGAACATGCGAATCCGCAGGCGTGACCCCGCCTCATCGACCAAGTCGATGGCCTTGTCGGGCAAGTGGCGGTCTTTGACATAGCGCTCGGACAAGTGTGCCGCGGCATCCAGAGCCTCATCGGTGATGCGTACCTGGTGATGCTCCTCATAGCGTGACCGCAGCCCCTTGAGCATCTCGACCGTCTCCTCGAGCGTGGGCTCCTCCACATAGATGGGCGCGAACCGCCGCTCCAAGGCGCTATCGGTCTCGATATGCTGTCGGTACTCGTCTAGCGTCGTGGCTCCGATGCAGCGAAGCTCACCGCGAGCCAGCGCTGGCTTCATCATACTGGAGGCATCGATGGCGCCCTGCGCCCCACCCGCGCCAGCCACGGTGTGAAGCTCGTCGATGAACAGGATGACCTCGCCCTCGGCCTGGCGCACCTCGTCCAAGGTCGCCTTAAGGCGTTCCTCAAACTCGCCACGGAAGCGCGATCCCGCCACCATGGCGCCGAGCATCAGCGAGATGATCCGCTTGTTAAGCAGCGGCTCGGGCACATCGCCCTCGACGATGGCCTGGGCGAGACCCTCCACGATGGCCGTCTTGCCCACGCCCGCCTCGCCGATGAGCACGGGGTTGTTCTTGGTGCGACGTGACAGCACCTGCAACACCCGCTGGATCTCCACATCGCGCCCGATGACGGGATCCAACTTGCCCTGGCGGGCCAGCTCGGTCAGGTCGCGCCCATACTTTTCCAGGGTCTTGTAGCGACGAGCCCCCGGCGCGTCATCGCTGTCGGGCTGTGCGGCAGGGCGATCACTCTGGCTAAGCGCATCCAACAGCCGCTCTCGAGTGACGCCCTCGTCGGTCAAGATCCGCGCCGCCACGCTGCCGGGCTCGGAGGCGATGGCCAGCAGCAGGTGCTCTGTCGACACGATCTCATCATCCAGACGCTCGGCTTCCTCTGTGGCCCGCCGAATCATCTCCTGGACGCGAGGTGTAGCCAGCCAGCTATCCTGCGTCGCCGAGGCGGTGTGGATCGCCAGACGGGGATTGCCCCTCAGCACATCCTCCACGCGCCGCACCACGCGAGCACGATCAACGGCCAGCATATCGAACACGTCCGTGAGCACCTCATCCGGCTCCTCGAACAGAACCAGCAGGACATGCTCCACGTCGATCTGCGGATGCCGGTAGCGTCTTCGCTTCTCGTAGGCAAGGTTTAGCGACTTTTGCGCTTCCTTGCTGAATCTCTGATAACTATCATGACTTCCCATGGTTAAATCCTCTCCCAGGCCGCGCGTTTTGAGGCGCGAACCGGACCATCCTGGACCGCATACAAGTATAGCCGACCATCTCCTCGGCCTCCCCTCGCCCAGGATGCTATCACTATAGCGAGAGAACGCATCCCTCGCAAAAAGAGTCTGCCGCGAGCCTACCCAACGCCCTCAACGGCATAGGATGGGGCCTTGGCAAAAACATACGCCCCATCCTTCACATCCACCCGCACCGTGTCACCGGCCACGAACCGGCCTTGCAGCAGCTCCATAGCCAGTGGGTCTTGCAGTTGTCGCTGGATGGTGCGCTTGAGCGGCCGCGCACCGTAGGCGCGATCAAAGCCTTCCTCCGCCAGGCGAGCCTTAGCCTCGGGCGACACGTCCAGATGGATCCCTTGTTGCTCCAGCAGCTCTCTCAACCGACGCAACTGGATATCGACGATATCCAGCAGATGCTCGCGCGTCAGCGAATGGAAGATGATGATCTCGTCGACGCGGTTCAGAAACTCGGGCCGGAACTGCTCTCGCAGCGCCCGCATCACGCGTTCGCGTATCTCCTCATTGCTCGTCTCAGTTACCGAGCCGATCCATTGGCTCCCGACATTGGACGTCATGATGACGACGGTGTTCCGGAAGCTCACCGTCCGGCCTTTGCCATCGGTGAGTCGCCCATCGTCCAGGATCTGAAGCAGCACATTGAACACTTCGGGATGTGCCTTTTCGATCTCATCCAGCAGCACCACCGAGTAGGGGCGTCGGCGCACCGCCTCGGTCAGTTGCCCGCCCTCGTCGTACCCGACATAGCCGGGAGGCGCTCCGATCATGCGTGCCACGGTGTGTCGTTCCTGATACTCGCTCATATCGAGCCGCACCATGGCGTCCTCGTCGTCGAACAGGAACTCGGCCAGCGCACGGGCCAGCTCTGTCTTGCCGACACCAGTAGGCCCCAGAAAGATAAAGCTGCCGATGGGCCGGTTAGGGTCCTGAAGACCCGCTCGCGCTCGTCGCACGGCGTTGGAGACAGCGCGCACGGCCTCATCCTGCCCCACCACCCGCTGATGCAAGCGGTCCTCCATCTGGACCAGTTTGGCCACCTCGCCCTCGAGCAGGCGCGAGACCGGGATTGAGGTCCATTCTGAGACGATCTCGGCGATGTCCTCCTCGGTGACCTCCTCCTTGAGGAGGCTCTGCTCGCGGTGCGCCTCGGCCAGTCGCTCCTCCTGTTCCTTGAGCTGTCGCTCTAGATCGAGGATATCCGAGTAGCGCAGGCGGGCGGCCGTCTCGAGGTCGCCGTTGCGCTCGGCGATCTCGGCTTGGGCACGCAGTTTCTCCAGGCGCGCCTTGGTCGACTGCACCGCCTCAATGACCTCACGTTCGCGATCGTAGCGAGCCTTGAGCGCCGCCAGCTCCTCTTGTCGATCGGCAATCTCCTGGCGGATGCGCTCGAGGCGCTCTTTGCTGCCCTCGTCGCGCTCCTTGCTCAGAGCCTGCTGCTCGATCTGGAGCTGCATGATCCGTCGCTCGCACTCGTCGATCTCGCGCGGCGAGCTATCGATCTCCATACGCAAGCGCGCCCCAGCCTCGTCCACCAGGTCGATCGCCTTGTCCGGCAAGAACCGATCGGCGATATAGCGATCCGAGAGCACGGCAGCGGCGATCAGGGCGCTATCCTGGATGCGCACGCCGTGGTGCACCTCATAGCGCTCCTTGAGCCCGCGCAAGATGCTGATGGTCTCCTCCACCGTGGGCGCGTCCACAAAGACGGGCTGGAAGCGCCGCTCCAAGGCGGCATCTTTTTCGATGTACTTGCGATACTCGTTCAGCGTGGTGGCGCCGATGCAGTGCAGCTCGCCCCGCGCCAGAAGCGGCTTGAGCATGTTGGATGCGTCCAGCGAGCCCTCGGCCGCGCCGGCGCCCACTACGGTGTGCAACTCGTCGATAAAGAGCAGGATCTCTCCCGCGGCATCGGTGACCTCTTTCAGCACGGCCTTGAGCCGCTCTTCGAACTCGCCGCGGTATTTGGCGCCCGCCACCAACGCGCCCAGGTCCAGGGCGACCAGGCGCTTGTTCTGAAGGCCCCGCGGCGTATCACCGCGAACGATGCGGGTCGCGAGCCCCTCCACAATGGCCGTCTTGCCCACACCAGCCTCACCCACCAACACAGGGTTGTTCTTGGTCCGGCGCAACAGCACCTGGATGACCCGCCTGATCTCCTCATCACGCCCGATCACCGGATCCAGCTTGCCGTCGCGGGCCGCCTGGGTCAGATCGCGGGCATACTTTTCCAGAGCTTGATAGCGCGACTCTGGGTTCTGGTCGGTGACCCGCTGCGATCCCCGGATGCCGGCCAGCGCTTGGAGCACACCGTCCACCGAGAGCCCCTGCTTGCGCAAAAGATCGCCGGCATAACCCCGGTCCTGTTGCAAGCAAGCCAGCAGCATGTGCTCGGTGGAGACATACTCGTCATGCATCTGCTCAGCCTGCTGAGCAGCGGCCTGGAGCAGAGTCGACAGCCGCTGCGCCATATAGAGCTGCGCCGGGCCCTGGACGTGAGGCTGGCGCTCAAGATGCGCCCGCAGATCTTCCGCCAGGCCAGCCGGCCGTATGCCCAGCTTGGCGAGAACGGCCGGCACCACGCCGTCGGATTGCTCCAGTAACGCCAGGATCAGATGCTCAACATCGATCTGGCTATGGTTGCTCTGCTGAGCGAGCTCCTGGGCGGCCGCCAAGGCCTCCTGAGCCCGCTGCGTCATACGATTCAGGTTCATCTCTACCAACCACCTTTCACAACGTTATCATTCATCCCTCGGACGAGCCTTGGATCGGGACGGCTAGTAGCGCAGCAGCGCTGCGATGCCACCAGCGTCTCGCAAAGCCTCGTTCTCCCGCACGATATTCACGTCCGCGCCACCATCGATGGCCTTGTGGATGGCGCAGTTGACGGCATCGGCCACCTCGCGAAACTCGGTCCCGCCGCAAAAGGGGCACGCGCCGCTCAGGTTAGGTGCGATGTATTCGCAGTTGGCGCACATGGTTCCCGACGCGCTAAAAGCCTCATCCACCAGGAGCGTTTGCACCCGCCCCTCCTGGAGGGCATAGAGCGAGTCGGCCAAACCGATGACGCCAGCACCGCCCTTGTTGGCCGCGGTGATGGCCTCCTGGACCAGCTGCTGCTCCTCCCTGGTATCAGCCTCCATGGCGATATCCAGCGACCGCTGCAACACCTCGGCGGGGCGAGCCGCCATGTTCACCACAAACTCGCCGATCAGGCCTCGACGGAGCCTGGACGGCAACAACTCCTTGACCTGAGCCAGCACCTCTTCGCTCCCACCTAGCACCCAGCGAACCAAGTCGTGATCCTCCATATAGTGATCGATCACCTCGATGGCCTGCTTGAGATTGTGCAAAGCCAGATGGTCCTCATGACGCTGGTAACGAGCAGCGGCCCAGCCTCCCTGCCGGTGCCGCTTGAGCTCCTCGCCCACGACCTCCGACAGCGGGGTGATCTTGCCACCCTCTACGGCAAAGAGGCGCAGCGCCTCGCGATCGACCAACGCGACCGCATAGCGGCCAAAGCGATCGAGCACATCCACCAGCGTCCGCACCACCGGCTTGGTCGAGCAGTACGCCCGCGTCGGCACGCTGATGGGCAGCGGAATCGTACGCCAGAGAGCATCGCCCGCCGCAAAGATCGCCACACCCCGAGGCTGCCAGTCATATTCATAGTCCAGGAACCGGAACACCCGCTCCACGTCACCCGCCACGGGCTCACGATCCATCCCCTTGAGCTGCTGACGTAGCATCAGCTTGACGCCGTCCTTGGACTTGTCGGATAGATCAGTATCCAGGTACACGCTCAAGACGGGCAGATCGCCCTCATACCCCACCAACTCTGCGAGCTCTGACTTGGCAATCACTGGGATTCCTCCTCTGTTGAGCGAGAGCCTCGGGCGGCCTCGTCATCCGGCTTCACCGCGCCCGCATCCAGCACCTTATAGTCGGCGGGGGCAACCTCCTTCTCGCTCGTATGCTTGGCCAGTTCGCGCTCTAGTAGCTCGAGCTGTCGCACCGCCTCGCGCTGCACCCGAGCGAGCTCATTCTGCAGCTCCTCGATGCGACGGCTCATGTTCAGGATCACCTCCACCCCAGCCAGGTTCACGCCCAACTCGTCGGTGAGCCGTGTAATCTTGCGCAGCCGCTCGATGTCCGACTGCGAATAGAGGCGCGTCCGCCCCCTCGTCCGTGAGGGCTTTACCAAGCCGATCCGTTCATAGTAGCGCAGTGTCTGCGGATGCAGATTCACCATCCGAGCGGCTATGCTGATAAAATAGCAGGGTTCGTCTTCCCAGGTTGCGTCATCCATGGTTCACACGCCCCTCCGACGATCTCCGCATGTCAGCCAGTTGTCGATATAGGCGCTTTTCGTCCTCGGAGAGACCCTGCGGGATCGTCGGTATCACGCGTACCAGCAGATCACCGTGCTGGGTGGCATCGCGCAGCCGCGGCATCCCTTGGCCTCGCAAGCGGAACACCCGTCCCGCCTTGGTCTCTGGAGGAATGCGCAGCGACACGCGACCCTTGAGGGTCTCAACCGGCACCTCGCCCCCCAAGATCATAGTGTACAAGTCCACGGGTTGCGTCACATACAGATCGTCGCCGCGCCGCTCGAACCGAGGATCATCGCGTACCTGCACAACTAGATACAGATCACCAGGCCGCCCACCGTTGACGCCGGCTTGGCCTTCACCAGCGATCCTGATACGCGAGCCGGTGCGGACACCCGGGGGGATCTTGACCTCCAGCCGGCGCGACCCAGTATCCACGAAGCGAACGGTGCCGTCATAGGCCTCACGCAGGGTGATCGCGACCTCCTGCTCCACATCACGGCCGTCCATCCGCAACATGCCACCAGCCCCGGAGCGTCCGGCCGTCCGGCCGCCCATGCCAGAACCAAAGATCGACTGGAAAAAGTCGGAAAAGCCGCCAAATGACCCGGCGGACGCCCCGCTGCCGCCACCAAAGAGATCCTCCAGATCCACGTACTCGGTATGGACGCGCGTTCCCCCGGGCTGACCACCACCCGAGAACCACTGGCTCCAGTCAAACCCATTCGGCGAACCACCCGCTCGCTGGTACTGTTGCCACTGGGCGCCGAGGCGGTCGTATTTCTGGCGCTTTTCGTCGTCGCGAAGCACCTCGTACGCCTCGTTGATCTCCTTGAAGCGCTCCTCGGCCTCTTTGTTGTTCGGGTTCACATCGGGGTGATACTTGCGCGCGAGCTTGCGATAGGCCTTGCGGATCTCTTCTCCCGACGCATCCTTGCTCACCCCTAACGTCCGATAATAGTCCTTGTACTCCATTAACAACCCAGCTTCCTAATCGTCCAACGCTCGCAGGCTACGTTCGTCTCCATCTTGACATTATTATAGGTGCGGCCTCCTTGAATGTCAAGGAACTTGATAGTATCTCGCTCAGATTTCCGTATGGATACTATGAAAAGTACTTGACAAGCTATTGCATGGTCACTATAATGATAGTTGAAAAGATAGGGCGCCTCTTGGGCGCCATCATAACCCAGGAAGAATTCGATAGGAGGTGTACTGATGAGCAGCTTGATTCGATGGGATCCGTTCGGAGAGTTGGTTGGTGAGCCGTTCCCGCGACGGCGCGACGTGCTGCCATTTGACGTGGCACGCCAAGGCCTCGATCTGGGGATGGACATCTACGAGACGGACCAGGAGCTGGTGGCACAGGTAGCCGTGCCCGGGATCGATCCCGACGATATCGAGATCACCCTGACCGGCGACATGCTGACCATCCGCGGCCAGGTCGCTGAGGAGAGAGAGGAAGAGGGTCGGCAATACCTCTGGCGCGAGAGGGCGCGGGGCGAGTTCAGTCGCTGCGTCTCGCTACCCGCTGGGTTGGAGACCGACAAGGCCGAGGCCGAGTTCAAGAATGGACTGCTTACCTTGACGATCCCCAAGCGTGAGGACCGCAAGGCCAAGAGAATCCGCGTCAAGGCCCGCTAGTCTGCCAAGGGCTTTAGGTGCTCGTCTATCACACAGCTTTCATGAGGAGGGCAAGATGACAATCAGCCGTTGGGAACCGTTCAAGGATCTGATGACGCTACGTGAGGCCATGGACCGCCTGTTCGAGGACAGCTTTGTCCGGCCCGGCACCCGCTGGACCCCTGCCGAGGCCACGCGCCTCTCATTGCCGCTGGATGTCTACACCACTGATGAGGATGTCGTCGTTTCAGCGGCCATCCCCGGTGTGGATCCTGACAGCGTCGAGATCACCATCGAGGGCAACAACCTGTCCATCAAGGGCGAGGTGGCCGGCCCGCTGGACAATGTCGACTATATCCTGCAGGAACGCGCCTATGGCACGTTCAGCCGCAATCTCCGCCTGAACATCCCGGTTAACGCCGACAAGGCAGAGGCCAACTTTGACAAGGGCGTGCTCACCCTGACCATCCCCAAGCAGGATGCGGCCAAGCCGCGCACTATCAAGGTCCTGCCGAAAAAGTAGGCGGCATCGCGTCGGTACCAAGGGCGGGGGTCCGGTCTAGGACCTCCGCCCTTTATGTGTGGCAAAGCCATAGCAAAAAAGAGGGCCTCTGACGGGGCCCTCTCACGGTAGTCAGAGAACTACATCATGCCAGGCATGCCGCCCATGCCACCCGGTCCGCCCTGCGGCGCTGGCGGCTCAGGCTCGGGGATGTCCGTGATCAAGGCCTCGGTGGTCAGGATCATGGCCGCGATCGACGCGGCATTCTCCACCGCCGAACGGGTCACCTTGGCCGGGTCGATGATCCCCGCCTCGAACATGTTCACATACTCGTCCGCCACCACGTCGTAGCCGATGGCCTTGTCACCGCTCTCGGCCTGGCGGCGCCGGATCTCGGCCACCACCACCGCGCCGTCCAGCCCCGAGTTGTTCACGATGCCGCGCATGGGCATCTCCAGGGCCGTCCGCACGATCTGTACGCCCGTGTTCTCGTCATCAAACGCCAGCTTGACGTCGTTCAGCGCGGGTATGGCGTTCAGCAGCGCCACGCCGCCGCCCGCCACGATGCCCTCTTCCACGGCCGCGCGCGTGGCCGACAGCGCATCCTCCACGCGATGCTTCTTTTCCTTGAGCTCTACCTCGGTGGCCGCGCCCACCCGGATGATCGCGACGCCGCCCGACAGCTTGGCCAGGCGCTCCTGCAGCTTTTCCCGGTCATAGTCCGAGGTCGTCGTCTCGATCTGAGCCTTGATCTGCTCGATCCGCCCGCGAATCTCGTCCTCGGACCCCTGGCCCTCGATGATCGTCGTGTCATCCTTGGTGGCCACGATCCGACGCGCCTGGCCCAGGTCAGCCAGCTGGGCGGTCTCCAGCTTGCGCCCCATCTCTTCGGTGATCACCTGGCCGCCCGTCAGGATGGCAATGTCGCGCAGCATCTCTTTGCGGCGGTCGCCAAAGGCCGGCGCCTTGACGGCCAGCACGTTCATGACGCCCCGCAGCTTGTTCAGCACCAGCGTAGCTAGCGCCTCGCCGTCCACGTCCTCGGCCACCACCAGCAGGTTCCGACGCCCCGCCTGGACCATCTTTTCCAGCACTGGCACCAGGTCCGCCGCGACGCTGATCTTTTTGTCGTGCACCAGCACATAGGCATCTTCCAGGATCGCCTCGCCCGTGTCCGGGTTGGTGATGAAATAGGGCGAGATGTAGCCGCGGTCGAACTGCATACCCTCGACGTACTCGGTCTCGAACTCGAGGCCCTTGCTCTCCTCGACCGTAATCACGCCGTCCTTGCCCACGCGGTCCATCACGTCGGCGATCAGGTTCCCGATCTCCATGTCCGCCGCCGAGATCGCCGCCACGTTGGCGATATCCTCGCGCGTGTCCACATTGCGCGCCTCTTCCCGCAGCGCCTTGACCACCGCCTGCGACGCGGCCTCGATCCCGTGCTTGATCAGCATCGGGTTCGCGCCGGCCGCCACGTTCTTGAGGCCCTCGTTCACGATGGCCTGCGCCAACACCGTGGCGGTGGTGGTGCCGTCACCGGCGACGTCGTTGGTCTTGGTGGCCGCCTCTTTCAGCAGCTGGGCACCCATATTCTCGTACGGGTCCTCCAGTTCGATCTCCTTGGCCACGGTCACGCCGTCATGAGTGATGGTCGGCGCGCCCCATTTCTTGTCCAGCGCCACGTTGCGGCCCTTGGGCCCCAGCGTCGACCCTACGGCCTTGGCCAACGTGTCCACACCCTTTTTCAGGGAGCGTCGTGCATCTTCCGAGAACTTGAGCTGCTTTGCCATGATCTATATCCTCCTGCTGCTAGCCAATGATGGCGAGAATATCGCTCTCGCGCAGAACCAATACCTCGCGGTCGCTGCCGAGTTTGACCTCAGTACCGCCGTACTTGGCATACAGGACCACATCGCCAACCTTGACGTCCATAGGGATCAGGTTGCCGTTGTCGTCGCGTCTGCCAGGCCCAACCGCCAGGACCGTACCCTTCTGGGGCTTTTCCTTGGCCGTCTCGGGCAGGACGATACCGGCCGCCGTGACCTCTTCGCTTTTGAGAGGCTCGACGACCACGCGGTCTGCCAGAGGCTTCAAGTTGACATCTGCCATTGGGAACCTCCTTGCTGATCGTAGCACGATGCGCGCTGCATCCGTACAGCGCATACCACTCCCCGAACGACACTCTGTAGACGAGTTAGCACTCACCATCGCAGAGTGCTAACAAGATAGCATAGCGCCCTGGACTTGTCAAGCAGGTATTGTAGCTGCCGAAAGAATGATCCATCGCAGGTGCATTGGGTTTCGACGGGGGCGACGGGGTGCCCTGTGTTGCGCGCCCTGGCCCTGGAGCATACCATGGATCATGTGGGGGAGAGGCCAGCGCTCCCGCGGCGGTATGGGGCGGACTGGCGAGGGGGTATGGATGGAGAGACCATCGAGTCAGGCAAGGGCTTCGGCGCTGTCTCAAGGCTTGGCGGCTGACGTGGCTGAGCTGCAGTCCAGCTTTTTGGTGCGAGTGGCTAGCGTGGTGACCGCGATCGGGTTCGTCGCCGCCATGCTCGCTCGCCCTGCACCTGCGACGGGGAAGAACACGGCTTTCTGGCTGAACTTGGCCCTGTTGGCGGTAGGGGTCGTGGCGGTGGCGGTGGCCCAGAGACGACGAGATCTGGCAGCCGTGCTGTTGGTCGTGGGGCCGACGGCCCTGTGGATGACATCGCTGGGGCTCCTTGGTAGCCGGTGGCTCCCGTTCTTTGGGGCCGCGCTGGTGTTGGGCAACTATGTGGTGGGGCACGTATCTGGCATCGCCGCACTGGTTCTGGTGACGGGTGGGCTCCTCGCTCTTGCGCCACCCGACGTGCAGTGGCCCGCCATTGGGCTGGCGTGGCTGACGGCGGTTCTCGCCTGGCTATCGCTCCGTGGATTCGCGATAGCGCTCACGTGGTCTGGACACAGTCAGCAGCGCGCGGCAGAGCTCTTGGTGGACCTGCGCTCCCAGCGTGGCGAGCTGAATCGCACGCTAAAGGCGCTCAGCGACACGTCCGAGCATCTGGCGCGGGTGATCCAGGAACTGGCCCTGGCGCGGCAGGAGGCTGAAGAAGCGCGCATGCTCAAAGAGCACTTTGTCGCCAATGTGAGCCATGAGCTGCGCACGCCTCTGAACCTCATCGCTGGCTTTGCCGAGATCATGTACCTGGACCCCGATGCTTACGAGGGGGTCGACTGGACCCCCGAGCTCGTGGGAGATGTCGGCGAGCTGTATCGGGCTGCCCGGCACCTGCAGAGCATGGTAAACGACGTGCTCGACCTCTCGCGGCTGGACGTGGCCCGGCTTCCCATGGTCCGCGAGATGCTGGGCGTAGAGATGGTTGTCCGTGAGGCGGCGGAGACGGTGGCCCCCTTGGTGCGGCAGCGAGGACTGCGCTTGATACTCGATCTTGATGACGAGACCCCCCAGGTCTTTGCCGATCGCACGCGCATACGCCAGGTGCTGATCAACCTGCTCAACAATGCGGTTCGATTCACCGAGCAGGGCGAGATCGGGATCGCGACGACGGCCGATGCTGGCTCTGTGACCGTCAGCGTCTGGGACACGGGAGTGGGCATTCCCGAGGACCAGATCGGCAAGTTGTTTGAGCGGTTTCAGCAGGTCGACGCGGGCCTGCGTACGGGCAGCGGCGCTGGCTTGGGCTTGGCGCTAAGCCGTCAGTTCGTGGAAATGCACGGGGGCAGAATCTGGGCGGAGAGCACGCCCGGACAGGGCAGCGTGTTCAGGTTCTCGCTGCCCCTGCCGGGCATGAGGCCCATGTCCAACGTGCTGCACCAGACCGCAGCGCCCTCTGTGGGCAGCGAGACTAGGCCAATTCTGTTGGTGGAACAGGACCAGGGCCTCGCCGAACTACTCGCCCGCCACATTCAGGATAGGAGGATCGTACGCGCGACATCTGTGACGGACGTTCCCGAGTTGATCGGCCGTTGGCGACCCCAATGCGTGGCGGTGAACCTGGTGCCGGACGCTCCCTCCGAGGCATGGCTTGGCTGCCTGGACGAAGTCTGCGACCAGCACAACGTTCCGGTACTCCGCTTCTCCATCCCCAGCCAGAGCTGGCTGACACTGAACCCGGCATTCTCCGGCAGTCTCGGCAAGCCGGTCACACGTGAGATGCTGGCCGAGACGATCAGCCAGGCCGACTATGGCAGTATCCTGGTCGTGGACGACGATCCCGGTTTTGTCAGCCTCATTTCTCGGCTACTGCGAATTCTGCGCTATCCGGGAAGGGTATTCACCGCGTATACCGGCCTGGAAGCCGTGCGGATCGCGCGAGAGGAAAAGGTCGACCTGGTCCTCCTGGATCTGATACTCCCCGATATCAGCGGTTTCGAGGTGGCCGCGCGGTTAGCCGAGCTTTCGGGTGCTGATGCGCCAACGATCATGGCGGTCACGGCGACCGCCTTTGCCGAAGAGAGTCTTCGACGGCATGGCAGTCATTTCACCATCAGCCGTTCGGGTGGCATCTCGGCGGGAGCGGTGATGGAACTGATCAGCGCCGCCGTAGAGGTCGTTTCGCCGGCGTATCAGGCCGATGTCACCGTGTCGAGAGCCTGAAGGAGGCTGGCACGCGTGACAGGTTTGTGGAGAAAGGCTCGCGCCCCTAACGCACTGGCGAGGCGGGGATCGTTGATGATGGAACAGACGATGACGGGCACATCGTGTCCCATAGCCTGGCAGGCATCCCGTAGCATCCCCAAGACCTCCCACCCGTCCTGTCCCGGAAGCATCACATCCAGCACGATGACGTCAGGGTGGAGTTCCTCGAGGAGGCCCAGAGCTTGTTGCCCATCGCGAGCGCCCCACACGCCATAGGGCTGGCTGTGGAGGTAGCGGCGGATGAGCGAGATCACTCCCTCGTTGTCGTCAACCACAAGAACCCGACGACGACTGGAAAGGCGAATGTCAATGGCCACCCAGCAGGTGTCGTGGCCGGTCCGCTGGCGCCAGGCCAGCCCCAAATCCTCGGCGATGCACCGGGCCACTGCAAAAGGCGTATCGGCGCTGGCGCCGCACGGTAGGTTGACCCGCGTGCCGTCGGCCTCGATCGTAACCAAGTCGTTGCATCGGCCCAGCCGCACCGTCACGCGCCCTCCGCTGGAGGCGGCAATCAGCCCGCTCAGCAGATTCACGATGCATTGCCGTAGCAGCACGCGTTTGGTGGCTACGCGGAGCTCGCCCGCGGGTAGACAAGCGCAGAGCTCGATACCCATCTCGTCGGCCAGCGGCCGGAGGTCCTGAACGATCTCATCCAGCAATTGACAGACTCGTACCTCCTGCGGGTGTTCGCTAGCGAGAAGCCCTAGCTCCTCTCGGACGCGATGCGAGGGTGTGGACGATGGGGCCGGATGCGCCGGGTCAGGCTCGTCGGGTGACTCTAGCAGGTCGATCACGATACGAGTTAGCGCCTCAGTGGCCCGCGACAGGGCATAGTAGCCGGACCGCACACTCATGCCCAGCTCTTGCGAGATGGCCGTCATGGTTCGACGCAGGAGGGAGTAACGGTACAGCACCTGGTAGGTGGAGGCATCAACAAGCGAGTCATCGCCCAGCGAGGAGGGTTCGAGCGAGGCGATGCCCAGCCGCAGGGTCCGCTGAACTAACTGCCCGGCGGAGAGGTCCGACGTACCCGTGCTGCGAGCCAACTCGTGGGCAAGGGGCAGCGTCTCGAGGTAGATGGGATCATCCAGGTGTCGCAGCGCCTTGCGCACCTGTTCCGAGAGCGCCTCGAACCTAGACTCCACCTGCCTGGCTCCTTGCACAACTCTGCATAATTCTGCACGCACGGGCGGCCAACTCGTAGCATACTAATAGTATATAATTCTAGTATGCCATCGGGCAAGGGGCTGTCAACTCGATACCGGATTCGCGGGGGCCGATCCCGCAGCAGAGAGAGGGGGACTAGATGGCCGTATCGGCAACAGCCAAGGGGGCCGCCAAGCAGCGCCGGGAAGGGTTGCTGCGGCGGATGGGTCAGGCCAAGCTGCTCTATCTGTTACTACTTCCCAGCATGGCGTTTGTGCTGGCCTTTTCCTACATCCCCGCCATCTCGGCGATCTACCACTCGTTCACCATCTGGAGCGGCGCCCAGGCACGCTGGTACGGCTTGGGGAACTTTCGTCAGATGCTGCGCGACCCCTACCTGAACCAGTCGTGGGTCAACATGATCAAGCTGACCCTGGCGAACATTGTCAAGATGGTGGTTCCCTTGATCAATGCGGTCTTTATCTACCGGCTGACCAGTGACCGCTGGCAGTATCGGTACAGGGTGCTCTTTATCCTGCCGGCCATCATTCCGGGCGTCGTTGGCGCGCTGCTGTGGGTAAACTTTTTGGGGCTGAACGGGCTGATCAACGAGGTCCTCCGCGGTCTCGGACTGAGCGCCTTGACGCGGCCGTGGCTGGGGAGCTTTGACTATGCCCTCTACGCGCTGATGTTCATGGGCTTTCCCTGGTCTGGAGGCACCACGATCCTGTTCTACCTGGCGGGCCTGATGAACATCCCCAATGAGCTCATCGATGCGGCCAGGATCGATGGCGTCAACGGCTGGCAGCGCTTCTGGCATCTAGAGTTGCCCTTGGTGATGGGCCAAGTCAAGCTGTTCCTGGTGCTGACCGTGATCGGAAACGTCCAGGGCTTTGAGGGCGTGCTGATCATGACCCGTGGCGGCCCCGGCATGGCCACCATGGTGCCCGGCCTGCACATGTACAACGCCGCCACGCAGCGACAGCAGATGGGCTATGCCTGCGCTATCGGTACGGTCCTGTTCCTGCTCATCTTTGGCCTGACGTATCTGAACCTGAAGTACGTGCGGTCTACTGTCGAGTTTACATCGTAGGAGAGTGAGATGACAGCACGCCGGTTCTCGTGGAGCCAGTTCGGGTTGCATGTTTGGCTGCTGGTGATGGTGTTGGGCGCCCTCTATCCCATGTACTTTATGCTCAACATGTCGCTCAAGAGCACCGTGCAGATGGAGTATGGCATCTTTCGGATCACGCTGCCCTTTGAGTGGAACAACTATACCTCGGCTTTTGGGCAGGTGTGGCCGTATATGCTGAACACGATTGCCATCGTGTTCCTGAGCGGCGTGCCCATGTTGGTGTTCGCCTCGCTGACGGCTTATGTGTTGGCGCGTTACAAGTTCCCGGGGTCCGAGATCATCTTTATGTCCTTTCTCGGGTTGATGATGATCCCCGGCATCCTCACCCTGATCCCACGGTTCATGTGGGTGGTTCAGCTGGGGATGAGCAACACCTGGTGGGCGGTGATCCTGCCCTATATCGCGGGCGGCCAGTCATTCAACATGTTTATGCTCAAGACCTTTTTCGAGGGGTTGCCCGAGGAGCTGTTCGAGGCCGCCCGGCTAGATGGTGCGAACCACATCGGCATCTGGCGTCTGATCATCTTGCCGCTATCGGTCCCGATCTTGGCCACGTTGGCCATCATGCACACGCTGGGCGTCTGGAACGACTTTATCTGGCCGCTGATGGTGCTGATCAGCAACGACATCCGTACCATCTCGCAGGCCATCGTATTCCTGAACACCACTGGTCAGTTTCCCCACGCCAGGCCGCGCCATGGCGGGGAACGTCATTGCCTCGATTCCGCTGCTGATCATGTTCGTGTTTGGTGCATGCGGTCGTTCATCCCGCATCACCTCTGGCGCGGTCAAGCTCTAGGGAGAAAGGAGGGACTATCGAGGGAGCATTGCCACCGAATTAGTTGCGGTCCGCTATAGCCAGTGTACTGAGGAGGATAACATGTTCGATCTGCTGGTTGAGCCGAAGGGGATTCGTTGCGCGCGATGGCCGTAGGCAGTGCGGCAGTGGCGGTTGCTGCATGTACACCCGCGCAGCCCACAGCAGCTCCCAGCGAGCCTGGCTGAGACGGCTGCGCCATCTGAACCGTCGGAGCCCGAAGAGACCAAGCTCTCACAAAATCACCTGGATGACCCAGGGCAACTTTGAGATCCAGAGAGCACCA
Organism: Anaerolineae bacterium; assembly: GCA_040767425.1. Classification (GTDB taxonomy): domain Bacteria; phylum Chloroflexota; class Anaerolineae; order UBA1429; family UBA1429; genus DAIRUQ01. Next base: position 13,604 of record JAXGON010000002.1, on the reverse strand, counting down.
GCTATAAACCGTAACGCCCTGGCGCTCCTGGAAGAGTACAAGAAGGTGCAGCCAGGCGTCGAGGTGGAGCTCGTATCGGCCCCGGCTGAGGATATTTCTGGAACTGGATTCGCAGGCCGTGGCAGGCACCCTGCCCGATGTGGTGTATGCCTGGAACCAGGAAATGTATTGGGAGCACCGCCCTGTTCATGGATCTGCATCTGCTGAGCTGCCCAACCCCTACTCACCCAACAAAAAGGCCTGGAAAGAAGATATGATGGTGGGCGGCGACTATGTGGGTGGCCAGATCCGCGGTCCCGGCGGAGCCATCTTTGTGGTCGGAATGCCGCTCCTCGGCGCCTTTAACCAGATCGTGGTCTACTATAACCTGGACATGATGCTGGACGCGGGCGTCGATACCATCGACATGGGCGATGGAGTGGTCCGCGTGGAGCCAGCGAGCTATGCCGAGTGGCTGGATCAGATGGACAAGCTGCTCGCTGCCGGGTATGTGCCTTTTGACTTTGGCGGCGTGGACAACCGCAGCCATCCGGTCCGTCTCTACACGCAGAACTTGGCTGAGGACTTTTTTGTATGGCACGCTTGATCATGCCATCGATGACCAGGATATCGGACAGCCGGACGGAAACGTGTCCATGAAGGAGGCGGCCTGGGCCACCCGCAAGGGGCTGTTCAGCCCGGCGAGTCACGACGCCTTCCGCGAGTGTCTGCGCCTGATCAAAGAGCAGTCCAGTACTGGCCTGAAGACTTTCTCAGCCCGCGTGACGAGGCCGCTGGTAACCCGTGGATCCTGAAGAACCTGGCATCGGAGTGGAACCACGGCCCGTGGCGCGTTTTGACGCTGCGCGCCGATCCAGAGATGGATTTCGAGTTCGGCACCTTGCGCTGCCGCCCGTCACTGTAGAGAGCAGCCCCTTGGGCACTGGCATGCAGGTGCGGGCCCTCGGCGGCAGCTCGGGCGCGTTCTGCGGCTGGACCTGCCCTGGATGATCCCGGCTAGCACGGCCAAGGACGAGAAGCAGCTTGAGCTGGTGCTCGATTTTCTGCACTTTATGACCTGCGAGGAAAGCGTTGCGTACTGGAACGAGCACAGCGAGCCCAAGGGATGGGATCCGACGGTCACTAGCTTTGAGGAGGCGATTCCCGATCCTGCTCATCGTCGGCAGCTCTGGGGCCACTATGTCCCCAATCCGCACGGCAAGGACGGCAAGGACCTTATCTACACGCAGTTCACCAATACCGGCTCCAGGTATGCGAGCTCTACTACAAGCCACCAGATCGACCCCGACGAGACCATCCGTCAGCTCGAGGATATCTGGCAGAACAACGTGGAGGCCTGCATCCTGACCACCCCGAGTGGAACGCCGACAAGTGGTAGGCTTCTTGTGGTGATGTAAGACGACGCCCGACCGAACGGGCTAGTGGAGGACGGCCTGTTCCAGGAGAAGCCGCGTGGAAGGCAAGGCCGTCCCACGGAGAAACCCAATGCTATCTGATCTTGCGGGCCAGCGCATCTTGACGTTCAACTCGGTTGTGCGCGTCAACCAGATCGAGGTCACGCGCGAACGCGACGAGGGCCAGGACGAGGCCGATATCCACACGCCAGAGGCCGTCCGCGCGCTGCGCGATGCCTTTCGGGCTGGGTGGCCCGGTGCTACCATGACATGGGCCGTGAGCTGGCGGGCGCTGCACGACGAACGACCCCAGTACCGCGCCATCCGCGATTCTGCGTACCTACCACGAGCAAGAGGGCGACGACGTCACCTTTATCCCGGGTGGTTACTTTGCGCCCATGTACAATGAGCGTGATCAGATCAACCGAGACCTCCATGAGGGGTTGGCACGGGTCCAAGAGATCGTCGGTGGCGGCTACCGGCCGGCGAGTGTGGTGGCTGGGTTTTTGCCCGCCGACTGCTTGGCCTACTCGGTTGACGTGGAGGATATTCGCGTGTGCCAAGGCAACGTCTGGAGCCAGTACGCCATCGACAACGGCGACGGCGATGGGTCTATCTGCTACCCGTACTGGTCCCTCGCGGGAGCATTTCGCAAGCCGGCCCAGGGGCCGCACGATTTTATCGACTGTGTGAACTGGACGGCTGGATGGTGGATTTGTCGCGGCGCGCTATGCTGGGGTGACCCGAACCTATAACAGCCGGATGGGGGTAGGGCCGATCGAGACCATCGGGCGCTATGGACCAGAGGTGGGCGTCCGGCAGATGCTGGACACGACGGCGGTCCATTTTGATGACGGCCTGGCGCGTAACGGCTTCGCTGGGTGACCAACTGCTGGGAGGTCTCCCTGGTCGATGGCGTAGGTCATCTAGAGGCGCTCACGGCATGGCTCAAGGGAATACGCCAACGATGGCCCGATGCCATCTGCTGCAATCTGGGCGAGTTTGGCGAGGCTTGGCGGCGCCAGCAAGAGAGTACGAAGGTCTCTTCAACTATGAGTTCTACCAACGGGGGACGGGGTTGGGGGCTCGGAAGCCTACATCTTCGAGGTGCGCTGGTACATGAACCAGCACTTTCGCCTGGCCTTGTCCGCAACTGGCAGGCGGACGGCGAGTGGCAGGTGCTAGACCTCACCCGCTATATGCTGCCGGCCCGCGAGTCCCAGGGCATGGGACGAAACTGGAGCCTGATGGGAGACATCAACCAGAAGGGCACGCGCCCCCAGGACCGGCCCCGGCCGTTTGGTGAGTTGAGCCAGGATCTCCAGCGAACCGTGTTGTTGACCTATCCGGATCTGGAGGTCTGAGGTGGCGGGCGCGAGCAGAGCGCTGCCTATGGCCGCAGGGCATTCAGAGGCGGCTCTGGGGTCATGAGCCTCCTGGGCATGATCGGCTATGCAGTACGCAGACCTCCTGAATGACAAGCGGCTCAGCCCGCGATGCTGCTGGGGTTGTCGGTCGCCGTCGCCATCGCCAGTGCAGTGCCCATCTATGCCGATGCCTCTTCGTTGAGGGCCCTGCAGGAGCGGCTCGCACCCACCGGAGAGGACATCAGCCGCGCGACTCCCCCTTTCCTTCATGTTCTCATATCTAGGGTCTCTGCAAGGCTCGGTTGACATCGAGTTAGAACGCGTGGACGCCCACCTCATGGAGTACGCTCCGGCGGCGCTGGGTCTTCCCATGCTCACGTCGGTTCGCCATGTCAAGCTCGCCCCAGTTCACCCTCTTTCCAGCCGATGGGGCCTCCTATGACAGCGCACGCCGTCCTCTGGCCTGGACCAACCCGGCCTTTGCGACCGGCCTGTCGGACCACGTGACCCTGGTAGAGGGAAGCTGGCCGAGCGTTAGCGCTACCTCGTTCGATCCGATCGATGTGGTGATCGGAGAGGGGCTGGCCAACGAAACGGGCCTCCGAACAGGCGAGGCGCTCATCGCGTACCGGGCGGGCGAGGCCGCGGGGGATGTGGCCGCCGGACACAGGTCACGGTGCGGATCGCGGGCATCTGGCGCCCGGACGATCCAGAGGATCCCTACTGGTTCCTCGCACCCGAGAGCTTGGACGCCATGCTCATCATGCCGGAGGAATCGTTCCGGCAGGCAGTAGCTCCCCTGATGCAGGATGAGGTCAACGCTGCCATCTGGTATTGGGTGGCGAGCCATGACTGGGTGCGCTCAGACGACGTGCAGCCGATGCTACGTCGCCTGGCGAGGGTGACGAACCAGGCAACGACGCTTTTGCCTGCATCTCGCTGGTGCTATCGCCGGCGGACGCGTTGCGCGAGTACCGCGCCTCGGCCTATGCGCTCATGCTGGTCCTGGCCGTGTTCGCCACGCCGATTGTCGCGCTTGTGTGCGTCTTTCTTGTTATGATCTCGGCGAATGCTGTGCGGTCGCGTCGTCGAGAGGTGGCCGTGCTGCGTAGCAGGGGCGCCAGCGTGCAACAAGTGTTGCTGGTGCACTTGGTAGAGGGGCTGCTCCTCGTGCTGATCGCCTTGCCGCTGGGGCTGGTGGGTGGGGCTGGCGTTGGCGCGGCTGATCGGTAGCACGACCGCCTTTGCGGATGGGAGCATCGCGCAGCCTCGATGTAGGCCTAACCAGCAGCGCGTGGGCGTTCGGCGTGGGGGCGGCTGCTCTGGGGCTGCTCGCACGGCTCCTGCCATCGCTGGGGGCTGCGCAGCACACGGTGGTTAGCTATCAGGGCCAGCGCACCCGTGACCTGAGATCGCTGGGGTGGTGGCCGCTGGACCTGATGCTGCTGCTGGCGGCCGGATACGCGTTCTATGTGCTGGGGCAACGCGGCGCGATGGACGCCTCCTCGCTGCAAGAGCCGCTCAAGGATTCCGCTGCTGTTCGGGGCACCGGTGCTGGCGCTGCTGGCCCTCTCATCGCTGATGACGCGGGTCTTTCCCTACCTGATGCTTTTGGTGGAACGCGTCTACCACCTTCTGGGGCGTGGCGTGGTGGGCGGTGAGCTTGGCAGAGTTGGCCCGCGAGTCACGCGGGTACGTGGGCTCGCTGATGATGGTAATCCTCACAACTAGCTTTGCCACCTACTTTGCGTCGGTCGCCCTGACCTTGGATGAGGTCAGGGACCGGCTCACCTATCAGAACCGGCGGAACCTTCCGACTGATAGAGACCGGCGTTGCATCCGCTGGTACAGCGGCCTTGGAGCGAGGTGCCTACGACGGCGCCGATCTCTTGGCACAGGGTAACTGGTTGCTCGGCATCGGCTGAGCAGCACCTAGGAGGTGCCGGGCATTCTTCGGCGGCGACGCGGGTCGGGAGCGTCCCGTCACGGTGCGGTCGGGCGCGGGCCACCAACCCGCGACGCTCTATGGCATCGATCGGCCCACCTTTCCTGACGTAGCCTTCTTCCGGCATGACTTTGCCGATGCGCTGCTTGGGCGCTGATGAACGCGTTGGCAGGCTACGCAACGCGGGTGCTGGTGGGCGAGTGCCTGTGCACTCTCACCAGGTTAGCCTTGGCGACACGATATCGGTTTCCTTTGGTACTCATGGCGAGCGCAAAGAGCTGGCTTTCACGGTCGTGGGCGTTATCAATTACTTTCCTCACCTACCATGATGACACTGCGGCCCTCGCCGGTGGCTAACCTCGAGGAGGTGTTTCAGCAGGTTGGGTTCCCTGTGCCGTACGACGTGTGGGTTGAGACGGACCCTGGCATAACGTCGCGCGAGCTCTGGGACCGGCTGCTGGCTCAGGGCATCCCGGTCAGCCGCATTGAGGATGGCAGCGTTCTGGCGGTGGAGCAACAGAGGCGCCCCGAATGGGCGGGGTTCGTGGGCATTCTTTCGGCCGGATTTATTGCCGCCGCCGCGCTCACCATGCTGGCGTTCATCCTCGATGCGCTGGTGGGCCTTCGGTTGCGCTTTGTCGAGTTTGGTGTCCTGCGGGCCATCGGTCTCTCCATGGGGCAGATGGCCGAGATCGTGTCGACTCGGCAGCTGCTCGTGGCCCTGTTTGGGACCAGCATCGGAACAGGCGTCGGCGTCTTGGTGAGCTATCTCTATATCCCTCATCTGGCTGTGGGGGGATCCTTTGGCGGGGCGGTGCCTCCGATCCTCGTGCGTATCGCCTGGTCAGACATCGTGGCCGTCTATGTGGCGCTGCTCGTCGCACTGGCGACGATCACCCTGTCCACGGTCCTGATGCTGCGCCGGGCTCGCTTCTTTGAGGCGATCAAGCTGGGGCAGACGACCTAGGCTGGACCAGGCCAGCCGCGATAGTCAGCCGCCCCGCGACTGCATCCCTTGGGCGGTCTCACCCTGGAGATCCTACGGTTGCAGGGGGCCAGATCGATAAGGGCGAGAGCGCCATCTGGTTGACATAGCAATTCGCCGATGATATCATCGGGCTATCAGATGGGCGCACGCGCCCTCGCCAGCGTGAGCTGGCTGCATAGATGCTGCGCAGCGAGGCGCAGCGAGCCAAGTGACGGTGGGAGCATGCCACAACCGCACGGGGCTATGCGTACTCTTGGGCCGACGCGCACGCAGGGAACTGCCAAGCTGTCGGCTCGTGTCGTTTCTGGGGCGGGTGCGTGCGGGGTATGGGCGTGGGGAGCCTAGCATGAGGCGTGAGAATCGCCTGGTTCACCACCTGGAAGGGCGGGGACATATCCTGTCGGGCCAGCGTCGGTTGGCCGAGGTGGTCTATGCGTTGGACGTGTACCAGGAGTTCATGTGCTTGACGACCGCCAATGGCAGTCTGGAGCTACCTGGTGGGCAGGATGTCCGCGGTCGGGTGGATTTGGTCGCCGGCAGCAAGGATCTCTTGTTTGGCACCGCCGACCTCTGGCTACATCTGGAGGATGGCAGCCGTCTGCAGGTGCTCTGCGTGCCGGACGTCCGCGGGAGAGCCTGCGACCTGATCAGTCGCGGGCCGCTGCTCTGGCCTGACGACGAGCGGGCAGAGGCATTGTGAGCTAAGCGAGCACCCGCGATGAACTGACGGGGCGGTGACATGGGCGGTTCAGCCCGGTCATCGCCTTTTTTGGTGGGGAGTCGCGGGGGAGATCGGGAAGGCGCGCCGGAGGAGAGCGCACGGGGCGCAACCTTCATTGGGCTCGGCCGTAGAGGATATGGATGGCGAAAAGTGCCCCGAGGTGGTGGAGGGGCCGCCGGCACGATAGGAGGGCGCGATGACTGGATCGGACACCGATCGACTGAAACGAGACGACAGGCCGCTGCGCCACGATGACGACCAACCCAAGCCGGCGGCATCGGATGAACACCAGGGGCGAGCCCGCTCCTTTTTCTGGCCGGTGGTGCTGATCACCGTCGGCGTGGTCCTGTTGCTGAGCAACCTGGGTATCATTGCCAGTGGCAGCTGGCGGATATTGCTGCGTCTCTGGCCGTTGCTGCTGGTGCTGGCTGGGCTCGACCTGCTGTTTGCCAGCAGGATGCCGATCGTGGGCACGCTGCTGGGCCTCGGACTGGGCGCGGCCATCGTGCTGTTGCTACTGCTGGGGGGCTCCCGTTGGGTGGAGGAGCGGAGCGGCCAATGGTGGCCCTTGCAGTCGCTCTTTGCCGGGGTGGAGATCGAGTCGCGGGAGGTGGCGGTCCCATGTGACCAGACCGAGTCGATGGAGTTAACCCTTGATCCGGGGCAGTTCGGGGTGAGATTGCACACCGACGTGGACGACAACGATCTCCTGGCGGGCACCGTGTACTATGCCCGAGAGCTAGAGTATGATGTGCGTGAGGACGGCGCCGAACGAGCGATCACCATTCGCGATCGGAGCGGCAACGTGCCGGGCCTGTGGATGAGCGACATGAGCACGCACCGCTGGGATCTCGGTCTGAATCCCGAGGTACCATTGGTGCTGGCCGTGGACGGCGGCTCCGGGCCGGTGGAGCTGGCGCTGGCTGCGGCCAGTTTGGAGCGCCTCGTGCTGGACGGCGGCTCGGGGAAGGCGGCTGTGACGTTGCCACCGCGAGAGGTCGAGCTGAAGGCGGACGGAGGGTCCGGCTCGCTATCGCTGCAGGTGCCCGCGGGTGGTCGGCTGTCCGGAAGCCTGGACCTGGGTTCCGGCGCGACGACGCTGGAGGCCGCCGCCAGATCACACCTCTCGCTCCAGATGGAGGCGGGCTCGGGTTCCGTCAGGATCAGCCTCGGCGATGACGCGGCCGCAGAGCTAGATCTCGTCGAGGCTGGCAGCGGGGCCTTTACGTTGACGGTCCCGGCCGGCGCCGCAGTTCGGGTGGTGGTGGAAGAGGGCGGCAGTGGCGGCCTGTCGCTGCCGCGCGAGTTGCGGCAGATCTCTGATGCGAATGATAACGATCCCGATACGGGCGAGTGGCAGACCGACGGGTACGCAGAGGCGACCGTACGGGTACATCTCCGGGTGCGCAACATGGGCTCTGGCGCGGCGAGCGTGCGTTTCGGCTAGGCAGAGGAACAGTAAGGAGAAGGCCATGGACGACACATTCGCCGACGACCGACCTGAGCCACCGGCGGATCGGGGCGCTCCACGCGGTGCGGGATTGGGGCTGCTGCTCATCGCCATCGGTGTGTTGGCGCTGCTGCGCGAGTTCGGCGGGCTAAGGTTGGATCCCTGGTGGCCTCTGTTCATCCTGATACCGAGCCTGCTCTCGATCTGGAGTGCGCTGGAGGCCCTCTGGCGCGACCGGGCCCTGACGCACACCGTGCGCGATAGGTTGCTGGGAGCCTGCTATCCGGCAGCGGTGGCTTTGATCTTGCTGCTCGATCTCTCTTGGCCACACCTCTGGCCGGTGTTTGTGATCCTGCCGGGCTTGCAGATGATCTCTGCGGCGCTGCCATTGACCAAGCAGGACCGCAATCGCGGGCGCGCCACCAACGTGACGCTGCCGTGGCTGGGGTTCACCGGCCTGGGTGTGGTGGCCTTGGGGCTGGGCTTTCTCAGCCGGAACATGGGCTGGTACGATCCGACCGCCTGGCGTGCTAACTGGTGGGCGGGGACGCTCTTGGCACCGGCGGTGGGCGGGCTGGTCTCGGCCCTCTTGCTGCTGATCGCGGACGGGCACTTTACCGGGGCGGTTCTGGTGAGCTTGGCCGTCGCGGCCGTGATGGCAGTGCCCGCGGTGGCCGCCCTGAGCAACTGGAGCTGGGATTTGGTGTTACCTCTTGGTATGATGGCGGCGGGCGTGGTGCTGCTGGCCGGCTATCTGCTTCACTCGCGTGAGGCGAATGGTGCACAAGTGGGAGCACGTAAGGAGGAGTAGTGATGCTGACTGCAATATGGGGCCTTATCTCATGGGTTCTCTTGGGAGCACTGGCCGGCTGGGTGGCATCGCTTCTGGCGGGCACCAACCAGCGGCAGGGCTGCCTGATGAACGTGGTGGTGGGCGTCGTCGGAGCCATGCTAGGCGGCTTGGTGATGGAACTGATCACTGGCTCCAAGATCTCGCTCGGCTGGGATTGGCGCAGTTTCCTGGTCGCGGTGGTGGGCGCCGTTCTGCTGCTCACCATCACGGGGCTTGGCAAACGCCGTCGCTGACGGTCTTTTCTCAAAAAGGGGGCGCCGATCGGTCGGCGTCCCCTCGCTGCTTCCCCCGCGTTGGCCTCTAGTCTGCGGGGGCCGATGGCTCGACCGCATCGTCTCTTGCGCTTGGGCGGCTGCCAAGGGTCTGGCGCGTGTAGAGCCCGAGTGCGCCCATGCCCACCAGCGTCACCACCAAGGCCAGGAGCCCGCCGACCACCGGGATCGCCCGCAGCAGCACATAGATAACGGCGCCGATCACCAGTGGCCAGCCGATGCCTTGCTCTTTTGGAGCGATGCCTCGCATGATGGCCCGCCCGACCAGATAGATCAGCACCAGCTTGCTGGCCCAGCGGGTGGTGAACAGGAACAGGATCAGGAGCGCCACCAGCAGGGAGAGCGCGACGGCGAAAAAGCTGCCCGTCAAGCCGCCGAGGCTGATGACCGCGAGGATGAGCCCGCTCACCACGATGGCGACGGCCGCCACCGCAAAGGCTACATAGCCCCCAACCGTGACCAAGAGACCCCACCCAGCCGACTCGACTGGCCGATCTTCGGCGGTGTCCACCACGCCCAGGAAGCGGGATCGCACCAGCCACAACGCTAAGGCGCCAAGGAGCAGCAATGTCACCAGCTCTCGGGCGCGGGCATAGAGCCAGCGGAGCACGGCCATGGCGATGGCCGCAACCCCGGCGAACCATCCGTCTTCTTTGGCTGGGGGCTCTGCGTCGCGATCGGGAGCGACTCGTCGGATGCCTCCGGCAGGCTCGGCCGCGATGGCGATGTCGGCGTCGCTGGGGCTGGTGTGGCGCAGCTCGCCTCCGATGCGCGCGCCGGACGCTACACGCAAGCCCGGCGCGATGGTGGGCGGCGCGCCCGGGATGATCATAAAGGGCGCTCCTTCGTCGCTGGGCTCATCGCCCAGGTCGACGACCAGGTCTCGCCCAATGCGCCCAGCGACCTCGACGGCGCCCGCCGCCGCCCTGGCGTCGCGCCCGATGGAGCCGTTGTGTACGAACTGGTACACGGCCGCCAGCGCGTCCTGGGTGATCGTTGCATTGGGCTGGGTGATCAGGCTGAACCCGGCATAGTAGAGATTGCGGCCAATGGAAGCGTCTGCCCCCAGCTCGGCTGACGCGGAGGCGCTGTAGACGCTCCCGCCGATGGTGCCGTTGATGACCACCGTCTGCGCCACGGCTACGAGGCTGCCGCCGACTTTGCCGTTCACTACCACCTGGTTGCTGGCGGCGATGACGTCACCCGTGACGGTGCCGTTGATGTATACCATATCGGCGCTGATGAACAGGTCATCGTCGATGACTTGGTCGGCGGCGATGATGCCGCTCTCGGAGATCTCCAGGGCTGCTACCGGCAGGGCCACGCCCGCGGCCAAGACCGCTGCCAGCAGCAGCATTGCCAAACCCCGCTTATGCATGCGCATGTTTACCTTCCTCCCTCGCTACTCGTGACTCGACGCATCGCGATCGTCAGGCGTTGCCGCCCACGCGGCCAACGCGATGGCGCGCTCGGTGGGCCAGATGACCACCTCGCCGCTGCTGATGTCCTCGCTGGAGAGTATGCCGAGATAGCCCCGCTGGGCCAAGGACTGGTAGATAGAACGTGGCATCAGTGGGGATGTCGGGCCAGGATGCTTTGGCGCATAGCAAGGTGCTGCCGGTTGGACGCAAGATTAGCAACCATCCCACGGGGGTTGTTGGTGACGGGGGCGATTGCTGGCTGGAACGCTCAACCAACTCGACCAGGAACGCCATCTGCGACAAGGTGACGTCGCCGTACATCGTGGGGGTGCCTCCGTCCTGCATAGGCCCTCGGCTTGCGAATGCTCAGCAGCAGCTTGGCCGGTGCGCGAATATCCTAACACGTCCCAGGGACATCCAACAAGAGTTTACCACAGGCCACGAGGCCAAGCAACGGCCAGCAGGCCGAAACCACGCTGAACTTGGCCTGGTGCGCCACGTGGCGAGACTGGGGAGCGACGAATGACGCTGGTCATGCCCCGGTCTGGAAAGACCTGCCGCCGATCACTGCCCGCCTACTGCGGCCCGTGCTACCCTGAGGGCGCCGAAACGAGGGAATTGGAGGGGTGCGGGGTATGAGGGTTCTGCTAACTGGTGCCTTTGGGAACATCGGTGGCCACACGCTGGCCGCGCTGCTGGACGAGGGTCATCAGGTACGTTGCTTTGATATCAGCTCTAGGGGCAACCGTCGGTTGGCCAAGCGCCTAGCCCGGCGGCATGGTGATCGCATCGATGTGGTCTGGGGCGATCTGCGCTCGCGCGACGATGTGGCGCGGGCTGTGGCCGGCCAGGAAGCCATCGTTCATCTGGCGTTCATCATCCCCAAGCAGTCGTGCGTGGCCGGTGATATCGATGCTGACCCCGAGTGGGCTCGTGAGATCAATGTAGAGGGCACGCGGCATCTGCTCGAGGAGGCGAAACGCCTGCCCGTGCCGCCGCGCTTTCTATTTGCTTCATCGGTGGCTGTATACGGGCTAACCAAGCACCTTTCCCCGCCGCGCCGCGCCGACGAGCAGGTGAACCCGGTAGATGCGTACGGTCGGCACAAGGTGGCTTGTGAGGAGATGGTGCGATCTTCGGGGCTGCCCTGGACGGTTCTACGGCTGGGCGCGGCGCTGCCCATGCGCATCACCAACCTCAAGGCGATGTTTGACGTGCCGCTGGATACCCGGATAGAGTTTGTCGACCCGCGAGATGCCGCCCGGGCTTTTGCCCGGGGGGTGGGTGAGTCGTCTGCCATCGACAGGACGCTGCTCATCGGGGGTGGGAAGCGCTGCCAGTTCATCTATGGCGAGATGGTGCGGCGGATCCTGGAAGCGGCCGGCGTTGGCGTGTTGCCGGCAGATGCCTACACGAGCGACCCTTTTTACACCGATTGGCTGGACACTGGGCCAAGCCAGGCCCTGCTCCAGTATCAGCGTCACGATCTAGAGGACTATGCGCGAGCGATGCGCCGCAAGCTGGGCCTTGGGTGGGTGCTGGCACGCGTCTTTCGGCCCCTGGTGCAACGAGGTCTCCTGCGGCGGTCGCCATACTGGCGTCAGGCACGGGTTGCAGCGCGGCATCCGTCGGCTATCCCCTCGCCGGCGCCGCGGCCCCGCACCGTCGAGTGACTCTGCATGCGGTGCGATGGCGAGTCGGGGTACCTGCGTGCCTAGCGACGCTGCTGGCCGTGCCTCTAGCGAGCGCTCTGCCTTTTCGGGGCGACTGGCTTTCGAGCGTGCCGGATTAGGCACACATGCCTAGGCGTATGTCCCCAGCCGCTTGGCAGCCCTGAGCATGGTTACCACGTTCTCGGGCGGCACATCCGCCTGAATGTTGTGCGCGGCGGAAAAGATATAGCCTCCGCCGGGCTTGAGGGCGTCCATCACCCGCTGTACCTCGGCCACGATCTCTTCCTCGGTGCCGAACGGCAGCACCCCCTGGGTGTCGAACCCGCCGTGAAAGCAGATGCGATCGCCATAGCGCGCCTTGAGGGCGGACGGCTCCATCCCCTTGGCTCCCGGCTGTACCGGATTCAGGATGTCCACCCCCGCTTCGATCAGGTCCGGCAGCAGGGCCACCACCGAGCCGCAGGTGTGATGCCAAAAGTAGCCTCGGGTGAACTCTCGCGTGTAGGCGATCCGCTCGGCCAGGTAGGGCTTGACGAGTGCGCGAAAGGTCTTGGGCGCCATAAAGGGGCCGGTCTGGGTGCCAAAGTCATCGCCGCTGGTGGTAAAGTGGATCCATTCGCCCAGCGCCTGATAGTAGGGCTTGATGATGGCCTTCTGAAAGTCCAGGTAGCGCTGGCTAAAGCTGCGCACAAAGGGCTCGTCAGCCACAAGGCGCAGGAGAAAGTCGTCGAACCCGCACATCCAGCAGCCCAGCTCGAACACGCCATAGACCGGGTGTTCGGCTCCCACCACATAGTCCGTCTGTTCCCAGAGGCGTTGGGCCTCTTGCCGGTACTGCTTCAGCGGCGCTTTATCCACGATGCGCGCCGGATCGGGCCACGGGTAGGCGTCCAAGTCGTCCACGGTGGCGCCCCGCAGCGGCGAATGCACGATATCCCAGTACTGACCGGTCCAGCGATAGACGATGCCCCAGATGTCGACTCGCTGATCGGGGTGGCCGGGCACGGGCTGTTTGCCGCTGGCGATGAGGCCGCCGACGTGACGGAGATCCACCTCCAGCGCCTGGAGGACGCGTTCGTCTACGCTGCGCTGGTCGGACGGCTCTCCCTCGATGCCCAGCACGCGACGCAGGCCCGGCCATAGGGATGCGTCGGCGCCGGTCAACGCGGTGCCGGCCAGGTCCAGCGGCACGCGGTCGGCCTCCTGATGGGCCATGATGCGGGCGAACCGCTGGCGCGGCGTCAGAGTCGGCCGTGGGAGAGTGGCCATACGTTCATCTCTTAGCTTTCGGTCGGGCGATAGCGCCCCAGGGTGCGAAAGGCCTCGACGCAAGCGTCATAGTTGGCGTCGGACATGCCGATGGTGTGGTATTCCTCCACATAGCCCACCAGGCCGCCATTGAACCGGCCCAGGTGCTCGACCAGCAGGCGCACGTCCTCGCGGATCTCGTCGGGTGTGCCCAGGATCGAGGTGGTCTGGTAGCTGACCGGGCAGACGAAACAGACTTGGCCGCCGTAGCG
>JAXGON010000001.1:0-179547 GCA_040767425.1 Anaerolineae bacterium | reverse complement strand
GGCTTGACCTATGCCCGCGTGCATGGGACGCTGGACGAACTGGTGGTCTTTGACGTGTTCGCGGAGCTCTTGGGGTTGGGAGCGCCCTGCTACGAACGGGGGTTCGCCAAGGTGTACGAGATCTCACCGCGGCCAGTGGGCGAGCTACTCCAGGAGGTCAAGCAGCGCACCGGGCTCGCTCATGTGCGCGCTTCGTTGCCACAGGGGCCGCAGCAGCTTGTGCACCGGGTCGGGCTGCCCTGGGGAGGCCTGGGCCTTTTCGTGAACGTGCACTACCAGCAGGAGGTGATCGCGCAAGGCGTCGATGTTCTCATCGCCGGCGAATCGGACGACTATGGTTTCCGCTTCTCGGCCGACGTGGGCATCCCCATGATCGAGACCAGCCACGTGGCCTCTGAAGGGCCAGGGCTGTGCCGCTTTGTGGACCAGTTGCGGGCCGATATGCCCTCGCTCCAGATCGACTACTATGCCAACGCACCGGCCTGGGAGGTCTACTAGCCGCCTAATGGGCGCGATGCTCGTGGCCGTCGTGGTGGTGCCCCTGCACTCTGGCGGCCGCGAGCTTGTCAGCAGCTTGGGCTAGATCACCGTCGGCCCCGCGCAGCGCCGCCGCTGCCCGCTCCACAACCGCGGCCACCTCGGGCATCTCCATGGCACGGGCACGCTCCGCCCAGACGGCAAACTCGTCGGCATGGGCACGGTTGTGCTCTCGCCAGTGCGAGATCAACGCCGCCAGCTTTTCCAGGTCGTTCATGCCAGCTTTTCCTGCGTTGATACGCGCTCGTCCGACAACAGCAGCACCCGATTCCCACTGAGATCCACGGCTTGGATGCGCGACGGGATGGTGCGCGTCGGCTCAAAGTAGCTGTGAATTACCACGCCCTCGTCGGTCGGCTCGACCCACATCACGTTCTCGATCAGTTTTTCGCCATCTAGGTATGCATCCACACGGCGAAAGGAGAAGGTCCTGCTCTCCGGTGACGTTATCAAATGACAGAACGAGATGCCTCCGGTGACGTTTTCATTTGACTGGACACGACGGGTGCCCTTGACAAGCCATCAGCTCCCTGGACAATGCCAGTGTCGCTGAACTCTATCGACGAGGAGGCACCATGCGCCTGGGAGGCCCCGTCTGGCCTGACCACCCTACACCTTCGGCCTGGATCGCCGCGCTCAAGCAGGAGGGCTATACCGCCGCCTATTGGCCGACGGCCGCTGACGCGCCCCCAGCGCAGATCCAAGCCTATCGACAGGCCGCTGCTGACCATGACATCGTCATCGCCGAGGTGGGCGCCTGGAGCAACCCGCTGAGCCCAGACGCGGCCAAGGCGCACAAGGCCATCGAGCAATGCAAGCGCCAGCTCGAGCTGGCCGAGGTCGCCGGCGCCCGCTGCTGCGTCAATATCGCCGGCTCGTGCTCCACACAGTGGGACGGCCCCCATCGCGACAATCTCACCGAAGCGACCTTTGCGCGCATCGTCGAGATCACCCAAGAGATCATCGATGCCGTCAGGCCCGTCACCACCGCCTTTGCCCTGGAGACCATGCCCTGGGCCTACCCGGATTCCCCCGAGTCGTACCTGGCGCTGGTAAAAGCCATCGACCGTCCCCAGTTCGCCGTGCACCTTGATCCAGTGAACTTGGTGAACAGCCCGCAACGCTACTATGCCAGCGGGGGGCTGATCGATCGCTGTTTTGATCTGCTGGCTGACCGCGTGCGCAGTTGCCACGCCAAGGATATCCGCCTGGATGGCCGGCTGACCGTGCATCTGGACGAGGTGCCCCCGGGAGAGGGGGAGCTCGACTATGCCACCTACTTGCGGCGCCTCGATGCCTGCCACCCCGATATGCCCCTGATGCTGGAGCATCTGGCTCGACCCGAGCAGTATCGGGCCGCTGCAACACATATCCGCCACGTCGCCCAAGGGTTGGGCATCACCATCCGATAGCAGCCGACGCGCCAAGATCCAAGCAGGGAAGGAGTAGCCGAACGATGGACCAGCAAGCGTATGAAAAGGAGATCGCGGCCACACGCGCCGAGCGGATGCGCTGGTGGCACCAGGCTCGCTTTGGCATGTTTGTGCACTGGGGCCTCTACTCGCAACTGGGCAGACACGAGTGGGTGATGAACCGCGAGCGGATCCCCGTAGCCGAGTACGAAAGACTGGCTGACTCTTGGAAACCCCAGCCAGGAGCAGCCCACGCCTGGGCCGAGCTCGCCAAGCAGGCCGGCATGCGCTACATGGTGATGACCACCAAGCACCACGAGGGCTTTTGCCTGTGGGATACCGCGCAGACCGACTATAACGCCGTCACGCGCGGGCCCGGGCGCGATCTGGTGGCCGACTATGTGGCGGCCTGCCGCGCCCTTGGGCTGAACGTAGGCTTTTACTATTCGCTGATGGATTGGCATCATCCCGATGGCGCCCGCTGCGCCCGAGACGAGGCCGCCCGACGAAGGTTTCTCGACTTTACCCAGGGCTGCGTCCGCGAGCTGTGCAGCAACTATGGCAAGTTGGATATCCTCTGGTATGACGTTTCCTGGCCGCTGCGCAGCCCAGAGCTTTGGGAGAGCGTCAAGATGAACTGGATGGCCCGCCAGCTCCAGCCGCATATCATCATCAACAACCGCTCCCAGTTGGACGAGGATTTTGGCACGCCAGAGGAGCACGTCACCGCCGCCGAGGAGGGCCGCGCCTGGGAGGCCTGCATGACGTTCAACGGGTCGTGGGGCTATATGCCCTCAGCTATCGATTGGCGCTCGGTGCGCGAGGTGATCGACCTGCTCAACCGCGCCTGCGCCGGCGGCGGCAACCTGCTGCTCAACATCGGGCCGGCCCCGGATGGCTCAATCCCACCCGAGGCCATCGAGCGGCTGCAGGCGGTGGGCAAGTGGCTGGAAACCCATGGTGAGGCCGTCTATGGCGACCTGGACCGAGCCGACGGGCGCATGGAATGGATGCCCACCGGCAGCTGGAGCCTCAAGGGCAACACCGCCTACTACTGGTGCCATCGCTGGCCCGGAAGAGAGTTAGCTATCGGCGGCCTGCGCATGCCGGTTCGAGAGATCACCTTGCTGACTACGGGCCAAAAGGTGGCCTTCCAGCAGACCGAAGATCGCCTGGTGATGCGCGGCCTCCCCGCCACCAGTCCAGACACGGTCGCTGGGGTGGCCGTCTTCAAGCTGGCCTGCGACGCGCCGCCCCACCAAGTCTTGGGGGCTGGTTGCGTGGTCCTATAGATGAGCGTACGGCCGGGGCCATCGGCAGGATGGCCTCGCAAGCGAGCAACTAGAACCTGGAGGTGCCCAGTGAGTCAGGAACGCACAGGAACCCGCTATGGAACAGCCCGTTGCGTCAGTGAATGGAGCTACACCAGCGGCAAGCCCTACGCTGATCCGTTCAATGAGGTAGAGCTAGATGTCGTCGTCACCGCGCCTGACGGTAACGAGCAGACCGTGCCGGCTTTTTGGGGAGGCGACGGACTTTGGCGAGTGCGCTACACCCCCAATGTCCCCGGGCGCTATGCCCTGCGCAGCCTCTGCTCGGACGCCACCAACCCCGAGCTCCATGACGTCCGGAGCGTCCTGGAGGTCTCCCCCTATGAGGGAGATGATCCTCTCAAGGTACATGGAGCGATCGAGGTCGGCGCCGATAGGCGGCATTTCTTCCACGAGGACGGAACGCCATTTTTCTGGCTGGGCGATACCTGGTGGATGGGCTTTACCCGGCGCTTGCGCTGGCCCGACGAGTTCCAGCGCCTGACCGAAGACCGCGTTCGCAAGGGCTTTTCCGTCATTCAGATCGTAGCCGGCCTCTACCCGGACATGCCCGCCTATGACGAACGCGGCTATAACGAGGCCGGGCATCCCTGGGAGCCCGAGTACGCCGCCATTCGCCCAGCCTACTTTGACATGGCCGATCTGCGCGTCCAGTGGCTAGTCCACCAGGGTCTGGTGCCCTGCGTCGTGGGCTGTTGGGGCTATCACCTGCCCTGGCTGGGCATGGCAAAGATCAAGCAGCACTGGCGCTATCTGATCGCCCGTTGGGGCGCCTACCCGGTGATCTGGTGCTTGGCCGGCGAGGGGGCCATGCCCTACTATCTCTCCGAAGACAAAGAGGGTGACCGGCGTCGTCAGCAGGAGGCCTGGACCGAGATTGCCCACTATGTACGCCAGATCGACCCCTACGGCCGGCCCATCACCATCCACCCAACGGATTGCGCCCGCAACCAGGTGATGGATGACTCCGTCCTCGACTTTGACATGCTGCAGACGGGTCACGGCGGCATGGACTCGCTCCCCAATACTGTCCGCACCGTCCGCCAGGAGTACGCCCGCCAGCCGCACATGCCCGTGGTCCAGGGCGAAGTCAGCTATGAGGGCATTCTGGAGGACAGCCGCGAGGAGGTCCAGCGCGCCATGTTCTGGGCCTGCATCCTGTCGGGAGCCGGCGGGTTCACCTATGGCGCCAACGGGATCTGGCAACTCAATGGCGAGACCGAGCCCTATGGCCTCTCACCGCACGGCGCGTCCTGGGGCGACACGCCCTGGTCGGTAGCCGCCCAACTTCCCGGCTCGACGCAGGTGGGCATCGGCAGGCGCATCCTGGAGCGCTACCCCTGGTGGCGTCTGGAGCCCCACCAGGAATGGGTCGAGCCCGCCGCCGGCGAGGGTGACTATCGTCGAGCCTACTGCGCCGGCATCCCAGGGGAGCTGCGCATCATCTACTTTGCCAAGTATCTGGCATCGTGGTCTCCCCCCAGCTATGTGCTTGGCATCGAACCCGATGCTGGGTACCACGCCAGCTTTGTGGACCCCAAGACGGGCCGCGTCAATCCTCTGGGAGCCATCACCCCTGACGCGGATGGTCGCTGGCAGGTACCGCTTCCTGGCCCTATGCAGGACTGGCTTCTGGTCCTGGAGAACCGCACCCAATCCTAGCGACTCGAGGAGAGTGAGACCATGGGCACTGCCCATTCGTGGAACCAGATCGACCTCACCGGCGACTGGCAATTCGCTTGGACCGAGGATGCGCCCCCGGAAGCCGCCACGTCCCAAGACCTAGACGCCGCCGGCCTGGAGCTGCGGCCCTGTCGCGTGCCTGGCAATCTGGAGCTGGATCTTCAGGCCACTGGGTTGATCGATGATCCCTTTGTAGGGATGGCCATGGCCGATCTGCGCCACCTGGAGCGGGCTCACGTCTGGTACGTGAGACGCTTTTCACTGAACCAGCGCCTGGAGGGGCGGGCCGAGCTGTGCTTTGAGGGGCTGGACTGCTGCGCCGAGATTTACCTGAATGGGGCCCTAGTCGGTAGTGGTGACAACATGCTCGTGCCGCAGGTGTTCGATGTCGATGCAGCGCTGGCAGAGGAGAACGAGCTGCTGGTCCATATTCGCCCGGCCGTGGACGAGGCCGCCACTGACCTTCCCGCCTCAATGTGCCGCGCTCGCTGCAACTATGACGGGCTTTACGTCCGTAAGGCACCTCATATGTACGGCTGGGACATCATGCCGCGGGCCGTGTCAGCGGGCATCTGGCGGCCGGTGACACTGCGTTTCCGCCCTCAGGAGCACCTAGAGACAGCCTACTTGCAAACGCGAGAGCTCTCGCCCGACGGAGACTGGGCTGACCTGGCCTGGCACTATCGCGGCGCGTCGACCTCACCCAGCGATATCTAGCATGTCCGCCTCCGAGCAACTTGTGGCGATCTGCCATGTCTTCGAAGCCTGTTCTCTTTGAGGCTGGCACAGCCCGAATGCGTGAAAAACCGCAGCTGTGGTGGCCCAGGAACCGGGGCCCGCAGAATCTCTATACCTGCACGGTGGAGCTGAGCAAGAACGGTGACACCATCGACGCGCTGCGCTTTCGTACGCGGTATCCGTACGGTGCGGCTGGAACGTACTAGCGTGACTAACGATGAGGAGCGACGGTGAGTTTTGCTTCTGGGTGAACGGCGAGCGCCTGTTCGCCATGGGCAGTAACTGGGTGCCGCTGGACGCCTACCATAGCCGCGACCGCGAGCAGCTTCCTATGGCGCTGGCTATGGCCGACGACCTGGGCTGCAACATGCTCCGCTGTTGGGGCGGCAACGTGTACGAGGACGACCTGTTCTATGACACCTGCGACGAGATGGGCATCCTGATCTGGCAGGACTTTTCCATGGCCTGCGCCGTCTACCCTCAGGACGCGGCCTTTCAGCAGCGCCTGGCCGACGAGGCCCGGACCGTGGTGCGACGGCTGCGGCATCACCCCTGCATCACCTTGTGGGCGGGCGACAACGAGTGCGACCAGTCGTGGATGGGCCGTGGCCTCGACCCCAACAACAACGTGTTGACCCGCCAGATGCTACCCAACGTGCTACGCGCCGAGGATGCTACGCGACCCTACTTGCCCAGCTCTCCCTATGTGGATGCTGTGGCCCATGCGCGTGGGCAACGGTATCTGCCCGAGAACCACCTCTGGGGGCCGCGCGACTATTTCAAGAGCCGCTTTTACACCGAATCGCTGTGCCACTTTGCCAGCGAGATCGGCTACCACGGCTGTCCAGCGCCCTCTTCCATGCGGCGGTTCCTTAGCCCAGAGAAGGTCTGGCCCTACCAGGATAACGAGGAATGGCTGCTGCACGCCACCTCGCCAGTGCCCGGTGTGGATCTGTACGACTACCGTGTCGAGCTTATGGCGAACCAAGTGCGAGAGCTGTTCGGCCAAGTGCCCGACGACCTCGATGCTTTCGTCGCCGCCAGCCAAATATCACAGGCCGAGGCGTTCAAGTTCCATATTGAGCTTTTCCGCACCAGCAAGTGGCGCCGCACGGGCATCCTCTGGTGGAACTTGCTCGACGGGTGGCCCCAGTTCTCCGATGCCGTTGTCGACTACTATGGCACGAAAAAGCTGGCCTATAGCTACATCAAACGAGCCCAGCAGCCCTTGCTGATTGCGCTGCGCGAGCCGCAGAACTGGCGTCAGGAGCTGGTAGCCTGTAACGACACCAGGCAGCCGCTCGCGGTCCGCTACCAACTGAGCGAGGTAGGATCGGGTCAGGTGCTGGTCGAGAGCGAGGCCACCGCCAAGCCCGATGCGGTGACCGTGCTGGGCACTGTACCCCACTCGCAGGGCGCGCATCGCTTCTACACTCTAAGCTGGCACTCAGCGCTCGGGGAGGGCCAAAGTCACTACCTGGCAGGCAACCCGCCCTTTGACCTGCAGCAGTATCTGGAATGGCTAGAGCAGGCGGGGTTGCGGCCGGCCGACTGGCTATCGTGAGGCCGCGCTAGAGGGCCAAGGGTTCGGCCTCGGCCCCGACCGTCTCGCGACGGAACTGGCTCATATAGAGCGCATGGTATACGCCTTGCGCGGCCATGAGCTCTTGATGCCTGCCCCGCTTGACGAGACACATACCTAGTCCAAAGCAGTGAGGTGATGGCGCCAACCAGCATCACTGTGGCCGAGAGAAACATGAACGCTCCGTTCCCGATGAACATGCGCACGCGATCGACGTCCGAGGTGGCGCGGGTGAGGAGCTAGCCCGTCTGAGCGCGGTCGTGGTAGCTAAAGGAGAGCGACTGGATGCGGCCGTCAAGCTCATTCCGCAGGTCATAGGCCCCGCCCTGGGCGCTACGAGCAGCCAGCGTGCCCTGAGCGAAATGGGGGAACGCTCGATCCACCGCCAGTCCGATCATGGCCAAACGTCAGCCTGATAACCCGCGGCAGGTCGCTCTGGGCGATTCCCTGGTCGATCACGTACTGCGTTAGGCGCGGCAGCACCAGCATGGTCCCACTGGAAACCAGCAGCACCACCAAAGAGCCGATGGTAAACCACAGGTAGGGCTTGAGAAACCTCAACGAGCGGACTAGCTGCTTTGCTGGATCGCTCCCATCACCAAAGGGCCTGCACAACCGCGGTCCTATGCTGTACGGTACCATAGTAGCATGGTTGCGTCCGCCTGCAGATCGGCTGAGGGGAACCCACAAAAGCTTCACAACCTCGCTCGGCTAGCTGGGTTATAATAGTAGGAACATAGCCCCAAAGGAGATGTCATGCGTGCGTTGCTAGTCTATCCCCGCTTCCCCGATACGTTCTGGAGCTTTCATCACGCCCTCAAGTTCATCCGCAAGCGAGCCAGCCTGCCCCCTCTCGGCCTCCTGACGGTGGCCGCCATGCTCCCCGAGAGCTGGGAGGTGAGACTGGTTGATATGAACGTCGCCACGCTCAAGCGCCGTGATCTGGAGTGGGCCGACTGTGTGTTCATCAGTGCCATGATGGTGCAACGCGATTCGACCGAGCAGGTCATCGCCCGCTGCCAGGCTCAGGGAGTGCGCACGGTGGCCGGAGGCCCCTTGTTCACCTCGGAGCCCGATGCGTTCCCACAAGTGGATCATCTCGTCCTGGGCGAAGGGGAAGTCAGCATCCCTCCATTCTTGCGGGATCTCGAGGCAGGCACTGCCAAGCACCTATATATCGCCGATCACTTTCCCGATCTGGCCGAGACGCCCACACCACGCTGGGATCTGCTCCAGCTCAAGCATTACTCGGACATGTGCATTCAGTACTCGCGTGGATGCCCGTATGACTGCGAGTTTTGCGATATCACCACCCTCTTTGGGCACAAGCCCCGAACCAAGTCGGCGGAGCAGATCATTGCCGAGCTGGATGCGCTCTATGCCCAGGGCTGGCGCGGCGGCGTCTTTTTCGTCGACGACAACTTTATCGGGAACAAGCGCAAACTCAAGGCCGAGGTGCTGCCCGCGCTGGCAGCCTGGCGAGCCGACAAGCAGGGCTTTCGGTTCCACACCGAGGTATCCATCAACCTGGCCGACGATGACGAGCTCATGGATCTGATGATACAAGCGGGCTTTGATACAGTCTTTGTGGGAATCGAGACGCCCAACGAGGATGCCCTGATCGAGTGCAACAAGTATCAGAACCAGGGCCGCGATCTAGTCGACAGCGTCAAGGCGCTGCAACGAGCCGGGCTCCAGGTGCAGGGCGGCTTTATCGTCGGCTTTGATAGCGACACGCCCAGCATCTTTCAGCGGCAGATCGAGTTCATCCAGCAGTCTGGGATCGTGACCGCCATGGTGGGGCTGCTGCAGGCGCTGCCAGGCACAAAGCTGCACGCGCGCATGAAAAGCGAAGGGCGACTGGTATCCACGGGGTCGGGCAACAACACCGACGCCTCGACCAACATCCTGCCCAAGATGGAGATCGAGCTACTCCGTCAAGGGTACTGCTACCTGGTCCAGCATCTCTACTCGCCCAAGGTCTACTATGAGCGGGTGCGCACCTTTTTGCAAGAGTACGAAAAGCCTCACGTCATCAAGCAAAAGCTGGACTGGTCATACATCCGGGCGTTTCTTCGCTCCATCGTCGTGCTCGGTATCCTGGGTGAGGAACGCCGGGAGTATTGGAAGTTGCTGGCTTGGACGCTACGCCGCAAGCCGCGCCTCTTTGCGGACGCGGTGACCTTGGCTATCTATGGGTACCATTTCCGCAAGCAGAGCCAGCAACTCACCGCCTGAAAGCGCTCGGCACGACGCCCAGAAAAGAGCCCTGACCATTTCAGTGGTCAGGGCTCTTGGTTGCCAGGTCTGGTCGTCTAGAAGCGCTGGAACCGAACGGCGATGGTCGCCTTGTCGGGAACCGCGCCACAGATCGGCTGGTACACCGCGTTCTGGAGCTCCCAGTAGTACTCGTTGCTGGCGACGCCCATCAGTCCACCTGAGAGGTAGCTGCGCAGCATTGATTTCATGACCCGCTCCTTGAAATGGAGCTGGACCGTGAGCACGGCCTGGCCAGCGTTCGTCTGGCTCTCGTAGCAGATGTTGGCCTCATCGGTGCAAGAGATCCAGCCAACGCTCCGCCGCACCAGTAGGATCAGGTTCCAGCTAGCGCCACCGCGTCCGCCATACCCCCAGAAGCGGTTGATCTCTGCCAAGGCATCGGGTGACGACAGGTAGCCAATCTCCATCTTGTAGCGGTTCCCATCATCGCCGATGACCGTGGGCGGCTCGGGCACGCCCTCATCATTGGGATCATAGTTCACCACCGCCCAGCCCGTGCCCCATTCGCCATTGTCGAGATCAATCCGATCGACGAATGAGACCTGCACTGGCGTGGCCGTCGGCGGCACGGCTGTGGCCGGAGGACGCGTCGGCGCCGCTGTGGGCGGAATCGACGTCGCCGTTGGCTCTGGCGTCTCCGTCGCCGGAAGCGGCGTCTCGGTCGGCGGCTCGGGTGTCGCCGTGGGAGGCAGTGGCGTGGCCGTGTTGGTCGCGGTCGGTACCGGCGTCTCCGTTGGCGGAATTGGCGTGTTGGTGGCCGTGGGGGTCCGCGTGGGTCGCCCAAACACGTCTGGCGTCGGGCCGGCCTGCGCTACCCGACTAGGTTCGCGCGGCCAGAGCAGCGCCGCCAGTTGCGCGACTAGGATCACCCCAATGATGATCAGCACATAGACAGGCACCACGACCCCGCGGCGTTCGGTGCTAGAGCTCCCCTGGGTCTGTTCGTCCATCAGGTTTTTCCTCTCTCTCTCGTTGCATACGAGGCACATTGTAGGTGACACAGCCGTCGCTGCCAAACCACGTCGTTCATTGACCATCCACAGACCTGTGGATAACTCTTGCCCCTTGAACAAGCTGAACCAGCCCCTTGTGTCGGCAGGCTACATCGCGTCTCTCCTCGCCCTCTGTCCTCAACCCCGTACCACTTGTAGCAAGAGCTAGGCATTCATAGGAACTATTGGGCATTATACCCCAATAAAAAACATAATAATGGAATCAGTTAAGCCGATCAGGCCCTGTGTCGTCTCGCCCTTGCCGACGAGCGTTGATGCGAGTAGAGTGATACTCATGACAGCGTCCCCCTGGGCGCACTACCAAGCGAGGCTGTGGATAACTTTTCCACAGGGCACGGAGGAGAGTGGCATGCCTATCCCCAACGACTATCTGGAGCGCGTCTACGCGGGCGTCCTCGGCAAGATCATCGGCGTCTACGTGGGCAAGCCCTTTGAGGGATGGACCCATGAGCGCATCATGGAAGAGCTGGGCCCCATCCGCTACTATGTCCATGAGCAGCTGGGACAGCCGCTCATCAACGTCGATGACGATATCTCGGGCACGTTCACCTTTTTGCGGGCCATGTCGGATTACGGCCCGCGCGCCGACATCTCGTCGGCCCAGATCGGTCAGACGTGGCTCAACTATTTGATCGAACCCAAGACCGTCCTCTGGTGGGGCGGCATGGGGCAATCGACCGAGCACACGGCCTACCTTAGGCTCAAGGCTGGCGTGCCCGCCCCCCAGAGCGGCTCGATGGCCCTCAATGGGCAGGTGGTAGCCGAGCAGATCGGCGCCCAGATATTCATCGACGGGTGGGGCATGATCGCGCCAGGGCAGCCCCAGTTGGCCGCCGACCTCGCCAGCCGGGCCGCTCGCGTCAGCCACGACGGCGAGGCCGTCTATGCGGCGCAGGTACTCGCCGCCATGGAGGCGCAGGCCTTTGTGGAGAGCGATATCGACGCGCTGCTGGACGTGGGGTTGAGCATGATCCCTGCGGACTGCCTCATCGCTAGGCTGATTGCAGACGTGCGTACATGGCATGCCAAGCACAGCGACTGGCACGAGACCTTTACGCGGATCCAGCTCCGCTACGGTTACGACCGCTATGGCGGCGGCTGCCACGTCATTCCCAATCACGCCGTGATCATCATGGCCCTGCTCTATAGCGACGGGGACTTGACTCGGGGCATGAGTATCGTCAACACGGCTGGCTGGGATACCGACTGCAACTCGGGGAACCTAGGGTGCCTGCTAGGCATCCGCGGCGGCCTGCCCGGCCTCGAGACGGGGCCCGACTGGCGAGGTCCCGTCTCCGACCGCCTCTACCTCCCCACCGCAGACGGCGGTCGGGCCGTAACCGACGCCCTCACCGAGGCCCTGGCGGTGGCTCGCATCGGCATGGCCCTGGCCGGCAAGACGCTAGCGGCGCCCAAGGGAGGGGCACGATACCACTTTGAGGCGCCGGGCGCCCTCCAGGGCTGGCTGGTCGACAAGGCTCCGGACAGCCTGTCCAGTTGCGATCTGGGCAACACCCTCGGCCACAGTGCGGACGGCAAGCGTACGTTGGCCATCCGCTTCAGGGCGCTCACCGAAGCGCTGCCCGCCCGCCTCCTACGCGAGACCTTTCCCGCCCTATGGCCTTTGCGCGGATATGGCATGACCGCCTCCCCCAGCCTTTACCCGGGGCAGACTCTCTCGGCTCGCATCGTGGCGGACGCCACCAACCCGCACCCCATCGCGGCCCGTCTCATGGTGGTGACGGCCGGCTCGGACGATGCGCCCCGCCGCGTCCTGGGGCCCGGGCACCCCTTGCCGCCAGGAGCCGATGCCACGCTACAATGGCGTGTGGAGGTACCCAGGGGCGAGCCAATCACCTGGGTGGGCATCGAACTGACGGCCGACCACCGCTGCGACGGCTGCGCCTACCTAGACTGGCTCACCTGGTCGGGCGCGCCCAACGTCGCCCTCGTGCCTCCGGCCCATCAGGGGCGCCTATGGACCCATGCCTGGGTTCAGGCCTGTGACGACGTCCACGCTGGCGCAGGCTCACACCTGCGGCTCATCCAGAATCGCGGCATGGGGATGCTGATCCAGGGCACGCGCCAATGGGATGATCTGACCGTCGAGGCGACGATCGTTCCGCACCTGGCCGAGTCGTTCGGCCTGGCAGCCCGCGTGCAGGGGCTGGAGCGCTTCTATGCGCTGGTGTTGAGTCGTGACGGGCGCCTGGCCATCGTGCGCCGCCTGGATGGCACCCAGGTTCTGGCCGCCCGCCCCTTGCCATGGGAGCTCTACCAGCCCCACCACCTGGGCCTGACAGTGTCAGGGGAGCGGATCGTTGGCAAGGTGAACGGCGTCGAGCTGATAAACGCGACCGATGGCGCCCTGCGGTCGGGCGCCATCGCGCTGCTGTGCAACGAAGGGCGAGTTGACGTCAACGACGTGCGCGTGTTCGGCGTCTAGCCCTCGGCGTGCTTGGCCAGCTTGTGAAAGAGATCGATAAAGACGGCGTCACGGTCGATATGCCGCGCGACGCGGATCTGATGCCGTAAGGTACCCACCGGCCCCCAGGTCACCTCGTCCGTCAGCACGAGGGAGGGCATCAGCACGGTGCTGACCCACTGCCCCGAGAGCACCCAAGCTGGAGCCGAGATATCCCAGATCACCTTGGAACGGCCAAAGTGATCCGCCCTAAAGTCCGCATAGATCTGGTAGAGATAGTCACCAATGGGGCCCTGGCCGCGCACGTGCACCTGCATCTCGGGCAAGGTGGTACGCAGCATCTCGGCCACATTGCTGCACGGGATATGCACCAGCGGCACGCCACAATCAAAGACCACCTGAGCTGCGGGCACATCCTGCGCTAGGTTGAACTCGCGGGCCGTGTCCCAATACTCGGGCTGGCCGCCCAACCACACGATCACGATCTTGTCCGCAATATAGGGCGCCATCAGCAGGGCCGATGCCACGTTGGTGATGGCTCCGATGGTCATCACATAGAGGGGGCCCTCACGCGGCGCCCGCGCCCGAGCGATCAGGTCGCTGGCGGCGTCACTCTCGCAGGGCGTCCCCTTGGCGGGCAGGTAGCTGGTCGAGCCGCGATACACCATGCCCGTGGGGTCGAATCCGAGGTGCGTCATCACCCGCAGAATCTCTTCATAGCTGCGCTCCATCCCATCGGCCGGACCGCTCGACCGCTCGTTATAGAACGGCGCAGCATAGACCGCCTCGAGTCGGATCTTTTCGGGAGAGAGCAACGCATAGACCAGCGCGAACTGGTCATCGATCTCGTTGTAGGTATCGGTATCCAGCACCGCATCCACGGGGGCCTGCGGCGGCTCCAGCAGCTCGAGGCGTCGGGCCGGCGGAATGGTCGGGTATCCGCTCACAAAGGCTCTCCTTTCGTCCCCGCAAAGCCAACGTTAGGCCTTGCCCCAGCGCTTCAGGTTCTCCAGGCTGAGCTTGGCGCTCTCCAGGCTGGAACCCTTGCAGATATCCTGCTCTACAATGTACCAGGCGGCTCCCTGGGCCTCGGCGGCGCCAAAGATCGCCGCAAAGTCGAGGGTGCCCTCACCCACCTCGGCAAAGGTGCGCTGGTCGCCCTCGCCCACCATGTCCTTTAGGTGGATGAGCGGGAAGCGTCCCGCGTTGGCCTCAATGAACGCCGCTGGATCCTGCCCGCCGTACTGGACCCAGTACACGTCGCACTCGAACCCCACCAGCTCGGGGTCGGTCTCGGCCAGCAGAATCTCCATGCCGGTGGTGCCGCCCAGCGGCTCGAACTCAAAGGCATGGTTGTGATAGTAAAGCGAAAGGCCGGCATCGCGGAGCGCCGCGCCAACGCGGTTCATCGCCTCCGCAGCCGCCCGATACCCGGCCTCGCTGCGGTGCTCGTTTCCCAGGAACGGGACACCGACATAGGTGGCCCCGATCGCTTGGTTGTAGGCGATCACCTCATCCAGGCTGGAGGTCATCCGGTCTAGCGGGACGTGGTTGCCCGCGAGCTTTAGGCCCGTCTCGGCCAGAAGAGCGGCCATCTCTTGCGCCGAAAGGCCGCCGTCGCCGGCCAGCTCCACGCCGGCATAGCCCATCTCGGCCACGCGGCGCACCGTCCCAGGGAAATCGAGCGCCGTCTGATCCCTCACCGTGTACAGTTGCAGAGCGATCGGTAGGTTCGTCATTGTGCCTCCTCTTTTCCATCCTCGGTGATATCTTGCGACAATCGATCATCACGACGCAGCTCGCTCGCTCGTCCCTCAGGGCGCTCCCGCCGCGCCACCTCTCGGCGTCGTCGGCGATCCAGCACCTGCACCACGCGACGATGCTTCTCGCGAGTGAGTGGATAGTACCAGGCAATGGCCATAGCCGCCAGCACCAGCACCAAGCCACCCGGACCCGTCATCACGCGGATGGCGGTCAAGGCCACGTCGCTCTGCCGAAACACCACGGCGCCTATCGGCGGCGACTGATAGCCGGACCAACCCAGCATCTGAAGACCAACTCGATGAGGCGCACCCAGCGACCCTTCCGCTATCGCCCTGCCAGGATCCTCAGTCGTCACGCGAGCACTCGAGGCCAGTGGCCGAGTCTATGGAATCACCAGCGTCTTGACGGCCGCACCCGCAGGCTCCTCCAGCGTCCGCGCCAGCTCGTCCAGGCCGATGCGGCGCGAGAGCAGCGGCCCTACCTTGACTTGGCCAGAAGCCATGGCGTCCAGCGCCCGCGCATGGGTGAACGGGTTGATGCGGGCGCCGCGGATGGTCAGCTCCTTGCGAAAGATCAGGTTAGGCTCCACCTCTACCAGATCGCCTGGCGGCGTCACCCCAAACCACACCACCGTACCCCCCTCCGCGGCCCAGGCCACCGCCTGTCGCGTTGTGGGCACGGACCCAACCGCCTCCAGCACCACATCGGCCCCGCCCTCCAGCACGCCGCCCGGCGCCAGCGGGTCCTCTCGGGTGGGATCGACCACCGCATCCGCGCCCAGGCTCAGCGCCATCTCGCGCCGCGCGGCCACGGGATCGCTGAGCACCAGCCACGACGCCCCCGCGGCCCGCGCCAGCTGGGCCAGGATCTGTCCGATGGCGCCGCCACCGATCACCGCGACCCGATCGCCCAGCACGATGCCCGCCTGGTCGATGCCTCGCAGACAGCAAGCCACCGGCTCGGCCATGGCCCCCTCCTCTAGGGAGACGGCGTCGGGCAATAGGTAGCACTGTCGCTCGGGGGCCACCATCCGTTCGGCAAAGCCACCGTCCATATCCACGCCAAGAGCGCTTAGGTGCTGGCACAGGTGCACCTTGCCACGGCGGCAAGGCCGGCACAGGCCGCAGGGCATGTTGGGGTCGATGGCCACACGGTCTCCCACGCGCAAGGTCGTCACACCGTCACCCACGGCCACCACCGTGCCCGATAGCTCGTGTCCGATGATCACGGGGGGCACGGTGTCGAACTCGCCGTGCATAATGTGGCGATCGGTGCCGCAGATCCCACAGGCCGCCACCTGGATCAGCACCTCGCCCGCAGCAGGCTGCGGTTCAGGGCGCTCGCCCTCTACCCTGAGATCACCCACACCATAGAACACTGCTGCCTTCATCTTGCCTCCCCGCCGTTGCGTCGCTAGCGTGCCCATGTTACGCGGTTCGGCCCTCCAGGCCAACTCGCTGACCACGCGAGTCGGGCAACCGCAGTGCCATCGTCCTTGACACCCGCCAACTCGACGCTATAATGCAGCCACGATAAGAGACAGCCTTCGGGGCAGGGTGAGACTCTACGAGTCAATTCCCGATCGGCGGTGAAGCAGGATCCTCCTGCGCAGCCCGCGAGCCGCTTGGCGGCAGATCCGGTGCGAATCCGGGGCCGACGGTATAGTCCGGACGGAAGAAGGCGTGTGGCAAACCCAGTGGTTGCCTCTGCCCCGTTGCTGTCCAGCAGTAGCGGGGTTATTTGTTGTGTTCAAGCCCAACGCATGGAAAGCCAGACGCTCGCGAGCTACCCAGAAGCACGTTGTTTGGATCACCCTGGCTGGCCTCACCGTCATCCTACTCGTGTGGGATCTGGTCGTGCGCCTGGCTGGCTACCCCGCCTTTTTGTTGCCATCGCCCGCCACCGTGGCCGCCCGTTTTGTCGCTGCTTGGCGCCAAGGCATCCTGCTGCAACACACGCTCATCACACTGCGCGAGATCTTGGGGGGGCTGGCCTTGGGGCTATCGACCGCCGTGGTGTTGGGATACCTCTTGGCCAAGTCACCCCGCCTCGAGCAGCTGCTGGCCCCCTACCTGGTAGCGTCGCAGGCAATCCCCGTGGTGGCCCTGGCGCCCCTTCTGGTAATCTGGTTCGGCACAGGCAATCTCTCCAAGGTTCTGGTTTGCGCCTTGACGCTCTTTTTCCCCGTGCTCATGAACACGATCATCGGCATCCGCAGCGTTGACCGCGGCCTGGTGGAGATGATGCGCTCCTTGGGTTCCACGCGCTGGCAGATCTTTGCGTACCTGGAGGTACCCGCGGCCCTGCCCGTGCTGCTGGGCGGCCTCAAGATCGGTGTCACCCTCTCGGTCATCGGCGCCGTGGTGGGAGAGTTCGTGGCCGCCGACCGCGGGCTAGGTTTCTTGGTGAACCTCGCACGCGGCCTGTTCGATACCCCACTGATGTTTGTAGCCTTGCTGACGCTCATGGTGATCGCGTTGGCCTTGTACGGTATCGTCGATCGCCTGGAGCGCTGGCTGTTGGCTTGGTACCAACCCGAGAACTACTGAGGCAAAGGAGGAGACCCCCTATGAAGCGTTACCATCTGTTACTGGCGCTCGCTCTGGCGCTCGTCGGCGTGATGGGCTGCTCGCCCCGCCCTGCGGCGCCCCCACAGGCACAGGAGCTGCGTCCCGTTACCTTGGGCATGGGCTTTGTGCCCAACGTGCAGTTCACCCCCGTCTATGTGGCCTTGGAACGAGGCTACTTTGAGCAAGAAGGTCTGGAGATCACGCTGGACTATGGCATGGAGACCGATCTCTTGGAGCAGATCGGCACCAATAGCCTCCAGTTTGCCATCGGGAGCGGCGACCAGGTGATTCTGGCGCGCGCTAACGGCTTGCCCGTGCGCTATGTGCTCAACTGGTACCGTCGCTTTCCCGTCTGCGTCATCTCGCTGGCGGAGGCTGGGATCCAGTCGCCGGACGATCTGGTGGGCAAGCGGGTTGGCATCCCTGTGCTCAAGGGCGCTAGCTATATCGGATGGCAAGTGTTTGCCCAGGAGGCGGGCATCGACAGCGACGAGATCGACCTTCAGGTGGTTGGCTACACCCAGGTGGCCAGCCTGACCGAGGGGCGTATCGACGCCGCAATCTGCTACGCCATGAACGAGCCCGTCCAGCTACGTACCATGGGGTATGAAGTGAACAGCCTGCACCTGGATACCTACACCGACCTTCCGTCCAACGGCATCATCACCAACGACCAAACCATCGAGCAAGATCCCGAGCTGGTTCGGGCGGTGCTGCGAGCCTTTTTGCGAGGCAT
Source organism: Anaerolineae bacterium (assembly GCA_040767425.1). Classification (GTDB taxonomy): domain Bacteria; phylum Chloroflexota; class Anaerolineae; order UBA1429; family UBA1429; genus DAIRUQ01. The sequence continues at coordinate 161,476 of JAXGON010000001.1, read as the reverse complement.
TGAGGACACCCTGGAGGATCCTGACGCCGCCTTTGCCATCGCCCGCGCCGCCATTCCCGAGATGGATGACGAGGCGGCTGTGATGCAGCGCGCCGTGCTGGACGAGTGCCTACTCTACTGGGAGGGAGAGCCGCTGGGCTATAGCGAGCCCGAGGCTTGGGAAAACGGCGTAGAGGCCATGCGCGCGCTGGGCTATATCACCAGCGAGCTCGACCCGAGCTCACTCTATACCAACGAGATGCTGCCTTGATGGCTAACGACCCGATCCTGGTCGCCCAGGAGCTGCAAATGACCTACACCGCGCCCGATGTATCGCTGGAGGCGCTGGCGCAAGCGGACATGGCCGTCATGCCCCACGAGTTCGTCTGCCTGATCGGACCCAGCGGCTGTGGCAAGTCCACCTTGCTACGGCTGCTGGGTGGCCTGGTCAAACCGACCTCGGGGCGCGTGCTCTATCGGGGCCAGCCCCTGACGCGACCTACCAGCAGCATCGGTATGGTGTTCCAGCAGCCGACCCTCATGCCCTGGCGGACAGTCATTCAGAACATCGCCCTGCCGTTACAGATCCTGGGCGTCCCCGCCAGCGAGCGTTTCGAACGCGCCGCGGCGATGCTTGCCTTGGTGGGTCTGAGCGACTTTGCCCAGAGCCTGCCCCGCGAGCTATCGGGCGGCATGCAGCAGCGCGTCTCCTTGGCGCGAGCGCTCATCCACGCGCCAGACACCCTGCTGCTGGATGAGCCTTTTGGATCGCTGGACGCCCTCACCAGGGAGCGCATGAACGATGAACTGCTGCGGATCTGGGGGCAGGAGCGCCAAACCGCCATCATGGTCACCCATGACATCCAGGAGGCGATCTATCTCGCCGATCGCGTGCTGGTGATGAGCCAACGGCCAGGCCGAATCCTGGAGGAGGTCAAGACGGGCCTGCCGAGGCCGAGGTCCAGGTCAGTAATGTACGATCCGCGCTTTGCCGAATTGGCTCGCCATCTGCGAACCTCTCTGCAGCTCGAGGATTAGGCCCTGGCCGCGTGCACCCCAAACCTTGGAGCCTGCACCAGCCAGCGCATGTATCCCCAGCCTGCCACGCAAAGCACCAACGCGACCCAGAAGGTAGCCCGCAAGCTAAAGAGATCCACCAACCAGCCCCCGAGGAGCGGAGCCAGCAGCGTGGGGATCGCCACCACGGTGTTGATGATCGCCGCATAGGTAGGCACGTTCTCCTCTACGCAGAACTCCATCGTCATAGCGAACGATGCCACGCCCACCGCCGCGTTGCCCGTATTGATGATCGCCATCACCAGGTATAGCCAGGGCGCGCTGGGCGCAACCAGCAAGAGCACAAGCCCCGCCGACAGGATGATGGCGCCCAGCTCGGCCAGCCATTTATGTCCTCGCCGCCCAGATAGCCATCCCAACAGGGGCACCAACGTCACCTGGGCCGCCAAGGCCGCCATGGTCATCTCGCCCGCGAACGCATCGCCCACGCCAAAAACGCGCTTGGCATAGATGACGTAAAAAGCGCCCGCCATCCCTCCCAAAGCCACCAACGTGCGCGCCACCAGATAGCGACACAGGTTGCCGTCCCGCCGCAGCAGCGCTGGCAGTCCTCGCAGATAGGCGCGCTGATCGACCAGCCGTCGCTCGGTGGGCACGGCGGGCTCGCGGTTGAGCGACAGGCACACCCACGAGGCGGCCTGAGCGAGAAACGACAGCAAAAAGCAGATGCCGAACGAGATCGGATAGGCATAATCGGCGAGAATCCGTCGCGACGCCAGGGCACCCAGCAGGCCCAGCCCCGCGCCAATCGCCCTCCCCAGGCTGAACATCAGCGCGCGGCGCTGGGGGGGAACCACCTTGGCGATCATGGCCTGCCAGGCGGGGCCTGCCAGCCCCCCGCTAAAGGTGGCCGTGCCCAGCGAAAGCAGCAGGACGCCATAGGCCAGCCATGGCGGCGCGCCAGGCCAGAAAAAGATCTGCAGGGCCACGACCAGGTAGGGCAGCCGTTCGACCACGCTGATGCGCATGATGAACGGCTTCTTACAAGCCAGCGTCTCGGCCTTTTGCGCCAGCACCAGTTGGGGCAACGAGTAGCCCACACTCTGCACTGCGGGGATCAACCCGATCAACAGGGCGGAAGAGGTGAGATAACTGGTATAGAGCGAGAGGACCGTCGAGCCAAAGATAAAGCTGACCGCCAGCTCATAGAACGTCAAGTCCAGCACGTTCACGATGAAATTGTGCCGCTCGTGACGCTTGATCTCGGCGGAGAGCGATTGCATGCACGCTTCGGCCACACTGCCTCCTGAGACGGTGTCGGGCTAGCGCGCGATGCTAACATGACCAGGCTTGGGCGTCAAACCAGGCGGCATTTGTCGAACATCCCCCGCTCCTGTACGATAGGCAACATCATCAACCCCAGAAGGAGCCAGCATGAAAGTCACGCTCGCCTACGGGCGCCATGGATTGGATGTCGAGGTGCCCGATGAGGCTACGATCCTGCTGCCCAAGCAGAACCCTGGGCTCGCCGATGAGGCCCAGGCGCTCCGTGAGGCGCTAGAGCATCCCATCGGGACGCCGCCGCTTCGCGAGATGGTCTCGCCCCAATCCAAAGTCGCCATCGTGTTCAGCGACCTGACCCGTCCCATGCCCACGGCGCGGGTTTTGCCCCCCTTGCTAGAGCAGCTCTCGCACGTGCCCGACGATCAGATCCTGCTGATCAATGCCCTGGGCACCCATCGCTGTAACACGCCCGATGAGCTGGCCGAGATCCTGGGCGAGGCCGTCCTGGCACGCTACCCCATCCTGCAGCACGACGCCTGGGACGAGAAGAACCTGGTGCGTCTGGGCACCAGCAGCTTTGGGCACCCCATCCTGGTTAACCGTCCCTACTGCGAGGCGGACGTTCGCATCCTGACGGGGCTGATCGAGCCGCACCTCTTTGCGGGGTTCAGCGGCGGGCCCAAGGCGGTGCTACCTGGCGTGGCTGGGTTCCGCACCATCATGCAGAACCACGGCTACGAGATGCTCGCCCACCCCAAGGCCACCTATGGCTATAACGAGGGCAACCCTCTATGGGAAGAGATTCGCGAGGCCGCGCGCATGGCCAGGCCCCATATGATCCTGAACGTGAGCGTAAACCGCAAGCGTGAGCTCACGGGGGTGTTCGTGGGCGAGATGGAGGCGGCCCACGCGGCTGGCGTGCAGGCCGTACGCGAGAGCGCCATGGTGCCCGTCGCCGAGCCGTACGACATCGTCATCACTACCAATAGTGGCTTCCCGCTGGACCTGAACCTCTACCAGGGGGGCAAGGGGATGCGGGCAGCGCTTCCGATCCTCAAACGGGGGGGCACCCTGATCTATGTCGCCGAATGCCAGGATGGCATCCCCGACCACGGCGAATACCGCGAGATCGTGCATCAGGCTGGGTCGGCGCAGGGGATCCTCGATCTGCTCCAGCAGCCTGGTTTTCAGGCGCACGACCAGTGGCAGGCGCAGGTGCACGCGGGCGTGCTGCTCCATGCCGCCGAGGTGCACGTCTACAGCGAGAACCTCTCCGACGAGGAGATCACTGGCATGCTCTGCGTGCCCTGCCGCAGTGTGGAGGACACCATAGCCACGCTGCAACGACGCTACGGCCCCCAAGCCCGCATCTGCGTGCTGCCCGAGGGGCCCCAGACGGTCCCCTACCTGGAAGCTAACGCCTAGGGCTCGCGATCCGAGGCGACGATACCACGGATCCAGGCGGCGACCCGTTGGGCCGTCGCCTGGATTGAGACGCTGGTTGTGTCCACCAGGGTGATGGGCGGATCGCCTCCCCGCGCTCGCTCGCAGCCATCGGTCAAAGCGTACCTGTTCCTCGATCCAGGCCGAGTCGCCGCTCGCACGCTGGCACTCTAGCCGCCCACCCATCGCACGGCCTTTGGCCGTGGTCGAATCAGTCCTCCACCAACCGTTCCACCGCAATGGTACAGTCGGTGGCCAGCGCGGCAAAAGCGCCCACCGCCGCCAACACCGGCGCCAACAGCGTGCCCACTGCCGCCCAGGTCAGCGAGATCTCCATGATCGTCTTGTCGTCCTGGCGAATGACGATGCGACGGATGTTGCCCTGGTGGATCAACTCCTTGACCTTTTCCAGGATGTCGGTCCCCGCCACGCGCAGCTCTTCCCACTCCACATGGGTGCCCTCATGCTGTTGCTCTTGGTCGTCCATCGTGTCACCTCCTTTTCCTGTCACAGTCCCTATACGCACAACCCAGCCCCTGGTTCTCCGCACGCCGGTTCCAGCCGGCGGGCACGTGCTCGCGTCCTGTATATGAACACAAGGGCGGCCGACCACCATCGAGGGTCGCACAGAGACCGCCCATCGGGAGGTATCATAAGAGCCCTTCTTAGAGTTATGTTTACTATTTTCGCTATCCCCTTGATGGCCTCTCTCGGGCTGGGGTTGATCCTGCCTACGGTCGGCGCATCCCGCCAGGGCGCTCCCCCACCAGCACGCCTTCGCCGACGCCCTGGCCGACTCTGGCCAGTCACCATCACCGACTGGCGCGGCGAGTATTGGCGCAATGATCGGCTAGAGAGCACACCGGCGCTGGTACGAAGCAACGAGACGGCTAGTTTTGACTGGGACTATGGGGCACCAGCCTCGCACCTTCCCAGCGATCACTTTGCCGCACGATGGAGCCGCAAGGTCCGATTCAGCACGGGCGACTAGCGCTTTGTCCTGCGCGCCGACGACGGTGTGCGGCTGTGGGGGGATGACGAGCTGGTCATCGATGCCCGGCAGGATCAGATCCGCACCTGGCGTGAGGCTATTGTCGATCTCAAAGGGGAGCGCCGCCTCCGGGTCGAGTACTTGGAACACCGGCGGAGCGGCCCTCAGCTTTGCCTGGCAGCGCATCGGACCCGAGAGCAGACGGTACCGCGGTGGTCGTGGGGATCTCGAGCGAGATTCCCACGACCCTGCCACTGGCTAGACGGGCGTGATCACAATGTCGTCGCCCACCAGGCCAGGGTGCGCGCCCTGTGCCGCCAGGTTGCTGACATCGGGGTGGGCCAGCAGCCACTTGTTCACGGCAAAGAGCAGCTTGTTCTCGCCAACCGACGGGACCTGATAGGTCAGATCGGTGTTGGTGTTCCGCGGCAGATAGACCAGCGTGGCAAAGGATCCGCCGCGCGTCACGTGGATGGGTGCATAGTGCAGGTTCCAAGGATGGAACTCGACCACACAGCCCTCTGGCGCATAGAACGCCTCCACCAGCCGCGTGTCATAGGTGGGGTTGTCTCCGTAGGCAATGTCGCGCTGATCGCCCACCAGAAGCAACGCCTCGGTGAGGCACACGTTGACCTCGCAGCCCTTGTGATACTCGAGTGCTCCCATCTGTAGATTGCTGCCATAGCACCAACCCACCTGCACATCCATGCCGCCATACACTTCATGGATGATGGCCGTGTTCAGGGTGCTGGGCTCTTCCAAGGCGGGAACCGACGGCTCATAGACCACCCCGTCTGTGCTGGGCAGGATCGCCCGCGCCCGCGCGATCATCTCGCGGGGGTCTAGTCGATCCAGCACACGGCCATAGCGCAAAAAAGCGGCATGTTCTACGCTACGCACGGTGACCCGCGGGTTCGCGGCCTGCAAACGTTCGATCACAGTTGACATATAGCCTCCTCCATCGAGGTGTCGGTTGAGCGAATCATCGAGCCCCATTCTACCCGAGGGTTGGCGTCAGAGGCAACGCGGCCATGCGCTCTCCATGGCAGCGTTGACAATGACGCCATCCGCGGTATATTCACAAGCTATCAGTCTTTGCCATGTCCGACGTGATCATCAGGCCCATTGACCTGGGCCAAGACGCCTCGGACGCAACCTGGGCACCACGCAGACGGTAACTTTGGGACCCGAGGCCTCGCTGGAGTATACTCTGTTCATCGCTGCCTGTGAGGACCTGGACGCCGCCGTCCGCTAGGCATGCCTCAAGGACTATGCCGGGTAGCGCGGCTGCACGACGTCGTGGTGCCATATCGCAATCCTAGTGGTCCATTCGATGTCAGCGCAGGAGGTACCATGAACCTTCGGATCCCGGGGCCCACGCCGCTATCACCCGAGGTGATGGCCGCTGTGGGTCAGCAGATGATCAACCATCGCGGCCCCGAGTTTGAGGCGCTCTTTGGCGACGTCGTCGCGTGGCTCAAGCTCTTTTTCGAGACCGAGCATGACGTGCACATCTTTACGGCGTCGGGCACGGGCGGCATGGAAGCGGCCATTGTCAACACCCTCTCGCCAGGCGACCGGGTCCTTGCGGTGACCATCGGCGTCTTTGGCGAGCGGTTCACCGACATTGCCGAGGCCTATGGCGCCGAGGTGACCCGCCTCGCCTTTGAGATGGGCCAAGCTGCCGATCCGGACCGCGTGGCCGCCAAGCTGGCCGAAGGGGCCCCCTACAAGGCCGTTCTCTTGACGCAAAATGAGACCTCCACCGGCGTCACCAACGACGTGCCCGCCCTCTGCAAGGTGATCCAGTCGGCCGGAGACCCCGCGCCGCTGATCCTCGTGGATGCCATCAGTGGCCTCGGCGCCATCCGCCTTCAGGCCGACGCTTGGGGCTGCGACGTGGTAGTCACCGGCTCACAAAAGGCCTGGGCCGCGCCTCCCGGCCTGGCCATGGTCAGCTTTGGCCCCAGGGCACAAGCGGCCTATCAGCAAGCTCGTATGCCCCGGTTCTACCTGGACCTTGGCCAGGCGGCCAAGTACGCCCAGCGCAATCAGACGCCCGCCACCCCAAACGTGGCCGCGCTCTATGGGCTGCACAAGAGCCTGGAAGGCATGGTCGCCGAGGGGCCCGAAGCTGTGTACGCTAGACATGCCGAGATCGGCGCCTACTGCCGGCAGCGAGCGCTGGACATGGGGCTGGGGTTGTTTGCCGATCCCGATCACTACTCCAACACGGTCACGGCCGTCACGCTGGGCGCGGACCACAGCGCCAAGCAGGTGCTGGCGGCGTTGCGCGAACGCCACGACGTCATCTGTGGCTCCACCAAGGCGCCCGGGGTCGAGATGATCCGCATCGGCCACATGGGCTACGTCAGCCGGGAGGATATCGACGGCGTCTACACCGCCCTGGCCGACGTCTTGGCCAGCTAGCGTGTCGCATCGCTGGCAACCAAGGGGGCGAGTGAGAACCCGCCCCCTCTTCTTTTGCGGCGTCGCATCTGTACGCGAGACGAACCCTGGCCCCCCCATGGAAGCGGGGTAATCACCAGATGCCAGACTCGTTGCTAACCCAGCCCCCCACCCTGGACGCTGACGCCGCAGTCGCGGCGTCTTCGGTGGCGGCTTCCAGCGAGGTAGGGGAGCTGGCCCGGTCGGCCGGCATCAACGCGGCCGGCAACATCGGCAGCCGGGTGCTGGGGTTGCTGCGCGAGGCACTCATCGCCGGCACCTTTGGCGCCACCGCCGCCACCTCTGCCTGGGACGCCGTCAGCGGCATCCCCAAGATGGTGTACGAGCTGCTGGTTGGCGGCATGCTCAGCGCCGCCCTGGTTCCGGTTCTCAGCGAGTATGCCTCGCCCGAGCGCAAAGAAGAGTTGGACCGCATCCTCTCGCTTCTGCTTTCGCTGGGGGGCATCGTCCTCCTCATCACCGTGCTGTTGCTGGAACTGACCGCCGGGCCTGTCACCGCCCTCCTGCTGCCCGGGCTTGACCCAGCCACGCGCGCCTTGGGCGTCCGCCTCACCCGCCTGATCGTGCCGGCCGTCCTGATCTATGGCCTGTCCGGCATCATCCAGGCCTATCATTACGCCCGTAAGCGGTTCGTCTACCCCTCCATGGGAGCGCCGGCCCACAACCTCGGGATGATCCTGGGCGTGCTGCTGCTGGCCGATCTCATGGGCATCCGGAGCCTCAGTGTAGGCGTGCTGTTGGCCGCGGGCATCCAGCTTCTCGTGCAGCTGCCTGGCTTGCGGGACACCCGTCTCGTGCCCTGCCTACGTTTCGATCATCCCGTCATCGGGCGCATCCTCAAGCTGTACGCGCCCGTCCTGCTCAGCATCGTCGTCGCCAATGTCGGCATCCTCATCGACCGCCGCCTTGCGTCCCAGACGGCCCAAGAGGCCATCACCTGGATGGCCAAGGCCACCTACCTGATCCAGCTGCCGTTGGGCCTGGTCTCGATGGCTATCTCCTTGGCCGTGCTGCCGTCGCTGTCACAGATCGACGCCAGCAAGGACCTGCACCAGTTCCGCGTAACCCTCTCGCAGGGCCTGCGGCTGGTACTGGTGCTGATCATCCCCGCCGGGGTGGGGCTATTGGCCTTGGGGCGCCCGATCATCGAGTTGATCTATGAGCACGGCGCCTTTGGGCCTCAGTCGACCGCCCAAACCCTGGCTGCCTTGCGCATCTACCTGATCGGCCTGCCCTTTTCGGCCATCGACCTGCCGTTGGTCTTTGCCTTCTACGCCCAGAAGGATACCGTCACGCCGGTGATAGTGGGCATCGCCGCAGTGGGCATCTATCTGCTGGTGGGGCCGCTCTGCGCCTTTGTGTTCCGATGGGGCTTTTTGGGGCTCGTGCTCGCCAACGCGGCCCAACTGGCGGGGCACGCCTGGCTCATGCTGATCTGCTTCGGAAAAAAGTACCAAGGGTTGCGGGGATATGGGGTCGCCAAGGCGGCCTACAAGTCGGCCGCCGCATCGTTGGCGCTGGGGGCCGTGGCCTGGCTGACCTGGGCGGCCTGCGATCGCTTCATCGGCGGTGGCGGATTGGTCCGTGAGGTCTTGATGGTGGGCATTCCCGGCGCGGCCGGTCTGGCCGCCTTTGTCGTGGCCGCGCGATTGGCCCGCATCAGCGAGTTCGAGTATCTGCTAGCCATGGCCCGGCGCAGGCTGAGCCGCGCCTAGCGCCCACCCGGCCCTAGAACCACTTGTCGGGCAGGGCCTCCGCTGGCGATTCATCCTCGAGCCGGGCTAGGACCTCCTCCACATCGCCACACACGGTATAGAGGGCGCGAAAGGCTTCCTTGGCAAAGCGCAACGCATAGAGCTGCTCCATCACATCCAGCAGCCGATCCCAGTAGCCCCGCACGTTCACCAGCAACACCGGCGCCCGCAGCTCGCCCAACTGCTTGGCCACCAGCACCTCGAACAGCTCCTCCAAGGTGCCGAACCCCCCTGGCAGCACCACGAACGCGTCGGCCCGTCGTTCCATCTCGCTCTTACGCTCAGCCATGGACTCGGTGACGACCAGCTCGTCGAGGCCGTCGTAAGCCAGGCCATAGTCTACCATCCCGCGGGGCATGATGCCGGTGACGTGGGCCCCTTGAGAGGCGGCCCCTATCGCCACGGCGCGCATCAACCCCGTCCCCGCGCCCCCATAGATCAGCTCATGGCCGGCCGCGCCCAGCAGCTCCCCCAGGCGAAGAGCGGCATCGCGATAGCGGCCGTCCACCGCGTCGCTGGACGAGCAAAACACACAGACCCGCACCTCTCACCTCCGAGCCTACCAGTCTAGCTGCAACGTAGGCGGGCTTTTGCGACGTGTCAACCGTTGCTTTGACGATGCCGCCTCTCCGTGCTAGACTCGCCCGTAACTGAATAGTAGCTCGGCAAGCTCTTATCGAGAGAGGTGGAGGGATCGGCCCTGTGAAACCTCGGCAACCGCGAGCTGCGGGCGTCAACCTCATCCGGCACTAGCCGGCGACGCTCCGCAGTGCAAAGGTGCCAAGTCCGGCAGCCCCCCGCGGGGGTGGCTGAAAGATGAGAGGCTCTGCAAGCAGTCCGCTGCATGCAGCCACCTTATCTGCCCGGAAGCCGACAAGGTGGCTGTTCTCTTTGGAGCAGCAGCGCCCTGCGGCCCCTAACCTCCTCGTCATGTCCCGTGCGAGCTCGTGCCACAGAGGAGGTAGCCCTATCATGTTCACCACGCCCAAACCGTCCGCCAACGGCGGGGCCTCGACCCAGAGCGTACACGCCGGCGAGAGTCACCAGAAGCCCTTTGGCGCGCTCACCATGCCCATCTTCCAGACCTCCACCTATTGCTTTGAGGATACCGAGGCGCTGCGGGCGCATATGCTGCGCAAGGAGCAGGGGCTAGAACCCCTCCGCGGCGAATACGGGCGTTACGGGAACCCCCTCCAAGAGACCGTGGAGCGCAAGCTGGCCGCGCTGGAGGGCGCGGAGAGAGCGCTGGTGTATTCCAGCGGCATGGCGGCCATTACCTCCGCCCTGCTCACCCTCCTGCATACGGGCGATCAGATCGTTCTGACGTCGGACTGCTACCGCAAGACTCGCCAGTTCGCCCTCGAGTTCCTGGCGCGGCTGGGCATCGAGTGCGCCGTGGTGGAGCCGGACGACCTGGAGGCTGTGGAGGCGGCCATCCGGCCCAATACCCGCCTGCTCGTCACCGAAGCCCCCACCAACCCCTATCTGCGGGTGCCCGATCTCGACCGCCTGACCGCGATCACCAAGCGGCACGGGGTGATCAGCATCATTGATGCCACCTTTGCCACCCCTCTCAACCTGCGTCCGCTGGAGCATGGGGTGGACCTGGTCATCCACAGCGCCACCAAGTACCTGGGCGGCCACAACGATCTGTTGGCCGGCGTGGCTGCTGGCAATGCCGAGCTGATCGCCACGCTCCGCGAGGGCAACAATGTGCTCGGTGGCGTGCCCGACCCGCAGATGCTCTATCTCCTGCTGCGCGGCCTCAAGACCTTGAGCCTGCGCGTGGCTCGACACAACGAGAACGGGCAGCGCCTGGCCGAGTTCCTACAGTCGCATCCTGCCGTGGCCCAGGTGTGGTACCCTGGTTTACGCACCCACCCCGACCACGAGATCGCCCGCCGCCTGATGAAGGGCTATGGCGGCGTGGTGACCTTTGCCCTGCGCACCGACCTGGAGGGCACCGCCCGGTTCATTGATGCGCTCCAGCTTCCCTATATGGGGCCCAGCCTCGGTGGCGTGGAGAGCATCGTCGAGCAGCCGGCGTTGATGTCGCACTTTGCCCTCACCGAGGAAGAGCGCCAAGCCATCGGCATCCCAGGCGAGTTGGTGCGCTACGCCGCGGGGATTGAGGACGCCGATGACTTGATCCGCGACCTCGAACAGGCGCTCGATGCCGTCACGCCGCAGAGCACACACGCGGAGGGATAAGCCCATGCTAGTAGCCAAGTTCGGGGGGACGTCGGTCGGCTCTGCCGAGCGCTTTCTCGCTACCGCCGACGTGATCGCGACGCGATTGGATCAGCCGCTGGTCGTGGTCGTATCGGCCATGAGCCGCACCACCAGCGCCCTGATCGAGGGTGCCCGCGCCGCGGCAGACGGGCGGGTGGAGCTGTATCAGCAAGTCCACGCAGAGCTGGAATCGCGCCACCTGGCCACCATCGAGGCGCTGCTCGAACCCAACAGCGAACGTGATCAGCTCATCGGCACCATCCAAGAGCACCTGGCCAGCTACGGACGGTTGTGTGCCAGCATCGCCACCTTGGGCGAGTTCACCATGCGTGGCAACGATGCCGTTGCATCCATCGGCGAGCAGCTCTCCAGCCGCATACTGGCGGCCCTCTTGCGAGCGCGCGGCATCGCCTCCGAGGCGATCAGCGCCACAGAGATCGTCGAGACGGATGACCAGCACGGCAGCGCCACGCCTGACATGGCAGCCACCCGCCGCAAAGTCACGGCGCGCCTGGGTCCGCTGTTGGCATCGGGAGTCGTCCCTGTGGTGACCGGCTATATCGGGTCGACTCCCGCAGGCATCACGACGACGCTAGGGCGCGGCGGCAGCGATTACTCGGCCGCGGTGCTGGGGGTGGCCCTGGATGCTGACACTGTCGAGATCTGGACCGACGTCAACGGCATTCTGACCGCTGACCCCAAGCTGGTGCCAGAGGCCACGGTTCTGCGGGAGCTATCGTACGAAGAGGCGGCCGAGCTGGCCTACTTTGGGGCCGACGTGCTCCACCCCAAGACCGTAGCCCCCCTGGCCGAGCGGGGCATCCGCCTGTCGATCCTGAACAGCTATGCGCCCGAGGATCCAGGGACGACGGTCGTCACCGTGCCGTCGCCTGATCGTGCCATCGCGCCAGCCATCCTCTCCACCGAGGGTCTGTGCCTGATCCGCCTCTCAGGTAACGGGCGCGGCTGGACGGTCCAGATGGCATCACGCGCCCTGCACAGGCTGGCCGAGGCAGGGGTGGACGTGCTCATGTTTTCCCAATCGTTCACCGAACGCAGCCTGAACCTACTGGTACGCGCCTCTGATGAGCAGCACGGCCTTCGCTTGCTCACGCGCGAGTTCGAGCACGATGCGCGGGCAGGGCTGCTGGCGGACATTGCCACCCGCCAGCAAGTTGCCTCGGTTTCCGTCGTGGGCATGCCCAGAGAGCGCGCCCCCGAGGTGACTAGCCGCGCCTTTGCGGCACTGGGGGCGCTGCGCCAGCGAGTGATCGCGGTGGCGCAGGCGGCCAGCGGCGGGAGCATCTCGTTTATCCTGCCCGATGAGGACGTAGCCCGCGTGGTGCCCTATGTGCACAGCCAGCTTGGGCTCTAGGGCGAGCTAGCTCTCTGGCTCGCCCCACCAAGCCTCGAAAAAGGCGCGCATGTTCTCCAGCGATACGTCCTTGTTGAACTCGGCCTGGCCGATGACGCCGCCATCCTTTTCGTCGCCCAGGGCGTCGCGCACACGCTGCACAGCGGCGCGCACATCATCGGGCGTACCAAAGGGAAGCACATGCTGTCGATCCAGCTCGCCCCAGAAGGTGATGCGGCCCTTGAACCGCTGGCCGATCTCTTCGATGGGCATGATGAACAGCTGCGAGTTGATGGCATCCACCCCGATCTCGATCAGATGCTCATAGATGTCCAGAATGTACCCATCCGAGTGCATAAAGACGGCCTTGCCATGGGCGTGGGCCAGCTCACAATAGTCGCGGTAGAGCGGCTTGAAATAGGCGGCCCACATCCGCGGCGAGATCAGCAGCGACTTGGCCGATCCCCAGTCATCCATGAAGGAGATGCCGTCCACGTCGGTGGCGACAACGTGCTCAAGATGCGCCATATAGTGCTCGTGGATCATCTCCAGCAGCTTGAAGATCTCGGGCACCCCCCAGCCTAGATCATGGTAGACGTTCTCGGGCCCGCGCACGAACTGCAACCGCTCAAAGGGTCGCGGCAGTCCCAACAGCACAAACTTGTCGTGCGAAGCGCAGGTGCGGTTCACCTGCTCGAACCCCTTGCCCAGCATCCAGTTGGGCGGCTGCCAGTGATCCAGCTCGGACCACTCCTGGATCGCGGGCCGCTTGACCTCGCCGATCATGCCGCGCTGGATGTTGACCCAGGTGCTGCCCCAGGGGTCGGTCCACTCACCCGGCTCGTAGAGCGGCGACTCATCCACCGGCTCGACATAGCCCGAAGGACCGAAATCCGACGGATATTGCTTCAGCAGCGCCTCGACCTGCTCGCGCCGCCCTTCGTAGAGGGCCGGCAGCGTCCACACATCGCGCGCCACCCGGTCCACCGGCTCGAATCGCAACGTCCGATACACCCGCTCGCGCGGCGTCAATCCCATCACGTTCCTCCTGACAGCTACCCACGTCCCCGCTGGTACCTTGAGAAGCTTGGTACCAACTCTATAATAGACGAGCGGTGGATCGTCGCCAAGACCGCTAGCCACGAGGAGGCCCATGTCCCAGAACCTGGTGATCGTCGAGTCGCCCGCCAAAGCCAAGACCATCGCCAAGTACCTGGGATCGGGCTATACCGTCAAGGCCTCTATCGGGCACGTGCGCGACCTGCCCCAGCGCGAACTAGGTGTGGATGTCGATGGCGGCTTTCAGCCGACCTATGTGGTACCCGAGGCCAAGCGGAAGGTGATCGCCGAGCTCAAGCAGGCCGCCAGCCACGCCGAGCAGGTGTATCTGGCCACGGACCCCGATCGTGAGGGGGAGGCCATCGCCTGGCACGTGGCCGAGAGCATCAACCTCCCGCCCGAGCGAGCGTTACGCGTCAGCTTTGACCAGGTAACCAAAGACGCCGTCGTCAAGGCCATCGCCCAGCCTCGGCCGCTAGATAGCGCCCTGATCGATGCGCAGCAAGCGCGCCGCGTCCTGGATCGCCTCGTCGGCTACAAGATCAGCCCCATCCTCACTAGGGCCATCACCAAGAGCTTTCGCAAGGCACTCTCGGCGGGTAGGGTCCAGTCGGTGGCGCTGCGACTGGTGGTCGAGCGCGAGCGCGAGATCAGAGCCTTTGTCCCCGAAGAGTACTGGACCCTGGAGGCGGACCTAACCCGCCAGGGCGACCACCAGCCCTTTCGAGCCAAGCTCTACCGTGTCCGCGGCGAAAAGCCCGCTTTGGGCAGCAAGCAAGCGGTCGATGCGCTCCTGCAAACGCTCGAGGGGGCAATGTGGGCCGTCAAGGGAGTCCGCAAAGGTCAACGGCGACGCAACCCTCGGCCGCCGTTCGTGACCAGCACACTCCAGGCAGCGGCCTCCAGCAGGCTGGGGCTATCGCCGCGCCAGACCATGCGGCTGGCCCAGCAGCTCTACGAGGGCATAGAGGTAGATGGCGAGGCTGTAGGTTTGATCACCTACATGCGCACCGACGCCACCCACGTAGCGCCCGAAGCCCAACAGCAGGCCCAAGCGTACATTGACCGTACCTGGGGGGCAGAATACCGCCCCGAGCGTCCGCCGCGGTACCGATCCAAGGTTGCCAACGCGCAAGAGGCCCACGAGGCGATCCGTCCCACCTCGGTCGAGCGCACGCCCGAGGCCATGGGCAAGCATCTCACCAAGCCGCAGGCGCGCCTCTATGACCTGATCTGGCGTCGCTTTGTAGCCAGCCAGATGAAGCCAGCGCTCTATGCCACCGTCACCGTCGATATCAGCGCAGGCTCGGATTGCCTTTTCCGCGCTACGGGGTCATCGCTGCTCTTTGCAGGCTACACGGTGGTCTATGCCGACGCCCGCGACCGCCAAGAGTCCGAGGAGCGCCCCCTACCCCCATTGGCCAAGGGAGATGCCCTCACCCTGATCAAGCTCCTCCCTGAGCAGCACTTTTCTCAGGCGCCGCCTCGCTACAACGAGACCAGCCTCATCAGGGCGCTAGAGGAGCACGGCATCGGTCGCCCCTCGACCTATGCCTCCATCATTGGGGTGATCCAAGACCGTGGCTATGTGATCAAGGAGAACAAGCAACTCCTCCCCACCGATCTGGGGTTTGTAGTCTGCGATGCGTTGGTGGCCACATTCCCAGATATCATGAGCGTCGCCTATACAGCAGGCATGGAGGAGCAGCTCGACGCCATCGCTCGCGGCGAGGTGCCCTATGGCGAAATGCTGAGCGCCTTCTGGGAGCAGTTCGAGCCTCAACTGGGAGCCGCCAAGCAGCGGATGCCCGAGGCGGTCGCCCAAGCCCTGGCCTCGGACCTGCCCGAGGATCTCCGCGACAAGCCCTGCCCCCAATGTGGCGCGCCCCTGGTCGTGCGGGTGAGCGAGGCGGGGCGGTTCCTTGGCTGCTCCACCTACCCAGACTGCCGCTACCTATTGGACCTGAGCCAGCCCGACGCGCCCACAGAGCCAGAGCAGAGCTATGCTGAGGGCGAAACATGTGAAAAGTGCGGGGGACGCATGAAGGTGGTCGAATGGCGGGGGCGCAGGTTCCTGGGCTGCGAGCACTATCCTACCTGCAAGAACACGCGTCCCATCTTGAGCGAACAGATCCAGACGCTGGCGCGCCAGACGGCGTGTCCCCAATGCGGCAAGCAGCCGCTAGAGGCTCGCAGCGGCCGTTACGGCGAGTACCTCTACTGCCCCACGTGCGACAAAAACTGGTCACAGAAAAAGCTGGGGGGCGCCCGCAAAGCAGAGCCCGTCGATACGGCCTGTCCCGCCTGTGGAGAAAAAGCCATGGAGCATCGGCAGGGGCGGTATGGACCCTATTACCACTGCAACGCCTGCGGCAAGAACCACGCCCAGGAAAAGCTAGACAAGGCCTAATCCACAGCCTGCTGGTCGGGCGCGGGTACGCTCTTGGCGCTGGGGCGGCGTGTCGGCCCGTGCGACGGATCCGTCCAGGCGCTGAGCCCCCCCAACACGCCAAAGAAGGCGCCCTGAATCAGCAACCCGATGCCCATCCCCTTGGCGCGAGGATGATCGTCGCCTGCTTGGCGCAGCAGCCACCCCACAGCACCAGCTACGGCCCCGCCGAGCAACAGCCCCCGAAAGATCCGTTGGAACACGCTGACGTGCGATGTGAGCATTCGCCGATTGGCGCTGCCCGCGTAGACCGCCTGGTCATAGCGCTGCGCCTCGTACATGCCCCGCAGCGCCATCGCCGATCCTGCGCCGCCCCAACCGATCATCTGCTGCGAGACGGCCGTCAAAAGCCGTGAACGGCGCCCGGCCCGCAAGCCTACACCGGCCAGCAGACTGGCGGCCGACCAGACCAGCAACGTCCGAAAGCCGCCAAAGGCATGGGCCAGCGAAGGATGGCGGGGGACGTTGGATACCATCTGGTGGGCACGCCCCGCCACTTGGCGCCATTTCCAGCCGGCGGCGGACGCATCCGCGGGCCGGGGGGTCACCGTCACCTCACCCGGAATGCCGGCATCCTCGGTATCCTCGGCCTCGTTCTCCAGGGCGCGCCCCTCTTCGGGCACAGGCAGCCCCCACGCGCGCAGCGCAAAGTAGCCATCGCCGAGCGAGACGATCGGCGTCTCGGCGCCCTCGCTGCGGATCCAGCGTCGCAAGGCGCCGTTCATCGAGTGCCAAGGCGTGCTACCCGTCACCTCGACCAGATCCTGCTCCAAAGCCCGCTCGGTGATCTCACGAAAATGGAGTGGCTCTGCCGCCTGCCGCAGGATCACCATAGCAGCCTCTGCAAACGTCATACGGCCCTCCCGTGACCTGGAGTTACCAGAGGACAACCGCCAGCAGTCTCAACGGACGATACCTTGGGGCTATTATAGAGGGCGGCGGACGAGGGCGTCAAGCGTTCGTTGTTGCTGCGCCAGGAGATCGTTACCAGATGTTAGACGAGATAGTGGCCAAGTCTGGCCCCTCTCTGGTAAAAGGAGGGTACGGCATTCTCCACCAGGAGGCGAGGCGATTATGGCAGACTTGGCCTACAGGACAGTTTACGCTATGAATCGAGTAGAAGCGAGGGTGGATCCTCTTTTAGAGTCCAGGCCCGCTGCCGGTCAGCATGTGCCTGCACTGTGAGGTAGAATTCAGGGGATGCTGCATAGGTCACTGTAAACCACGGTCTTTTGCCATCACATGCAGCCAGAAAAAAAGGCGGAGAGGGCGGGATTTGAACCCGCGAGGCTTGCGCCTACACGATTTCCAATCGTGCGCACTCGGCCGGACTATGCGACCTCTCCGCGACGGGCGAGAGTATACCATACGCCCACGACGTACACCAAACCCGCATCACGGCACACCACCGGCAGAACGGTTCGCTAGGGTTGCGCCGCGGCGCGCTCCAGCAGGTTCGCATACCTCGTCTTGGCCATCACATAGAGCGTGTCGTTCACGCCGCTAGAGAGCTCTGCCGAGCGATCCAAGTCCTCAAGGGCCAGCCGCAGCTGGTTCTGCAACTCATAGCCGGTGGCCCGCACATAGTAGGCTCGAGCGTTCTGATCATCGAGTTCCAGCGCTGCGTTTGCAGACTCTACCACCCGCTGCGGATCGCCATAGATCACATAGGCCTGGGCCAAGTTCACATAGAATTCGACCTCATCATGCCCCATCAGCTCCACGGCCTTCTCAAAGGCCTCATCGGCCGCCTCCGTCTGGCCCGTCTCCCGGTACAGCATGCCCAGATACAGCCAGGCTTCGGCGTCTTCCGGCGTCAGCTCAATGACCTGCTGGTAAGTGGAGATGGCCGCGTCGATATCACCATCGCCAATCAGCCGCTCCGCATCGGTCTTGAGAGAGTAGGCCTGCTTTTCGGCTGGCGACATCCCCCACAGATGGTCGAGAAGGGCGAGGACGCCGATCGCCAAGACGACGATCACGCCAACCGTGACCAGCGTGCGCCGAACCGATTTCCTGCGGCGCTCGGCCAGCCGCACGTCAAGAAACCACCACCAATGATCAGCCGGCGCCTGCCGCTCCTCCCGCGCTCGCTCGAGCACGCCCGCCCCGCCCATCTCGCGAATGAGCTTGCGGCTATACTGCTCAATCTTGCCATCCACAAAGGCTAGGCGTGTGCGTTCCGGACGCACATCCAGGCCGGCGCCCTCCAGCGCTGCCAACCCAGCCTCCACCTGGTCACGCTCGGCCAACAGGTCGAGCACGGCCTTGCCTCTGCCGCGATAGTTCACCACACCGATCTCGAGCTGCCGAATGGCCTTGCGCACGTCATCGGCAGACGTGCTCGGTCGATCTCTTTCAGTCTGCATAGTCACCCCGAACTCTGGGTAGAATAAAGGTCATGGCCGCAGTCGCTCTCGCACCATTAGGTAGACGCGTCCGCCACCTCTGGTATTCGAACCACCCCAAGCGCAGTTTCAGCGATTATGGAGCCCCGCAACACAGAGGGTGGTTCGCCAACAGCAAGCCCAACATCTCGTCAATCGGTGGCTCGGGCTCGTCCGCAGCCCCCAGCGGGTCCATATACGGCCTCCCAAGCATCGCCGCCAGGGTGCCCGCCACGCCATGGGCCAGGGCATCCAGGTCGTAGCCCCCCTCCAGCACCACCAGCATGCGCCCTGCGCAGATACTAGTCGCCAGATCGGTCAGCTCCCGCATTAGGCGATACAGCCCGCCGCAGGAATAGAGCAGCCAGGTCAGCGGGTCAGCCCAGTGGCCGTCGTACCCTGCCGACACCAGCACCATCTCTGGACCGAACCGGCGCACGGCTGGCAGAATCACCTGCTCCCACGCCAGCCGTAGGTTCCCATCGCCACTCTCGGCCGGCAAAGGCACATTCAGCTCACTTCCCCGCCCATCCCCACGGCCCATCTCCTGCCAGTTGCCGGTCCCTGGATACCAGGGATACTGATGGGCCGAGACAAAGAGCACCCGGGGATCCTCTGCGAATGCGGCAGCCGTCCCATTGCCGTAATGCGCGTCCAGGTCAACGATGGCCAGGCGTTGCGCCCCCTCGGCCAGGAGCCAGTGTGCGGCAATGGCCACATGGTTCAGCAGGCAGAACCCCATGGAGCGATGCCGTTCGGCATGATGGCCCGGCGGGCGCGTCAAGGCATAGGCGCGGTCAATGTCGCCGCGCCACACGGCCCGCGCCCCGGCCACCGCAGCCCCGGCCGCCATGCGTGCCGCATGGACCGAACGCGCACCAACGTACGTATCTGGGTCACAGTAGCCCCCTCCAGCGGCCGCCTGACGCTCCAACCGCTGGACCAGACCGGCCGCGTGCACCCGCTGAATGTCGGCGTCGTCCGCTGGCTGTACCGGCAAAGCCTGTAGCTGCGACAGCAGCCCGCTGCGCTCCAACTGGCCCAGAATAGCACGTAGGCGCTCAGGGCACTCGGGATGGCCAGCCCCCGCATCGTGCTCCAGGAACGCCTCATGATAGAGGTAGCCTACGGTTGCGCTCATGCCAACCCCGCCCGAGCTACGCGTCGCCGTTAGGCCAGATCTTTGGCGAACCCCCAATAGGCGCGAGACACGTTAGCCCCAACCGCTCGCGCGTAAAAGCCGATGGGACCAACCCAGATAATCTGCGCGTGGCGATCGCCGCGGTCTCGCATCGCTTCCATGCAGCGCTTGAGCAACACCCCGCCGATCCCTCGCTGTCGCATGTCAGGGCGCGTGCCGGTGGGGCCGAACCGCGCATGACCCAAGGCGTCATACACGGCAAAGCTGACCACCTCGCCCTGATACCACGCCGCGTACAGCGTAGGCTCCTCTCCGTCGGCGGCCGCCGCCTCCAGCCCCCATGTCCGCGAAAAATACTGCTCGGCGAAATGCACGACCTGCGGGACCTCACCGGAGGCGACCCGGCGCACGCTGATGCCCTGCGCTCCCAGCGCTTCCACAGCATCGCGCGTGTCCAAGTCTGCTGCCGTCAGGTCCACGTCCATGTCGACCCGGCTGGTCCGATCGGTGCGATAGCCACGCCGCTCCAACAAACAGAGGGCGGGGGTGGCGTCCACCGGAACGCCTGGGTAGAAATAGCCCCCCGATACGCCGGCGACCTGAACGCGCTGGATACCCCGGGCCAGCGCACGGGCCTCGACCTCGCCCAGAAGCTGGCTGCCGATCCCCTGGCGGCGAAACGGCGGGGCCACCCCAAAGAGCTGCACATAGGCCTGGCCATCGCGCAGTGCTGCGCTGCAAAAGCCGCAGGGCTTACCCCCTTGCACCGCCACGAGTCGCATATCGGGGGGGCTGGTGGGATCGGCCAGCATATGGCGGCGCAGGGCGGCCGCATCGATCCAGCCATCCAAGCCGCAATCGCGCACCAGTTTGGCAACACGGCCGATGTGATCAGCGCCTAGAACCTGTAGCTCGACCATATGTCTCTCTCCTCACCAGACGGATTGGCTGCCGCCGAGCCGACAGGCCCCAAGAGGCAGCACGAGCATCCCAGCACAGCGCAAGCCACCCCCATTATAGCGGCAAAGCCCTGGGGCGGCTAAGGATTGACAGACAGCCCCCCTTGTGGCATAACTGTATCCAGATCCCGATGATGCCACCCCACAGCGAAAGGTTGCCACCCCTTGACCAGGATCGCCGTCCTCACCAGTGGAGGAGATGCGCCGGGCATGAACGCCGCCATCCGCGCGGTGGTCCGCACCGGAGCCGCGCTGGGCGCCGACCTGTTCGGCGTGCAGAACGGCTATGCTGGACTGATCGCCGACGACCTGCGCTACCTATCGCGGCGAGACGTGGGCGGCATCATGCAGCTGGGCGGCACAGTGCTGGGCAGCGCGCGCTGCGAAGAGTTCCGCACCGTCGCGGGCCGCGAAAAGGCTTTGGGCAACCTGGCTGCACGCGGCATCGAGGGCCTGGTCGTCATCGGTGGCAATGGTTCCCAGGCCGGCTCCCATGCGCTCGCCGAGATGGGATTCCCCGTCGTAGGGGTGGCCTCCACGATCGATAACGACCTGGACGGGTCTGACGTGACCATCGGTGTTGACACGGCCATCAACGTGGCCATCGAGGCCATCGACCGTCTCAAGGTAACCGCCGCCTCACATCGCCGGGCCTTTTTGGTAGAGGTGATGGGCCGCAAGTGCGGCTATGTGGCGCTCATGGCCGGCATCGCCGGTGGCGCCGAGGTTGTGGTGGTGCCCGAGCACGAGATATCTCCCGAAGAGGTGGCGGCGCAGCTTCGTGCCGCCTACGACCGCGGCAAGACCCACGCCGTGGTGGTAGTAGCCGAGGGCGCCACCAACAATGCCACGCGTCTACTAGCACACTTTGACGGGAATCGAGAGGACACCGGATTCGGCCTGCGCGCCACGATCCTGGGCCATGTCCAGCGCGGCGCCCGCCCCACCTCGGCGGACCGCCTGCTGGGCACCCGCCTAGGCGAGGGCGCCGCTCGTGCCCTCCTTGACGGAGAGACGGGTTGCCTGGTGGGCGTTCGGGGCAGTGGCATCGTTACCACACCCCTAGCTGAGGTCGTCGGCCACACCAAGGGCATTGATCTGGAGCTGTTCGAGCTCGCCCACATCATGGCACGCTAGCCATGGCGCCGAGAAGGTCCGACCAAACCAGCGCCTCTGAGGTGCTCATCTACACGGATGGCGGATGCGACCCCAACCCTGGGCCAGGCGGATGGGGCGCGGTGTTGGTTTCTGGCCCGCACCGCCGAGAGCTCTGTGGGGGCGAACGTGACACCACCAACAACCGCATGGAGCTCACGGCCGCCATCGAGGCGCTCGGGACGCTCAAGACCGCCTGCAGCGTGACTGTTGTTACCGACTCTACCTATGTGCGCAATGGCATTACCCGCTGGCTTGCAGCCTGGAAGCGACGCGGCTGGCGCAAAGCGGACGGCGCGCCGGTTCAAAATGATGACTTGTGGCGCAAGCTGGCGCTCTTGGACGAAAAGCACCAGATTCAGTGGCGATGGACTCGCGGGCACGCCGGCAACGCCCTCAACGAACGCGCCGATGAGCTTGCCAGGCTGGGCCGAGCCAAAGCCATCCAGGGTGGCCAGACCGCCAAACCAGAACCCGCCATCGAGACGGTGACCATCTATGCCCGCGCCAGTGCCCTGGGCTCGCCCGGGCCCGCCGGGTACGCCGCCGCCATAGAGCGGCCGGGCCAACCACCCAAGATGGTGGCAGGAGGCTGGCCGTCTGCCACCGCCAATGCCGCCGAGCTCTATGCCGTCATCAAGGGGCTGCAGCAATTGCGGACCCGCTCTCGCGTGCGTATGGTGACCACGTCCAGCTATGTGCTTCACGGCGCCACCCGCTGGCTGGCCAAGTGGGAACGGAACGGCTGGCGCACCAGCAAGGGCTCGCCCGTCGAGCACCGCTCCCTTTGGGAGGAGCTATCACGCGTCATGGGCGACCACGACATCCACTGGGAAGCTATGAACGCTGCCGACGCGCACCCGCTCAGCATGCGGGCCCTCCAAGAGGCGCGGCAGGCCGCCCGAGCCCAGCAGCTCGACACAGAGGGGAGGGATGCCCCATGACGCCCAAGCATAGGCCACTGAACCTGGCCAACACCATCACCATCTTGAGGCTGCCCATGCTCCTCGCAGTGGTGTTGTTGCTCTATGTGCCTCGTGCGCCGTGGCGGTTGATCGCCTCCCCGTTGATCGTCATCCTAATCCTGATGGACACAATTGATGGCTACATCGCTCGGTCGCGGCACGAGTCCTCTCTCTTGGGCAGCGTGCTCGACATCATGGCCGACCGCACCGTCGAGCTCGTGCTCTGGATCTGCCTGGCTGACCTGGGTCTCATCTCGGTAGCCATCCCGATCATCTTTGTAGTGAGGGGCACCATCGTGGACGCTCTGCGGAGCGTCCATGTGAGCGCGGGACAGCGCCCATTCGATAGCCTCCAAAGCTCCCTAGGACGCTTCTTGGTCAAGAGCCCCTGGATGCGCAGCGGCTATGCCATGGTCAAGTGCCTGGCCTTTGCTGGATTGGCCCTGGTCAGCGCCCTTGCTCTCTACGCCGCTGATGGTGCTGTCTCTCAGCAGCTCGTCGCCACCACGCATGGCGTCTTTCGGGTGATCGCCTGGGTTGCCACTGCCTTTTGCTTGGTCCGCGGCATCCCCGTGGTCATCGAGGCCATGGCGACGCTGATCTTGGCCGAGAACCAAGGAGATGATTCACTGTGACTCTGCAGTGGGCTCTGGGAGGACCGCTGGGCATCGGGCTCGGCCTGATCGTCTCGCGGACCTTGCCTCCACGCGCTGGCTACTGGCTGGCCGACCGCCTCGCCGAGCGCGTCGTCGAGACGAACGACGTCATGTATCAGCATCTGAGGCGCAACCTCGCGCATGTGATGCCTCACCTGGACGCTCCTGCCCTCGACGATCTGGCTCAGAGGGCCATGCGCCACACGGGCCGCACCTACTATGATATGCTCCGCGCCCGCATCTGTGACTATACCCAGGGCCGCGTGAAGATCGTGGTCGACCAGGATGCATGGGAGATGACCCTCGCTGCGGCGCGTGACGAGCGGGGGCTTGTGATCGTGGGGCCGCATATCAGCAACTATGACCTGGTCAGCCAGTGGATGGCGGCTCAGGGCTTAGAGATGCAGGCTCTCAGCCTTAGCACACCGGGCTGGGGTGGCCGAGCGGTGAACCGCATCCGCACCCACCGTGGCATCGAGGTGACCCCGGTGTCGCTGGCCTCGCTGAGGTTGGCGCTGGGACGTCTCGAGCGGGGGGGCGTGGTGGTCACGGGCGCGGATCGTCCCGCGTCCATGGACGATGAGCTGTTGCCCTTGCACCAGGGCAGCCGGCGCCTATGCCACGGGACACATACGGATGGCCATCCGAGCCGACGCCCGCGTGCAGGTGATCAGCTGCTACCAGGATCTGGCGGCTTCTACCATGTAGTCGCATCGCCGCCCATGGAGATGGAAAAGTCGGTGGACGCGACCAGACCGTCCGCCACAATGCCCTGCACGTGTGGCCATCCTCGAGGAACGCATCCGCGCCATCCCCGATCAGTGGCTGATGTTGTGCTGGTCTGGTGGAAGAAGCCAGCGCCGACCTAGAGCCTGGCCAGATGGTTAGCGGGCATCCCGCAGGTGGCGGAACGCATCCTCAAGGTGGTCGCTGACCACTTCCGGTCCATCGCACGGCGAACGCTATCGCACAACGCTCCCACCTCGCGAGCCGCCGCCTGATCCTCGCGCTCCTCAAGCTGCGCTGCTGAAGCGGTCACCCGCGCCAGCTTATTCGG
Organism: Anaerolineae bacterium; assembly: GCA_040767425.1. GTDB lineage: Bacteria > Chloroflexota > Anaerolineae > UBA1429 > UBA1429 > DAIRUQ01. The sequence continues at coordinate 137,125 of JAXGON010000001.1, read as the reverse complement.
CCACCGCCTGCCACTCGCGGTCCAACCGACCAACCGCGCGCTCCATCTCGGACTGGATGTCGCCGTAGAGACGGGCCGCCTCGCCCGGCCGCCGTCACCGCTCGCTGCATCGCGTTCACCGCCGCCCGGCGATGCCGAAGCGCTGGAAGCCTCCACGTCCAACTCTTGCGCGGCTCGTTGCCGAGCGCCATCCGCCAGCTCGGTGTCCCTGATGTGGTGCCCTGCACCTCGCGCCGCGTTCGTGGACGCTGGTTCGTAGCCCCAGCACCGTCGCCTTGATGTTGGCATAGTCGCGATCTAGCGTGGCCAAGCCCGCCCGGCCTTGCTCGATCTCGCTCACCACGCTCTCGATCCGCCGCATGAGCGCCGCCGCACGCCTGCCTACCAGCTCTTGCAGGATGCGAGGGTTCTCCTCATTGGCGGTCGCCTCTTGGCGCCAGGCGCGCATGTCCTGGGCCAGCGCCTCCAAATCCGTCTCGGGGCGCGGCACCTGCGTGGGATCGAGCCGCTGCAGGCGCGCCCAGGTGCGATCCGAGTCCTGAACGGCCTTGGTGAGGAGCTCGCGGTAATGGCGGACGCTCTCCAGGTGGGCATCTCTTAGCTCGAATAGCTGGCGCTCCAGCGACGGGAGATCCTCGGCCAAGGCTCGGCCATAGTGAGTCTGCTTGGGATCCTCCAGCGCCCGCAGCTGGGTAGCCAGCGCTGGCCGCAAGGCATCATACCGCTGAGCCAGCTCTGGCAGCAGGCGATCGCGTACATGCTCGATCTCGGGCACCAGCCTGGCCCGAATCGCCTCCACCCTCCGCTCCACCTCGTCGCGTTGGGCCAGCACCTGATCCCGCTGGCGCTCCAACTGCGAGATCAGATCGGTGGCCTCGTTGAGGCGTTCCACCGCCCGTCCCAGCACCTCTTGCACCTGAACCACCTGCGACTGTACCAGCACCCCTCGCCCCAATAGATCCTGCGGCAGCCGCTGTCGTTCTTCAGCACAAGCCTGGAGCAGAGCGCGGGCCTGGGAGGCCTGCTGCACCAGCCCCTCTTCCCAATGCTGGGGATACTCGACCATCACGGCCTGCAGGTCGTCCAGATCCCTCGCCTTGCTGGCGATGACCTTTGGTGCAATCGCCTCACACAGCTCGCGGACCTGGCGCTCGCGCTGGGGCAACGCGTCGAGCACGTGAGCGACCTTTTCGGCCTGCTCCTCGGCCACCTTGGCCATCGCCGCGGCGCGGGCCAGCTCGTCCTCGGTTCCGCGAGAGAACTCTTGCTCAGCCTGGCCTACGTGCGCCCGCGTGGCCTCCAGCACAGCCGCCGCTTCGTCGGCGGATACGTTGGGATGATCGCGCTGCAGCTCCTTCAGGCGATGCTCGGCGCGCGCCACCGCATCATTGGCCCGCTGCAACCCTTCATAGCCGCCCGAGAGCAGCCCATCCAGAAGGTCGAGACGCTCGTCGGTAGCCTGCAACTCGCGCTCGAACCCCTCCAGCGACGACCCCAGCGACTGGAGCGACTCGATGGTCTGCATCTTGGCTTGGCTCTCTAGCGCGCGCAGCCGAGCGCCGAGCCCATGCAACTGGTGCGACACCTTCAGGTCCTTGGCCCCACGAGCTCGCATCCCCTCCCAGCGCTCGGTCAAGAGCTGCACCGCGCTGGCGGCCCGTCGCACCTTTTGCTCAGCGGCCTGGCGCTGCGCCACCACCTGCTGAATGCGTTCATCCAGTTGCTGCAACGTCGCCCCGATAGTCGCCGCCACGCTGCCCTGCTGTTCGAGCACGGTGGGGAGCTCCTCGTCAGGAGCCTGGCGCAGCCGCTCCTCGGCGCCGTCCAGGGCGGCGCTCATTTCATGGACCTGTTGACGCAGGCCCTCCAGCCCATGCGTTCCCGCATCGCGCTCGGCGTCAAGCACCGCCACCAGCCGCTGCTGCTCGGCCCGCAAGGCATATAGCTGGCCCTCAGCCTGGCGAGGGATATCCTGGGCTGCTCGCAACTGATCCAGCAGCCGTTCATAGGTCTCCTCAGTCGCAAAGAGCAGCTTGCGCAGCTTCCAGGCATCGCGGAACAGCGGCACCAAGCCCTTGAGCAGGCTGATTCCCCCAAAGAGCAGGGCCTGTTGGAGGTTGGGCGTGGGGCCCTGATACGCCTGGAGAGCGGGGAGCAACGCCTCTGCCTGGGTGAGCTGATGCCCCATGCGCGTCGCCTGCTCGGACACGCGACGATCGGGCTCGGCAAAGGGGCCAGGGCGCGGCGTCTCTTGGACGTGCGGCTTGACCTCGGCCAGGGCAGCATCGAGGCGCGCTTTGTCTTGCTCCAGCGCAGAAACCGAGCCTGCGCCGCGCGTCAGGTACCAATCCAGAATGCGGGCCACCACCCATGGCACCACGCCCAAGAGCAGATAGGCCTCCACGACCAATATGGTGATTCGCAGCCACGTCACAGCGCTGCCTCCCTGCGTCTAGGCCGCTTACGTGCAGATCGAGAGCCGCCAGGCGGCGACGATCCCATCGCCGCCCTATGCCTGAAGGCCAGCGCCCGGCTAGCGCGGCGCCTCCAGAATGAGGGCAGTGTAGCGATGTGAGCCTCTCGATGTCAAGGCTCCGTAGCTCGATGGCCGCCTCCGAGACGGGCAGAACCCCCGTGGACCCAGGCGAGCGCAGCAAGGCATGAATTCGGCCGCACGGGCCTGCATCGCCCGCATCTCCGTGTTATAATGGAGGCACAGTAACATGGCCCATGGCCGCACCGAGAACCATTCTCCTGCACGGTTGGCTGGAGCGGCCCTACGGCGAGCGACGCGGCTCGCCCCGAAAGGAGGCACGCACCGTGACCACAGAGATGCGCGAACCCCTGTCCATCGATGTGAACGCGGCATCGGCCGACGAGTTGGTCGCCATCGACGGCATCGGCCCAGCGTTGGCGCAACGGATCGTCCAGCACCGCCAGGAGAAGGGGCCGTTCAACGCCCTAGAAGAGCTGACCAAGGTGCGAGGGATCGGGCGGGGCCTGCTAGAGCGCATTCGCTCCCAGATCACTTTGGCGCCGACGGTCGACGTGCCCCTATCCGAGCCCCCACCCCCCAGCGAGCCCATGACCGAGATAGCCGCTAGCAGGCTGATGCCTGTCACTATTCCCGAGGCAGACCAGGTTGAGAAGACGTTGGAACAGCCGGAAGAAGAGGAGGTTGCCATGACCGAAGACCAAGTGACACAGGAGCCGACGCCGGAAGACGAGATCCCTGCGCAAGAGACCGAGGCCCAAGCCGAGGCAGAGTCACCAGAACTAGTGGTGGACCTGCCCCAGCAGGAGACCGAGGTCGCCATCGAGCAAGCCGAGGATATCGAGGCGACCGCGGAAGAGATCAAAGAGGAGGAGGAGCCTGAGGCGGAGCCAGCGACCGCCGCCACATCCGACTCCGATCAGGACAGCGGTCACAGTTTCTGGTCGAACTTTTTGCTGGTAGCCGCGGGGGCGCTGGTCGGAGCCCTGGTAATGCTGCTGGTGCTTCTGGCCTATAGCGGCACCCTGAGCTATGCCTCGCGCAGCCAGGTCGATGCCCTCAGCCGCAACCTGGATACAATCTACCAGAACAGTGAGGTTGCCTGGGAACGCCTGGATCGCCTCGCGGCCGAGAACGCCGATCTCGTGGCCAAGGTCGATCGCTTGATGCTGCTCTCGGGTCGAGTAGCAGAGCTTGAGCAGGGTATGAGTGAGCTTCGGGCGGACGTGGGCTCTGTCGAAGACGCGATGACCAGCCTCGAGTCAGATCTAGCCTCGCTTCGCGAGACCTATGACAGCCGCCTGGGCGAGATGGACGCCACCATGGCGGCCCAGGGCGACCTGCTGGACCGCTTGGAGACCAGCCTAGGCGAGGTGCGTGAGACCATGGACGGCATGACGGCGCGCCTAGACCGCTATGACGACTTTTTCGGTGCCTTGCGCGATCTGCTGATCGACCTTCAGGGCCCGCCTGCTGAAGGGGCCGCCGAAGCCGTCGAAGGCGAATAGGCTGCCAGCAACCGAGCCGCCGCTACTACCCTAACGGGTACAGACTGGACCGTCCTGCCCTCCGCGCTCGGTGCCTATCGAGCGCGGAGGCTTTCGACTGACCCTTTGCCCATGGTTGATACATGCATCCGCGCGGTGCACGCGAAGCGGGCCCGATCGACGCTTTTGCTGCGGCGCCTCTTGTGCTAGAATGAGAGCTTGGAGGTGCAGTCCAGTTGAACATCATCGATACGATCACGGCGGGATTCGATACGGTGCGCAAGAATCCCTGGCTGCTCCTGCTGCCGATCCTGTTGGACCTCTTGCTCTGGCTGGGCCCCAAGCTCTCTATCGCTCCCATCGTGGATGAGAGCGTCGTTGCCCTCCAGGAGATGCGAGCCTTGATGGCAGACCAGCGAGAGCTGGAAGCCGCCCTCTCAGCGCTGCCCGACCTGGATCCCAGCATGCTGCAAGACACGGCGGGGCGCCTCAACCTTCTAGGCCTTCTCGCCTGGAACGTCCTCGGAGTTCCCAGTGTGGCGGCCGCTCGGCTCATCGAGCCCAGCGACGCGCTGGTCATCGAGATCTCGAACAGTTGCGCCGCGCTTGGGCTGATGGCCCTGGTGTTGGTGGTAGGCCTCTTTGTGGCCTCGTTCTTTCTGGCGCTGGTAGGGCGGGCGGTTCGCGGCGACAAGGAGCCCTTGGGCGAGCTGGTGCGGCACCTGCCGCAATACGCCCTCTATATCGTGATCGTGATGGCACCGATCTTTATGGCCACCATGTTTGGCATGTTCATGAGCGTCTTGTGTGGGCCCTTTTCCTTTTTGCTCCTGGGAGGGGCCCTGTGGTTGGCGCTCTATCTCTACTTTGCCCCCGAGGCTATCACCATGTCGCGTGCGGGACCGCTAGAGGCCATACGCAACAGCATGACCCTTTTACGCATGTCTTTCTGGCCCACCTTGGGCTTTATCGTGCTGTGCAGCGTCATCACCGCGGGGGTCAGCGTGATCTGGCAGACACTGCTCACATCGCCCGTGGGAACGGCCATCGCCATTCCCCTGAACAGCCTGATCGGCACGGGCCTCACAGCGGCCACTTTCATCTACTATCGGGACCGCCTGAGCCTGTGGCATCAGCTCATCGCCCAGGCGCGATCCCGCAACCATTCGGAGGATTCGCCCCTTCATGAGTGACGAGACCCGCCGCTACACCGCTGATGACATCCAGGTCCTCGAGGGCCTGCAAGCCGTTCGCCGACGCCCTGGCATGTACATCGGAAGCACGGACCAGCGCGGCCTCCATCATCTGGTCTATGAGGTGGTGGACAACTCGATCGACGAGGCCCTGGCAGGCCGCTGCGATCATATCCGCGTGACCATCCATGCCGACAGCTCGGTGACGGTGCAGGACAATGGCAACGGAATCCCCGTCGGCATCGAAAAGACCACGGGCCGAAACACCCTCGAGGTGGTCCACACGGTCCTTCACGCGGGCGGCAAGTTCGGCGGAGGTGGATACAAGGTCGCCAGCGGCCTCCATGGCGTGGGCGTCTCGGCCGTTAACGCCCTCTCGTCCTGGCTTGAGGTCGAGGTGCGCTATGATGGCCGCCGCTATACCCAGCGCTACGAGCAGGGCATCCCTGTCACCGAGGTCATCGACCACGGCAAGGCGCGCGGCTCTGGCACGCGCACCCACTTTATGCCTGATACCGAGATCATGCAGACGCTAGACTATCGCTTCAAGACTCTGGTTCAGCGCTTTCGAGAGATGGCGTTCCTCACCCGCGGCCTGACCATCCATCTGAACGATGAGCGGGACGGTCGCGAGATGGCCTTTCACTTTGAGGGCGGCATCCAGTCTTTTGTGCGCTATCTTAACCGCCGCCGACGGGTCCTCTCCGAACCGTTCTACGTCGAGCAAGAGATAGAGGGCACGACGGTGGAGGTGGCCCTCCAATACACCGATGGCTATGCCGAGTCGGTCTTTGCCTTTGCCAACAATGTCAATACCGTCGATGGCGGGACACACCTGACGGGATTCCGTTCGGGCCTCACCCGCTGCCTCAATGACTATGCTCGCAAGGCGAACCACCTGAAGGACAAGGACCCCAACCTCAGCGGTGAGGACGTACGCCAGGGGCTCACGGCCATCGTCTCGGTCAAGCTGGCCGATCCGCAATTCGAGAGCCAGACCAAGTCCAAGCTCGGCAATAGCGAGCTTACAGGCCAGGTGGCCAGCGTGTTTTCTGAGGCCTTTGCCAAGTGGCTCGATGACAACTCGCGAGGGGCCTCGGCCATCGTGCGCAAGGCCGTCATCGCGACCCGCGCCCGCATGGCGGCGCGCCAAGCCCGCGACCTGGTCGTCCGCAAGAGCGCTCTCGAGAGCAGCGCGCTGCCAGGCAAGCTGGCCGATTGCTCCGAACGCGACCCCAAGAACACCGAGCTCTTTATCGTGGAGGGGCCGTCGGCTGGCGGATCCGCCAAGCAGGGCCGACGACGCACCTTTCAGGCGATCCTTCCGCTGCGTGGCAAGATCCTGAACGTCGAAAAGGCCCGCATGGATCACGCCCTCAAGAGCCTGGAGATTCGGGCCTTGGTGCAGGCGTTGGGTTGCGGGGTGGGCGATCAGTTCACCCTAGATTCACTCCGCTATGGCAAGGTCATCATCATGACCGACGCCGACGTGGATGGGGCCCATATCACCACCCTGCTGCTGACCTTCTTTTTTCGCTACATGGAGCCACTGATCCGCGAGGGGCACCTCTATCTAGCGCGACCACCCCTCTATCGGATCACAACCAGCAAGGGCTCGCACTATGTCTACACCGAAGAGGAAAAAGAGGCGGCCGTTGCGGGGCTCAAGCGCTACGACTTGCAGCGCTACAAGGGTCTGGGCGAGATGAACCCAGAGCAGCTGTGGACCACCACCATGGACCCTGAGAATCGCACCATTCTGCAAGTCGCTCTGGAGGACGCCGCGGCCGCCGATCAGACCTTTGACATGCTGATGGGCAGCTCGGTGCCGCCTCGTCGTCGCTTTATCCTCTCCCACGCCAACGAGGTGAGCAACCTCGACGTGTAGCGGGGCGACATCGCATAGCAAGGGCTCACCCGCAGCGGTCCAGCAACGCCTGGACCTCATCGGCCGTCGGCATGGCGGCAGCAGCGCCCAGGCGCGTCACCGTGACGGCTCCCGCCGCATTGGCATAGCGCACCGCCTTGCGCCACGGCATGTCCGCGGCCAAAGCCAGCGCCAGAGCTGCGGTGGAGGCATCGCCTGCGCCTGTGGTGTCGACCACGGGCACATCAAAGGCGGGCACGTCGGCCACCATCTCCCGCGTTTGCAGATGAGCGCCCCGACCGCCCAGCTTGACCACCACACCGTACAGGCCCTCGCTCAGGAGATCGCTCACCCCAGCACGCCAGGCCGCCTCATCGTCGGCATCGCAATCCAGCAGGCACGCGACCTCCGCTTGGTTGGCCGTCAGCACCGTTCGTCGTCCCCACCGCTCGGGGCGCTCATGGCGCGCTGGCCCCGCATCCAGGACCGCCAGCCGACCACGGGCATCGGCCCAATCCAACGCCGCTTGGACGCACTCCAGCGGCACCTCATAGTTCATGATGACCACGTCGGGTTCGGCCTGATCGAGGGCGCATTGTACGTGAGCGGGCCCCAGGCGATCATTGGCGCCGCGGGCCACGACGATGGTGTTCTCGCCTTGATCGTCCACGAGGATCATGGCCAGCCCAGTAGCTGCCTCACAGCGTTGCACCCCCGTCACGACGACCCCCGCCGCCTCCAAGGCGTCCAGCGCCTCCTGCCCATAGGCGTCCGCGCCCACGGCACCGACCATGGCAGCCCTGGCGCCCAGACGAGACACCGCCAGCGCGCAGTTGGAGCCTTTGCCGCCGCGTCCCACCGTCAGCCCGCGAGCCATGAGGTTCTCACCATGCAAGGGCACCCGCGGTACCCTCAGCACGATATCGGTGTTGATCGACCCGACCACGGCGCAGCACACATCCTTGCTCACGTTGCTTTCCTTTCCAGCAGCGGGCCCAGCCTAGATATCACCCTACCATCTGTCAAGCGACCTATTCCCTATGGCGATGATTGACATGCCCAGACGCCAGGGGTAGAATCGGCGCAGATCGTGAATACGAGGCCATGGGCGCCACCTGGGCATTGTCCGCCGCTGCACGTTGCTCGACGTGCGCCTGGCCCCGAAATCTTCATGCCAGCACCTGTAGGGCGCTGGCGTGTTTCGTCTCGTGGAGGAACACCCGATGGTTGACATCGCCCCGTTTCGAGGATTGCGTTACGCTCCATCGCTCCGCTGTGATCCCGTCTATTCGCCGCCCTATGACGTCATCGACGCCCAGCGGCGGGCCGAGCTGATGGGGGGCAGCCCTCACAACGTGGTGCACGTCACCTTGGGGCCCGACCCCACGCCAGCCGCCTGGTATGACGAGGCGGCGAGGCGCTTTCGCGCGTGGCGTTCGCAGGGCGTGTTGGTCCGAGACGCGTGTCCTTGCTTTTATGCTTACGAGCAAGCTTTCGATGGCCCCGATGGCAAGGCCCTCGTTCGTCGTGGCTTTTTCGCGCGGGTGCGCTTGGTGCCCTGGGGGCAAGGCATCCACCCCCATGAAAAGACCCGCAGTGGCCCCAAGGCCGACCGCTTGCGCCTGATGCGCGCCCTCCACGCCCAAGAGAGCCCCGTGTTCGGCATGTACCGCGACCCCGATGGCGCCCTGGATGGCCTCTTGGGGGCGCCGCCGTCAGACGCGACCACCACGCTGGACACGGACGGCGTGCGGCACACCTGCTGGCCGTTGACGTCACCAGAGCTATTGACACAGATGGGTGGCTACCTGCAAGAGCGCGACGTCGTCATCGCCGATGGCCACCATCGCTACGAGACGGCCCTGGCCTATCGCGACCTGATCCGCGAGACGGCGCCTGGCTCCCCCAGCAGTTCCCACGACTATGTGCTCATGTACCTGACGCCCGCCGACGGGGACGGCTTGGTGATTCTGCCCACCCATCGGGTGGTCACCGCGCCACTACCCCTTGACGAGCCCCAGCTTCTGGCGGCTCTGGAGCGCACCTTTACGCTCGAGCCCGTCACCGCAGGCCTTCCGCTCGCAGAGCGCCATGGCGCCGGCGACCAGATCACGCTGGGCATGTGCTTGTCCTCGGGTAATTGGCTCTTGACGCTGCGAGACCGTGCGAGCGCCCATGCCGCGGCGCCGCCCGACCAGCCCCGCGAACTGGCCGAGCTGGACGTTGCCGTGCTCCAGAACCTGATCCTGGCGCCCCACCTGGGAATCACGGCGGACACGCTGGCCCATGGCGACGCCGTGCGCTATACCATCCATGCCGATGAGGCCCGCCTGGCTGTGCGCGAGGGATGTGCGTCGGCCGCCTTTTTACTGAACCCCACCAGCGTGGACCAGGTGTGGCGCGCGGCCGTGGCTGGCGTGACCATGCCGCAAAAGAGCACCTACTTTTTTCCCAAGCTGCTCACTGGCTTGGTGATCAATCCGCTGGACGACTAGGCCGTTGGTAGCTGCTAAGACTCACACCAGGAGGATTCTATGCGCATACTCGTGACCGAGACCCTGAGCCAAGCGGGCCTGGACATTCTCAGCGCCTGTTGCCAGGTGGACGTAATCAAGAACCCCGCCCCAGAGCGCCTTCTCGAGCTCATTCCCGAATACGAGGCTTTGGTGGTTCGCAGCAGCACCAAGGTGACCGCCGGCGTACTCGAGGCCGGCAGTCGCCTCAAGGTAGTCGGACGCGCCGGCACCGGCGTCGACAACATCGACCTGGATGCCGCCACCAAGCGGGGCATCTTTGTGGTGAACGCCCCCACCGGCAACAGCAACGCCGTGGCCGAGCACACCATCGCCCTCATGCTCACCCTGGCGCGGCGGATCTATCCCGCCGTCGATTCGCTCAAGCAGGGGCGCTGGGAAAAGAGCGCCCTCCAGGGCCAGGAGGTGCTGGGCAAGACGCTGGGGCTGATCGGCCTTGGCCGCATCGGCTCGCTGGTTGCCTCCAAGGCCAAGGGCTTGGACATGCGGGTCGTCGCCCACGATCCCTACGCGTCGCCAGAGCGAGCCGCCTCTAGCGGGGTCGAGCTCGTCTCCTTGGAGACGCTGCTGGCCGAGGCGGATTTCATCTCGGTGCATACGCCGCTCACCCCGCAAACCCGAGGCCTGGTCGATGGCGCCAAGCTATCGCTGCTCAAACCCACGGCCTACATCATCAACTGCGCGCGGGGCGGCATCATTGACGAAACGGCGCTGGAGGAGGCCTTGCGCGAGGGACGCCTGGCTGGCGCCGCACTGGACGTTTTCGAGCACGAGCCCGCCACCGACCATCCACTGGTGGGCTTGCCCAATGTCATCGCCACCCCCCATGTAGGAGCCTCCACCAACGAGGCCCAAGAGAACGTGGCCACCGATGTGGCGCGCTCGGTGGTGGATGTGCTCGAAGGGCGCATGCCCTCCAGCCCTGTCAATGTGCCCTATCTGCCCCCACAGACTGCCAGTTTCTTGGCGCCCTATATCGATCTGGCGCAGCGCCTGGGCAGCTTTTTCGTGCAGTGGCGCGGCGAGATCGCCGACAGTGTCGAGCTGATCTATGATGGCGAGCTTTGCGAACACGATACCCAGGTGTTGACGTCGGCTTTCCTGGCAGGCTTGCTGACCCCGGCTTATTCCGAGCCCGTGAACATCGTGAACGTGCACCGCCTGGCGTCAGAGCGCGGGCTGGTGATTTCAGAGATGCGTCGCGGTCAGTCACGGCAGCTCGGCAACCTAATCACCGCCCGCTACCCGAACGGCGATGGCGACCGGAACATCTCCGGCACGCTGATCCAGGGCCGCCCCCACCTAGTCGCGCTCGACAGCCAGCGCCTAGACTGTGTCTTGCAGGGCAACATGCTGCTGGATCTCCACCACGACCGCCCTGGCATCGTGGGACGTATGGGCCTGATCCTGGGCGAGCGTGGTATCAACATCTCTTTTGTGCAGATGAGCCGCGCCCACCGCGGCGGGCCCTCCATCATGATCCTGGGGCTGGACGACCCGGCCGACGAGGCCATCATGGAACGGGTCCTCCAGGTGCCCAACGTCCAGCGGGCGCGCATGGTGAACCTGGCGCCGCTCCCTGGGTACCAGGATCCCCCCATCGACTAAGCCGCTACAGCAAAACCCGGCGGCACCTCTCACAGGTGCCGCCGGTTGGTCGTCTCCGCGCCTCACGCCTCCCAGAGGGCCTGGGCCTTGGCCAGCAGATCGATGGCCTGCTCGTGGCGCCCCCGCTCGCTGGGCAGGGTGGGCTTCCAGGCGGTCATGAGGAATCCCCGCAACCCTTCCGCCGGCAGGTTCTCCCGGCAATAGGCCACCGTCCGCTCCATGTTCTCTGCCGTGGCCCAGTTGCTGCCAGTGGGAACCTGCGCGTATCCTGCGTCGGCCAGCCGTTGATAGGTGGCGACCTCGTTGCAGGGCGGATCGAACGCAAGGCCATAGTACCAGTTGCTCTGCAGCACCGATCGGGGCATCTGCTGGTAGTATTCATCGTGGTTCCAGGCATAGTCGGACCAGACCCAGGCCTGCGAGCCATTACGCTCCACCTGCCCTACCAGGAACGCCAGGTCATGCCACCACAGCTCATGCTGCCGAATCACCACGTAGGCATAGTGGCGCTGGTGCTGCCAAGTCTCCTCGTCCATCCCCAGATGGAACAGCCGCGGCCCATCAAACAGCTCGCACACCTCGCGGATCAGGTCCTGGCAGACCTGATAGTAGCGCGGCGTCGAGACGCAGCGGCTGTATTCGCCCAGCCAGGCGTCGTGCGTCGCGGAAAAGTTGAGCTTGGGGATTGGCTCCAAGCCCAGGCCGCGCAGCCGCGCCAGCTCGGCGCGCAGCTCGGCAGGCGTCCACGAGCCCTGAACCGCCAGCTCGGGGTGGCTCTCGTAACGCACGCCCTCGCCCAGGTCGATGACAATCATGTTCAGCCCGGCGTCCGCCGCGCGCACGGTAAGGTCGCGCCAGAGGCCACCATCGCAACGCAGATGGGGTCGCGCAACGATGTGCTCGGTGCCAAGATCGGGCGCCTCGCGGTCGCACCACATGTTGTACCCGAGATGCAACAGCAGCCCCCAGATCATGCCGCCCGCGTCATCCACCTTCCTAGGCATCGTCACTACCCTCCTGCTCGTCCTCGGCGGCCAGGCCCGCCTCCCGCAGCAGCGCCTGGGCCACCTTGTGCCCCCCCACCACGGCATAGTTCATGCCGCGATCCTCGGGGTAGACCTGCGCCATGCAAGACAGCCACAGGTTTCGCACGGGGGTGCGCAGCGCTGGCTTGAGCCGCGAGTAGCCCAGCCCGATAAGTGGCTGCGCATAGGGCTCACGCCAGGCCCAGCAATCCTGCACCCAAGCCCGCGTGAAATCGGGGAACATCCGCTTCAGATGCGGCAGGTACGATTCCAGCAGCTCCTCCGCGCTCAGGCCATAGGCGGGGTCGGCCACGTCCAGATAGCGCGAGAGGTAGGCCAGCCGCGCCCCGCCATAGTCCTCGGGGCGCTGCATGTTGGTGTGCTCGATCACGCCCGTAAAGGGGATGGAAGGATCGCCCACATTCAGCCAGTAGGTGTCAGAGAGGCTCCGATCAAGCTTGAGTACCAGGCAGACATTCCCCAGGTAATGGATACGCTCTAGCTGCTGGCGATAGTCCGGCGGCAGATCGGGCGCCATGGCCGCCAGAAGCGAGGGCGCCGTGGTGACGATCACGCGGTCATAGGCGCGGAACTGGTCGCCGAGCCAGACGCCCGTGGCCGCGCCGTCGGCAAGCTCGATCCGCGTCACTTCCGTCTCGGTGTGGATGGTCACGCCCTGCTGGCGGAGGCGGTCCTCCCAGGCCTCTAGCGCCTGGCCGAACCCGCCCCGCAGGTAACCTAGCCGCTCCTCCTGGCCCTTGCCGCGAGATCCTCCCCGCAGCTTGAGCTTGTTCCAGATCCACACGGCGGCCACTTCATCGGCATAGCGCCCAAACTTGCCCCGCATGAGCGGCTCCCACACCGCGTGCCAGACTTTTTCGCCCGCCATGCGCACCAGCCAGTCATGGGCGGTGATCTCTTCCAGAGGCCGCCAATCGCGCACATAGCGCGTCCGCAGGTAGAGCATCCCCAGGCGAAACCGATCAAAGAGCGACAGTCGGGTGAACCGCATCAAGTCGAGGGGAGTGCTGAGCCGATAGATCCGCCCCGCAAAGTAGGCGTTGCTGGTGGGCAGCCACTCGAGCCGCTCACCCAGCCCCAACGAGGCGATCAGCTCGGCCATCGCGGCATCGCTGGTGAACAGGTGATGGTAAAAGCGCTCCAGCCGCGCGCCGTTCACCTCGAACGACCCCGCCAAGCCGCCCAGGGTCGCCTCGCGTTCGTACAGATCACAGGCGATCCCATGGCGCGAGAGCGTGTCGCAAGCGCTCATGCCCGTTATGCCGCCCCCGACAACCGCAACCCGCATATCGCCAGGCCTCCTTGGCTAGATTACCCATTCGACCGCTCGAGCATCGATTCTAGAGGCGCCAACGGGCAGTGTCAACGCAGGCTGTTAGACGGCGCCTTGCCTCTGATCGGTCAGGCGCGCATAATGGGGCGGAACAACAGGCAGCGATGCCAATGGGAACCAGAGGAGCAACCGATGAACACTACCTTGGTGAGCGAGCTGTACGAGCAGATCGACGCCATGCCCATCGTCGACATCCATACCCACGTCAATTGGAAGGCGCCCACTGCCCGCCATATCGGCGACATTCTCAGCTACCATTACTATACCGAGCTGGTGAACTCGGCGGCCTTTCGCGAGGATCCATTCCCCTTTGACGACCCCCAGCAGCTTACCCGCGACATTGTGGAGAACCTGCACCACCTTTGCCACACCGTGCAGTATGACTGGCTGATGTCCATCTCGCGCGAGTTCCTGGGCATCGCGCCCTGGGAGTGGACCCCCGACAACGCCGACGCCATCATGGCGCGTTCGGTTGAGGTGATGAGTAATGATGCCTGGTTCGAGGAGCTGATCGCTCAGGCTGGCATCGAACGGGTGTACCTCACCAACCAGTACGACGATGACCTAGAGGGCCTGGACAGCTCCTTTTTCACGCCCTGCCTGCGGATCGAGCCGTTCGTCCTCGATATCCTCAAGGCCCAGACGCGCGAGCAGATGGGCGCCGCCCTGGGGCGCCCCATCACCACGACCAACGACGTCGTCGCCCTCATCGACGAGACGTTCCGCCGATTCATGGCGCACGGCATGGGCTATGCGGCCATCTCCAGCCCAGCGGGACTGCGCACCTACGCCGTCAGCGACCAGGACGCTCAGCGCATCCTGACCCGCGCCATCGAGGGAGCCGAGCTGGACGACGCCGACCGTCGCACCTGGGCCGCCTATGCCATGGCGCGGATCGCTGATGCCTGCCGCGCCCATCGGCGTCCCTTCCATCTGATGATCGGCGTGAACCGCGACGTCTACGCCCACGGCGTCCCCTCAGGCACAGACCTGTTCGATTCAGTGAACTCTATGCGGGGCTACGACTGGCTGCTCAACGCCTACCCTGATGTCCAGTTCCCGACGGCAGTGCTAGCCGATACCACTGGCCTCGAGCTGGTGGCATCGGCCTGGATCCGTCACAACGTCTATCCCTCGGGCCACTGGTGGTACGCCAACCAACCCACCGAGATCGCCCGCGAGCTACGTCGTCGCCTAGACACGGTCCCTTCCACCAAACTCATCGGCTATTTTTCGGACGCCTACTATCTCGAGTTCATCTTGCCCAAGTTCCGCATGTTCAAGTTCGAGCTAGCCGCCGTCCTGGCCGAGCGGATGGAGCGCAGCACCGTCCATCCCAACATGACCTCGTTCAGCCTGGACGACGCCCTCGATCTGGCGTACGCCATGCTGGTTGAGAACCCGATCCAGATCGTCGGTCCAGCGCAGTAGCTTGATGCGTCGGTAGTCCCATCCAACTAGAAGGAGAGTTGACCCACCATGGAACTCAAGAAACGCGCAGAGATGGATCCCCAGTACCAGTGGAACACCGAGAGCATCTATGCCAATAGCGATGCGTTCGAGCAGGAGATCAAGGCGGTAGCGGCAGAGCTGCCCAACGTCGTGGCGTACCAAGGCCGCCTCAGCGAGGGCCCCGAGACGCTGGCAGACGCCATGGAGACCGTCCAGGCGCTGATGAAGCGCGTGCTCAAACTATACGTCTACTCGCACTGCCGCCGCGATGCCGACACCTCGGACCAGGCCGCCGCGGCGGCCCATGAGCGCGTGTTGGGCCTGGCTGGGCGCGCCTCGGCCATGGCGGCCTTTCTCGAGCCCGAGATGCTGAGCATCGGCATCCCCACTCTGCGCGAATGGCTTCTGGCCGATTCCCGCCTCGCTCACTTGGGGCACTTTGTTGACGTGCTGGAGCGCAAGGCCGAACACGTTCGCTCCGCCGAGGTCGAAGAGATCCTCGGCATGCTGATGGACCCCTTCACCAGCGCCGAGAACATTCACAGCCTGTTGGCCAACGCCGAACTTCAGTTCGCTCCAGCGCGCACGTCGCTACCCGCCGCCGAGGAGCGCCCCGTCACCCAAGGCACCTATGATGCCCTGATGACCCATCCCGACCGAGAGCTCCGCCGAACCGCCTTCGAGAGCTATGCCGATGCCCACTTGGCGCTAAAGAACACCATGGCCGCGTGTCTCTCCACAGGTGTCAAGCACAATGTCTTTAACGCGCAGGTCCGACGCTATGGATCGTCGCTGGAGGCCGCCCTGGGACCCAACCACATTCCCGTGGAGGTGTTCCATAACACCATCGAGGCGTTTCGTCGTAACCTGCCCGTGTGGCATCGCTACTGGGAGCTCAAGCGACGCCTCTTGGGCCTGGAGTCGTTCTATGCTTACGATGCCAAGGCCCCGCTGCTAACGGAGCAGCCAGTGGTCACCTTTGAGCAGGCAGTGGACTGGATCTGCGAGGGCTTGGCGCCATTGGGCGACGAGTACGTCCAGCGTCTACGCCGCGGCGTCCTCGAGGAGCGTTGGGTGGACGTCTACCCCAACCTCGGCAAAAAGGCGGGCGCCTACTCGAGCGGCACCCAGGGGACTATACCCCTGATCCTGATGAACTATAACGATGACGTGTACGGCCTCAGCACGTTGGCCCACGAACTGGGCCACTCGATGCATTCGCTGCTGACTTGGGAGGCCCAACCGCCCGTCTATGCGCGGTACGGCATCTTTATGGCCGAGATCGCCTCCAACCTGAACCAGGCGCTGCTGCGCGACCATCTGCTCAGCGTCACCGATGACCGCCAGCTCAAGATCGCGCTGATTGAGGAGGCCCTCTCCAACTATCATCGCTACTTTTTCCTGATGCCCACCCTGGCGCGCCTCGAGCTGGCCATGCACCAGCGTGTCGAGCAGGGCCAGGCACTGACGGCCGACGATCTGATCGGCATCATGGCCGACCTCTTTGCCGAGGCCTTTGGCGACAGTGTGACCATGGACCGTGAGCGCGTCGGCATTACCTGGGCCCAGTTCCACACGCATCTCTATATGAATTTCTACGTCTATCAATACACCACGGGCATCGCGGGCGCCCAGGCCTTGGCCGAAAGGATCCTCAATGGGGTGCCAGGCGCCGTGGAGAGCTACCACCAGTTCCTGCGCGTAGGCTCGTCAGTGTTCCCGCTGGATGCCGTCCGGGCTGCCGGCGTCGATCTGGCGTCGCCCGAGCCCATCGACCGGGCCTTTGCCCATCTGCAGACGCTGATCGACCAGCTAGAGGCGTTGATGACCGCAGACGCCGAGGGATAGTAGAGGAGCCGGGCCATGGCGATGACATCGAAGCGACGCGCCCGAATCGCGCTCGAGAGGGGGATCCCAGACAGGGTCCCCCTGGGAGACTTTTCCATCGATGCTGACACCGTAGAGCGCATCGTCGGGCATCCCACCTATGTACGAGCCAAGGCGCGTTGCCAAATCGCCTACTGGGAGGGGCGCCGCGATGAGGTGGTTCAGAACCTGATCGAGGACACCATCGCCCTGTTTCGTGAGCTGGATTGCTACGACATCATCAACCTATGCGCCATGACGCTCGGGCTGGTGCCACCCAAGGGATACCAGCCCGAGGCGCCGCGGCGGGTGGACGACGTTACCTGGGAGTATGCCGACGGCCGCGTGCTACGCTACTCGGAGATCACCGCCGACCTGACCTTGGTGCATGACCCGCGAGAATGGACCCGCCAGTACAGCCCTGAGGATTATCCCCTAGAGTGGGAAGCGAAAGCGCCCGATCCGTCGGTCTTTGAGCTGGTAGATGCGGTCGTGGAGGCGTTCGGCGAGGAGCGGTTCATCATCGGACCATATCCGCTGGCCATGGAGTGGGTCCAGCTTGGCACCATGCAACGGACGCTTTTCGAGATGGCGGAGCGCCCCGATCTGGTCGAGCGCGCGGCTCGCTCCAGCATGGCGCACGCCGCTGCACAGCAACGTGCGTGGCCCGCCAGGCCGTTCGACGCCGTCATGGACGGCACCGACTTTGCCTACAAGAGCGGGACATTCATGTCGCCGAAAGCTTGGTGGCGTTTGTGCTACCCACCCCTAGCTGCCAACGTCGAGGCTGCCCACGCCGCAGGCCTCTTGTTCGTGCAGCACGCCTGTGGCAACAACTGGGGCATCCTCGATGGATTCCTTCAAGCGGGCGTGGATTGCTATCAGTCGATCCAGGCTTCGGCAAGCATGGACATCGCGCGGGTCAAGGAACTAGCGCAAGGCCGGATGGCCGTCTGGGGTGGGGTGCTGGTGGAGCACTTGGTCGACGGTACGCCTGACGAGGTCCGCCAGGACGTGCGTGACGCCATGGCGCGGGCCAAACCTGGCGGCGCCTTTGTCATGGGGTCCACCCATAGCATCGCCATCGGAACAAAGTACGATTGCTTTATGGCCATGCTGGACGAGTTCGAAAAGCTGCGCGATTACTAGCCACGAGCTGGGGCGTTACGATTCTGGGCTACTCCGCCCCATCCGCATCTCGTGCTCCATCTGCTTCAGATCGGCCTCGACCATCATGCGCACCAGCTCCTCAAACCGAACCTCAGGCTCCCAGCCCAGCTTTTCGCGGGCCTTGCTAGGATCGCTCACCAAGAGATCCACCTCGGCTGGCCGATAGAAGCGTGGATCTTGAACCACGTACTGGCGCCAATCCAGCCCGAGCGCCGCAAAGGCCACCTCCACCAGCTCGCCCACCGAGTGGGTCTCCCCCGTGCCCACCACATAGTCGTCGGGCTCGTCTTGCTGGAGCATCAGCCACATAGCCCGCACGTAATCGCCCGCATATCCCCAATCGCGTCGCGAGTCCAGGTTGCCCAGGCGTAGCTCGTCAGCCAGGCCCAGCTTGATGCGAGCGGCGCCGTGGGTCACCTTGCGCGTCACAAACTCTAGCCCGCGCCGCGGCGACTCGTGGTTAAAGAGGATCCCCGAGCAGACGAACATGTCATAGCTCTCGCGATAGTTGATGGCGATCCAGTGGCCATATACCTTGGCCACGCCATAGGGGCTACGAGGATGAAACGGCGTGGTTTCGCGTTGGGGCACCTCATGCACCTTGCCAAACATCTCGCTGCTGGACGCCTGGTAGAAGCGGATGCCCTTGGGGTCCACCACTCGCACGGCCTCCAGCATACGCGTTACCCCCAGGCCCGTCACATCGCCCGTGAACACAGGCTGCGACCAGGAGGTCGGCACAAAGCTCTGGGCTGCCAGGTTGTACACCTCGTGCGGACGATAGTCCGAGATAAGCTGCAACAGCGAGGTCTGATCGAGCAGATCCCCCTGCACCAGCTCGATGCGATCTTGAATGTGACGGATGCGTTCAAAGGTGACCGTGCTGCTGCGCCGTACCATGCCGAGAACCTCGTACCCCTGTTCCAGCAGAAACTCGGCCAGATAGGAGCCGTCTTGACCCGTCAGTCCAGTGATCAACGCGCGCTTGGCCATGTGATTTCCTCCCTAGATCAAGGGTCTGGCTACCAGGCGTGGCAGCCATCTGGTACTAGCGCAGGCGCGCCCGCCAGTCGTCCAGCACATCAAGCACCGTACGCTCAAAGGGAATGGTGGGAGCCCAGCCAGTGCACGCCGCCAGCTTGGTTGGGTCACACACCACGCGAGGCACATCGGAGGGTCGCATCCGCTCGGGATCGGGCTCCACGCGGATCGGCACGGGGCTGGCCTCGAGCAACAGATCCAGAATCGCGTGAATGGGTCGCGCCTTCCCCGACCCCACATTATAGGCCTCGCCCGAGACGCCGTGTTGCGCCAGCAAGTAGTAGGCTCGCACCACATCGCGCACGTCGCAGAGGTCCCGCTCGGCCTCGAGGTTGCCAACCCGCATGAGCGGCTCCTGCAGGCCCGCCTCGATGGCCGCCACCTGCCGCGCAAAGTCGGGCACGACAAAGCCCTCTCGCTGGCCGGGGCCAGTGTGGTTGAACGGTCGCACCCGCACCACATCCAGACCCGCGCTGAGGTAGTACTGGAGGCCAAGCATATCCTGGGCCACCTTGCTGACGGCATAAGGGTTGGCCGGCCGCAGAGGAGTCTCTTCGTCGCAAGGTAGATCCTCCGGCCGCACCATGCCGTACACCTCGCTAGAGCTCACCACCAAGACGCGCGACGACCCACCCTCCGCCACCAGGGCCTCCAGCACGTTGAGCTGCATCCTGGCATTGGCCTCGATGGTCCGCCAAGGGTCGCGAAAGGAGGCCTCCGCCTGCGCCAGCGCGGCCAGGTGAAAGACTAGGTCCGGGCCAAACGCGCCGATCACGCGGCGCGCTTCGTCGGGGTCCCGCAGGTCAGCCGTCTGCACCCAAACCCGCCCCTGCAGGTCATCGGCGAGCCGCTCTCCCCCGTAGGCCACTCCCCCCACCGTCCAGGAGCTTTTTTCGAACAACAACCTGGCTAGATGCTGGCCAACGAAACCGGTAAGGCCCGTAATGAACGCCCGCATATCGTCCCCCCCTTGCGCCAACCCCACTACTCGCCCCGGGCAGTCACCAGCAACTCAATGGCCTCGGCCCGCAGCGCCGCGTCAGGCGTGGGTGGCACCTCCCAAAGGCGCCCGACCAGCTCGCTGCGCGGCACCGTGCCCTCGGCCAGGGGCACATCCAACCGCGCGGGGTACAGCCCCGCCTGGTACCATGGCTCATATCCGCCGCGCCCCGTCTCATCGCCCATCAGCCAGAGGAGCCCCAGCTTGGCGCCATCCAGATTCGCAGCATCCGCTACAGGCGCCACATAGGTCCGCCAACGCACCCCCGTGATCGGCATGGCGTCCTGAACCAGCCGCAGCCGCAGGTCGCCCCGTGAGACCCTCTCCCAGTGCACCGAGCTACAGATCCCCGCGCGCCCTTCCTCGGCGGCTGGATCCCCGACCCAGCGCGCTACCTCGGCATCGCTGGGCAGGATCCGCAGGTCGTTGGCGGCCAAGCCACGTAGCCACACCGCCCAAGCGGGCGCGTCTGTCAAGGCCGCGTCACCCATCTGGCCTCGATAGCTGGCGCGCAGCTCTGGCTCGTGGGCGATCAGGGCATCCAGAAAGCCCCGAGCGTGCTCATCGACCAAGGGGTCCGCCAGAGCTACAGCGCCGCGCCACGCAGGGGTGACCAGGTCCCACCACGATACGAGCACCTGCTCCTCGCCCAGTCGGTTGTTCTGGTGGAGCCCCAGCACCTCCCAATGATGCGTCAGCACGGGCTCCAGCATGTCCTCGGACAGCGTGGGCAGCAGCGTAGCAGGGAGATAGGGAGTCAGCTCGCCCGCGTTCACTAATGCTTGAACGCAAGCGGTCCCCGACGTCAGCACCAGATCGGGTTGGCGCTGATGCGTAGCGTCGCTCTCGGCGACGGCAGCACAGAGCTCGGGCCCGCTCATCACGCGCCCGGTCGCATCCAGGCCAGGATAGGCCCCCACCATATTGGCCAAAGACGTCAACGCTCGCGCCGAATCGCTATAGACGACCAGATCCTGAGCCTGAAGCGCCCGTTTGACCAAAGACTCCCAGTCGTCATCGTCGCCTGCAACCACGGGCTCGGGGAGCGGGGTCGCGGTGTCCGTCGCTATGTCGGCGGTTGTCGGGGGAGCCGTGGGCGAGGGCGCGACGGTCTCGCCGCGGGTCGCGGTGGGGAGAACATAGGCAGGCATGCCCGAGGCCTGCGGAGGCGCGCAGCCCACCAGCAACGCAGCGGCCACCACGCAACCCAGGAGCCCAAGCCTTGCGATCAACCGTGCCGCCCCCTATCATGTACGTGTCATGGGAAGGGTCAGATCCATGATCCGACTAGCATTCATCGGAGCTTCGGGGCATTTCGGCTATGTCCTGGCCGACCTAGAGCGGTTCCCCCAGGTGCGGACCATCGCCCACCCCCTGCTACACCTAGCCACGCCGATGATGGGCTTGATGGGGCCAAGATGCAAGCGCTGGAAGAGTCGGTTAGTGGTAGGTATAGCAGAACGGCGAGGCCTATAGACCTCGCCGTGGGCGGAGACGCCCCAAATGGACTGGGGCGATGGCTCTCCCGCCTGTGTTGCCAGGCGGAAGCGACGGGATTCGAACCCGCGATCTCCGGCTTGACAGGCCGGCATGTTAAACCGCTACACTACGCCTCCGCGACCGTCGCTATGGTACCACAGCTCTTTCGGGCGTGCAAATCGCACGCCCAGCGGCCACTAGGCCCCTCCGCTTGACCCGATGGTGCCGCGCTCCTACAATCCTGGACAACCCTGGACAGCGTAGGAGACCGGCATGCGCGTTCGCACACTATACCTTGTCCTTCTCACCGTGCTTCTGGTAGCACTGCCGGGCCTGGCGGCTTGCTCCCGAGCGCCCGAACCGGTTGCTTCCGCGCCCACCGACCCGCCCGCCACGGCTACGTCGGCGCCCACGGCCACAGCCACCCTGCCGCCGACGGCGACGCCCCTGCCAAGCGCCACGCCCACCGTCACGCCTCCGCCGCCGCAGGTGGTGGCCAGCTATCCCGTCAGCGATGATTTTGCCGTGGATCCATCCCATCCGGTGCGCCTGGTCTTTGACCAGGAGATGGACATGGCCAGCGTAGCTGCTGCCTTGAGCATCGAGCCGGGCGTAGAGGGCGAGTTGCGCATCGTCAGCCCCAACGAGCTGATGATCGTGCCCCAGGATGGATGGACGGCCGAGGCCTACCAGCTAGTCGTCTCCACAACGGCGACCGACCCGTGGGGCCAACCCTTGCGCCAACCCTTTACCCTCACGTTTGAGACCACCGGCTCGAGCATGGTGCTGCCGATCCTGATGTACCACCGTCTGGCCGAGCTCGAGCCTGGCGCCACCGAGGCCCAACGAACCTGGACGGTCCACCCCGATGCCTTTGCGGAACAGATGCGCTACCTGGCCCGGGAGGGATACCATAGCATCGCCCCCTGCGATCTCTATGCCTACTGGACCGAACAGGCGCCCCTACCTCCAAGACCCGTGATGATCACCATGGACGACGGCTATGCCGATCTACACAGCGTCGCGATGCCCATCTATCAGGAAACCGGTCTGCGTCCCGTGCTGTTCATCTTTCCCAAGGTGCTGGGATACGGGATCTATATCGACTGGGATCACCTTCAGGAGCTGGTCGACCAGGGCTGCATCATCGGATCTCATTCCTACGACCACGATAACCTGCGTGAGCTCGATGATGAGAACCTCCGATACCAGATCGTCGACTCGCGCGAGATCCTGGAGGAACGCCTGGGGACCACCGTGGACAGCTTTTGCTACCCCTATGGCAGCTATGACCAGCGTACGCTGGACCTGCTGGCCAGCGAAGGCTATCAGACGGGCTTTACCCTTAACCCCACCTACTATCAGCGTGCCGAAACGCCCCTGCTCTTGGGTCGCCTGCGCGTGGACTATGACATGTCGTTTGACGAATTCGTGGAACTATTGCCCTAACCCAGGCGTCCTCTAGGTAAGGGCAGGCCGCGTCTGTGTTTGCCATGCTGGCGCTCAAGGTCAAAGAGGGTAGACGTGCGCACACTCGCAACCCGGCCACTACGGGCCATCCTACTCGTCGGGCTAGTTTCCGCTGCCTGTTACGCCTGTAGCTCCACTCCAGAGCCCAGCGCGACGCCATCGGCGCCGGTGGATACCGCCATGCCATCTCCCAGCGCGACGCGCACGACCGCGCCGCTGCTCTCGCCCACTACTCAACCGACCGATGCGCCCGCGCCATCTACGCCCAACCTGACACCAACGGGACGTCCCACCGTCACGCCCACAGCCACGCCGGTGGCGCCTCAGCATCTGGCCATGGCCCGCGACGGCAATATTCTGGTCGGTGACCTGCGCGGCGAAGAGGCCACGTCGGTGGCCCAAGTCGAGCTGGCCGACGCCTGGGATCTCAGCCGTGGCCGGCTTGCCATGGCGCAGGGCGGCCTCGTCCAGATGATCGACCTGGTGCACGGCGACCACTGGGAGACGAGCCTGCAACAAGGTATGGCCGCCGTCCAGCTCGACGTGCTCTGGGGTGAGACCGGACAAGACTTGCTGCTGACGGTGACGATCGAGGATGGCGAGACGCCTCGCACCGTGCTCCAGGCCATCGACGGCAATACGGGCGCGTCTCTCGCCACTCATCTCCTGCCAGAGGCCACCCGAGCGACCGTGCTGGCTTTTTTCGACGAGAGAGACACCGTCTGGGCCGTCGTGCATGCGGAAAAGGAAGAGCTAGGAAGTCTGCAGGTCATCTCGCTGGTGGACGGCACGGTGGACTCAAGCTACGCCCTAGCGGGCCGTCAGCCGATGGCTCTGCACCCCGCGACGGGCCAACTGGCCTACCTGGCGGCCGATCAGGACGCGCTCTGCGTGGGCACCCCAGACCAGACCAGCATCCCGTGCCTACCATTGCCAAAGGGGCAGCTTCCCACCAGCTATGCCTGGTCCGAAGACGGCCAAGAGCTCGCCCTCATGCTGCAGCCACAGCCTGGCGGTGACCAGGCCGTCAGCAACGATGCGGGGCTGTGGCTCTATACAGTAAGCGACGGCGAGCTGCGTCAGGTCATCGCGCACCAGGGATCCATGTCACGTGTGCTGGGCTGGGCCCCAGACGACGAGATGATCCTTGCCCGCCACAGCGGGGGGACTATCCCTGACCACGTGTACCTCATCCGACCGGACGGCGGCGACCGCCGCATCCTGCCGGGCTCGGATCGGATTGTTCCGCTCGGATGGATCCCGCCGCGCGCGTCGGATGCGTCCGACATCACGCTCGATCCGTGGTTGACCAGTTTTTCGGCTCAAGCCGCTGACGCCCGCGCCCTGGCCGATACCACCGCCCGCTGGCTCGCGACCACCGAGGAACAAGACGATGAGGCCCTCTCTAGACAGCTTCGCGCCTATGTGCAGGCATCTGGGCAACCCCTCGAGCTGGCCGGCCCGCAGGTGTACACGGTGGCCGAGGGTATCCATCTAGTGCAATTGCCTCCGCTGACCATCTATGTTTGCGATCACGGTAGCGCCTTCCCCATCGCATCTGGACATCGTATCCAGCAAGCCCGCCTTGAGGGAGACCTTCTGGCAGTGGTGCATGCCACCATCGGCGCCAGCTCGGTGAACCCGGACTTTGTGCTGGCCCAGCGCGCCGATGAACAATGGCAGGTAGCCTGGACTCCCCAAGGGCAGCGCTACTGGATCGCCACCGACGGCGAGATCGGCTTTGTCGATGGGACCATCGACCGTCTGTTCGTGCGCGGCTCATCGTTCACGCTCGAGCCAGGGCCCGGCGACCCCTTCCGGCAGTGTCACGCCTGTCTGCACCGCTGGTTTGAGACCATCTGGGTTCGCTCTGGGACAAGCTATGCGCTGGCAGGCGGCGAATCCGACGACGACCTCCTATGGACGCTGACGCAGCGAACGCCCTATGCTGTCCTCCATCAGGCGCTGGTGCGTCTGCGCAGCGGCCAGAGCGACACACCGCTGGTGACGGCCGATGCCCGACGCCAGGCGGAGGCTCTGGGCCTGCTCGAGCCAGAGCTGATCCTCACTGCCGAGGAAGAGACGGGCGAGACCGTGGTTTTTGCCGATTTGGACACAGGAACGCGTTACCGCGCCACCATTCGCGATGAACAGGTGGTCTCGGTGAGCGCGTTGGGGAGGTAGCCTATGTATAACGCGGCTTTTCTTTGTTGAGGCTATTGTGGCCTCTATATCTCCATGGTATAATGCCGTTGTTGCATGGTGAATTTATATGAACCCGTATCCGTCCGCGAGCCTGCGACTGTACCGCGAGGCGAATCCCGGTGCCCGGGAAAAGGAGGCAGAGGGTGATGAACAGCAAGAGAGGTAGATGGCGGCGAGCGACCATCCATACGACCCTGCTCATGGTGGTCCTTCTCGCAAGCGTCCTGGTCGCCACACCAGTCTCGGCCAACGCCGTCAACTGGCGCGGCGAGTACTATGGCAACATGAACCTGATCGGCGCGCCGGTGGTGGTGCGCGATGACCCCAGCATCAACTTTGACTGGGGAGCAGGCGCCCCGGCGTCGGGCGTCCCCGCCGACGGGTTCTCGGTGCGGTGGACCGCGTGGGCGCACTTTGGCGCGGGCGACTATACCTTTTCGGTCCGCGTCGATGACGGGGTCCGAATGTGGATCGACGATCAGCTGGTCCTCGATCAGTGGAAGGATCAGGCGGCCACCACGTACACCTTTACGCGCTACATGTCCGAGGGCAGCCATGCGCTAAGGGTCGAGTACTATGAGCACTTGGGCGACGCGCTCTGCCAAGTGTCGTGGCAAGCGGGAACCACGCCCACCACTGGGTGGCGTGGCGAGTACTATAACAACAACTACCTGGGCGGCGATCCGGCCCTGGTGCGCACCGATTCTTCCATCAACTTTGACTGGGGCGCGGGCTCACCGGCGACCGGCATCAACGCCGACAACTTTTCCGTTCGGTGGACTCGCGATGTCAACTTTCCCGCCACAGGCACCTACACCTTCTCAGCCAGGGTCGACGACGGCGTACGGGTGTGGGTGAACGGCAATCTGATCATTGACAAGTGGTTTCAGCAGTCGCCCACCACACACACCGGCTCGATCTATCTCGGCGCGGGCACCCATGCGGTCCGTGTAGAGTACTTTGAGGCCGCTGGTTCTGCCCTCTGCCAGGTGAGCTGGAGCCTCTCCGGAGCGCCTCCCAGTGGAGCCACGGAGATCATCGTTGATGACCTCGACTCGGGCTTTATCTGGGGCGGGCCCACCAGCAGCTTTTACCGGCGGAGCATGGGCTTCCGCAACCAACTGCGCTGGACGTGGAATAGCCGCACCCAGCAGTACAACTGGGCCAAGTGGTTCCCGAACTTGCCATCGGCTGGCAACTGGGAAGTCTATGTCTATGTCGCCAGCAACTATTTCGGGACCAAGAGCGCTCGCTACTCGATCTATCACGCTGGCACTTGGAGCTCCAAGTACCTCAACCAGAACAACTATTACAACCAGTGGGTCAGCCTGGGCACCTACTATTTCAACGGCGGCTCTTCCGAGTACGTCTTCCTGAACGACGTCACTGGCGAGACCTATGCCACGCGCTATGTGGGGTTCGACGCGATCAAGTTTGTGCGCCGCGATGGCGGCTCGACGCCGCCGCCCAGCACCAGCTGTGCGATCACGCCCGTCCTGGGCTTTGGGCGCATCTGGAACAGCTACGCCACAGTGCGCGCCAAGCTGGGCTGCGCTCAGGCCGTCGAGTCCAGCGTCTGGGGCGCGGAGCAGACCTTTGAGCGCGGACTCATGTTCTGGCGCTCGGACACCAACAAGATCTATGTGGTGCGCAACGATCAGACCTGGCAGCTTTACGACGATACCTGGCGCGAGGGCGATCAAGAGTGGGATCCGAATATCCTGGTTCCCACGGGGCTGTATCAGCCCAAGCGCGGCTTTGGCAAGGTGTGGCGCGATCAGCCCGGGGTGCGGAGTGCGCTGGGCTGGGCCACCACCGAGGAACGAGGCTTTACCATGGCCGTGCAGCCGTTCGACGGCGGCATGATGCTCTGGAGCAACGTTCGAGGCACGTACGTCCTCTATAACGACGGAACTTGGGCGCGCTACTAGCCTGTTAGCTGCGAAAGGCGGCGAGAGGACCACTCTTCTCGCCGCCTCTTTTCCCCGTGGCGTCCCCGCCTCAACGAACCTGGGGCCTACTCGCGCGTCTCGCCGGCCGCCTCTTCAAGCACGGCCGTGATCCGCTCCCCAAAGACTGCTTGGTCGAACCTTTGAGCATGCTCGATGAGACGCCGTCCGTCAAAGCTGATCCCCTCAAAGCGTTGAACGGCTTCCTTGAGGGACTCGACCGTTGGCTCGCCGAAAAAGACCCCCGTCTCGCCGTCGACCAACGTGTCCCTCGACCCGCCACGGCCATAGGCGATGACCGGCCGGCCCAGAGCCATGGCCTCCACCGGCGTCAAGCCAAAGTCCTCCTCGCCGGGAAAGACCAGCGCCCGACAGCGCCGCATGAGATCGCGCTTGGTAGCCTCGTCCACATACCCCCGAAAGGTCACGCTGCTCCCGGCAACCCGCTCAAGCGCGCGCCGGTCACGCCCATCCCCCACCACCACCAAAGCCTTGCCCAGCTCGGAAAAGGCGCGCACCGCCAGGTCAATCCGCTTGTAGGGCACCAGCCGCGAAACCACCAAGTAATAGTCAGCCGGCACAGCGGGCTCGACCTCGGCATCCACCGCAACCGGCGGGTAAATGATGTCAGAGTTGCGCCGGTAGCACTTGGCAATGCGCTCCTGCACCGTTCGCGAGATGGCCACAAAGCGATCGACGCGGCCGGCGGCCAGTTGGTCCCACTGCCGCAACCTGACCAGGCGGGGTGCCAGCAGGGTTCGCGCCACCTTGCCCAGGCGTTCGCGTTCCACGTAGCCGTGATAATCCCACAAAAAGCGCGTAGGAGTGAGGCAGTAGCAGACATGGCGCGTCCGAGCGGAGGTGATCACGCCGTGGGCAAAGGCGCTGGTGACGCTCAGTACGACGTCAAATCCCCGCAAGTCCATGCTCTCAAAGGCCTGAGGAAAGCTCCCCAAAAACAGACCGGGATGCTGCCGCGCCAGCGGGACCCGGTCCAGCGGAGACACGCGAATGTCCCACTGGCGAAAATGCTCCGGCAGGCGCTCGGGGCGATAGATCGACGTGTAGAACGGGGCATCGGGAAAGAGCGTGTGCAGCACTTCCAACACCCGCTCGGCGCCGCCGTATTGGTTCAGCCACGAACACACGATCGCCAGTCTCACGCTATACCGCCATTCACTTGCCGATACAGAACTGCCCAAAGATCGAATCCAGCATCTCTTCGCTGGCCGTCTCGCCAGTCACCTGCCCCAGCAAATAGACCGCTTCCTCCAAGTCCACCGCCAGCAGGTCCGGTGTGGCACCTGCACCCCAGCTCGCCTCGGCACGCCGTACGGCCTGCAAGGCCTGGTCAAACAGTACGCGGTGGCGCACTCCAGCGGCCGATGCGTGCGAGCCCATGGCGCCGCCATCGCGCTCGACCATGGTCACCAGCTGGGCCTCCAGGTCCACGATGCCCTCACCCGTCAGGCATGATACGCGCACAAGAGCCGCTTCCGGCAAGAGATCCTGCGGTCTCGACGCCTCGGCCAAGTCCACCTTGTTGACCACCACCAGGGTGCGACGCGGATCCAGCCGTGCGGCCAACTGGCGATCCTCATCGGTCAACGGAGCCGAGCCGTCGGTTACCCACAATATCAGCTCGGCGCGCTCCAGCGAGCGCAGCGAACGCTCGATCCCCAGCGCCTCGACTGGATCCTGCGGCTCGGCGATGCCGGCCGTATCCACCAGTACCAGCGGATAGCCCTGGATGTCCAGCGCCTCCTCGAGGGTATCGCGCGTCGTCCCGGGGTAGGGCGTGACGATGGCCCGATCGGCGCGCAAGAGACGGTTCAGCAGGCTACTCTTGCCCACGTTGGGCTTGCCCACAATGGCCGCTCGCACGCCTTCGCGGAGGATGATACCCCTGGCCGCCTCATTCACCAAGCCCGTCAGCTCGCGGGTCAGCCCCGCCAGCGCATCACCAAGCGCCAGCTCGGGGATCTCATCTTCGGGGAAATCCATCTGCGCCTGTAGATGCGCCACGAGGGTGACCAGATGCCGCCGCACCTGGCTGACCTGCTGGGACAGCCCACCCTCCAGCTGGCCCAAGGCCGCCGCCAGCGCGCGATCGGTTCTGGCACGAACAAGGTCCAACACTGCCTCGGCCTGCGCCAGATCGACGCGCCCCAGCAGGAAAGCGCGTAGGGTAAACTCGCCTGGCTCCGCCAGACGGGCGCCCTGGGCTAGGCACAATGCTAGGATGGCCCGTAGTGCCACCATGCCACCATGGGCATGGATCTCGGCCACGTCCTGCCGGGTGTAGGTCGCCGGCGCCACCATGGCGGTGGCCAAGACCTCGTCCACCCGCCGTCCATCAGCGGGATCCACCACATGCCCATAGGCCAGCCGACGATGAGCGAGCGGAGAGCCATCGGCGCTCATAAAGCAGGTTCGCAGGATGTCGTGCGCCTGAGGTCCCGATAGCCGCACGATGCCGATCCCCCCCACACCTAGAGGCGTGGCAATGGCGGCGATGGTGTCATCCAGGGAATAGCTGCCCATGTCGGCCCTAGGCCTCGCCCGAGCCGCCGGCGACCTGGTCGCGCGGGATGAGCCGCTTGACGCTGCGGTTGAACACTCGCCGCGTCAGCATCACCCGATGGCCGCATCCCAGACACTTGAGGCCAATGTCAGCGCCAATGCGCATGACCTCCCACTCGAGAGAACCGCAGGGATGGGGCTTGCGCAGCACCACACGATCGCCCACGCGCACATCAGCCGGCAGCATCGGATGCCTCCGAGGGCTTGAAAAAGACCAACTCTGTACTGCCGTAGCGGCGCTCATGGGTTCGCTCGAGGCGAGTCAGCGTCACCGGATGATCCTCTTTGGGGTGGATCTGCACCACCACCAGGCCTCGCGGAGCCAGGACGTCGCCCGCGTCAACGGCCAACAGAGCGTCAGCCCACAGATCCTGGTACTGCGGTGGGGCGATATATACCAGGTCATAAGGCTCGCCGTCATGGTGTCGGACATGGGAAAAGGCATCGCCGTGGATGACCCAGGCACGATCCTCCAGGCCGGTCTCGCGCAGATTCCGCTCGACCGTTCTGACCGCTGCGCGAGCCTTGTCGACAAAGGTCGCGTGAGCGGCGCCGCGGCTGAGCGCCTCGATGCCCACGGCGCCAGTGCCGGCGAATAGGTCCAGCACGCGCACCCCCACGATGCTCGACCCAATCAGGTTGAACAACGACTCTTTGACGCGATCGGTGACGGGCCTCGTACCCTCACCCGGCACCGGGACCAGCCGTCTGCCCTTGGCGGTTCCCGCGATGACACGCATGGCTACCTCCCAGAGCGAGTCTAGGCACAGCGGAGGCGACGGTCAATTGACCAGAGTCACCGATTGACCCAGGCCACCTCCGCGGCTACCATAGAGTGACACAACGCTTGGAGGCAGGGCACTGATGGATAGTGGTTCGCGAGTGACTGGGTGGCATGCGCTGGTGCTGTTGCCCATTATCGGCATTGCCTTTGGGGCGCTTGTGGCCAGGGGAGACTCTCCTCTGGCCGAGGCGCCCACGCCGACGGCCACGGCGCTTCCTAGCTACACCGCCACCCATACAGTGACCCCGATGCCAAGTCCCACGGCGACGACGACGTCATCGCCAACGCCGACGGCCACGCAGACCGGGACGCCAGCCCCAACGCTGACATCCACGCCAAGCCCGACACCCACGGCAACCCCCACGCCAGAGCCCCAACCCACGCCCGATGGCGTACACCGGAGCTTGCGCGTGCCCATCCTCATGTATCACTATGTGTCCGAGGCGCCGGATCCGTCCGATGCCGTCCGCGTGGATCTCTCGGTGCCGCCCGCGGCCTTTCGCGAGCACCTGCAAGCCCTGCGCGAGGCCGGCTATGAGACGATCACCATGCATGACCTAACCATGGCGCTGCAGACCGGCGCCGAGCTCCCGGCAAAGCCCGTCCTGCTGACCTTTGACGATGGCTATCGCGATGCCTACACAGAGGCCTTTCCAGCGTTGCGTGATGCCGGGTACGTCGGCACCTTTTTCCTGCTTACCGAGCCCATCGACGCGGGGAATCTTGCCTATGTCACCTGGGATCAGGTGAAGGAGATGCACGCGGCCGGCATGGAGATGCAGGCTCATGGCTATACCCATGTGGAGCTGCGCGACCGCAGCGTGGACTATCTCGTATGGCAGATGCTCGGGTCGAAAGAGGCGATCGAGGAGCGTACCCGCGAGACGGTCCGCTTTTTCTGTTACCCCTCAGGACGCTATGACGAGGTAGCCATTCAAGTGCTCCGTTCGGCTCACTACTGGGCCGCCGTCACCACACAGCAGGGCGTGGACCACGCCTCCGATCGCCTGTTCGAACTGCAGCGGCTGCGCGTCCACGGCCATTACACCGGGCAGAATCTACTGATGTTGCTGGAGCAGTACGCGGCCGTCAGCAGCGCCGTGCCCACGCCCGAGGAGCCACCCCCTGCGGCGCTGCTGCCACAAGCCACCCCAGTGCAAAGCGAGCCGATTGGCCGCCCACCCATCTTGGCGGGCCGTACGGCGCCACTGGCCGAGTACTAGAGGAACATGTATCTCGATTTTATCACGTTGGCAGCCGTGCGCGAGGCTCTGGAGGGCCGCCTGATCGGCGCGCGCGTCCAGAGCGTGGTCCAGCCCAGCCCCGAGTCGATCGTGCTCGAGCTCTACAGCGGCGAGCGGCAGTACCTATACCTATCTTCAGAGGCTCAGAACCCGGCCGTAGCCTTGCTGCCCCAACCGCTGCGGCGGGGCATCGAACAGCCCTCTCCGCTATTACTGCTCCTGCGCAAGCATGTGCGCGGCGGGCGGTTGGTGGGCATCGAGCAGCCCCCGTTCGAGCGGATCCTGCGACTGACCTTTGCCCAGGGCGACCAGCGCGTGACCTTGGTTGCCGAGCTGATGGGCCGCCTCAGCAACCTGGTCTTGCTGGATGATGGCGCAACGATCATGGATGCCACGCGGCGGGTGCCGGCCTCGGTGAACCGCTATCGAACGGTCCTGCCCCAGAGAGTTTATGAGCCCCCACCCGCCCAGCAGAAACATCCACCCGCGGCCGTCACCGCCCACATGCTTCTAGAGCTGGCCGCAAGAGAGCCAGGGACGCGCACGGAAAGGCTCCTAGTCGAGACGTTCGCGGGGATGAGCCCGTTCCTGGCACGCGAGATCGCGCACCGCGCCCAGGCGCCAGCGTCAGCCCACGATCTCGCCCTAGGCGAGGCCCAGGCGCTACTGGCATCCACCCACGAGCTCTATGCGTTGGTCGAGACGGGCTACTGGGAGCCCGCCGTCGCCTTCAAGGGCAGCGGCGATCGGCGACGCCCCGAGATGGCCCTGCCCTATACGCCCTCACATCGCGACGACTGGGAACGCTGCGACGGCATCTTGGACGGCATCGAGCGGGTTCTCTTTGCCTTTGGATCGCTCGACCCCTACGGCCAGGTGCGCGCGAGACTCCACAGCGTCATCGGCCGGGCGCGAGAGCGCCTGGAGCGGCGTCTGAACAAGCTGAATGAGTCGCTGTACGACCAGCCCGACGACGCGCTGCTCCTGGCCAAAGGCAACGCGCTCCTGGCGCTCCAGCATAGCATCCGCCCCCGGCAGGAAAGCCTGTTGGTGCCAGCCGAGATGGTGGCAGGCCTAACCGGAGAGGCGTGCGATACTCCGCTAGAGATCCAGCTAGACCCCGATCTCTCACCGGTTGCCAACGCCCAGCGCTTTTTCCGGCGTCACCAGAAGCTTCAGGCAGCCAATGAGCGCATACCGCCTCTCATCCGCCAGGTCGAGCTAGAGTTGTCCTTCCTGGCGCAGGCCGATGCCGATGTAAAGATGGCTGGATCCCGTCCCGAGCTGGACGAGGTCGCCGCCGCCCTGCAGGAGGCGGGCCATCTGCGCCGTCGCTCGCCCAAGCGTGGAACCTCGCCGGCCAGTCAGCCCCTCCGCCTGGACGCAGCCGACGGCGGGCTGATCCTGGTAGGCCGAAACAGCCGCCAGAACGCACTGGTGACTTTTCACCTTGGGCGCCCAGAGGACCTATGGTTGCATGCCCATGGCGTGGCTGGCGCGCATGTCATCTATCGCCCCGGGGGCGCCGAGCCCGATCCCGCCAGCCTAGAGGCCGCTGCGGCCCTGGCGGCCTTCCATTCGGTCGCCGGCGACCAAAACCAGGTACAGGTTGACTATACCCAGCGCAAGCACGTCCGCGCCATCCGCGGTGCTGGGCCCGGCATGGTGACCTATCGGCAGGAGAGCACCCTGGTTGTCGAGCCGCTCTCGCCGATCGACTATGCCCGAGGAGCCAACGATGGACGCTCCTAGTGCAGCCGAGTTCGCCACCATCGTCGCCGAGGCGCTTGAGGCGCTGCCCGATTGGGTTCGCGACCGCCTAGACAACGTGGCCGTCCTCACGGCCGACTGGCCAACGCCCGAGCAGAGGCGCAAGGCCCAATTGCCAGCCGATCAGATGCTCCTGGGCCTGTACGAGGGCATCCCAACCATCCATCGCGGGCGCGGCTATAACATGGCACTGCCCGACCGGGTGACCCTGTTTCGCGGTCCGATGCTCCAGATCACCAAAAACAAAGCCGAGCTCATCGCTCAGGTGCAACGCACCTTGCTTCATGAGCTCGGCCACCATCTTGGTTTGAGCGAGCAGGACCTACAGCAACTGGGGCGCTAGGCGCAGTCGGCTAGCCGCCGGCATCCGCCTGCTCAGTCGCCGGCACGCCCCCGTCCCGCTCCTCAGGGATCACGTGCACGCGCACGGACTCACTCTTGGTCTGGTTACCTGCGCTGTCGTATGCGATAACATGGATGACGTGGGTCTCGGTGTAGCCACCAACCTGAGAGACCTGCTGACCCGTCGACCACACATAGCCCGACCCGTCTTCAGAACGCGTCGCCTCGGTGACGGTGACCTCGTCGCCCTCTATCACGGTCTCGCGATAGATCTGACGGCCGTCCTCTACCACCACCTCGCGACGAATCGTGCGATCGCCGTCCTCCTCGATGATCGGTTCGGGTAGATCAAAGCTCACGCTTGGTCGCACGAGCCGCAACGTCCAGCGCCAGGTATATGGCGCCACCGTCGAAAAGCCCAGCAACTGGCCATTCATGTAGAACTCGACCCGATCCATCGCCTGGTCATCCTCCACCAGGAGCTGGATATTGATCCACTCGTCCTTGTCCATCGCATACACTGCGTTGTCAGCAGGCTGGATGATGGCGACGGCAGGGGGCTGGTTATCCACCCGCACGGGAACCGTGAACTCGCGCACCCCAGCGCCCCCCACGGAGGTCACCTTGATGGTGTAGAGACCGTTGAGCCCGCTGGTGTCCCACATCTCCAGCAGGCCGTTCTCCACCGTATTCCCATGCTCAGGCCCGACGGGCAACCACTGCGAGGGGCTCATCCCCTGGCCAACCTGAACCGAGTAGCTGCTTTGGCCGCCCACGCGAGCGTTACCTTCAATGGCCACGATGCCGCTCACGCCACCAAAGTGACGCGGTGAGGTGATGGACAGGTCGGCGGTCGCCAGGCTGGCGCCATGCACATCGCAATACTCGGTGGGAGGCTGGGGAATCTCTTGCTCTCGCACCCAGTCGGCCGCCTCGGGTGGATACACCGAAAAGACCACCTGGTCGACCTCTTCGGCCGGACAATCCACCGTCGCCAACTTGCCGCTC
Source organism: Anaerolineae bacterium (assembly GCA_040767425.1). Lineage (GTDB taxonomy): Bacteria > Chloroflexota > Anaerolineae > UBA1429 > UBA1429 > DAIRUQ01. The sequence goes on along the minus strand of JAXGON010000001.1, from coordinate 102,200 downwards.
GCACGACAGATGCGATAGACGCGATGGATATCATCGTACTCTGTCGGCACCGTCCCATCGATAAAGATCTCCTGCTTGCGCCAAGGCGAGGCCGACGTCGGTAGCTTGCCCGATACGCCATCGACGACGGCGGTCACCAAGCCCGCCGGTCGTTCAAACGCCTCTACTGGCAGATCGGCATGCAAGTTCATCATCACCCGCTGCCAGATCGGGGCCGCCGTTCGTGCCCCAGGGGCATTTTCCATCTTCTGGTAATCCGTGTTACCCACCCACACGCCGGTGACATACTGCGGCGTGTAGCCGACTGTCCACCCATCGTGGTAGTCATTGGTCGTCCCCGTCTTGACGCCGGCCGGGCGCCCATCGAGGGTCAGGGCGCTGTTGGCCCCAAAGCCAGGGATCCGGGCCTGATCGTCGGACAAGATGTCGGTGATCAGATAGGCCACCTCTGGCTGGATGACCTGCTGGCGGTACGGCTGAGAGTACTCGTAGAGCACCTGCCCATCCGGGCTGGTGACCTGCAGAATCGCCACCGGATCCAGCTTGCGGAACCCAGGCTCCTGCCGGTCCACGGGCACCGGGGTGCCGCGCATCTGCCCGTTGTTGGCGAACACAGAAAAGGCATAGGCCATATCCAGCAGGCGGACTTCGCCGCCACCCAGCGTCAGCGAAAGCCCATAGCCGGATGAACGAAGGGTGCTGATTCCCATAGAGTGCGCCGTATCCAGCACACTCTGGATGCCGACCTTGTGCATCATGGCCACTGCCGGCACATTCAGCGATCGCGCCAGAGCGTCGCGCAGCAGGACCGGTCCGCTGAACCGACGCGAATAGTTCTCGGGAACATAGGGCGCCGGGTTGGGCCAGTCCGGGAAGCTGGTACGCACGTCCATCAGCATGGTAGCCGGTGTATAACCCTGCATGAACGCAGTCGCATAGGTAAACGGCTTAAAGCTAGAGCCAGGCTGCCGCGGCGAGAGGGCCATGTTGATCTGCCCATCGATGGAGCGATCGTTATAGTCCAGGCTCCCCACCATAGCCAGGATCTCGGCAGTCTTGGTATCCAGAACCACCACGGCCGCATTGTTGGCATTCATCGACTCACTGAACCCGGCCACCATCTCCCGCGCCACGTCCTCGGCCATGGCCTGCTTCTCGAGATCGATGGTCGTGATCACCTGCAGACCGCCACCATAGACCGCTTCGCTGCCAAACTGGTCGATGAGGCGATCTCGCACGTAAAAGACCCAATGCGGGACCAGCATATCCTTGACATCGGGGGCGATGATCAGCGTCTCCTGCTTGGCGGCATAAGCCTCCTCGGCAGTGATATAGCCCTGGAGGTACATGAGGTCCAGCACGATCTCTTGGCGACGCTTGGCCTCCTCCGGTGCGTCAATCGGGTTCAGTGCCGGGCTGTTCCCCACCGGCACCAGCATGGCCGATTCTGCCAAGCTCAACTGGGAGACCGGCTTGCCAAAGTAGGTCTGAGCAGCCGCTTCCACGCCAAAGGCCATGTTGCCATAGGGGATATTGTTGAGATACCACTCGAGGATCTGGTTGCGCCCCTCGATGCCTGGGTACTGGCGCGTCAGCTCGATGGAGAGGACGATCTCTTTGATCTTGCGAACCTGGCTGCGGTCTACTCGCTCATCAAAGGGCATCAGCACGTTGCGCACCAACTGCTGCGTAATAGAGCTGCCACCTCCGGCGTCCTCGCCGGTGATCTCTCCCCAGACCGCACGAGCAAAGCCTGCCCAGTTCACTCCACCCCAGTTGGCCAGATTGTCGTAAAAGGTCTTGTCCTCCGAGGCGATGGTCGCGTTCCTCAAGCTGTCGGGGATATCGCCAAGCGGCACATAGGTGCGCCAGCCCGTATCCGGCGGCACGATCTCATAGAGCAGCACTTGGCCGGTACGGTCGTACAGCCTGGTGGTCTCAAAGGACACCGTGCTGCGCATTCGAATCTCTTCAGGAGAGGGGAGGTCACGCGCAAAGGTCGAGTAGAGGACCAGGCCAGCGGCCAAGCCACCCACCACCACCAAAACCCCAGAGAAGAAAAGCATCCCGACGCCAAGAAGCAGCAAGCGGAAGGCGGGCAGCCCTCCGCTTGTCTTGTGTCGCCTCTGACGTCGAATCAGAGAGACGTGCATCGTTACTCTTCGGCCTCCGTCGTCAGCTCTGTATCAGGCTCGGGCCCGCGCAGGGCGCCCAGGTCGCCACCCTTGGCCAGGAAGGCTGCGCTGAGGGCATCCAGCTCTTCCGCCGCATCCATCCCAAGGAGATGGTCTTCAAAGGGCTGGGCAGCCGCCGCCTCGCCGAGCAGACCCGCCTCCTTGGCTGGCTCTTCCGTCTCCACCGCAAAACCGGTCCCCGCCGGGATGAGCTTGCCGATGATGACGCTCTCTTTGAGGCCGCGCAGGTGATCCACCTTGCCCTCGATCGCGGCCTCTGCCAGCACGCTAATGGTATGCTGGAACGAAGCGGCTGACAAAAAGCTATCCGTATTCAGGGCCGCCTTGGTGATGCCGAGCAGCACCGGCTCCGAGGTGGCTGGCTTGCCGCCGCGCTCCTCAGTCTCACGGTTGATCTGCTCCAGCTCACGGACGCCCACCAGCTCGCCGGGCAGCAACTCGGTGTCGCCGCCATTAAGGACGCGCGCCCGGCCGAGCATCTGGCGGACGATGACCTCGATATGCTTGTCATGGATGATCACGCCCTGAGAGCGGTAGACCTTTTGGATCTCGACCACCAAATAGTCCTCAACCGCCTCGCGGCCTAGGATCTTGAGGATCTCGTGCGGGTTCTTGGCGCCCTCGGTGATCATATCGCCAGCCTTGACGCGATCGCCCGGAGCCACGCGCAGACGCGCCGTGGCGGGGATCTCGTACTCGCGCTCGCGCTTTTCCTCAAAGACGACGCCGATGCGGCGCTCGCCCAGGATGACTCGTCCATCCACCTTGGCGAGGATATCCTCCTGGCCCTTGCGAGAGGCCAGCACTTGGCCCTTTTCGACGGTCTCGCCCTCTTCGACCAGGATGGCATAGTTGCCTGGCACGTCATGTCGCACGCGATGCACCCGCGTGTCCGAGACCCGCACGATGCGCTGATCGCCTTCCTCACGGAACTCGACCAAGCCGCCGATCTCGGCGATGATGGCCTCCCCCTTTGGGTTACGGGCCTCAAAGAGCTCTTGCACGCGCGGCAGACCCTGGGTGATATCGCCAGCGCCAGCCACACCGCCCGTGTGGAACGTCCGCAGCGTGAGCTGGGTGCCAGGCTCGCCAATCGACTGGGCGGCGATGATGCCCACCGCCTCGCCGACCTTGACGATGCCGCCCCGCCCGAGGTCGCGCCCGTAGCAGTGCACACAAAGGCCAAAGGGCAGGTCGCAGGTCAGCGGCGAGCGCACCTCGACCGCCTCTAGCCCAGCGGCGTCGATCCGCTCGGCCAGGTCGTCGTCGATGAACGTGTTGCGATCGGCCAGCACCTCGCCCGTCTTGGGATCGACCACCTCCCTCGAGGTGAAGCGACCCACGATCCGCTCGGCGATGCTTTCGCCAGCCTCGGCGGCGCTCTCGGCCGTGATCGTGATCCCACGCTCGGTGCCACAATCCTCAGACTGGATCATGGCGTGCTGCGCCACGTCCACCAGACGACGGGTCAGATAGCCCGCGTCGGCCGTACGCAACGCCGTATCCGCCAGACCCTTGCGCTGACCGTGCGTCGAGATAAAGTACTCGAGCGAGGTCAGACCCTCGCGAAAGTTTGATTGGATCGGTAGCGGGATGATGCGCCCCGAGGCGTCGGCCATCAGGCCGCGCATGCCAGCCAGCTGTCGGATCGGCTGGATACCGCCCTTGGTCGCGCCCGAGTTGGCCATCAAGCCCAGTGAGCCAAAGGGATCGAGGCTATCCACCACCTCTTGGGTGATCTCTTCCGTTGCCTCGGTCCACAGCTCGACGGTCTTGACATAGCGTTCGTTCTCGGTGATCAGGCCGCGGCGGTACTGCTCCTCAACCTGCGCCACGCGGGCGTTCACGGCCTCGAGCTTTTCTTCCTTGGCCGCAGGCACATTGATGTCATCGATGGCGATGGTCACGCCCGAGAGCATGGCATACTTGAACCCGACGTCCTTGATGGCGTCCACCAGGTCGGCCGTGCCGTCGATCCCTAGCTTGCGATAGCCAGCGCCAACCAAGCGGCGCAAGCCGTTCTTGTCCAGCGTCTCATTGACAAAGCGCAGTTCCTTGGGAAGGCTGGCGTTGAACAGGACGCGCCCTACCGTTGTGTTGAGCCTCTCGACGCCTTCCTTGGTCTTGTGCACGAACGTGATCCGCGCATGCAGGCCAACCATCCCCAGCTCATGGGCAAGCTGCACCTCGTCATACGAGGCAAAGCTCATCCCCTCACCCTTTTCGCCGTCTCGCTCCAAGGTGAGATAGTAGACCCCCAGCACCATATCCTTGGAGGGGCCCACCTCGGGCTCACCGTTGGCGGGACGCAGCAGGTTACGGCTGGCGAGCATCAGCTCGCGCGCCTCACGAACAGCGCCCTCACCCAGCGGCACGTGAACGGCCATCTGGTCGCCATCAAAGTCAGCGTTAAAGGCTGAGCAGACCAGCGGGTGGATCTGGATGGCGCTACCCTCAACCAACACGGGCTCAAAGGCCTGGATGCCCAAGCGGTGCAGCGTTGGCGCGCGGTTGAGCAAGACGGGTCGCGTCTTGATGACCTCTTCCAGCACCTCCCACACTTCGGGCGTCTCGCGCTCGATCAGCCGCTTGGCGCCTTTGACGTTGATTGCATGGTTGTACTCGACCAGCTTTTGCATCACAAAGGGGCGGAAGAGCTCCAGCGCCATCCGCTTGGGCAGGCCGCACTGATGGAGCTTGAGATGCGGCCCCACCACGATCACCGAGCGCCCCGAATAGTCGACGCGCTTGCCCAACAGGTTACGACGGAACCGCCCCTGCTTGCCCTTGAGCATGTCCGACAGCGACTTGAGCTGGCGGCGCCCACGCAGCGAGACGGCCTTGCCGCGGCGGCTGTTGTCGATGAGCGAATCCACCGCCTCTTGCAGCATGCGCTTCTCGTTGCGGATGATCACCTCGGGCGCCTGCAGCTTCATCAGGTGCTTTAGACGGTTGTTGCGGTTCACCACACGACGATAAAGGTCGTTCAGATCGCTGGTAGCGAATCGACCACCATCAAGTTGCACCATGGGCCGCAGCGCGGGCGGGATCACGGGCAGGTTCTTGAGAATCATCCACTCGGGGCGGTTGCCCGACTTGCGCAACGCCTCGACGATCTGCAGCCGTTTGATGGCCTTCTTTTTGCGCTGCTTGGAGCGCGTGGTGCGGATCTCCTGGCGCAGCTCCTCGGCCATCTTGTTCAGATCGATCTTGGAGACGATATCGTAGACGGCCTCGGCACCCATGGCTGCCGTAAAAACCTTGGGCCAGCGCTCGCGCAGGTCACGGTAGAGAGTTTCGTTGAGAAGAGTGCGCGGCTTGAGCGACATGAGCTCATCGCGATCCTCCAGCGTCTCCTCACGGATCTTGTTGCGAACCTCTTCGATCTGCGTCGCCAGCTCCGCCAGGCGCTCCTCCACGGCCTCGCTGGTGGCATACTCTTCCTGCAGACCCCGCTCGCGCCGATCCTGCTCGAGCTGGAGCCGCTCTTCGATGCTGCCGAGCTCCTCCTCGACCTCGGCGCGCAGCTTGGCCACATGGTCGTTGGTAACCTCGTCGCCCGCGTTGGCCAGGATCGCGTTGGTAGGCGCAAAGACCAGATCGTCGGGCGCCTTTTGCCCACGGTACTGGTTGAGGAGCTCTTCCATCTGGGTCGCCTTGCCCATCAGCTCCTCGACGGCCTTGTCACGGCGCTGCTGGATCTCGTCCTGCAGGACCTGTATCTGCTCCTCGAGCGAGTTCGCATCCTGCGCGAGCTTGGCACGGAGCACCATCACCTCGGCCTGCAGCTCGCCAGTCTCTTGGCTGATCCGCTCTTCGATCTCTTCATCCATGCGGCGGAGAGCACGCTCGCGGGCGTTCTCGTCCACCGACGTGATGATGTACTGGGCATAATAAAGCACGCGATCGAGGTTGCGCTGCGAGACGTTCAGCAGCAGTCCGAGATAGCTGGGCGAACGCCGCGTGTACCAGATGTGCGCGATGGGCGTCGCCAGGCCGATGTGCCCCATCCGCTCACGGCGAACGCGAGAGTGTGTAACCTCCACGCCGCACTTGTCGCACTTGATGCCACGGAAACGGACCTTTTTGTACTTGCCGCAATAGCACTGCCAATCCTTGGTCGGACCAAAGATGGCCTCACAGAACAAGCCGTCCTTTTCGGGGCGAAGCCGACGGTAGTTGATCGTCTCTGGCTTGGTCACCTCACCGTGCGACCACTCCAGAATCTGTTCGGGCGAAGCCAGGCCAATCCGAATGGACCGAATGTCATTGATCTCCAAGTCGCCCTCCCGTGGGAATCATAACTGGTGGAAACGCGCAAGACGAGACTATTTCAGCACAAAACGCCTCGGTCATACGATTCCGCGATCAGCGGTGTTCGTTGGGGCCGAGACATCCTTCAGTGTTTGACGCTTTCGAGTGCCCAAGAACGCGGTAGAGCAACGAGGGGATCAACACCCACATTCTTGGGGCCATCGCTTGAGACTGTGGATACAGTCGCATCTCAAGATACTACCACGCGAGACCCCAAGCGTCAAGTTTTGCCCGACGACCTGAAAGAGGCGAGGTCGGAGGTCCTAGAAGCCTAATCGCTCGCGCAGCGCCGCGATCAGTGCCTGCGCCTTGGCGGGCGAGTCGCTCTCTGCGACGATGCGCAGCAGCGGCTCCGTCCCCGAGAATCGGAGCAACACCCACTGGTCACCCTCCAGCAAGAGCTTGGTCCCGTCCAGATGCGAGATATCCAGTACCTGGCTTCCTGCTAGCTCGTCAAAGGCGGCTCCCTCCAGACGGCGCGGCAACTGCACGCGCATCTCGGGGGTGGCTGGCAGGCTGAGCTCCTCCATGTAGAGAGGCCCCACCTTGGTGCGGACCTCCTCGAGCAGCTCTGAGATGGGACGGCCCGTCTTGGCCAGCATCTCGGCGATCAGCGCCGCAGCCAAGATACCATCCTTGCCCAGAATGTGCCCTCGGATGGTCAACCCACCGCTGCTCTCGCCGCCCAGCACCGCCCCATGCGCTTGCATGCCCACGATGATATGCTTGAATCCGACGGGCACCTCAATGCAGACCTCGCCGAACTGCTTGGCCAGACGATCCAGCATGTGCGTGGTCGAGAGGTTGCGCACCACGCCTCCCGATAGCCCACGAACCTCGTGCAGATACCAGTAGAGCAGCAAGAGGAGGTCGTTGACCGACACATACCGCCCCGCCTCGTCCACCACGGCGATCCGATCGGCATCGCCATCGGTGGCGATGCCCAGGTGGTACCCCCCTTCGCGCACCGTATGCATCAGCAGGCCCAGAGCCTCCATATCGGGCGCGGGCGACCGCCCGCCAAAGAGCGGATCTCGCCGCCCGTGGATCACCCCCACGCGGCAACGCGCCTCGGTCAGCACGATATCCAGCGTGACCTCGCCCACGCCGTACATGGGATCCACCACGATGCGCAGGCCCGCCTCGCGGATGGCCTCCATATCAACCTGCGCCTCGACGGCATCCACGTACTGATTGGTATAATCGCACCGAGTAACCATACCCGCCGCCTCGGCCAAGGGCAGCTCCAAGGTAACCACGAGACGGCGCGACAAGGCGTTGGCCTCGCTCTCAATGGCCCGCACCTGGTCATCCAGCAACAGAGCGCCATCCGCCTGGAACACCTTCAGGCCATTCCACTCGGGGGGGTTGTGGCTAGCGGTAAAGGCCAGGCCATAGGCCGCGCCCTTTTCGGCCGTAGCATAGGTGATCAGCGGGGTCGGCGCGGGCTCGGTCAGTAAGGCAACGGCGATATTGTTGCCCGCAAAGACCTCGGCCGCGGCATCGGCGGCCGCATCGGAGAGGAAGCGGTGATCGTAGCCGATGAGCACGCCCATCCCATCGCGGCCCTCCCGAATCAGCGTGTTGGCCAGCGCCTGGGCCAGCCGCCGCACATTCTGCATGGTGAACGACTCGCCGATGATCGCTCGCCAGCCGCCCGTGCCAAACTGGATAACGCTCTCTTCTTCGATACGTCCTGGCCGCAGCAGCCGCCGCTGCAGCACGAGCTCCGCCGCCTTTAGGTCATCGGCGGTGTTGATGCCGCGGATCTCGTCCTGATCGCCGCTCTGGTAGGCCTCGACACGCCGTCCCTCCCGCACCATCTGCCCCACCGCATCGGTGAGGCGGTACTGCCGAGTGTGGCTGTTTTGCGTCACCTGCTGAAGGGCCTGCAGCAACGGCCGCGCCCGAGCGACATAGGCCCCCAGGTTCAGCTCAGAGATCCGTCGCTGGTCAGCCGAGGCGTCCGCCTCTTCCACGACATCGACGATGCGCGCCTCGTCGTCCCGCACAATGCGACCATAGGGCAACGCCTGTTCCGTTTGCGCGGTAAAGAGCGTCAGGTCGGCCCCAGTGAGCTGATGGCGCAGAACCAAGCCACGAATGGACGCTGGACGGAACAGCGGCGTATCGCCATACAGGATCAGCAGGTCGCCCTCATAGTGTTGCAGCACCCGCCGCATCACCAGGACGGCATGGCCAGTGCCGAGGGGCTCACGCTGCACCACATAGTTCACATCGGTCCCCAGGTGCTTTTGCAGAGCCCCGCGCTGCTGCCCCACCACCACATAGATCTCCTCAGGCGGGCAGAACTGGCGCGCCAGATCCATCACATAGTCGATGACGGCCCGATCGCCCAGCTGCTCCAGGGCGCGATCGGCGCCCGTGCGGGCATCCGCACCCTGCCCCGCGGCGAGAATGGCCGCCTTGAGCGGACGGGTAAGCGGAGATACGTGAGAGGACCATGCGTTCGCCATCATCATCACCTTTTTGCTCAACACGCCACCATCCAAACCCAGTCTCTCCCCATCCTATCCCTGCGTTGAGTGGTGTCAACCCAGCAGCTTGCGCCCGAGCAATCAAGGGTGCTAGACTCTACCCACAAACGTCACGACCGACCAAAGGAGATAGCATGGTTGGCACGATGCGCGCCGCTCGCTGGATGGGAACCGAGTCCATCGTTACCGAGGAGGTCGCTCGCCCAGAGCCGGGGCCAGGCGAGGCGCTGGTGCGCGTGGCCCTCGGAGGCATCTGCGGCACCGATCTGATGATCTACCTGGGCAAGCATCCCCGGGCCAAGGCGCCCCTGATCATGTGCCACGAGTTTGTAGGCACGCTGGCCGATCCGGGAGATTCGGGACTGCCAGAGGGGACGCCGGTGGCCATCAACCCGCTCCTCACCTGCGGGCGCTGCTATCCATGCACCCACGGCTCGCCTCACATCTGCGAACACCTCGGCCTGGTAGGCATCGATCGGGACGGGGGATTCGCCCAGTACGCCCTCGTGCCGACCCACACCCTGTGCCCGCTACCCGAGGGCTTGGCGATGCGGCCAGCCGCCCTGATCGAGCCGCTGGCAGTGGCCGTTCACGCGGTTCGCGTGTCGCGGCTCCGCGTCGGCGACAGCACCGCCGTGCTGGGCGCGGGGCCTGTCGGCATACTCACCGCCCAGGTAGCACGCTATGCAGGGGCATCGCGCGTTCTGGTCTCCGAGGTGAGCCCGCGCCGCCTAGAGATCGCCCGAGCGCTGGGATTCGAGACGGTCGACGCGCGACACGAGTCGATCGTCGAGACGGTGCGGGACGCCACCGATGGCGTGGGGCTGCCGGTGGTTTTTGAGACCGCTGGGGCTCAGCCCACTATCGCCGCAGCGGGCTCTTGCGTGCGCGCCGGCGGAGAGATTCTCCAGGTAGGCATGCCGAAAACCCCTCCAACACTGGACATCACTCGACTGCTCTTTGCCGAGATCAGCATGACGCCGATCCGCGTCTATCGCGAGGACGATGTCGCCGCAGCCATCAAGATCGCGGCCTCCGGGGCCCTCGACCTGGATCTTCCCGTGACCCACGTCATGGGCCTAGATCAGCTCGCCGATGCCATGGAGCTGGCCCATGCGGCGACCGACGCCTGCAAGATTCTGATAGATCCCAACGCCTGAGGGGCTAGACTAGGCTCCGCCGAACCGCCGGGCCAACCAGGATCGCTTGAGGTCGATGGCCAGTTCGGGGCAGAGCTCGTGACAGCAGTAGCAGCGAATGCAGCTTTTGAGATCCATCTTGGCTCGCCCATCTACGATAGTGATGGCGTTCACCGGGCAATTGCGCGCGCAGTAGCCACATCCGGTGCACTTGGCGCCGGCCTCGGGATAGGCCAACAACTGCTGCGTTAGCCAGCGGCTGCTCCACGAGCGGACCTGGCCACGTTCCATCTCGTCGGCGTCGCGCTTGGGCAGCAGTTGTCGAAGAAAGCCAGGCAGCAGCCCCGGATCAAAGCTGAGGTTGGTGCCCAAACGAAAGCCTTCAACGCGCAACGTCTCCAGAGCATCGCCCAGCAGCTCCAGATCGTCCAGACGCCCCGTTGTTAGCCCGCGCCGTACCGCCGCGGCGGTCGTAGCTACATCGGTGGGGTCCAGCCCCACCAGCGCCGCCGCCACTGCATCCACAGCCAGGGCATCGGCGCCCACGATCAGCGCGTTGACGGGCCGCGGCTCGCCGCCCGAGGGCCCATTGCCCTCCATGGCCACCACGGCATCCATGATGTTCAGCACCGGCTTGGTGCAAATCAGGATGTCCAGCATACCCTGGCAAAAGCGCTCAGTCTCTTGCATCTTGCCATGGTAGGCGATCTTGAGCGTGCCCGGCACTACACCGAACAGATTCTTGACCGAGAGGGTCAATCCCGTCAGGTTGTGGGTCTTGAGCTTGGGCAGATTGATGACGGCATCCGCCTCGGCGATAGCCGCAGCCATATCGATACGGTATAGCGCCTTTCCGTTCTCAACCGGCACCTGGACGCTGCGCACGTCCAGGTTCAGCGTGCCGCCCGCCTCGCGCACGGCCCAGTCCATCCCCGTCTTGCGATAGAGCGCCTTGAGAACGCCAGGGGTAAAGGGGCCGCCCGGCGAATCCACCACCAAGGGTTCGGCGCCGACTGCCCTCACGGCCCGAATGACCGCCGCGACCAGCATGGGGTGCGTGGTGGCCGCCTGGTCCGGCGTCATGGCGCGCACAAGATTCGGCTTGAGCGCTACCACCTGGCCGGGCGAGACGAACGCTTGCATGCCGCCGACGGCATCCAGGCCGCGCTGCAGGGCGGCCTCGACCGTCTCCAACTCGTAGGAAGGGCACCTTACCAGAGCGACCTTGGGTCGAGCTATCATCCGGCTCCATTTCGTCTGCCAACCAACCGGCCGAGGCCGAGCGAATCGTCAACGCACGTACTGACCATATTCGGTAAAGGCCCGACAGGCCAAGTCCTGCCAGGATGGGTCCAAGCCAATTGAGGCGTTATCGCCATAGTAACCCGCGATGAACCCGCCCTCGGGACCACCCAGCTTGGCGAGCAGCTCGCGCGCTTCGGCGACGATGGCCGCCTTGTCATGGCTCTGCAGGGTCTTTTGGATATCTACCGGGCACCAGTAGGTGACCTGCCCATGCCATTGGGCTAGCGTATCGATCCCGTGCAGACGGGGCTGATCGAACTGCAGCGCATCGATCCCGACCGCTATCAGGTCAGGGATAATGTCGGTGATCTTGCCGCAGCTATGCATAAACACCTTGGCGCCTTGCTCGTGGGCTACAGCACACAGCCGCTCGAATCCTGGCGCAAACACCCGCCGCCACACATCGGGTCGGATCATCAGCCCAAGCTGCGTGCCCCAGTCCTCACAAAACATGATCGCGTCCACCCCTGCCTGGCCGTACTGAACGATCATGTCGGCCAGTAGATCCTCGATCCGTTGCAGCAGTGTGGCCACCCGGTCAGGCTCGAGAAGGATATCCATCAGGAACTGATCCAGGCGCCGCATCTTGCGCGCGATGTTAAAGGGAAAGCCCGGCAGCCCGCCGACACGGAAACGCGTCTCCTCGGCGTCTCGGCAGAGCTCACGAACCTGCCGATAGTTGTCGGGATTGGCCAGATCGGGGAGCTCGAGACGATCGAGATCGTCCCAGCGCTGCAGGGCGCCGCGGGCCACCTCGCCCTTGCTGGTTGCGTCGACGCGCGCCCAGGTGTTGCCCCACTCGTCGACGTACTCTTGCCGGCTGCCGCTCACCGTCTGCCAGTTTGGCCGGGCAGGGCCATAGCTATAGCCACACGAGATGATGTCATGCCAGTAGGGGGGCGGCATGGTGGCGGCCACTCGCTCCGGCCCACCATACTCGAGCGTGCGCTGCACGATCTCGCGCGATGTCATCGCCATCTCTTTCTCCGTAGCCCTCGGCATTGGGCCAGGGTCCGGCACACTCGGTGATCATACTGCCGGCCCATGGGCTTGGCAAACTAGGCTTGCCGCAACGCTGTCGACTATGCTACACTCTGGGGCATAGCTTGGGAGGCAGTTGCATCATGCTAGCAAGGATCACGAGCTGCGCGCTGGTCGGCCTCGAGGGCGTGTTGGTCGATGTCGAGGTGGACGTCCACCCCGGCCAAGTCGGCCGTATCGACATCGTTGGGTTGCCAGATGCGGCGGTGCAAGAGTCGCGCGAGCGGGTACGCTCCGCCATCAACAACAGCCATCTCTCGTATCCGATGCAGCAGGTGACCATCAACTTGGCGCCGGCGGATCTGCGCAAAGAAGGTCCCTCCTATGATCTTGCCATCGCGGTGGGCATCCTGGGCGGGGCTAACCAGCTCCCCATCGACTATGACAAGAGCATGTTTATCGGTGAGCTGTCGCTGGATGGCACGGTTCGCCACGTCAACGGCATCGTCTCCATGGCCTCGTCAGCCCGCGAGCACGGGATCGAGACGCTCTACGTGCCCACTTGCGATGCCGCCGAGGCCGCGCTCATACCGGACCTCACGGTCATACCGGTGGAGAGCCTCGGGCGCCTGGCGATGCATCTGAATGGACTCTTGCCCATCGAGCCACACGTGCGCGAATCGCTTGCCTTTGACGCCTCGGACCTACCGCCCTATGCCACCGATTTCAGCGAGATTCGCGGACAGGAGCACGTCAAGCGAGCCCTCGAGGTCGCGGCTGCCGGAGGTCACTGCGTGCTGATGGCCGGACCGCCCGGCACCGGCAAGACTCTGCTGGCCCGCTCCTTGCCCTCGATTCTGCCGCGCCTCAGCATCGAGGAGGCACTCGAGGTCACCAAGGTCTATTCCGTGGCCGGGTTGCTGCCCTCGGACCAGCCCCTGATCCGCCATCGCCCCTTCCGGGCACCCCATCACACCATCTCACAAGCTGGGCTGGTTGGCGGTGGGCACTGGCCCCGCCCCGGCGAGATATCACTGGCCCATCGCGGCGTGCTGTTCCTGGACGAGCTCCCCGAGTTTGGGATGCGCACCCTCGAGGTCTTGCGCCAGCCGTTGGAGGATCACGTCGTTACCATCTCGCGGTCATCGGGCTCGCTCTGCTTCCCGGCCAGCTTTATGCTGGTGGGCGCCATGAACCCGTGCCCCTGCGGCTACTTTGGCGACCCCACTCACGAGTGCACCTGCTCGCGCGGGAGCATCGAACGCTATCAGAAGCGCATCTCGGGACCTTTGATGGACCGGCTGGACATCCACGTACAGGTGCCGCGGGTCGACTATGAAAAGCTTACCAACACCCAGATGGGCGAGAGCTCGCACGCCGTGCGCGAGCGAGTGGAAGCGGCCCGCGCCTCTCAACGATCGCGCTTTGCCGGCACAAAGCTTTACTGCAACGCCGACATGGGCCCCAAGGAGATTCGCCAGCACTGTACGCTGGACGCCGAAGGACGCGCCCTGGCCAAGGCCGCCATGCGCCAGCTCGGTCTCAGCGCCCGTGGCTACCACCGCGTCCTCAAGCTGGCCCGCACCATCGCCGACCTCGCCCAGAGCGAGCAGATCGCGCCTGTGCACTTGGCCGAAGCACTCCAGTATCGGCAGATAAAAAGTGAGTGAGGAGACCGGCCACATAAAACGGAGGAACCTGTGCCATCTCGACCTCATCTGATCCTGTTCAACCCGGACCAATGGCGGGGCGACGTGCTGGGGCATATGGGCAACCCGGCCGCCATCACGCCCAACCTGGACCGCATGGTCCAAGAGGACGCCGTCTCGTTCCGCAACGCCTTTTGCCAGAACCCCGTCTGCACCCCTAGCCGCTGCTCGTTCATGAGCGGCTGGTATCCGCATGTGCGGGGCCACCGCACGATGCATCACATGATGCGTCCCGACGAGCCGGTGCTGCTGCGAACGCTGAAAGAGGCTGGCTACTATGTTTGGTGGGGAGGCAAGAACGATCTCGTCCCTGGGCAGAACGGCTATGACGCCTATTGCACGGTCAAGTATCGGCCCACGTCCAGCCCGCGCCCCATGTGGGCCAACGACCGCCAAGATGAGTGGCGTGGAAAGCCCGAGGGCGACAGCTACTATTCCTTCTACGTGGGCCGCCTCGAGACAGGCGAGGAGGAGCCCTACTGGGACGCCGACTGGGCCAACGTCCAGGGCGCGGTGGATCTGATTCTGGATCCGCCCACCGATCAGCCGCTGTGCATCTACCTCCCACTGACCTACCCGCACCCGCCCTATGCCGTGGAGGACCCCTGGTACAGCCTTATCGACCGCGACGCCTTGCCCCCTCGCGCCCCCGCCCCGCCAGAGTGGCGCGGCAAGCCCAGCATCCTCCGGGGCATCGCTGACCGGCAGAGGCTGCAGAGCTGGAGCGAGGAACGCTGGACCGAGCTCAGGGCGACCTACTATGGCATGTGTGCCCGCGTCGACCACCAGATCGGCATGATCACGCGCGCCTTGCGGCAGGCCGGCATCTATGACGATACCGCCCTGTTCGTGTTTGCCGACCACGGCGACTTTACCGGCGACTATGGCCTCGTGGAAAAGACGCAGAACACCTTTGAGGACTGCTTGACGCGCGTGCCGCTAGTCGTCAAGCCGCCCAAAGAGCATGCGGTCCAGCCGGGTGTTCGCGATGCCCTGGTGGAACTGATCGACATGCCCGCCACCGTGGAGGCCCTCACCGGCATCTCGCCGCAGCACACCCACTTTGGTCGGTCGCTGCTGCCCGCCATCGCCGGCGAGGCCGAGTCCCACCGCGATGCGGTCTTTTGCGAGGGTGGCCGCCTTCACGGCGAGCGACACTGCATGGAGCTGGAGAGCACCTCTGCGCAAAGCCCGGACGGCCTCTACTGGCCCCGCGTGAACCTGCAATCCAGCGAAGGGCCGGAACACACCAAGGCGACCATGTGTCGCACCGATAGGTTCAAGTATGTCCGTCGGCTGTACGAGCAGGACGAGTTGTATGATCTCATCGCCGACCCCCTGGAGCTGGAGAACCGCATCGATGATCCCTCCCTGCGTGACGAACTGACCCAACTCAAGGAACGGCTATTGACCTGGTATCAGGAGACCTGCGACGTGGTGCCCCATGACGCCGATCGTCGCTTCTAGCCGACCCAGCGGAGCCGAGGAGGGTCGCCAGATGGCCAAGCTCACGCACATAGTCAAACGCACCGGCGCGGTGGTGCCCTTTACGCGGGAGCGCATCACCAATGCCATCTACCGTGCGGCGGTGGCGGTCGGCGGCCGCGACCGCACCATCGCCGAACAGCTAACCGACCAGGTGGTAGAGATCCTCCAATCACAAACGCCCAAGGGCCAGCATCCCACGGTGGAGGAGGTTCAGGACGTCGTCGAGCGCGTGCTTATCGAGGCCGGCTATGCCGACACGGCCAAGGCGTTCATCCTCTATCGCAACGAGCGGGCCCGACGCCGCCAGCAGGAGGCGCACAAGGCCGCTCGTACCGACGACTATATCCCCTGGCGCAAGATTTGGTACAGCCTCGATTGGGCCGTCACGCACAATCTCCACACTGTCGATCACCTCAATGCGCGACTCGCGCGCGGCGAGTTCACCGACATTGTCCACGAGTCCGACCGGCGCTACACCGAGGACATCTCTAGCGCCGCCGAGCTTCTCTCAGAGCGCTGCGAGCAAGTTCGGGTGGTCGTCATCGCGGGGCCGTCGTCGTCCGGCAAGACCACGACGACGATCAAGCTGAGCCACCTGATGACCCACTGCGATGTGCGTCTGGTGCCGCTGACGGTCGACAACTACTTTTTTGATCTCGCGCTCCATCCCCAAGACGAGTTCGGTGACTATGACTATGAGACCCCTCAGGCCCTGGACCTGCAGCTGATCAATGAGCACCTGGCGGCACTGGTGGAAGGGCAGGAGGTGCAGATTCCCTTTTATGATTTCCGCACCGGCAAGCGCCATCTGAACCACACCGCACTGAAGCTGAACGAGGGCGACATCATTCTGATTGATAGCCTCCACGGCCTCTACCCCGATCTGACGGCCAGCATCCCCAGTGAGGCCAAGTTCCTGCTCTATATCGAGCCGCTCCTCCAGATGAAGGGACCGGACGGCCGCTATGTCCGGTGGACCGACCTGCGGCTCATGAGGCGGATGGAGCGTGACACTGCCCATCGGGCCTACAGTCCCACCCAGACCTTGGAGCATTGGCACTATGTCCGGAGTAGCGAACTGCGCCACATCATGCCTTATATCGGCTCTGTGGACTATATCGTCAACAGTAGCCTACCGTACGAGCTACCGGTAATGGCCAACCGTCTGGCTCGCCAGTTCGCTCAATGGAAGGAGCAATATCGCGACGACCCACTGCGCACCGATGCGCATCGCCGGGCCGAGCGTATTCACCAGCTACTGAGCGCCATCACGCCGGTGGCGGACGAGTCACCCATCCCGCCCGATTCGCTGTTGCGCGAGTTCATCGGCGGGAGCTGCTACCATTACTAGAGCGTATCGTTAGCATCCGTACAAAAGAGAATTTATGGACACCCTGCAGACCATCCGTGAGCGCCGCAGCGTGCGTCGATACCGCCCCGATCCGATCCCTGCGGAGCATCTGGCCCAGATCATCGAGGCCGGCCGGCTAGCCCCCTCGGCCGCCAACCGACAACCCTGGCGCTTTGTTCTAGTCTCCGAGCCAGAGCAAAAGGCCGCCCTTGCTCAGGCCTGCCGTGGGCAAGAGTGGATGGCCCAGGCCGCCTACATCCTGGTGGGGGTTGGCCTGCCCGACGTCAGCGCCAAGTGGTATGCGGTGGACGTTGCCATCGCTATGCAGAACATGGTCTTGGCCGCGTGGTCGCTGGGCTATGGCACCTGCTGGATCGGCGCCTTTGACCCCGACCAGGTCAAGCAGGTCTGCGGCATCCCCGACGGGGCCGAGGTCGTGGCCTGCACGCCTATCGGCGTGCCCGACGTCTCTCCCGAACCCAGGCCACGCAAGCAGGTCGGCGAGGTCTTTGCGGATGGGCGGTTTGACCGTCCCTGGCAAGGCTAGCCGAGACTCCCGCCAGGCAAGCCTCAGTTGACTCGAGTCGGCCCCTTGCTAGAATGGTATCGGTGTCGCGGCGCGCACTGGGCAAAGGATGAGACTGTTGCGACAGAGTTCCAGCCATGGAGAGGGGTCGTCGAGAGCGATGCCCCGGCCTCGCTTTTGGGTGATCCTTTTCGCCATGCTGGCCCTGGCGGCTGGCCTCGTTGGCTGCTCGCCCGCTGACACGTCCCCCGGAGCAGCGACGGCCCCGGCTGAGGTTATCGAAAACAAGGGCTCCGACACGATGGTGAACCTGGCGTTGGCTTGGGCCGAGCAGTATATGCAGATCGAGCCCAACGTGCGCATCTCGGTGACCGGAGGCGGCTCGGGCACCGGCATTGCGGCCCTGATCAACGGCACCGTGGACATCGCCAACGCCTCGCGTGACATCAAGCAGGAGGAGATTGAGGCCGCTCGGCGCAACGGCATCGAGCCGGTCGAGCACATCGTAGCGCTGGATGCCATCGCCGTGATCGTCAATCCCAACAATCCAGTGGAAAAGCTCACCCTGCAGCAGATCTCGGACATGTATACCGGCAGGATCACCAATTGGCGTCAGGTGGGAGGTGAGGATCGTCCCATCGTGCTGCTGTCACGGGAATCCAACTCGGGCACCTATGTCTACTTTTTGGAAGAAGTGGTTCGCCAGGGCGAGGAGAGCGATCTCCTCTTTTCAACCGACACCCTGTTGATGCCATCGTCCGAGGGCATCATCGAAGAGGTGCGCCAGAATCCGAACGCCATCGGCTATGATGGGCTGGGTTACGTCACGCCGCACGTCAAGGTCGTGGCCGTGGCACGATCTGGCGACGGCCCCTATGTCATGCCGTCCGCGGACACGGTGAACGACGACAGCTATCCCATCGCCAGGCCCCTGTTCATGTACACGGACGCAGATCCGTCTGAACACGTCCAGACCTATCTCAACTGGATCCTGACGGAGGGACAAGCCACGGTGGACGATCTCGGTTTCGTACCCTTGACCAACTAGGCATGGGAGATGGATGAGCGAGTCTAGTCTCAAGAACGTGGACCAGCCGCGCGTCGCCTTTGCGGTGCGCCTCAAACAGTGGGGCGAGTTCGCCGTCGAGGCCGTGATCAGGTTGATGGGCCTGTCCACCATCGGCTTTGTGATCCTGATCCTCGCGTTTCTCTTGTATGAGGGCGCCCCCCTCTTTTGGCAGGTACCGCTGGGAAGCTTGCTGGACACGCGCTGGTATCCCACGTTTGGCTACTATGGCATCCTGCCGCTGATTCTGGGTTCGCTCTTTGTGACCTTTTTGGCGTTGGTGTTGGCGGTGCCGCTGGGTGTCATCACCGCCGTATTCGTGCGCGAGGTAGCGCCCGCCTGGGCTCGCGACATCCTCAAGCCGCTGATCGAGGTGCTCGCCGGCATCCCATCGGTGGTGCTGGGGTTCTTTGGCATGCGCTATATCAGCCCCATCGTCCGCGAGGCCCTGGGTGCACCCACCGGGCTAACGGCGCTGACAGGAGCCCTGGTGCTGGGATATATGGCCCTTCCCACGGTCATCAGCGTGGCCGAGGATGCGCTGGATGCTGTGCCCAAGACCTACCGTGACGCCGGGCTGGCCATGGGCGCGTCTCACTGGCAGACCATCTGGCGGGTCACCGTGCCGGCCGCCCGCCCTGGCATCGTCACCGCCATCATGCTGGGCATGGGCCGCGCCATCGGCGAGACCATGGCCGTGATGATGGTCACCGGCAACGCCGCGCGCATGCCTATCGAGCTGGACGCCGTGATGAAACCGGTGCGCACCATGACCGCCACCATTGCCGCCGAGATGGGCGAGGTCGCCAATGGGAGCGTGCATTACCGCGCCCTATTTGGCATCGGCATCATCCTGTTCATCATCACCTTTTTGATCAACCTGGCTGCCGCGTCCGTCATGTTCAAAAAGCGAGCGGGAGGGGGTCTGCGCTGATGGCCCAGCGATCCCTGGAAAAGATCGGGTACGCGCTGATGACGCTGGTGGCCATCGCCGTCGTGATACCCATCCTTGGCGTGGTGGCGATCATTGTGGCCAAGGGCCTGCCGGCGCTAAGCTGGGGCTTTCTTTCGGAGATGCCCTACGACGGCATGAAGGCTGGGGGCATCTTTCCCGCCATCATCGGGACGCTGCTGCTCACGGTAGGCACGGCGGTGACTGCCATCCCGGTAGGCGTGGCCGGCGCCATCTATCTGGCCGAGTATGCCCGTGATACCGCCCTGACCCGCGCCGTTCGGCTGGCCATCGTCAACCTGGCCGGTATCCCCTCAGTGGTCTATGGGCTCTTTGGCCTAGGGATGTTTGTCCTGTTCCTTGGGCTGGGCACGTCGGTGATAGCCGGATCCCTCACCCTGGGCATCATGACGTTGCCAGTAGTGATCAGCACGGCCGAGGAGGCGCTCCGGGCCGTCCCGCGCGAGTACCGCACCGTCAGTGCTAGCCTTGGCGGCACCAAATGGCAGGGTATCCGCAACATCATCCTGCCCCAGGCGACGCCGGGCATCATCACCGGTATCATCCTGGGACTCTTGCGCGCAGCCGGCGAGACGGCGCCGATCCTGTTCACCGTGGCGGCCTTTTACCTGCCCAGCCTGCCCAAGTCGCCCATGGATCAGGTCATGACCTTGCCCTATCACCTCTACGTCGTCAGCACCCAGGTGCCCGGCATGCCAGAGGAGATCCAGTATGGGACGGCGCTTGTTCTGATGGCCCTGGTTCTCTCGATGAACACAGCCGCGACACTGGTGCGCAGCTACTATCGGCGGCGACGCACATGGTAGAGCCGCTGATGGGCAGCCTGGCCGCGGTCCCCAAGATCAAGCTGGAAGGCATATCCTACGCCTATGGCGAGCATCAGGCGCTCAAGGACGTCACGCTCGACATTCCCGAACATGCCGTTACGTCGTTCTTTGGGCCCGCCCAGAGCGGCAAGACCACCCTGCTGCGCCTGATCAACCGACTCAACGACGCCGTCGAGGGCACCCGCATGTCGGGGACGATCCTACTGGGCGGCGAGGATATCTATGCCCCCCATATACACGTCCCCACCCTGAGGCGTCGCGTCGGCATGGTATTCGCCCTGCCCCTGCCGCTGCCGGGCACCATCCGCGACAATGTCATCTACGGACCGCGCTTGGCCGGCATCCGAGACCGTCAGAGCCTCGACGCGCTGGTGGTGCAGAGCCTGCAACGGGCCGCCCTGTGGGATGAGGTCAAGGATCGCCTCGACACGCCCGCTAGTCAGCTATCGGGCGGGCAACAGCAGCGGCTATGCATCGCGCGTAGCCTGGCCCTCGAGCCTGAGGTCCTCCTGCTGGACGAACCTACCTCGGGGCTCGACCCTATCTCCACATCGCTGGTGGAGCAATCGCTAATCGAACTCAAGCAGCGCTATACGATCATCATCGTGCCTCACAACATCCAGCAGGCCGCTCGCATCTCGGATTACACGGCCTTTTTCATGCTGGGAGAGCTGGTGGAGCACGGACCCACGTCGCAGGTATTCACGGCGCCAAAGGATCATCGCACGGAGGAGTACATCACGGGGCGTTTTGGCTGACCAAACCCCGCGCTGAGCGACAATGCCCAAGATCGAAGCAAAGCACGTCGACTTTTTCTACGGCAGCCGTCAGGTCCTCAAGGACATCACGATGGCCATACCCGAGCGCCAGATCACGGCGTTGATCGGGCCCTCTGGGTGTGGCAAGTCCACCTTTTTGCGGTGCCTGAACAGGATGAACGACACCATCCGCGGGGCCCGGGCTGTGGGAACCATCCTGCTTGACGGCGAGGACATCTATGCCGACTCGCAGGACGTCGTCCGCTTGCGCCAACGTGTGGGCATGGTCTTCCAGCGGCCCAACCCGTTTCCCCAGTCGGTGTATGACAACGTCGCCTTTGGGCCACGGGTCATGCGCCAGAAGAATCATGGTAGCAGCCTGGACGAGATCGTGGAGCAGAGCCTGCGCGAGGCTGGCCTGTGGGACGAGGTCAAGGATGACTTGAGACAGGATGGTCTCTCCTTGGCCTTGGGGCAGCAGCAACGCCTCTGCATCGCCCGTACCATCGCCGTGCGGCCCGAGGTAATCCTGATGGACGAGCCCTGCTCGGCCCTCGATCCGATCGACACTTTGCGGATCGAGGATCTCATGCGCACCTTGGCCGCCGACTATACCATCGTCATCGTGACCCACAACATGCAGCAAGCCGCCAGGGTCTCCGACGAGACGGCCTTTTTCATGGTCGGAGACGACCAGATCGGCCGCATGGTAGAGTACGGTCCCACCGACCGCATCTTTACCAGCCCAAGCGACCCCCGCACCGAGGGGTATATCACGGGACGCTACGGCTAGCCGCCTATTCAACTCTATTAGCGCCCAAGGAGGGTTCGCTGTGACCAGACAAACGCTAGACGCGGCTTTGCAGAACCTCAAGCAGGAGGTCGCCACCCTGGGCGAACTTGTGCTCTCGAACGTCGTCCAGTCCGTCGTCTACCTCCAGGAACGCGATTTCGAGGGCTCCAAACGGCTGATGAAGCTGGACGTGATCATCAACCGCAAGCGATTTGCCATCGAGAGCGAAATCATGGTGCTGATCGCCACGCAGCAGCCGCTGGCGGGCGATCTGCGCCTTCTGGCGGCCATGCTCGAGATCATCACCGAGCTGGAGCGCATCGGCGACTATGCCAAGGGCATCTCCAAGATCAACCTGCTGATCGGAGACGTTCCCCTGATCAAGCCGCTGACAGACATTTCGCTGATGGCCGACAAGGCCGTCAAGATGCTACAGCTGGCCCTCAAGGCCTTTGAGGACCGCGACATCGAGCTGGCGAGGCAGGTGCCAGCCCAAGATCATGAAGTGGACGAGCTCTACAACCAGGTCAACCGCGAGCTGATGGCGTTGATCGTGGCTGACCCCAGCAACCTCAAGCAGGCCAACCACCTCCTGTGGGCGGCCCATAACCTGGAACGGGCCGCTGACCGCGCCACCAACATTTGCGAGCGGGTGATCTTTTGCGTCACTGGCAAGATGGAAGAGATGGACGACCACTTTGGCATGCGGCCGGCCGGCGGGGACTAAGTCGCGAGGCTCTCGATCGGGGCCTCTTGGGACAGCTCGCCGCCTCGCGGGAGCACCGCCACGGCGCTAAGCAAAAAGGCCAAGGCCGCCAAGGCGTACACTAGGGAATAGCCAGCCGTCCCCGAGGCGAATAGCCCGTTCACTCGGTCGATCACTACGCCCCCTAGCAAACGACCAGCCCCACTACCCGCCGCTGTGGCCACGTTGGCCACCCCCAGATAGCGAGCCGCTTCCGCCGCCGGCACAATATCGGTGATCCACGCCCAGTTGGCACTCAGGAACACGCCAATCGCCACGCCGATCAGGACGCCGCACGCCAAGAGCGCCACCAGGTTCCTCACCACCAAGACCAAAGATGTGCCGACGGCCGCCATGACCCCGGCGGCGATGAGCAGCGGCCGACGTCCGATCCGATCGGCTAGGTAGCCCGAGGGGATCGTGGCCCCCACCAACGCCACACCCAACAGGGCTGACAGCTGGCCCACGAACCGCTGTCCCCCGGCCTCGCTGAGGCCTACCACGTCCATGAGGTAAAAGAGCAAAAAGGTGTTCACAGCGATGAACGCGCCCCAGAAGAGGGCGCGGTTAACGAACCAGCGTCCAAAGGCGGGATAGGTCTTGAGATCCACGGCAAAGGCCTGAAAGAGCGCCTCTCGGAGGCTACGGCGAGGGGGAGCGGCGGGCACCAGACGCTCATGAGACATGGGCAGCGTCGCCACTAGGCAAACCAGCCACACCAAGGTGGGGACGCTGACCGTCCAGAGCACAGCGCGCATCCCGACGTTCGCGTGATGGCTGATCAGGTACCCAGCGGCCAGACGGCCCACCACGAAACCAGCGATGTCCAGGGCCGCCTTGAGCCCCGAGGCAGCTCCCCGCTGGGCGGCGGGCACCCGATCAGGCATCAGCGCCTGCCAAGGCCCCTGCGCCGTGTTGGAGGCTATCTGGATCAGCACCAGCCCGACGAGCACCTGCCAAAAGCTGGTCGCCAGGGCGATGAGAAACAGGCTGGCGATGGTCCCCAAGGTGCCCGCGGCCACAAAGGGTGTCCGCCGCCCCCACCGCGAGCGGGTCCGGTCCGATAGCACGCCCACAATCGGCTGCACCAGGCAGGCCACAACCAGGCCAGCAAAGGTGGCTAGGCCGAGGGCCGTGTTGCGCCCATCGGGCACCAGTTCCAGCACCTTGCGCCCCAGCAAAGAGGGCTCGAGAGTATTCCAGGACACCGCCAGCGCCAAGCTTAGCGCCGTCACCGAGAGCATTCGCCCAAACGAAAGCCGCTTCATCGCATCCCGCCCTGCCCGAGTCATTGCAGGTCCAGCCGCCTCGCAGAATCCCTGCGTGAGCACCCTCGGCCTGGATCGACGCTTCCGGGAGGTCTCGCAACCTCACTACAGGGCGTCGATGTAGGTGTAGCCTGCCGAGGACCCTTTGCGCAGCAGCCAGCATCGTACCACACCTAGGCGAAACGACCAAGGTCAAGCCCGCCCTCGCCTGCCGGGCCGGCCACAGAGCTTTTTTTCGCGTACACGGCAATTGCGGCCAGATGGGCACTTGACGCAGACTTAATAATATAGTATCATTATCAACAAATCATGTTACTCGCACTGGAGGAGGATACCATGGTCAATGAAGGCGATCTGGCACCCGATTTCACCCTGCCGTCCGATCAGGATGAGCAAGTAACCCTGAGCTCGTTCCGAGGCAAAAAGGTGGTCGTGTATTTCTACCCCAAGGACGATACGCCTGGTTGCACCAAGGAAGCCTGCAGCTTTCGCGATGCCAACAGCCTCTTTATGGCCAAGGGCGCCGTGGTCATCGGCATCAGCCCCGATGATGCCACTTCGCACCAGCGCTTCCGAGCCAAGCACGGCCTGCCATTCTACCTGCTGAGCGACACAGACCATCAAGTGGCCGAGGCTTATGGCGCTTGGGGCGAGAAAAGGATGTACGGACGCACCTACGAGGGCATCATCCGCTCGACCTTTGTGGTCGGAGAAGATGGCAAGATCATCAAGGCGTTCCCCAAGGTAAAGCCCGAAGACCATGCCACCGAGGTGCTCGCATATCTCTAGTAGGCTGGCCTGAGCTGCTATGCTATGATGACAGGAGATGCTTACATGCGTCTCCTGTCTTTTTCGTCGCGGGGGTGACATCTGGCAGAACCAGGGGGTAGGGTCCAGCCTGCCGCGCAGGTGCCATACCTGACATCGGCGCCGGGCGTTGGCGGCCGATTGCGGATGGTTCCGGAGGACTTGGGCGTGGAGGAGGTGCCGCTGTACCTGCCCACGGGGCGCGGCGAACACACCCTTTTCTACATCGCAAAGCGCGGCGTTCCCAATGGCTTTGGCTACCAACGCTTTGGGCTTACTGGCCGAAATCACCGGCTCGGGCGCCTGCTAGTCGAGGGCCATGTCGACCATTTCGTCCAGGCCTACTTGGGCAGCGACAGGCGAGACGACAGCAGCGCAGAGGCTCGCGTTCTGTTCAGCGAGGGTAACCTAGACGCCGCGCTGGAAGCATGGCCGCGCCACCTGACCGTCGAGCGCCGCGCGCTGCCCAGGCGATGGCGCTAGGCGGCCTCGGCCTCGACCTCTGCCTCGTCTGACGCCTTTTTCTTGCCGCCCGTAATCCAGACCAGCAGGATTCCCACCTCGTACAGCAAGTAGAGCGGGAGCATCACGAGCGCCATGTTGATGGGATCCGGAGTGGGCGTAATGATCGCGGCCACTAACGAGGTGAGCAAGATGGCGTATCTGCGGAACCTACCTAATTGCTTGACCGTCACAAGCCCCAGCTTGGACAGGAATAGCAAGACCAAGGGCGTCTGGAACACGATTCCCATGGCTAGCATCACGCGTGTGATGAACGAGATGTAATAGTCCAACGACCAGCGGTTCTCGACAACGGTCTCGAGGAACCCCTGCATAAAGTTGATCGCCGCCGGCAGCATGACCAACACACAAAACAGGGCTCCAAGGATGAACGAGATGGTCACGCCCGGGATTAGCAGGTAGAGGTACTGCCGCTCCTCCGGCAAGAGCCCAGGGAGCAGGAACGCCACAATCTGATAGGCCAGGACAGGCATCGCTAGGGCGATGCCCTCGATGAAAGCGATCCGAAAGTAGACAGTCAACGATTCGGTAGGGGCCAACGTCTGCGGAATGGTGTCGCCCAGCGGCCGAGTCAGAAAACGAATGGACGGCTCCACAAAAAGCATAGCTACAATGGTGCCGATCAAAAGAGCGATAAAGCACTTGACCAGGCGCTCGCGAAGCTCGGTGAGGTGTTCGAGGATGGTTTGCTCTTTGTCCATCAGCATGGCCGCTACTCCTCACCCTCACTAGCGTCGACATCGGCCTTGGGCTGGTCCTCGATCGTGGCCACGCCTCCCAGGGTCACCGGCTCCACGGCCTCGTCCTCGGTTGGGACGAGCTCTGGTCCG
Organism: Anaerolineae bacterium; assembly: GCA_040767425.1. Taxonomy (GTDB): domain Bacteria; phylum Chloroflexota; class Anaerolineae; order UBA1429; family UBA1429; genus DAIRUQ01. The sequence continues at coordinate 76,105 of JAXGON010000001.1, read as the reverse complement.
CGCAGCTCGACCGGCTCGGCGTCGGGCGATTCCTGCTCGGCAGGCACAAACGTGGACTTGTGCTTGGGCTTCTGCTCAGGCGCCGTCGCCATCGGCCTAGCGCCAGGCGTGGGCCGCTCAGCGCGAGGCTTGGCCCGACCAGTGAAATCCATGGCCCCTTCGATCTCGGACTTGATATCCTGGGCCTCCTGACCGATCTGCTTGATCTCGTCGATGGTGTCATCGACGTCCAGATCCAGGGCCTCGGCGAACTCGCCCCGAAGCCCTTGCGTCTCTTGGCGTAGCCTAGCAAGTAACCGCCCAGCATCGCGAGCGAACTTGACCATCTTTTCGGGGCCAACCAACAATGCCGCCAGGGCCAGGATGACGACCAGCTCGCCAGTTCCGATTCCCATGAAACCCATACGAGGCTCTTATCCTCCCTGCGAGCTGGCCTGGATGCCGTCCTGCTCGTGCGAACCGAGCGCAGATGCGTTGGGCGCTGACAGCGTGGGGGCCAGTTGGTCTCGCATCGTGTAAAGGGTCCCGAGAACGCCGTTGACAAAGCGGGCCGAGCTGTCGCTTCCGAACAGCTTGGCCAACTCGACGGCCTCGTTGATAGTCACTTTGGATGGCGTGGACTCGCCTGCCAGCAGCTCGTAAGCCGCTAACCGAAGAATGTTACGATCGACGGGGGCCATCTGCGCCAACGGCCACTCGGGGGCTACCTGCTGAATGGCCTGGTCGAGGGGCACGAGATTGTCGAGGGTACCATAGTAGAGCGATCGACAAAAGGCACGTTGCTCGTCGGCGACAGGGTTCTCCGCCATGCGATGCTCAAGGCTTGCCACCTTGTCGTGGCCAGCCTCGTCCACCTCAAAGAGGGCCTGAAAGGCCACGATGCGAGCCTTGCGCCTAGGCTTCAAGCTCTGCCTCCGCTGGAAAGCTACTCTTGGGCGGGCAGGTCGATCTCGACGAAATGGACGTTCACCGCCAAGACGGGCATGCCCACCATATCGGTGATGGCGCGAGCCACGCGGGCCTGCACTTGGCGCCCAGTCCGATACAGGTTGACGTCGGGAGCGCCGACCAGAGAGAGGTTTATCGTCACGGCGCCGTCGATCACATCGACGCTCACGCCTTCGCCGCCAGCCAACCCTTTGAACAAGCGGTCCACATCCTCGCCCAGGTCGCGGTGCATTCGCACCACACCTTCCACCTCGAGGGCGGCGAGCCGAGCGATGGTCGCCAGAACCTGCGGCGCGATGCGCACCGTGCCGAGCCTGTCGTCGCCATTCTCGGTCTTGTCGCTGGTCTCAGGAAGCGCGTAGGCCCCGTCCATATGCACCTTCTTGAGTGAACAAAGGGGCTGGCAAGACCAGATTGGCCGTCAGCCCCCGCTACTCACACGCGTGGCTAGCTCTCGGCTTCGATCTCGAGCACCTCACGGCCGCGATAGGTTCCGCAGCTCGGGCAAGCGTGGTGAGGCAGCTTGGGCTGGCGGCACGAAGGGCAAAGCGTCAAGCTCTGCGCCCGCAGAGCCAGGTGGCTACGACGCTTGCGAGCCCGCGCTTTGGACGTACGTCGCTTGGGTAGCGGTGTCATGGTTGGATCCTTTCTGGCGCAAGACCGTTCAGTCGGTCTCTTCTCTAGCGAGCAAAGCGAGCAGCGGAGCCATCCTTGAATCGACGTGGCTGCGATCGCACCCACAGTCGCCCTGGTTCAGATTCTGCCCGCAGACGGGACACAAACCCAGGCACTCGTCGGAACAAAGGGTGCCGCGAACGGCTTCCATCACGGCATACTGCCGCAGCACCTCGGTGAGATCCAAAAGATGCTGGTCGTTGATGACCAACTCTTCGGCTGCCTCGCTGGTATCGAGCGGGCGCCCCGTCTCCACATCAATGGAGGGGACAAACTCTTCCTCGAACTCGACCTCAACCGACTGGCTGGCCAGCTCCAAACAGCGGCGGCATACCCTTATCAGGGCCAATCGAGCTGTGCCCATCGCGAGAACGCCTGAATCCGTCCTGACCAGAACCACCTCTCCGCTGACTGCAGTCCGATTCGGGTTGTTCTCGTCAATGTCCGTCAACGTCCCGCCAATAGGATATTGCCGAGTCGTCCCAGGAACTTCACGCAAGAGTTGGGCAACATTGTAAATCATGGGCTATCACCCACCTTCAAGGGACGATTATAGGCGCGGCCCCAGGCAGTGTCAAAACGAGACCCGCTCCAGCCGCCGCGCGAGAATCAAGGTCAGGAGGATTCGACCTCTTGGGCGATCTCTTTGCGCTCGGACGGCGGCGCCAGCTCTTCGAGGCCGTTTTGCACAATGGCGTGCACCGATTCGAGCCGCTGCGCCAGGTCGCGGAGCGTATCGATGGCATACTGTCTCGCCGCCTCTTCAAAGGCCAAGGCCCTATCGCGAGCCTCCTCGCGGATGATCTCGGCCTCTTGTTCGGCGGCCTGGCGAACCTGCTCCTCCTTGATCCGTACCTTGGCCTCCTGGAGCATACGGGTGGCCTCGTCCTGGGCTCGCGCCAAGATGGCATCGCGCTCTCGCAGCAGCGTCTCGGCCTCCTGGACCTGATCGGGGATAGAGAGCCGCATCTGGTCGATCAGGTTGACCAGAGCTTGTTCGTCAATGGCCACCTTCTGGCTGAACGGCGTGCGCTTGGCATCGCGCACCAGTCCTTCAAGGCGATCAACGAGACTGAGGATATCGATGGCGATCACCCCCTCCCTTGGCTACGCACCACTTTGAGCCGCTCCAGCACGGCTTGCTCGACGGGCCTGGTGACAAACTGGGCGATCGAGCCGCCCGCGCCACCCACCTCTTTGACCAACGATGAGCTCACAAAGGCATACTCGCCGCTGGTCATAAGGCAGACCGAATCCACCTGTGGCGCCAAGCGGCGATTGGTGAGCGCCATCTGGTACTCCATCTCAAAGTCCGAGATGACACGCAGCCCGCGGACGATGACATGCGCCTCGCGATCCAGCACAAAGCGCACCGTGAGCGTGTTATAGCTCTCTACGGTGACATTGCGCAACCCTTGCAAGGCCTGGCGCGCCATCTCTACTCGCTCATCGACGGTGAATAGGGTGCGTTTGGCGGGGCTGGCATAGACAGCCACGATCAGCTCATCAAAGATGTCCGACGCGCGACGGACGATATCGATGTGGCCGAGGTGAATGGGGTCAAAGCTTCCAGGATAGACTGCTCTAGTCATATTCCGCCCACTGCTCGCTGCGCGTGTGTCGCCAAAAGTGCCGAATGCTCGCGGCTAGAAGCTGGTGCTCCTCAGCGGAGAGGTTAGGGTCGGCCTCAAACAAGGCCGTGGCCTCGTCACGAGCCATCTGCAAGGTTTCGTGATCGCCCAAGGAGGCGACTTTGAGATCGGGCAGACCATGCTGCCGCACCCCGAGGAAATCGCCAGGTCCCCGCATCTCCAGATCCTTTTCGGCCAATACGAACCCATCATGGGTCTGTTCCACCAGCGCCAGGCGCTCGCGGCCCGTCTCGGTAGGATCGTTGCTCATCAGGATGCAATAGGACTTGGCCGCGCCACGCCCCACCCGCCCCCGTAGCTGATGAAGCTGGGCGAGACCAAAGCGATCCGCGTCTTCGATCAACATCACGGTGGCGTTGGGAACATCCACGCCCACCTCGATGACGGGGGTCGTGACCAGAATGTCATAGGCGCCATCGCGAAAGGCGGTCATGATCCGCTCTTTGTCCTGCGCGGACATCCGCCCATGCAGCAGGCCGACGCGCCACTTGGCAAAGATCTCTTCCTGCAGGCGGCGATGCTCCTCAATGGCCGCGGTCACGTCCAGGTCGTCATCGCCCTCGATGAGAGGACACACGACAAACACCTGGTGCCCCGCCTGGATCTGCGCATCGATAAAGACATAGATGCGCTCTCGCGCCAGGTTGTCGCGCACCGCCGTGATGACCCTTTGGCGCGTGGGCGGCACCTCATCCAGCACCGAGACATCCAGATCGCCATAAATGGTCAGCGCCAAAGAGCGTGGAATCGGCGTGGCGCTCATGGCCAGCATGTGGGGCTCAAAGTAGGTGCCCTTGGCCTGCAACGCGTCCCGTTGGGCCACCCCAAAGCGATGTTGCTCATCCACCACCACCAGGCCCAGCCTGGCAAACGAGACCTGAGCCTGGATCAGAGCGTGGGTGCCCACCACGACCTGCACCGCCCCCGAGGCCACGTCCTGGCGGATCGTGTCCTTGGCCTCATCGGGCAGGCCGCCAATGAGCAGCTCACAGCGGATATCCGCCCAAGGCGCCAGCATGGCGGAGAGCGTCTCGTGCAGCTGCTCCGCCAGGATCGAGGTCGGCGCCATGACGGCCACCTGAAGGCCATTGCGGACGGTCACCAGGGCGGCGGCGGCGGCGACCACCGTTTTGCCCGAGCCCACATCGCCCTGCAGTAACCTCGCCATGGGTCGCTCTTGCGCCAGGTCGGCCACGACCTCAGCAATGGCTCGCTGCTGGGCCGTGGTCAGATCAAAGCCCAGCCGTTCCTGGAAGCTATTCAGCAAGCCTTCGGGTAGCTCTAGCGCGCGCCCCGTCTTTTGCAGGCGTTCGCGGCGGCGCAGGAGCAAGCCGAGCTGCAGCAGGAAGAACTCGTCAAAACAGAGGCGTTGCTTGGCCCGATACAGCGACTGCTCATCTTTGGGAAAGTGGATCTGGTCCAGGGCCTGGCCCAGCCCCATCAAGCCGCGTCGCTCCAGCAAGCTGGCGGGCATAGGATCGGTGATCCGCGGAATCCACCGATCCAAGGTCTGACGCATCAAGCGACGCAGCCAGCGCATGCGCAGGCCGTCGGTCAACGGATAGCGCGGCACCAACCGCCCCGTATGCAGCAACTGCCGCTGCAGCGGCTCCCATTCGGGGGAGGTGAACACGGGACGCCCCAGGTAGGACTCCACCGTGCCGCTGACGACGATCTCGCGTCCAGGGCGGATCTGCCGCGCCAGATGGGGCTGGTTGAACCAAGTCACGTCGATGCTGCCCGTGCCGTCGCTCAGCGTCACGCGAAAAAGCGGGCGGCCTGAGCGCGTGCGGGCGGCCTTGGCCCGCGACACGATGCCGCAGATGGTGACCTCTTCGCCAACCTCGAGCTTGCCGATGGTCGTCAGCCGCGAATAGTCATCATATCGGCGAGGAAAGTGGTAAAGCAAGTCGCGAATGCTGCGCACACCCACCCGCTCCAGCCGCTTGGCATTTACGTCCCCCACGCCCTTGAGCTCGGTAACGGGAGCCCCGAGGCCGACGGATGGCTGCTGGCGTTTGGGAGCGACTTTGGCGGTGGGAGGCTCGGCAGGCTCGCTGCTGGCCTCGGCAGCTGGCGCTGCGGTGCTCGGGGCGGGTGGCGGCTCGGTGTCGTCCAACAGCTGGCGCGCCTTCTGAAGGGCCGCCTCTCGCGCCGCCCCATCCATGTTGCCATAGCCCGAGAGACACCTGAGCACCCCGTCGACGGCTGGGTCCTGGGCGGCACGCGCCTCGCGCTGCCACGTCTCCAGGAACAGATCCAGCCCACCCATGACTGCCTGGTTGCGATAGCCCTGCTCGGTCTCCAGATGCAGTATCCGTTCCAGCGTATCGCGTGGCGATGCCATAGGCCTCTCTTTGTCAAACATGCTAGGTGCGATTGGGTGAGACGCGGGCGCTAGAGCTCGGCGGCGACGAGGGCCATGCCCGCGGGACCCACGAGCCGACCGAACGAGGGGCCACAGATCTGCTCCTCAACGGTCTGTTTGGGGAGGATGCCCTTGAGGAGCTCACGCAGCGTGTCTGGTTGTCCCTCGACGCCCGTGTGCACCATCGTGAGGTGGCGCAAGCGGACGAACTCGCCAGCAAACTCGGCTAACCGCTCCACGGCGGTGCCTTTGCGTTTACGGCGCGGCAAGAGCGTGACGTTGCCGTCCTCTAGCAAGAGCAGCGGGCCCTGCTGCGCATCCCACTTGCGGCCGACGCAGCCCTCGACGATGACGCCCGCCCGCTCCAGCCGCTCGGGCGAATCAACATAGAACGCGCAGTAGGTGTGGGGAATCAGCCCCCGCAACAGCTTTTCGACCTCGGTGGCGGGTGCGCCCTCGCGGGCGGCCCTGGCAGCCTCGGTGACCAGCATGCCCAGAGCGACGGACGCGAACTGCGAGTCTATCACGCGCACATCATAGCGGCGCCCCAGGTAGCCCCGCGCATACCGCGCCGCCTGAACGGCGCCGTCTAGCGCGCCCGAGGTGTGGATCGACAGGATGGCATCGCTCTTGGGAGCCAGTTGGGCATAGACATCCACAAACTGCTGCCCCGTTGGCGGCAGGATCTTGGGCGCCGATGCTGCTGCAAAGACCCGACGGTAGAACGATGGCGTGCGAAGCTCAGGGCCATCCACCCAGATGCGATCGCCCACCTGGACCCGAGACGGCACCACGGTGATCTCGAGCTCTTGGACGATGGCAGGCATCAAGTCCGCCGCGCTATCGGTTACGATCCTCACTCTGAACATCAATCTGCGTCCCCTTGGCTCCTTGGCCTCGAATCTCGTTCGCTCATTCAGCAGAGATGATGTACCAGTAGTGAGCTTGACCACCGTCCAGGAGCTCGATCTCGGCATCTTCGCACGTCTGTTCGAGCTCATCGACGATCTGGCTCGCCTGCTCCTCGTCCACATCGGCACCGTAATAGACGGTGACGATTTCCGCGTCGGAAACGTTCATCCGCTCAAGCAGCGGCGGTAGAATCTCGCTCACCGAGCAAGCCGCCGTCACCAGCTTGCCATCCACCAAGCCGATGATCTGCCCCTCTTGGATGCACAAGCCGTTCAGCTGGGCGTCTCGCACCGCTCTGGTGATCTCGCCCGTGGTGACGTGTCGACAAGCCTCATTCATGAACGAGACATTGCTCTCGAGATCGGTCTGATAGTTGAATGCCAGCAACGCCGAGATGCCTTGAGGAACGGTGCGGGTCGGCACGACCTCGACCTGCTTTGCTGCCAGTTCCTTGGCCTGTTGAGCAGCGAGGATGATATTACCGTTGTTTGGCAGCACGATCACCTGCTGACCAGGGGCCTGTTCGATGGCCTCGAGAATCTCCTGAGTGCTCGGATTCATGGTCGGGCCACCCTCAATGACGGCGGCAACTCCCAAGCTCTCAAAGACGCGCTTGAAGCCCGCGCCCGAAGCGACGGCGATCACGGCGATGCCGTTGGTCATCTGGTTCGTGGCGACAGCCATCCCCGAGTTGGGTGTCGCCGCCTGGGCCTGCTTGGCCATAAACTCGCGGTACTGGAGCTCCATGTTCTCAATAACCACGTCGGTCACATCACCCAACCCCACGGCATAGTCCAGCGCCTTGCCAGGGAGATCACAATGGACATGTACTTTGACGAGGGTCTCATCGCCCGCAACGACCACCGAATCACCAAAGGTGGCCATGGCAGCGCGAATCTTTTCCACCTCTAGGTCGCGTCCCTTGATCAGGAACTGGGTATCATAGTTGTAACCGCCTTCGGGGGCGGCGACCCGCTCGATGCTCTTTTCCGCGAGTTGGACGTCCGTCACCTGTTCACCATCCATCTGCCGCAGCCAACCCTCGAGGATGCGAGCATAGCCCGTGCCGCCTGCATCGACTACGCCCGCCTCTGCGAGCACGGGCAAGAGCCGCGGGGTGCGCAGCACCGATGCCTCGGCCTCTTCGTAAGCGGCCGCCAACACGTCGCGCAGACCGCCGCCAGCGGCGGCCGCTCGTTCAGCAGCCGCGGCGGACTCCCGCGCCACGGTCAGGATGGTGCCCTCGACAGGCTTCATGACACCCTTGTAGGCCGTCGCAGCGCCCTCGGTGAGCGCCTTGGCCAGGGACGCGGGATCTAGTGTCGCGCGGCCCTCAAGGGCCCGCGCCATCCCACGCAGGATTTGCGAAAGAATCACGCCCGAGTTCCCCCGAGCGCCCATCAGCGCGCCATGGGCGATAGTCTGAGCCAGGCTGCCCACGTCAGCGCTGGGATGGTCGCCTACCTCGGCGAGAGCCGCCTTGATGGTGAGGGACATATTGGTGCCTGTATCGCCATCGGGCACGGGAAAGACGTTCAGCGCGTTGATGCTATCGAGATGCTGTTGCAACCACGCACCGCTGGAACGCAAGCCTTCTAGAAAAGCGACACCGTCCAGCTCCTCGGAATTTGTCGTGCTTTTTACAGGTACACGCTCACTTGAGCCCAACAGTTGCCTCCGACGCAGTAGATAGGTGCTCGCTGGGATGCTAGTCTTCGTGGTTCAGGTGCAAGCCCTGCACGTGAATGTTGACCTCGGCAACAGGCATGCCCAGGGAACGCTCCACGTTGAACTTGACCGCTTCCATCACGTTCTGGGCGACCTCAGAGATCCTGGTTCCGTACTGGATCACCACATAGAGGTCAATGACGATACGCTCATCCACAACCTGCACCTTGACGCCGCGATGCAGATTGCCGACCTGAAGGATCTCGGCGATGCCATCGCCTAGATTGGCAGGCGCCATGCCCACGATGCCATAGCACCGAAGGACACCCTCAGCGGCGATGGTCGCAATGGCTTTGGGCGATACCTCGATCTTGCCTGTTATTGCCTTCTCGCTCATGGCGTTTCTCCTGCTGGGACCGTTTGCCCACGTGCGAAAGGTATGGTATCATAGCCCTCACGCTCGTGGCAAATGATGCAATGCCAAGCGGCATGCATTCGGGAGAGGATCGATATCATGGCCAAATGTGACATATGTGGCAAGGGCCCTCAGTTCGGGAACAACGTCCCACACTCCAAGCATACCACCCGACGTCGCTGGAATGTCAACGTTCAGAAGACGATCGTGATGGTGGACGGGCGCCCCAAGCGGATGAACGTCTGCACGCGTTGCCTGCGGACACTGAGCAAGACCGCCTAGATACTCTCTAGCCCGCAACTGTTGGAGCCAGCGACCAAGTCGCTGGCTCCTCTTCCGTGTTCCCCGCTAAAGCGTCGCGCGAATCTCGTCCATAGCATCCTGCACGCCTGCTAGATGCCCAAAGATGGCCGACCCCATCACCAGGATGTTCGCGCCCGCCTCCACCACTGATGGCGCCGTCTCGGCGTTGATGCCGCCGTCGACCTCGATGTCATACCCGAGGTGGCGCTCGTCGCGGAGAGCGACCAACTGGCGCACCTTCCCCAGGGTATATGGGATCAGGCTTTGCCCGCCAAAGCCTGGGTTCACGCTCATTACCAGCACATGGTCCACCAAGTCCAGAATCTCTTGTAGCGCCATGACGGGAGTGGCCGGGTTCAGGGTAACGCCCACGCGCACGCCAGCCTCACGAATCTGATGCAGGGTTCGATCGAGATGAGGACACGTCTCAACATGGACGATGATCAGATCGGCGCCCGCCTCGGCAAAGTCGGCGATGTAGCGCTCGGGCTGCTCGATCATCAGATGGACCTCTAGCGGCAGCTCGGTTACCCTCCGCACCGCCCGCACGACCAGCGGCCCGATGGTGATGTTCGGCACAAAATGCCCGTCCATGACGTCGATATGGATGGCGTCGGCGCCAGCTGCATCGGCCTCGCGCACCTGCTCTCCCAGGCGGGAGAAATCGGCCGATAGAATGGACGGTGAGATGAGGACGCGGCGTTCGATCTGCATCGACTGCTTTCTCTCTTGTTTCTCTAGAGTATAGTCTCATGGGCGGCGCAAAGCTGCCCGCAACCCGCGGCGATCGCGGCCCCGCGGCTGTCGCGCACGGTGGTAGGGATCCCTCGCGCCAGCAAGATGTCGCGAAAGCGCGCCACACCGTCCGCGCTCGGGGGCACCATTGGCGAGTTCGGCACGGGGTTCAGCGGGATCAAGTTCACATGGCAGAGCATCCCCCGCAACAAGGCGGCCGTAGCCTGGGCCTGCGCGGGGGCACTGTTGACCCCAGCGATGAGAGCATACTCAAAAGTCACTCGCCGTCCCGTCCGCTGGCTATAGGATCGGGCGGCCTCTAGCACCGCCGCGATGGGGTAACGCTTGTTCATCGGCACCAGCTGGTTGCGTAGCGCATCATCGGGCGCATGCAACGACACGGCCAGCCCCACCTCGCCCTCTTCTTGCGCCAACTGGAGGATGCCCGGCACCACCCCGATGGTCGACACCGTAAAGCGGCGTGTGCCCACGTTCAGGCCGGCAGGATCATGAAGATTCATGGTGGCGCGCCAGACGGCGTCATAGTTCAGCAGCGGCTCGCCCATGCCCATGTACACCACGTTGGTGAGGCTGGCCCCCTGTTGCGCCAGCATACGAGCGGCATAAAGCACCTGGGCCACGATCTCTCCCGCCGTGAGGTTACGGATTAACCCCGTGGCGCCCGTGGCACAGAACGGGCACCCCACCGCACAGCCGACCTGAGAGGATACACAAACGGTGTTGCGATCGTCATAGACCATGAGCACCGTCTCGATCCGCGCTCCGTCGTCGGCCTCTAGCAGGATCTTTTTGGTGCGGCCGTCATCCGCCGACGCGGTGGTCACCTCCCGCAAGGCCTCACAGCGCCATCGATCTCGCAGGCGGCGGCGCAGAGCCTTGGGTAGGTTGGTCATCTCATCAAAGCTGGTCACCAGCGATCGATAGAGCCACTCCCATACCTGCACGGCGCGATAGCTGGGCTCTCCCATGGAGACCAGCTCCTGCTCGAGCTCGCGCAGGGTCAGATCGAGCAGCTGTGTTCGAGTTGCCATGGGGTGTCTCTCAGAGATGGCGAGGCCTAGTCACGACGACGAAAGCCGCCGAGGAGAAACACATAGTACAGGATGGTCGAGATCGCCTGGACCGCCGCGGCCACATAAGTCAGCGCCGCAGCGTTCAGCACGGCACGGACCCCCTGCTCCTCCTCCTCAGAGGCCACCAGCCCGCTGGTTGCCAGCAGGCGGGTAGCGCGAGCGCTAGCGTTGTACTCGACGGGAAGGGTCACCAGCGCGAACACGGCCGTCAGCGAAAAGAGGACCAACCCCCCCACCGCGAGATTGGGCGTCTGGAACAGCATCCCCAGCACGAACACGATGGGACCCAGCCACGAGCCGATCTGCACCACAGGCACGATGCCCGTCCGCACGCGCAGCGGCGTATAAGCCTCGGCGTCCTGCATGGCGTGGCCGATCTCGTGGGCCACGATGCCCAACGCAGCCACCGACGGCGACCGCGCTACGCCCGCGGAGAGATGCAGCGACTTGGTGCGGGGGTCATAGTGGTCCGAAAGCTGACCTGGTGTCTCCTGAATGGTCACCCCGCTGAGGCCGGCCACCATCAGGATTCTTCGCGCAGCCTCATAACCGGTGATATTGTGGCGGTTGCGCACCTTCTGATAGCGGCTATAGGCGGAACTAACCCGAGCCTGGGCATACAAGCCCAGTAGCAGCGCCGGCAAGGCAAAGAGCAGATAGGTCGAGTTGAACATCAGCCCGAACACGGATTACCCCCTGGAAAGTTTGCATAACATGCTAATATAACAATCCAAGCCTAGTATATCCGTGGCGACGGGCGCTCGCAAAAAGGCGCCGCTAGCCCAAGGCAGCATCCCACCGCCGCAGCAGGTCGGTGAGATCGCTCACTATCAGATCGGGGCGGGGCGTCCACGCCTCGGCCTCGTCGCGCGTGCTGATGCCAGTCAGAACCAGGATGGTGCCGATGCCGGCCCTCTGGCCGCCGAGTATATCGGTGTCCAGTCGGTCGCCCAGGATGGCGGTCTCTGCCGGAGAGCTGCCGGTCAAGTCCAGGCAGCGCTGGATGATGATCGGCTCGGGCTTGCCCACGATGATGGGCTCCACATCGGTGGCGGCCACCAGCGCTGCCAGGATGCTACCGGCGCCAGGAATGATATCGTTCTCCATGGGATAGGTCTTGTCGGGGTTGGTGCCCACAAACGTGGCCCCATCGCGGATAGCCAGGGTCGCTACCCGCAGCTTTTCGTAGGTAACGGTCTTGTCCCAGCCAGCTACGACGTACTCGGCATCCCGTCCCGCCATGACAAAGCCGAACCGCTCCAGCTCGTGGACCAGCCCGCTCTCGCCCACCACGTTCACCTTGGTCCCCTCGGGCGCCAACGTTCGCAGGTACGCCGCGGTGGCCACCGCAGAGGTCATGATCTCGTCGGGCGTGACGTGAATGTCAAAGCCAGCCAGACGCTCGACAAAGGCCTCACGGGTCAAGGTCGAGTTGTTCGTGACCAAAAGGTAGCCGATGCCGCGCTCGCGTAGGAAATCGAACAGTTCGCTGGCCCCTGGCAACGGCGCCTTGCCCCGATAGAGCACACCATCAAGATCGATGAGGAGGGCGTGTACCCGGGCTAGTTCCATGCTATCTGCGCTCCCTTGCTAGCTATAAAGCTATCAGCCGCAATGCGAGGGCGCCCTGGAGAGCGCCCTCGCTGATCTGAATCCGTTACGCGCCTACTCGCTGACGGGCAGCTCACAGCCGCTCAGTTGCTCGATCACCTTGACGACGGCCGAGTGGTCCAGATCGCCCCAGCCGTTGGCCATCATGGCGGTGAACAGCTCATGCGCCAGGGCCGACGCCGGCAGCGACGCCCCATAGGCGCGCGCAGTCTCCCGGATGATGTTGAGGTCCTTGTAATGGAAACGGCTGCGAAACCCTGGCGCATAGTCGCCGGCGACGATCCGCGGGCCGCGCACATCCATGACCCGCGTTTGGGCATAGCCGGCGCTGAGCACCTTGATGATGATCTCTGGCTGGACGCCCGCTTTGGCGCCCAACACCAGAGCCTCGGCCATCCCGATAAAGTTCAGCGCCACCTGAATCTGGTTGCAGGCTTTGACCGTCTGGCCCGCGCCAGAAGGGCCGCAGAGGGTGGGCGTGCCCAACAGCTCAAAGATCGGCTTGGCGCGCTCAAAGGCGGCCTCATCGCCACCCACCATGATCGACAGACGCGCCTCTTGCGCTCCCACCTCCCCACCACTGACCGGAGCATCCAGCATGGGGCAGCCCTTTGCCTCAGCCGCTTGGGCAACCGCGATCGCTGTGACGGGCGAGATGGTGGACATGTCGATCAGCAGCGTATCCGGCTTGGCGCCGGCCAACACACCCTCGTCGCCCAGGTAGACGGCCTCCACGTCGGGCGAGTCCGGCACCATGGAGATCACCACGTCGGCCCTCTCGGCCGCCTCTCGGCTGGAAGCGGCGGCCTGCGCGCCTTTGCCCACCAGCTCGTCGACGGCCTCGCGTACTACGTCAAAGCAGACCAGGTCGTGGCCCGCGGCCAACAGGTGGCCCGCCATGGGGCGACCCATGATACCCAACCCGATGAATCCAATCGTCTGTTTCGGCATGCAGACACCTCCTACCCGCCCATTCCGAGGGCGGAACGAATCGCTCACAGTCACTTGGCGATTATACGGTCAGGGGAGGCGCCGTCAAGGATCATCGTCACCGCCCGTTGCACAGAATGGCGTCGCTGCGCTAGAATGAGCCCGTCAACGAGAGGGGGAGAGCATCGTGCAGGTGCAGTTTGGCGCCGCCAAGGTGGCCAAGTACGCGACGCGTGAGAGCGGCGATACGCTAGAGATGATCGAGCGTCCGCAGGGCGGTTACTCGGCCGTGCTGGTGGACGGCCAGCGCAGCGGGCGTTCCGCCAAGATCATCAGCAACATCGTGGCCCGCAAGGCGGTGTCGCTCATCGGCGAGGGTGTACGTGACGGCGCCGTGGCGCGCGCCACCCATGATTACCTGCTGACCCACCGCCGCGGCCAGGTCTCGGCCGAGCTGCAGATCGTCTCGGTCGACCTGAGCACTCGCACTCTGGTGATCTCGCGTAACAGCCGCTGCTCACCGGTGCTGTTTCAGAACGGCACGGGACAACTCCTGGATGCCCCCAGCCAGGTGCTGGGCATCTATGCGCGAACCAAGCCGGTGGTGGTCGAGGTGCCAGTGACGGCCGGCACCTACCTGGTCGCCTATACCGATGGCATCATGGAGACGGGCGGCGCCGCCCGCGCTGACATCGACCTGCTGGCCATCGTGACGGCCGAGGCGCCCCATGGCCCGAGCGCTCAGGCGATGGCGGACCTCCTGTTGGCTCGCGCCCTGGAGGCCGACTCGTACCGGCCGCATGATGACATGAGCGTGTTGGTGGTCGCCGTGTTGGCCGATCCCATCGCCTACGGTGCCCGCCGCATGAGCCTTATTGTCCCGCTGGATAACGTGTTGGGTCTCTAGCGCCATCTGGCCGCCTTGGGAGTCGCCGTGGACCAGGTGCTGGGCCGAACCGTTCCCGAGCCGATAGCGGGCCGCGTCGCCGTGGTCGGCGTGTGCGCGGCCGGCAAGACCACGTTGGTGGAGCGCCTACGGGCCGCGGGATACGACGCCGTCCAGTGTGGGCAAGAGCACTCGCATATCGCCCAGATGTGGCGACTGCTGACCCGCCCCGAGGTCCTGATCTATCTCGATGCTAGCCTGGCGGTGGTGCAGGCACGACGTCATCCGCCGCTGCCCCGCTTTCTCTACCAAGCCCAGGTCGACAGGCTGGCCCACGCGCGCCAACACGCCCACCTGGTCATCGATACCGACCAGCGCTCGCCCGAGGAGGTGGCGGAGCTGGCCTTGACCGGCCTCGTCCGGCAGCTCACCTCGTAGCGGCGCACACTCGCCCCCCCCATCGGTGGTTTGACCAGGCCCCACCCTGCCGTATAATCGTCCTCTGGGCTTGTACCCAGCTCAATGCCCTACCTCTGGACGCCACAAAGCAGCGTTTCGCGCACGAGGAGACACACGCGATGCAACCGCGCGACATTCGCCTCTTGGTTCTCATCGCCGTTCTGGTCGCATTCGCCATCTGGGTTGCGTTGCCCAGCAATCCCGGTATCCGCTTGGGTAGCTGGGAGCGCGACATTCGCATCCACCAAGGCCTTGATCTGCAAGGCGGGATGCAGGTCCTGCTTGAGGCCGATCTGGCTGATAGCGGATCGCTGTCGCCGGACGCCATGGAGGCCACCGCCAACGTGATCGAAAGCCGCGTCAATGCCTTGGGATTGACCGAGCCAGTGGTGCAGCGGGTGGGCTCGGATCGCATCCTGGTAGAGCTTCCTGGCATCGACGACCCAGAGGCGGCCGTCGAGACCCTCCGCGAGACCGCGCTAATGGAGTGGGTCGATGTGGGCTCCCAATGGCTGGAGCCGGGCACGGTAGTTCGCACCGATGTCGAGACCGCCGGCAAAGAGCCCGTGGTGGATGAGGACGCTCCCGTCTATCACACCGTGTTGACCGGCGCCAACCTCCGCAATGCCAGCGTGGCCTTTGATCAGACAGGCACCGGCCTTCCCATCATCACCTTTGAGCTAGACAACGAAGGAGCCCGCATCTTTGCCGAGCACACCTCGGCCAACATCGGCCAGTTCCTGGCCATCGTCCTGGATAAGCAAGTGGTCTCTTGCCCCAGAATCACGACCACCATCCCGGACGGACGAGGCCAGATCGAGGGCCAGTTCACCCTTGAGGAAGCGCGCTCAATCGTGTTGCAGCTACGGTATGGCGCCTTGCCCGTTCCCTTGCGCATTCTGGATACCCGCACCGTCGGCCCCAGCTTGGGGCAAGACTCGGTGCAAAAGAGCATCCGGGCGGGAGCCATCGGCCTGGTAACGGTGCTCCTGTTCATGTTGCTCTATTACCGGTTGCCAGGATTTCTGGCCGACCTGGCGTTGATCATCTATGCCCTGCTCAACCTGGCGCTCTACAAGCTGGTGCCGATCACCTTGACCTTGCCAGGCATCGCAGGGTTCCTGCTCTCAGTCGGCATGGCGGTGGACGCCAACATTCTCATCTTTGAGCGTATGCGTGAGGAGCTGCGCGCGGGCCGAACACTCCAGTACGCCATCACCGCCGGGTTCAGTCGCGCATGGGCCCCCATCCTGGATTCGGGCATCTCGACGTGGATCACCTGCCTGATTCTCTGGCTGTTTGGCAACAGCTTTGGCGCTAGCATGGTCAAGGGGTTCGCGCTGACTCTGGCGATCGGCGTGGGGGTCAACATGTTCACCGCCGTGATCGTCACACGTACCTTTGTCCACACGGCCTTTGTGCTGGCCGGCGAAAAGCTGCGCCAAATCAAGTGGCTGTTGGGCGTATAGCAGGGGTCGGGAGGTAGCATGTTTGCCCTGGTCCAGAAACGGCGTCTCTACTTTACCATCTCGGCCGCCCTGCTGTTGGCGGGCATCGTGGCCATGATCTACTCGACCATCGTCTTTGGCTCGCCCATCCGCCTGAGCATCGACTTTACCGGCGGCGCTCTGCTTGAGCTGGCCTTTGAGCAAGCCATCCCGCTGGAGGAGATTCGAGAGGTGCTTGTTGCCGCCGGGCTCGACGATATCGCGGTGCAGACCATCGGCGGGGAGAACCAGGTGATCATACGCACCAAAGAGATCGGCGTCGCTGAAAAAGAGGCCCTCCTCGATGAGCTGCGGGCCGCCTTTGGCCCCCTCACCGAGCTACGCTATGAGAGTGTGGGGCCGAGCATCGGCCGCGAGACCACCCGATCAGCGCTCTATGCGCTCTTGGCCGCCTCGGCCGCGATTCTCGCCTTTATCGCCTTTGCCTTTCGCCGGGTTCCCAATCCCGTGCGCTATGGCGTCTGCGCCATCGCCAAGATGCTCCATGATGTGCTCTTTCTGCTGGGCTTTGCCAGCGTGATGGGGATTCTGTTTGGCTGGGAGATCGATGCCCTCGTCCTGACGGCCGTCTTGACGGTGATCGGGTTCTCGCTGGAGGACGTGATCGTCGTCTTTGACCGCATCCGCGAGAATATCCCGCGGCGACGCGGCGAGGATTTTGAGACCATCGTGAACCGCAGCCTGCTGGAGACGCTGCACCGATCGCTGACGACTCAGCTCAACGCTATCTTTATCATGACGGCGATCATCTTTTTCGGCGGCGCCACCACGCGGAACTTTATGGTTATGATGCTGGTGGGCATGGTCATGGGCACCTTTTCCTCACTTTTCTTTGCGGTGCCGCTGCTGGTGGTATGGGAAAAGGACGAGTGGAGCTCGCTCTTCCGGCCGCTGAGGGCCGCCGCCTAGCATCGCTTCGCTCCCTTGTCGCGCTCCCTCGGCGAGCCAGCCTTTGTTGGCTCGCCTTTTCGTTTCGAGCTATGATCGTGATGGGAGATATCACATGGGTCTCATTCTGCTCCGCTATGGCGAGATCGCGCTCAAAGGACGCAACCGTCCGCTGTTCCTGCGAGCCCTGCGCCGCAACATCCGTGCCTGCCTGCGAGAGCACGGCATCCAGGGCCATGTGACCTCAAAAGGGCAGCGCGTCTATGTGGAGACGGGGCAGGTGGCCGAGGCAACTGGCCCACTACAGCGCGTGTTTGGCATCGTGTCTCTCTCGCCAGTCACCACGGTGGCACGCGAGGTGGAGGCGATCGTGAACGCCGGCGTCCAGGAGGCGCTGGCGGCAGGCGTCCAGCCTGGCGTCTCCTACCGCGTCCAGGCCCGGCGGTCAGACAAGAGCTTTCCGCTGATCTCGCCCGAGATCAACCGGGTGGTGGGCGAGGCGATCTATGCGGCCACCCAGGGCGACGTGGACCTGAGCCGCGACGCCGACGTGACCATCGGCGTCGAAGTGCAGCGTGATCGGGCGCTTCTCTACGGACGCGTCCTCCGAGGACCGGGGGGCTTGCCCGTCGGCACCGAGGGCCGCGTGGTGGCCTTGGTCTCTGGCGGCATCGACTCGCCCGTGGCGGCGTGGCTCATGCTAAAGCGCGGTTGTCGTGTGGTTCCCCTGCATCTCTCGCAGAACGACGCCGAGACGGCCAAGACGTTGGCGAACCTGGAGCAGCTAGAACGGTACGCCTACGGCTGGGAGTTCCGCCCCACGGTGCTCAAGCACGCTGAGGTGGTGGCGCCGGCCTTGGCGGCACTGGCGGAGATGCGCGAGGAGCGCTGGAGCTGCCTGGTATGCAAACACCTGATGTTGCGTCGGGCAGAAGAGCTGGCGGCCGAGGTCGGCGCCGACGCCATCGTCATGGGCGACTCGCTGGGCCAGGTAGCCAGCCAGACGTTGCCCAACCTGCGGGCCATTTCGCTGGGCATCGAGCTGCCGGTGCTGCGCCCGCTCATCGGCATGGACAAGACCGAGATCATCCAGATCGCCCGCCGCATCGGCACCTTTGACGTGAGCACGCGCGTCCAGCACGCCTGCCCGTTCCTGCCAGCCAATCCGATCACCAGCGGCTCGGTAGCCGCCATGCAAGAGATCCTGGACGCGCTGGGGCCAACGCTCCGTGGCGGTGTGCCGTGAGCCGTCGGCGATGGCCGCGCCGACTGGCCGCTCTGCTAGCCGTGATGATCGGCCTCGGCTGCACGCACGCTACGCCAACGCCGGTACCTGCCTTTGCCACGGCTAGGCCGGCCGCGACGGTCACCCCGACTCCCAGCCCGACCCCGCCTCGTAGCCCTACACCAGCCTCCACACCAACGCCCGATAGGCCCTGGATCGTTGGTCGCGTGCCTCTTTACGATCTGCCCGGCCAAGGCACGGGGCCTCGGGCGATGGTCGCCGCCAAGGGCAGGCTGTACGTCGCCAATGCCCAGTCCGCCAACGTGTCCGTGATCGAGGACGGCCAGGTGGTGAGCACGATGGCGGCAGGCTCCGAGCCAACCGCCCTCGCCGCCGATAGAGCCGGCCGCGTCTATGTGCTGGATGAACGCGAGTCGCAGCTACTCGTCATCGAGGGCACGGCCGTGGTGCAACGCTGGGCCGTGCCTCCCGGCAGCGGATCCCTGGCGGTCGTGGGCGAGACACCGTGGATCGGCACCGGCGATGGTCGCCTGCTGGCCCTCTCACCTGAAGGCGGCCGTGAGCTGCGCGCCATCCCGCTCTCACAGGATGCGCCGGTCTTGCAGATCGTGCCCGATCCCGCCGACGCACGCTGGGCCGCCGCGGTGACCTATGGGCGCATCCATCGCGTCGACCTGGACCGGGGAGTCGAGTCCATCGTAGCCGAGGTCGGCATCTGGCGAGCCTTGGCCTATTCCCGTGATGGCGCTCACCTGTATGCCGGTGTCTACCAGGCCGAGGCCGACGAGCACTACCTGCTCAAGCTCGCTGCCTCTGATCTCGCCTGGCTCGACGAGACGCGCCTTTCCAGCGCCCCTCGCGCAGTGCTAGTGGACCCAACCGGCGATCGGGTCTATCTGGCGCTGCCGGAGGAGCACGCCGTGCTGGCGCTGAACCCGCACGGGCTAGAGCCTCTGTGGCGGGCAAAGGTCGGCCGAGAGCCGGTGGCCTTGCTGATCATGGCTGGCGGGCTTCACGTCGCCTGCGGCGGGTCGGATCAGGTGGCGCGGCTCGACCCTGCATCCGGCGAGCGATCCGCGCCGATCCCCCTCGCCGCCCGCATCACGGCCCTAGCCATGGGTCCCGAGGGTATGCTGGCGGCGCTCGGCTCTGCCGACCAGGTGGCCGTGCTGGGTGACACGGAGATCCAGGCACAATGGCCCGCAGGGCCGGATCCACAGCGGCTGGCCTGGCTGCCCGAACTAGAGCAGGTGGCCGTGCTCTCGCCTTCCTCGGGGACGCTGGCTTTGCAGGATCGCCACGGAACGTTGGTCGCAGAACACCCCGTACGCGCAGACGCGTCCGCACTCTTCCATGATGGCGCACACCGACGGCTCTATGCCGGCGACCTGGTCATGGACCTCGCCACCGGCATCACCGAGACGGTGGTCGTCACCACACCCCTGGGCACTGCTGAGGCGCCCACGCTTGTAGCGGTGGATGGTGCGCGCGACATCACCTACCTGGTGGCGGGCAACGGCGTGCTCGGCTCCAACTATGGGTTGATCGCGTACCGGCTGGAGGACGACGGGACCACGACTGCCGGCGGCCCCGGGCGACTGGGCCTGGTCGATCTCTGCTATGACGAGGCGCTGGACCTGTTTTACAGCTTGTACCAGCGCATGGGCGCCTATGGGCTACAGGTTTGGGATCCAGCCACCGGTTCGGAGCGTCTGCACCTGCCGCTGGAGCGGCGCCCCATCGGCCTGGCGCTAAACCCGGCGACGCACCACCTCTGGGTAGCCCTCGGCCAGGCGCTGCCTCCTGACGCCTCAAGCGGGGGAGCGCTGCGCGCCTATGACACTGGCACCATGGGCCTAGTCATAGAGATGACCTTGAGCGGGCCCGTCACGGCGCTGTCGGTGGATACGCGAGAGGACCGAATCTATGCCGGCTGCGAGGCGGATCAAGCCGTCTGGGTGATCCAGGATGTGGCTATGCCTTAGCCGCCCGCCCCGACGGTTCAGCCCACCACGACTCTCTAGGGAACCAGCAGCCGCGAGAGCAGTGCATAGCTCCCCACGCCCACCAGCATGGTAGCCACCACGCTGCGGGTGCGCCACGCCACCAGAAACGCTGGGCCAGCGGCCAAGAGGTACGCGTTTTGCCACGGCGGCAGGGTCTGTCCATCGGGATAGAGCAAAGTCTGCGCCAGCATGGCGGCCAGCACCGCGCCCGGCACCAGCCGCAGCCATTCCTCGGCCCAATCCGGCAGTGAGAGCCGGGCCATGGTGGCAAAGGGGATGTAGCGCAGGGCCAACGTCACTGCCGCCAGGGCCAGCGTCACCCAGAGCGCCGTGCGTTCCACCAAACACCCCCTATCCCTGCCGCCACCGTGGCGAGCAAGACGTTCCAAGTGCTGCCCACCAGCGGGCGCAGCGCGATACACAGACCCGCGGCCCCCAAGGACACGGCCAGAGTGCGCTTGTCACGTACCAGCATGAACAGCAGGCAGATCAACGAGCTAGGCATGGCATAGGCGATGCCCCACTCCTCGCCGACGCCGCTCCCCAACCACGCACCCACCACGCTGGATATCTGCCAGATCACAAAGACGGTGAGGCCCGATCCCACGAAAAAGCGCGGTCCGACGGCCCGCTCTGCCATGGCCGCCATGGTGACGGCAAAGCTCTCGTCGGTGATCAGATGGGCCAGGGCGGGCTCGAGGGCCCGCGGAACCCGCCGCAACCGACGCGCCACCGACGCGCTCATCAAGACGAGGCGCAGTTGCAGCAGGGTCGTGGTCACCAGGATCGAGACGGGGGCCGCCCCCTGCGCCAGCATGCTGGCGGCCACGAACTGGGCCGTGCCGGCAAAGACGGTCAGGGACATCAGGCTGACCAGCCCCAAGGGCATGGTCTGCCCAGCGACGGCGCCATAGGCCAGCCCAAACGGCAGCACGCTGAGGCCGATGGCCAGAGTCGCCCGCACACCCTCCAGCAGCGGGTGCTTGGGTGCCGGGAGCCGCGACGAGGCCGTCATGTCAGCGCCCATTGCCAGCGCCCCCATCGCCAGGGAACGGTGTGCCCGGGACCCAGCGCTGCAGCTCGCCAAAGCTGGGATCGTTGCCGAGCCACGCAGAGTCCGGCTTGCGCTCGCATCGGTAGACATGGGTCCGACAGGCGCAATCGGAAGCCCCGATGGCGCCGAAAGGACAGAACTGCTCGGCTCCAGCCAGTGCCCGCGCCCAGGCACATTCGTCTCTTTGGCTCCCCAGGCGGAACCAGACCTCCTCGACCTGCATGACTTGCAGCAAATAGTCGATATGCCAGCGCAGAGGCTTTTCGCTGGCAAGATGGCGCCGCACTCGTTGCCACAGCCCCCCCATCGCGCTGCCCACATAGACGTACCAACCGGGCTCGACACTGACGTCGCCGAGCGACCCCACACGAACGCTCGCAGCGCGAGGGGCGCGTAGGATGAGCATGTAGGTTCCGGGCAGCCTGGTACGCATGGGGAGCAGTGTAGCGAGGGGGCCGGTGACGGGCAAGTGCCATCGAAGGGCCATCTGGCCGATCAGCGCCGGATTCGCCGGCCCGGTCTGGTACGTGTATACTGGTTGGCGCTTTTGCCCCCTCCCAGCGCTCTCGATGACGCTCGGATGGCCACCCTGGAGGAGAACATGACTATCCGCCCGTATGACCGCGGCCGCGATGAGAAGGCCGTCCATCGCATCTGGTATGAAGTGGGATGGATCGAGAAGGACAAGACGGAGGCGATGGACCTGCTGGTGGGCTGCAGCCGGCCCATGGTAGCCGAGCACGACGGAGCAGCCGAGTGCCTGGTGTTGGCGACCTCGGCCCAGATGCGGCACGTGGACACCGACCTACCCGCCACCGCCATCACCGGCGTGACCACCAGCCTCGTGGCGCGTAGGCAGGGCTTGGCCGGACGGACCCTCGCCGCGGTGCTGGCTCGCGAGGCTCAAACGGGTGCCGCTGTGGCTGGACTGGGCATCTTTGACCAGGGGTACTATGACCGACTCGGTTTTGGCACGGGAAGCTATGAGCCGTACATTCAGTTCGATCCGTCGAACCTGAACGTGCCAATCCCCGCGCGACCGCCCCGCCGCCTGGAAGTCGCCGATTGGGAGGCCCTCCACATGTCCCGACTGGCGCGCTGGCGCGGCCATGGCGCCTGGACGCTCCTGCCGGCGGACCTGACCAAGTCGCAGGCGCTGGAGACCGAGAACGGGATCGGCCTGGGGTTCCATGACGGTCCCGAGGGTGCGCTATCACACTGGATATGGCTGGGCACCAGCTCGCGTGAGCATGGCCCCTACGGCGTGCACGCCCTGGTGTTCCGAGACGGGCACGACCTGCTCGAGCTCCTGGGGGTCCTCAAGAGCCTGGCCGACCAGATCTACCGGATCGACATGACCGAGCCATTCTGCCTGCAGATTCAGGACCTGCTGAACCAACCATTCGCCAATCGGCAGCGCACCCAGAACGGCAAGATGGCCCAGGCCATGCGTGCCGCTGCCTGGTGGCAGATCCGCATCCTCGATCTACCGACCTGCGTGCGGGCTCTGCACGGACGGGGCCCGGCCGTACGCTGCAACCTCACCCTGACCGATCCCGTGGCGCGCTACCTCGACCAAACGGCCGATTGGCGCGGCCTGACGGGCGAATACACCCTCTGCGTAGCCAAAGAGTCCTCCATCCAGCCCGAGCACACGCCGGGCCTGCCCGAGCTGCGGGCATCGGTCGGCGCCTTTTCACGTCTCTGGCTAGGGGTTCGGTCGGCCACCAGCCTGGCCATCAGTGACAACCTGGACGGAGAGCCGCAGCTCCTGGTCGCGTTGGATCGAAGCCTGGCGCTGCCGACGCCGCGAGTTGACTGGGGATTTTAAAGGAACGGAGGTTGCGTGCAATACGGCCAGCTCGTTGCCGGAACCTTTGTGCGACGAGATAACCGATTCCGCGCCACCGTACGCATCGATGGGCGGCAGCATGCCGTTCACGTCTCCAGCTCGGGGCGCATGTGGGAGCTACTGATAGAGGGCGCACCCGTCTGGCTCCGACCCGCCAGCGCCCCCGGCCGCAAGACGGCCTACGATCTGGCCCTGGTCGAGAGCGCGGGGGTGCTCGTGTCCGTCGACGCTCGCCTACCCAACCACCTCTACCGCGAAGCCTGGGAGAGCGGCGCCGTCTGGAGGGCCGGTGCGGGATCGCTGGAGCAGGAGGTACGCCGGGGAGCCTCGCGGCTGGACTTTCGGGTGACGACGCCCAACGCCCGCCGGTGGATCGAGGTCAAGTCGGTCACCCTGGTCGAGAAAGGTGTCGCCCTGTTCCCCGATGCGCCCACCAGCCGCGGCGCCAAGCATCTGGGCGAGTTGCAGCACCTGGTGGCAGGCGGCGAAGAGGGAGCGGCGGTGTTCGTCGTGCAGCGCTCGGATGCCTGTCGGTTCGCCCCCCACCGGGAAGCCGACCCCACCTTTGCTGAGGCGCTGGTGGCTGCATCGCAGGCCGGTGTGATGGTTGAGGCCTATGCCTGCGACGTCTCAACCACCAGCATCGCCATCTCACACGCCCTGCCTGTCGAGATGGGATCCCCCGCTTCATAGAGATATTGCATAAAGTCAAGTTATATGGTAAAGTATCGGTGTCGAGTGCACAAGCGATAGGAGCGTATCCACCATGGCAGAAAAGCTGATCGATATTGTCAAGAGCCGCGGGCGGCGCATGGTGATTCCCCTGATGGGGTTCCCGGGAGTGCAGTTGAACGGCTCCACGCTCAAGCAGAACACTTTTAACTGGGGGACCCAGTTCTCCACCGTGTTTGCCCTAGAGCGTCGGTTCCGGCCCGACGCGGTCTTTTTCTTCATGGACCTCTCGGTCGAGGCCAGCGCGCTGGGCCTTCCAGTGCGCTTTCCGCTAGACGACTCTCCCACCGTCGAGCAACATTTGATTCGCACCGTCGCCGATCTAGGCCAGGTCACCAGCTCCGACGTGCTGACCGACGGGCGGGTGGCGGTCTACATCGAGACCATGCGCCTGATGTCGCGCTATCTCGATAGCATCAAGGGCGCCTATGTGACCGGCCCCTTTACCCTTGCCGGCCTGCTGCTGGGAGCCAGCGAGGCGGCCATGGCGACGGTCACCGAGCCCGAGCTGATGCAGGCGGTGTTGCGCTTTACCTCCGGCGTGATCGCCCGCTACTCGCGCGCCCTGGAGCGCGCCGGCGCCGACATGATCTGCCTTCTGGAGCCGACCGCCAGTTTCCTATCACCCAAGCTCTTTCGTCAGTTCGTCCTGCCCTACATCCAAGAGATCATCGGCACGTTCAAGGCCATCCCGGTCCTGCACATCTGTGGCAACACCACCCACCTGCTCGATGGCATGGTAGAGACCGGCGCCCATGGCCTTAGCCTGGGGCCGTTGGTCGACTTTCCCGCCGCCGCCCAACGGGTGCCAGAGGACGTGGTCCTGATCGGCAACCTGGATCCCGTCTCCGTGCTCAGGGATATGACGCCCAACGGGGTTTACACTACCACCCGTCATCTGGTAGACTCGATGGAGGGGCACCCCAACTTTATCGTGGCCAGCGGCTGTGACCTCCCCATGGACACGCCCCTGGAGAACATTCACGCCATGGTGGACGCCGTTCGCGGCCAGGCGCCAGCCCGCGACGAAGCCTGGCTCCAGGAGGCCGAATGGCTGACGGAGGTGCCGCCTACCGGATAGGCTCGGGAGGAGTAAAAGCGACATGGGAGAGGGCGGAGGCAGCCGGCAGTCCCTAGGACGCCTGGGAGAAGACCTCGCGGCTGCGTTGCTACAACGCCACGGCTATGAGCTCGTAGACCGCAACTGGCGCCACCGCTCGGGAGAGATTGACATCGTGGCCCGCGAAGGCGATTGCTGGGCCTTTGTCGAGGTCAAGACACGCCGAGGTCACCGCATACAGCGCCCCGAGGATGGCTTGACCGACCAAAAGGCGCGACGGCTCCAGCAGCTGGCGCAGACCTACCTAGCCGAGCACAACCTGGCCAACGTCTCTTGGCGCATCGATCTGGTCGCCATCGAGTTGGACCACCAAGACCGCCCGGTGCGCATGAACCTGGTGCCATGCGCGGCGGTCGTATGAACCCCCAACCGTCGGATATCCGACTCTTGGCCATCGTTGGCCCCACGGCCGTCGGCAAGACCGACTTGGCTCTCCGCATAGGTCGGCAGGTGGCGGCCGAGGCCGTCTCGGCCGACTCGCGCCAGATCTACCGTCTCATGGATATCGGCACCGCCAAGGCCACCATGGCAGAGCGCGAGGTTCTGCCCCACCATCTGGTCGATATCGTGGACCCCGATGACACCCTGACGCTGGCCCAGTATCTGGAGCTGGCCAAAGCCGCCATCGCAGAGATCCATGCCCGTGGAAAGCTCCCCATTCTGGTCGGTGGGACAGGGCTCTATGTGCGAGCGCTGCTCGAGGGCTGGACCGTCCCCGAGGCGCCACCCGACGAGGCCTTTCGTCAGCGAATGTACGCGCTGGCGGAGGCCGAGGGTGCAAAAGCCCTATCACAACGCCTCGCCGAGGTCGATCTGGAAGCCGCTGCCAGCATCGACGCGCGCAACGTACGGCGGGTCATCCGAGCCCTCGAGGTCCACCATCTCACTGGACAGCCCATCTCCAAGCTACAGCGCAAGCGCCCTCCTGGCTATGACGTCTGGACCATCGGCCTAACCTGCTCGCGTGAGCGGTTGTACGCGCGTATCGATGCCCGCGTGGAGCGCATGCTCGCAGCCGGCCTCGAAGAAGAGGTGCGGCAACTGCTGGATCGTGGCTATGACCCGACGCTGCCGTCCATGTCTGGCCTCGGCTATCGGCAGATGGCGGCCTATCTGACCGGTGAGACCACCCAGGCGGAGGCCGTGCAGCAGATCAAGCGTGACACGCGCCGCTTTGTCAGGCAGCAGTACAACTGGTTCCGCTTGTCGGCAGGGTGGATAACCTGGTACGATATAGCCGAGGTGAACCCCGAGCGGATCGCGGCCAAGGCCGTCACCTTTGCCAGGACGGGGGAACGTGCCCAGAAAGCCCAAGACGGAGCCCTATTCGCTGAGCCCGGCGCAGAGCCGACCTAGTCGCCGGCTGGGACCATGGCTCCTACTGGCGGCCGTGCTGCTGGTGGGCTATGCGGCGCTGCGTCAGGCGGGGCCGAATCTCACGCAGGCGGCTGGTGAGCTGGCGGTGCATGACGGTTCGGTGTCGGTGGGGAGCTCGCAGGGGAGCACGCGCCCCTATGTGGATGCTGGCAGTGTCACGCGCGTCTCTGCGGGAGATGAGTTGCACACCGGCAATGGAGCCCGCGCAGAGCTGGTTCTGGGCGGAAGTGACCGTCTCCTGCTTGGCCCCTCAACCAAGCTGACGGTGCTCGAGATGGCCAGGCGCGGAACCTCGCAGGCCCTTCACGCCAGCCTGGCTTTGGTGGAGGGAGAGGTCATCGCTAGCATCCGCGGTGCGGTGGTGGGCGGTACCGATCTCAGCCTGGATACCCCCGTCGCCACCGTTGCCGCCCAATCGGGCACGGTGCGGTGCGTGGTGCTAGATCGCGACACGGTGTCCGTCGCCGTTCACCAGGGCAGCGCGACTGTCTCTATGGGGGCGCAGGAAGTAACCCTTAGCGCGGGGCAGATGCTCGAAGCGCGCCTGGGGGAAGAACTGGTGGCCATCGACGCGGTGCTGCCCACGCTATCGTGGCCGGGAGATAGCCTTCAGGCCGCGGTAGAGGCAGCCACGGCCACGTTGACCGAGCCTCAACAGACCCGCTACGCTATCGCGACCCCCACCCGCCCTGGTGATGGGATGGATAGCTACACCGTTCAGCGCGGCGACACGCTCTATAGCATCGCCCGCGCGCACGGCCTCGACTGGGAGACCCTGTGGGAGGCCAATCAGGATCTGCTGGCCAGCCCTTCCCTCATCAAAGAGGGGCAAACGCTGCGCATTCCTGCCCGCTAACGTCCGTCAGCGCCGCGAAGGATGCATGGCAACGCCAGGAGTGGCGCGTCGCGGTTGATGGTCATGTTCCCGGCGCGGTCTCGCACCTGGAACCGCACCAACGGGCCCGCCTCGTCGGGCGCCACCAGCGCCACCGGCTCGACGGTGCCCAGGGGCGCCGCCAGCGACAGAGGACGCCACGACCCCCAGGTCTCGCCTCCGTCCGGTGAATCCGTCCAGAACACGTTGTCGGTATCGATCCCCGAAAGCGTATCCTGCACCACCGCCGAGCGATCGCCGATGCCAGACCAGACCGGCTTGGTCCGATCCAGGCCGATGGTGACACGCTGCGTCACGGCGTTGCCGGCGGCATCCAGGAAGCGCACGTCTACAGCATGGAGACCATCCTGCTCAGGCAGGGCATCATAGATCGTGTCCGCTACGGGCTGTCTGGCGCGCCACACGGTCACGCGGTCCAGCGCCAGCCCTCCGGCCCCCGTATAGTGCACAAAGAACTCGATCCCATCGCTGCGGTCCGGATCGCCGCAAGTCGGCAGGACTGACTGGTACGGCAGGTTCAGGCTAATCTCGGTGTAGGACCCATCGGAAGGCAGCATGTCGGCGGTGAGGGTGCGTTGCGCATAGATACGTCGACCCTGTTCGTCCTGCACCTTGATAGTAGCCAACGTGCCGCTGCCAGCCGGCGAGGCCAGACGCATACGAAACGAGACCTCATAGTCACCCCATGCCGGTAGCGCGCAGGTATAGGGGCCGAACCAGTCGCCGGCACCGTGCGTTGGCGGCACGGCCTGCCACGCCACATCGTTCATAGCGGCCGAATCGCTCACCGCAGAGCCCGTGTTCGGCCCATGGTAAAGATCCTCGCCCTCCCACACCCACCCGTAGCCAACCTGCACATGGGTGGCATCGCCAGTGGCCAGATCCAGCGCGCGCCGGTTGGTCCAGGCAGAGGTGGTAATCCCGACGCCGGTCGGCGGCGTGTGATCGACCTGCACCTGCCGCGTGATGTTGCTCTCGCCACCGTCGGTCCGGGTGGTGATTTGCAGAGTATTCGGCCCCTCGCTCTCGGCATAGGCATGCCAATGCCACTGGTAGGGCGCTTCAGCGGCCACATGGCGCACAGCTCCATTCACCGCAAACACAACCTCGGTGATGCCAGAGGTGGCCTCCACCTCCAGCGGCACGATCCCGCCGACGCGTGCGCCATCCGCCGGCAGTTTGGCCATCTTGGCCAAGATAGCGCTACGAATCTCGGCCAGCCGCGCAATCACGTTTGCACCCGGCGAGCGCGGCGCCTGCCGCGTGTAGAGCTCGTTCAGGCCGGCCATGGTGGGCGGCGTGATGTTCTGAAAGGCGCGGCGCTCGGTGGCAGGGATGCCCAGGTTGGTGCCCAGCCTTGCCAACAGATCGGTGAGGCTGGCGAGCATGGCCGGGCTAGGCGTCTCGACGCCCATATCGCCCAGAAGAACGATACCAATGCTATGATAGTCATACTGGCTGGCATGCTGTCCTACGGCCCCCACGCCCCCATAGCGCCCCTCATAGACGACGCCGTCACCATCGATCACATAGTGGACGCCCAGGTCGCCCACTTCGCGCACCACCGCATCATAGTAGTACAACCCCCGCATAGCCCGCGTGGCTGACATGCCACCGAGGGGGGCACCACTATGATGCAGGATGATGATGCGGGGGGTCCGGTAGCTGGTGTCACCACTCCGCAACTGCTCGTCGGCCCCCCACCCCTCTCGGGAGACGATGCCCAAGGGTGTCGCCTCGATGGCGGCACTGTCGTCGTCGATCACCAACCCCACCACCCGAACCTGCTCCAGCACCGGATCGGCCAGCGACGTCTTGGCGAGGGTCACGCGGAACTGGACCTCGTCGACGTTGCCAAAACAAAGGTCGGACATCGTTAGGCGCCCTCGGCTGCCATTGGCATCCGAGGGGGGCACGGGCTGCCAGGCGCGCCAGGCCGTCCCCGCCAGCCGGGTGCGGATCTCTAGCGCCACCGGCCGTGGCTGCAATGAAGAGAGCTCTGGCGGATCCTGAGCCACCCACGTGAGCGCTACGGCGTCGCACCGCTCGGGCAAGGTCAGCACAGGGGAGGTGTAGGTGCCCTGCTCGCGGCCGGCGGCCAGCAAAAGCGCTCCTTCGCTCACGTCACCTGTCGCGACGGTGCCATCGTGCGCGCCCCAGCTCCAGTCCGCCACCGTTGAGCTGGTCAGGCTGTGCGATCGCGCCATATCGCTTAGGTAAGGCACGGGCGTGGGCGTCGGCCCCCCGGGGATGCTAGCAGAAACGTTGGGGCCGCCATAGGCGCCGCTCGCTGGCAGCCGGGTCGGGTTGCCGTAACCGTCATCAAAGTAATAGTAGTGACTGTGCCCTCCAGCCGGCAGCCGAATCACCAGCCGATAGTGGTAGCCGGATCCCACCGCGTTAGGCACGCGCTCCATAGCATAGGCCCGGCCGTCGATGACCACGTTGGCCACCGCCGGCAACACCAAAGAGGGGCCATCATAGGTGGCTGTAAAAACAAACTCGGTCAGATCGGTGCCTGCGTTCGGCGTAACCTGGGCCGAGGTGATCAGGTTAGGCGTGGGGCCTTCCACGGTGACGCCGGCGTAATAGTGCTGGAGGATCTCGACATAGTCGCTACCCTGGTCGCGCGCCATGGCCCGGGCGCCCTCCTGACACATGCCCACACCATGTCCCCAGAGCTGCTCATAGCCGCACGGGCACTCTACCGATTGCAGATAGGGGATATCCACCGAACCGTCGCCCCAGACCTCGCGATAGCTACGGGTGCGCCCATCGCAGTGGCCATGGTAAAAGGCATAGATGATGGATCCATCGTAGAGGGCCGCCTGGCCGTGGGTTGCGTCGACGGCTACATCGGTGGTGTCATAGTGCGTCGGCGCCCAGTACTGGCAATGCGTGGTCGTGCAGACATCGTACCCTTCGGCCGCATGTTTGCGGTTGGTCGCGGCATAGCTGCGGGCAGCGACGGCCTGCGCCTTCAGGGCTTCCAGCGGCCACGAGGGGCTCATCTCGTGGGGCACAACGCCCTTGAGGTACTCGTCCATGGTCATGGTGACGATGGTGCCGTCTAGCATCCCCACCCGAACGGTGCTGGGCACCGTGCTCACCTGGTAGAGCTCCGCCTCGTCGATCTCGGCAAAGAGCACCTGAGCCTCGGCTGGCTCCCGCAACAGCTTGGCCTGGATTACCGCCTCCTGCTCGGCCGTCGGGCTGTCCGGGATCATCTCGAAATCCAATGCCGTGATCTGGCCAGCCAGAGAGCGCTGGAGGGTGTGCGTCATGCCGATATAGCCATCGGCCTCAGCGCGGACGTCGTGGAGCCCGGGCAGGACCGCCAGAGTGTAGCGCCCCTGATCATCGGTGACGGCAGCCTGCCCCTCGACGCGAATCGTAGCCCCCTGGATGGGCGCCCCCGTAGTCATATCGGTGACGGTGCCGGCAAAGCCGGTCGTCTGAGCATGCGCACGAGGAAGCGAGCACGAGACGCCCAGAAGGCCAAGACAGAGGGCGGCGAGGATGAGGCGGATGCGCACTGCATGCATAGCTCGGCCTAGGCAGAGCCAGCCAGAGAGGCCGCTCGGTGTGCTTGGCGGATCGGCTCGGGCAGTTTGTAGCCCGTGCCACAACGCAGCACCAGCTCGATGGCCTCGGCCAGGGTCGCTCTGTGCCCCACCGAGACATAAACTGGCTTGACGCGAGACCGCGTTCTCAAGACGGCGCCGATCTGTTCGTCGCCATCATACAACGGCGCGTAGGCCGCACGTTCAACACCGGGCTCGTCGTGCGTGCCACAGAGGCGTGACTTGGCGCAGCCCACCGAGGGTCGATCCAGAAGCACGCCGATGTGGGCGGCGATCCCAAGTCGGCGCGGATGGGCGCGCCCCTGGCCGTCAAAGAGCAGCACGTCGGGAATGGTCTCAAGCTGTCCAAGGGCATCGAGAATCACCGGCCCCTCTCGAAAAGAGAGCAAGCCTGGGATATAGGGAAACGAGACCTCACGTTGGGCGCGGACGGTCTCGAGCGCCTCCATCGGATCCAGCCGCATGACGACCACCGCCGCTCGGGCCTGGCCGTCCACCACGCTGACGTCGATGCCGGCCACGGTGTCAGCTCGGCCAACGCCAGAGGGCTCCACCACAACTTGGGACGCCAAGGAGGCTTGAAGCATCATGGCCTCTTTGGGGGTGCAATCCCACCGATGGACGATCTGGGGAGCAAGCATCCATCCCTCTCGTTGGTCGGCCCGCAATCGCCAGCGAACGAATCACGTCTCGATGACCGAGTTCTCGCCACCAAATGGGTTGGAGACGTAACGGTCGGCGTTCCAGTCATTCTGCCAATCGCTGCAATTCACCAGATACCGAAACTGGTAGCTCTTGCCCTGGTCGAGAACCAGACTGATCTCCCACTCGCCATCGCGCGTCCGCTGCAGCGGGTGGGATGTCCGGCTCCAGTCGTTAAAATCGCCGACCAGATGGACGGACTCGGCCCAGATGGTCGACGGCAGGCGAAACGTGACGCGGACTTTATCTCCTTGAGGTTCTCGTAGGATCATCGTTGTTCCTTTTCACCATGTTTCTGAGTCTACCACAGAAAAACCGGCCTCGGTCGCGAAAGCACCCTTGCTTGCTGAGTCTATTATATGCAAGAGAGCGGGCGGGTGCCACTGGCCGCGTCCCGGCAACCTGATCTCGGGGACCTCTGCAGCGGCGAAGGCGCCTCTCGCTCGGTGGAACCCGTTGTTTTGTCGCCCAGGGGTGCTCCCCTTTCCGTTCGAAACCTCAGGTTGACCGCCGGCCGCCCCCATGCTACAATCTGGTCAACTGCAGTGAGCAGGAGGAGTAGGCTGTCGGGCGCTGGTAGAGAAGAGGGGTCACCGGCTGAAAGCCCCTCGCGGCAAGCGCAGCCCAAAGTCGCCTGGGAGCAGGCTGGCTGAATAGGTAGGCCAGTCCGGGAACGCCCGTTACAGCCATCGAGCGCGGTGGTGTGCCTGGTGACCGCCATCGAACTGGAGTGGTACCGCGGAAGGGCTCTTTCGTCTCCAAGAAGACGAAGGAGCCTTTTTTGTTGTGCGGTCAGCATAGCCCTGACCGGAGAGGAGACCCGATGGATCCCAGAGCACCGCTTCCGTCAGAGATGCCCAAAATCTATGACGCTGGGCTGATCGAACAGCCGCTCTACGAGTGGTGGGAGAGGCGAGGGTTCTTTCGCCCTAGCGTCGACCCCGAGCGCAAGCCGTTTGTCATCTCGATGCCGCCTCCCAATGTGACCGGCGCCTTGCATCTGGGCCATGCCATCATGTCCAGCATCGAGGACGCCCTGATCCGCTACCACCGTATGCTGGGCGAGCCGACGCTGTGGGTGCCAGGCACCGATCACGCCGGCATTGCCACCCAGAACGTGGTTGAGCGTGAGCTGGCCCGCGAAGGGCTCTCTCGGCACGACCTGGGCCGCGACGGGTTCATCGAGCGCGTGTGGGAGTGGAAGGCCATCTATCACGCCCGCATCACCCAGCAGCAACGCCGCTTGGGCATCTCGTGCGACTGGGAGCGCGAACGGTTCACCATGGAGGAGGACCTGTCCCGTGCCGTGCGGGAGGCCTTTGTGCGCTTGTATGACCAGGGACTGATCTACCGCGGCCTCTATCTGGTGAACTGGTGTCCCCGCTGCGGCACGGCCATCTCCGATCTCGAGGTGGAGCACGCCGAGACCGACACCAACCTGTGGTACGTGCGCTACTGGACGCCCGATCGCTCGCAATCCATCGTGGTGGCCACCACTCGCCCAGAGACGATCCTGGGTGATACCGCCGTGGCGGTGCATCCCGACGATGACCGCTACCACAACCTCATCGGGCAGCAGGTGGTGATCCCGTTCGTTCAGCGCGAGGTGCCCATCATCGCCGATGAGGCGGTGGATTCCGAGTTCGGCACAGGCGCCGTCAAGGTCACCCCCGCTCATGACCCGGTGGACTATGAGATCGGCCAGCGACACGGCCTGGCCAGCGTCGACGTGATGACGAATCAGGGAACCATGAGCGATGCCGCCGGCCCCTTTGCGGGTATGAGCACGCTAGATTGCCGCCAAGCGTTGGTCGCTCAGCTCGACGAGGCTGGTGATCTGGTCAAGATCGAGCCGTACCATCACAGCGTGGGGCACTGCCAGCGCTGCGATACCGTCATCGAGCCACGCATCTCGACCCAGTGGTTCGTCAAGGCCAAGCCGTTGGCAGAGCCGGCCCTTCAGGCTGTGCGCGATGGTCGCCTACGCATCGTGCCCGAGCGCTTTGCCAAGGTCTATACCGATTGGATGGAGGGCATCCGCGACTGGTGCATCTCCCGCCAGCTTTGGTGGGGGCACCGCATCCCCGTGTGGTACTGCGATGCTTGTGGCGCCATGATGACGGGGCGCGAGGATCCCACCACCTGCACCGAGTGTGGCGGCACCGAGCTCACGCAGGATCCCGACGTGCTCGACACTTGGTTCTCGTCGGCGCTCTGGCCGTTCTCGACGCTGGGCTGGCCCGACGATACGGCCGATCTGCGCTACTTTTACCCGACGTCGGTCATGGAGACCGGCTATGACATTCTGTTCTTCTGGGTCGCCCGCATGGTGATGATGGGCCTAGAGATGACCGGCGAGCTGCCGTTCCATACCGTCTACCTACACGGGCTGGTGCGAGATCGCAACGGCAACAAGATCAGCAAGTCGTTGCCGGATGTGGACCAGTACGATCCGTTGCTGGTAATCGACGAGTACGGGCTCGACGCGTTACGCTTTACCCTGCTGACGGGCTCCACGCCAGGCAACGACATGAAGCTGGCCATGGAACGCGTGGAATCGAACCGCAACTTTTGCAACAAGATCTGGCAGGCGGCCAGGTATGTGCTCGGCAATCTGGGCGCGGAGCCGGAGGCATTCACCCCGTCAGAGGAACCGCTGGATCCCGCCACCCTGAAGGATCCGCTGGATCGCTGGATCGTGAGCCGCTATCACCAGCTGATCGAGGAGACATCGCGCCTGGTGAACGCGTTCCAGATCGGCGAGGCCGGGAGACAGCTCTACGAGTTCCTGTGGGGCGAGTACTGTGACTGGTACATCGAGGCCAGCAAGGTGCGCCTCCGAAGCCAGGACCCTGCCAGCGCCGATGCGGCGCGGCGCGTGCTGGTCTATGTGCTCGTGGGCAGCTTGCGCCTGCTGCACCCGTTCATGCCGTTCGTGACCGAGGCGGCGTGGCAGTACCTGCCCCATCGGGGCGACGCGCTGATCGTGGCCCCGTGGCCACAGGCGGGCCCCTCCGATGCCCGCGCCATGGCTGAGGTCGATGCCCTCTTTGCGTTGGTGCGGGCTATCCGCAACGCCCGCGCCGAGTATGATGTGGAACCGGGGCGGTGGATCGCGGCCATCGTCGTGGCGGGGGACCAGACGCCGTGGCTTGAGGGGATCCGCGGGGTGCTCTCTAGCCTGGCTCGCGTGGAGCCATCACGGCTAGAAATCGCCTCGAAGCTTGAGGACAAGCCCGCCCAGGCCCTGACCCTGGTCGTGGGCAGCATCGAGTGCTATCTGCCGTTAGCGGATCTGGTCGATCTTGATCGTGAAAGGGAGCGTCTCCGTAGCGAGATCGAGGCCGCCGAGGGCGAGATTGCACGCTCGGAAAAGCTGTTGAGCAACGAGGGGTTCTGCAGCAAGGCGCCGGCCGAGGTGGTACAGCGGGAGCGGGACAAGCTGGCCTCGCACCAGGAACGCAAGCAGCGCCTGGAAGAGCGCCTGGCGACGCTGGAAGCCTAGCCGCGTGACTGCGGCCGCACAGCGAACGGGCGGGCACCGCAAGAGATGCCCGCCCGTGTGGGTTGTCGAGGATGCAGCTAGCTGACCTTGCGAGACTTGTTGCGCTTGATCAGCTTGACCACCAGCCATATGACCACAATCGGGACGATAATGATGGGCGAGAGCACCACCACGTAGATGGCCAGATCCGCCAACACCCTAAGCACCGAAAGTAGGGCTCTGGCCGCTTCGCTCAGTGTCACCAGCGGCGTCCACCGATCCTGCACCACAGGTTTCGGCGTCGCCTCCGGTCGGATGGAGAGGTTGACGGTGGCCATGGCCGTCATGCGCTCCAGGTACTGCTTGCGGCCTTGGAGCGACTCGATCTGCCCGCGGATGTTGGTGAGCTCGCGATGGATCGCGAGAATATCCTCGGCCTTGCCGCGGTTCTCGCGCACCTCGGTGAGCAGCGCCAGCAGTTCTGCCTCCGTGGCCTCCAGGTTCCGCAGCCTGGCTTGCAGGTCGGTGTACTCCTCGGTGACATCCTGACCGGTGATGCTGCTATCCTCGACCTTGACGACATGGGTGCGCAGGTCCTCCAGGAACGCGTCCAGCGAACCGGCCGGCACGCGGAGCACCATGTTGGCGTACACATCTTCACCCGAGTACCAGGTATGCGACTCAGTCACATAACCTTGATAGCTCTTGAGCAAGCCAGTGATGCTTTCCACGGCCTCCTCGGTTTCTTTGACGACCACCGACAGGTTGGCCGTGCGGATGATCATCTGCTCGGTGGCGGACCCGAGACTGACTTCACCCACTCCATAGGAAGAGGCAGCATTGCCGGGGGCTTCGGCCTCGACCGCTCTCTCGACCACGACCGTCTCGAAGACTACCTTCTCACCGCGATCCAAGTCGGCGGCTGGCTCCACCGAGGATTGCCTCGCGGCACATCCAGTCAGCGCCAACGCGAGCACCAAGATGACGCCGATGAGCCTTCTCATATCTCTCGACATGTTTCCTCCTTGGATCGTGTAGGTTCACACAAGGAAGACGCCTATGGTGCTTGGCAGGTTCCATTCCCCACCCGCTACCAACCTCTCTCCAACCTGGCAATGTTCCGGCGCGGG
The DNA here is from genome assembly GCA_040767425.1 of Anaerolineae bacterium. Classification (GTDB taxonomy): domain Bacteria; phylum Chloroflexota; class Anaerolineae; order UBA1429; family UBA1429; genus DAIRUQ01. The sequence goes on along the minus strand of JAXGON010000001.1, from coordinate 39,871 downwards.
AGGCCGGCTTGGCGCATCAGTTCCTGTGTGGCAGCGATGTCATAGGGCACGCGTCGGTGGTCCATGGTGAGATCGTCCGTGTCTAGCAGCAGGTACGCTGCCCTGGGATCGCCGTCGCGTGGTTGGCCCACGCTGCCGGGGTTGACGATGTAGCGTCCCTCTTCAAGGGCAAAGGGCTCACCGACGGGAAGGGCGAACCTGCGGCAATCCGAGTCTTGGGGAGCCATCTCAAAGAGGGCTGGCACATGGGTATGCCCCACGAGGCACAGCTTGGTCTCAAAGAACTCGTAGCTCAACTTGGCCGTGCTGGCATAGACGAGGTACTCCCAGATGGGATACCGGGGGCTGCCATGGGCCAGCGTCACGTCCCCTTTGACGATGGTCTCGGGGGCTGCTTCCAAGTAGGCTAGCGACTCTGGGGTGAGCTGCTCGCGGTTCCAGAGGTTGGCTTTGCGCGCATCGCCGTTGAAATCATCCAGCGGGATCTTGCCCAACACGCCCCAATCGTGGTTGCCAGCGATATACGAATGCTCGTGCTCGCGCAGCGTCGCGATGCACTCGTTGGGTTGCGGACCATACCCGACAACGTCGCCCAAGGACCAGAGCGCATCAAAGGCGCCGGCGTCTGCCAAAACAGCCTGCAAAGCAGCTAGGTTCGAGTGCACATCAGAGACTACCAGAACACGCACAAGCATCTCCTTGCCAGCGCCACATAGCCAGAGTGTATGCGCGAGCGCTACCCGTGGCAAGGAGCAGCATTGACCGCCAACCGTGGCATCGCTAGAATGTGGGCCGGTCGCAAGGACGAAAGGCAGGTGGCCCATGCCCTCCATCATCGCCGCAGGCGAGGCATTGGTAGAGATCATGCGGACCGAGCTGGATCAGCCGCTCGACCGCCCGGGGACCTTTGCCGGCCCATTCCCCAGCGGCGCGCCCGCCATCTTTGCCAGCGCCGCTGCCCGCCTAGGCGGGTCCGTTGGCATGGTAGCCACCATCGGCGACGATGCCTTTGGTCGCTGCATCGCCGATCGCCTGCAAGCCGATGGGCTGGACCTTCAGGCGCTGCGCGTGTCTTCCGAGCGGCTGACCGGCATGGCCTTTGTGTCCTACCGCTCCGATGGAGAGCGGGCGTTCCTGTTCCACCTCCACGACGCAGCCGCCGCTGACGTGACCCTGGGGCAGATCCCTGTGGGCTATCTTGAGGGGGTGCAGCACCTGCACATTACCGGCTCCTCCCTCAGCGTCGGGACCTCGCTGCGAGAGGTCTGCTATGCGCTGGCTCAGGATGTCTCCCAGCGCGGCGGCACCATCTCATTGGACCCCAATCTGCGTCCGGAGCTGATGCCGATTGACGAGATCCGCGCCATCTGCCAACCGATCCTGGAGGTCACCACCTACCTGCTGCCAAGCGGCGCCGAGCTGTTAGGGTTGGTGGACGCAGATACGCCCGAGGCAGGGGCCCGAGAGCTGCTCGCCCGCGGGATCAAGCTGGTGGCTCTCAAGCGCGGTGCGGCTGGCTCGACGCTGTTCACCCAAGATCTCACGCTAGAGATCGCCCCGTTCAGCGTAACCCAGGTGGATCCTACCGGCGCCGGGGATTGCTATGCGGCCGGATTGGTGACGGCGCTGCTGAGAGGATGGGACCTCGCCACCGCAGGGATGTTTGCCAATGCCGTGGGCGCCTTGGCCACCACGCGCCTGGGCCCCATGGAGGGAACCTTTGGCCTGGCGGACGTAGCGCAATTCATGGCTACACAGCGCCGTCCCCTGCCCCACGGCCTCGTCTAGCCGTCCGATAAAGGAGTATGCCATGTCACGACCCGTCATCGTAGTCCATGGGGGCGCCGGCGACATCCCCGATGAGCAGGCCGAGGGGCACCGCCTGGGCGTGCAAAGGGCCAGCCAAGTGGGCTGGGAGCTGCTGACGGCTGGCGGCAGCGCCGAGGACGCCGTAGAGGCGGCCATCCGTGTGATGGAGGATGACGAGGTATTTGATGCCGGCCGGGGCTCGTTCCTGGACCTGGATGGCGCGCTCTCTATGGATGCGGCCTTTATGGAGGGCGCCGACCTCAACGCCGGGGCCGTGGCCGCCATCTCCCAGATGCGCAACCCCATCTCCCTGGCACGGCTGCTGGTATCCGCTCCTCACGTGCTCTTGGTGGGGGAGGGAGCGCATCGCTGGGGCGAGCAGCATGGCCTGCGTCGCTGCTCACCCGATGAGCTGATCGTGGCTCGCGAGCGCGAGCGCGTGCTGGCCCATCAGGGGATTAGCGACACGGTGGGAGCGGTGGCCTTGGATCTCTCGGGCCACCTGGCCGCCGGCGTTTCCACGGGAGGCTCGCCGCTCAAAGTGCCCGGCCGGGTGGGTGACGTGCCCTGTATCGGCGCCGGGATCTATGCCGACGACCAGGTGGGCGGCGTGTCCTGCACCGGCGTCGGGGAACAGATCACCCGCATCGTCATGGCCAAGCGTTGCATCGACCACCTGGCCAAGGGGGGTATGACCGCCCAGCAAGCCGCCGAAGAGGCTATCGCCTATCTCGCCCAGCGCGTGCACGGCGAGGGCGGCCTGATTGTACTCACCCGCGACGGAGAGATCGGTTGCGCCATGAATACCCAGCGCATGTCTCGCGCCTGGATTACGCCCGCTGCCTCGCACGTGGGGCTTGAGCCGACGGACTAGGGCTCGAGGTGGCCCTCCTCCGCCAACAGATCTCGCAAGAGAGCCGTCGCTTGCCTGACCAGGGACCGGCAGCGATGGGGGACGTCGGGCAGGGCATCGCGGAGCGTCCTGCAGCGGGTGGCGCCGTATTCGGCCAGGAAGCGCTGGCGCCATAGCGCCGCCAAACGCTGCGCCTCCTCGTCAGGCCAGTCGGGCAGCTCGCGTCCCAGCAGCGCGCCAATCAGCAGGACGCCCCCGCTCAAGAGCCCGCACATCTCGTCCAGCGAGCCCCCTACCCCGCCTCCAAAGGGGCTGCTGGCTCGCGTCAACGGGCCAGGCACTCGACCAAACAGCGCCTCGCCGACGGCAAGGACGATTGCCTCCGATCAATGGCCGCCGGCGGCATAGACATCTTCCGCGCGGGACAGCACCTTGTCCGTCATGACACCTCGTCCTCTGTGGTAGTGCGTAACACCAAGCCAGCCCCCGGGCCTGAACGGCACAAAAAGGCCTGGGCACGTCGGCCCGTCTCGCGCTCATAGGCGGGAGGCACGTTCTGGCAAAAGGAGGCCGCCCTGTCGCTGGAGACCAGGGCCACGATGCATCCACCCCAGCCGGCGCCGGTCAGCCGCGCCCCTACCACGCCATCCTCATCTTGCGCCAGCCCCACCAGCACCTCGATCTCGGGCGTGCTGATCTCATAGTCGTCTCGGGCGCTGGCGTGCGCCCGGTTCATCAGAGCGCCAAAGGCCGGCACGTCCCCCGCCTTGAGCCGTGCCACTGCCTCCACCACGCGGGCGTTCTCGGTGATCACGTGGCGGCAGCGCCTGCGCACCTGAAACTCGTCGGTCTCGGTAGCCACACCACGGTCTAGGAGCGCATCCGGGTCGATGCCCAGCGCTTCCAACTCCGCACGGCTGATCGATTCCGGTAGCAGCGGCTCCAGATCGCCCCACGGCAACCCCTCGGCGTCGCGCAACGCCTGGACCTCTGGGTAGTGCCGCTGCAAAAGACGCACCCCGACGCGACACTCGGCCACGCGTCGGTTGAAATGGGGCCCCGTATTCCGATGGCGGACGCCACTATCCACCACCACAACCGCATAGCCGGCCGGGAGAGGCACATGCTCATAGGCATAGGCAGTGGCCTCGCCACGCGGTCGGCAGTCCAGGAATAGCGCATGATCGCGGCGAGCCAGTACAGCGCTGAACTGGTCCATGATGCCACCACGGGTGCCCACGTACCATTCAGCCCGCCCGCAAGCATCCGCCAGGGCCGCACCCTCCAGATCCACCTCGTTCAGTTCAACCAAGGCCACCGCGGTGGCCACCGTCAACGCCGACGACGACGACAGCCCAGAGCCACGAGGGATTCCGTGCGGCGAACGTCCGTCCACCAGGGCATCCATGCCCTTTAGGGCCACGCCCGATTCACGGGCCAGTAGCTGGGCTGGGCCCTGTGCATAGTTGGCCCAATCGCCCACGGCCTGCGGGGGGATCTCGGACATGAGGCGGAACTCGCGGCCAGGATAGACGCTCTCGACGTTCTGAAGCTGCACCAGATCATCCTCTCGCGGACGGCAGAACAGCAGTACGTCCTTGTCCAGGGCGACAGGCAGCACATAGCCCTGGTTATAGTCGGTATGCTCGCCTATCAGGTTCACTCGACCGGGCGCGCGGCAGACCCGCACCTCACCCGGCCCATACAGCTCCGCAAACATGGCCAGATCAGCGCGATAGCGCTCCACCTGAGCCGCCAGCAGTTCAGGATCGTCGCCGTATATCGCTTCAAGGGCACGCGTCGTTGGCCCTGTTGGTTCCATGCCAGTTGTCCCCCATGTCGGTGATCCACCCACGACAGTATCGCCGAGAGGTCGAGAGCCTGTCAAACCGCGCTGGAGCGGACCTGGGGGGGGCGTTGCACGATGGCGCACTCCCTGGTACCATGATCCCACCGAAGGCGATGGCTGGAGGAGTGTGTGACCATGCCAAGCACGACATCTCGTCGCCCCCAAGAGACCGTCTGGCTGGGCCTGCTGCTCCTCTGCCACATGGTGCTGGGCGTCTACTATAGCGTCACCATTCCTATCTGGGAGGCCCACGACGAGGTGGGGCACTATGCCAAGCTGCGCTACATCGCTATGGAAGGGCGCCTACCACCACCCGGCACCACGACCGCCCCTTCCCAGGATGAAACCCACCAACCGCCCCTGTACTATGTGGTGAGCGCGCTGCCCGTCTCCCTGATCGACCTGGATGGGCCCCTGGAGTACCAGGTCAACCGCTATGCGCGCTTCCCCGACGCCCAGGGGGGCCATAACGTCGCCATGCACGATCCAGTCGCCGAAGCCTGGCCCTACCGCGGTGACACGCTCGGCGTTCACCTGGCGCGATGGGTGTCGGTGCTACTGGGCGGGCTGGTGATCCTGCTCGTGTATCTCTGCGGCCAGACCGTCTGGCCGGACCAGCCCGCAATCCGGTGGGCCGCCGCCCTGATGGTGACCTTCTGGCCGCAGTTCCGCTTTACCAGCGCCGTGGTCAACAACGACATCGCCGTCACCTTGGCGGCGGCCGTGGCCCTATATGGCAGCCTGCTGGTGCTGCAAGGCGTGCACTACCTGCGGGCCCTGCTCATCCTGGGACTTGGCATGGCCATGCTCGCCCTCACCAAGACCAACGGTCTCCCCCTGCTGCTGATCCCAGCGTTGGCTGTGATGGCGACGTTCCGGACCGGCACCCGCCGCGCCATCACCATCGGGCTGGCGGGCCTGGTCGTCGTCGCCCTCGGAGCGGGATGGTGGTACCTCCGCAACCTGGCAACGACGGGCGGCCTCCTGGCCGGCCCATGGAGCATCCTCCGCGAGCTCTTGACGGAGAAAGGCACCCTCACCACGGCGCTCTCGGGCCTGACGCGCTGGGGATCCTGGTGGCACGCCCTGCGCACCTTTTGGGCCGGCTTTGGCTACAACAATGTCGCCTATGAGCGGTGGGTCTATCTGGCTGCGCTAGGGATTGTTCTGCCGCCGCTTTTGGGCCTCGCTATCTGGCTGCGGCGGCAGCCGACACGGCGCCAGCGGGCCGCTACGGGGCTAGCAGCAGTGATGGTCATGGTCGCGCTGGCGGTGCCTCAGGCCCTCTGGGCATTACAAGGCTGGTCTCACGTGCAGGGGCGCTACCTCTTGCCCGGGTTGCCCGCTCTCGGCCTGCTCCTGGGGCTGGGCTGGGTAACGCTGGGCGACGCCTTGAGAGCCCGCTGGATCCCGTGGCTGCCGCTGGGTGGCATGGCCGGCCTGGTCGCGCTGACGCCTCTGCTGGTGATCATGCCCGCCTATGCCTATCCCAAGACTCTCACTCGTGAGGACTTGGCCGCCTATCATCAGTCGTCATACCGCTTTGGTGGATCGATCGAGATGCCAGCGTGGCGCATCTTGACGCCAGCGGTCGATCCAGGCGGGACATTCGAGGCCGAACTAGTCTGGCAGGCCAACGAGCCAGTTTGGACCATGCTGGTGCTTTCGGCCAAGCTGTACGACGATGATGGGACGCTCTTGGCAGAAATCGCCCGCTACCCCGGCAACGGATCGCTGGCCACCGACTCCTGGGACCCGGGGCTATACCTGGAACAGTTGGTCATGCGCCTACCCGACGACCTGGCACCCCGTCCCCATCGAACCATCTGGCTGGATGTCAGCCTTTTCCCGCGCTGGACGCCCGAAAGGCCCCTGGCCATCTTTGGGGCCGGTGGCCAGCGCATCGGGCGCACCCTCCGCCTTGGGCCGATCAAGCTGAGGGGGTTGAACGATAGCCATGAGCTCGAGCCCGTCGCCTACACTTTTGGTCAGGCGCTTTTCATGAGTGGTTTGGACGCGCACCTCCACGGCAACCAGCTAGAGATCGCTACCGCCTGGCAGGCCCACGCCGCTCCTAAGGTGGACCTCCAAGTCTCGGTGCAGCTCCGCGACTCGGCCAACCGGGTGATAGCCCAAGCCGACGGCCCCCTCGCCAACGGGCGCCTGGCCACCTCGCTGTGGGAGGCGGGAGACGAGTTCGTGGACCGCCGAGTCATCGCACTCGCGGACGACTGGCAGGACGAGATGCTGATCTATCTCTGCCTCTATGAGCTCCACAGCCTGCAGCGGTGGCCCGTGATGACAGCCAGCGATCCCGCCGCATCGGAGCTGCTCCTGGGCCGAGTAGCTGCTGGCCAGGCAGAGCTCGAACCGTTGTGGTGACTTATGCGTATGTGTCCACCCAAATGATAATGTTACCGAAGGCCCCACCTCATGACTCCCCCAGCAACATGCTCGTCTGAGGGAATCATACTCGTTCGGTAACATGTTAGCTGAGGGAACACGCGATTTGACCCTTCTGCGACCCGTCGCTATACTCTGCGAGTTGCATGTGAAAAATCATCGCAGCGATCTTGCGCTGTCGATGCAGGGCAGTTACGGGGGGTCAGTGGACGATGGCGAACGATATCTATCTTGCGGCTGCCAAGCGCGATCTATCGCAGACGGCGCGCGCTCTGCGCAGAGAGGGAAAGCTGCCGGCGGTGGTCTATGGCGCCGCCATCGATACCGAGAGCCTGGAGATGGACGCCGAGGCGGCCATCCAGACGGTCGCTCAAGCGGGCTATAACCGGCTAATCACCCTGGATGTCGCCGGCAATGAGTCGCCACATACCGTCCTCATTCGTGATATCCAGCGCGATCCAGTCACCTATAGCCTGCTGCACGTCGACTTTTACGCCGTGGTTGCCGACCAAAAGGTGTCGACCGAGATTCCCATCGTACAGACAGGCATCGCCCCGGTGGTCGAGATCGGCGGCACCGTGGTGCAGACGCTCGAGACCCTGGAGGTCGAGTGTCTCCCTGGCGACATGCCTACCGAGATCACGGTCGATATCAGCGGCCTAGAGAACTTTGGTGACGCCATCGTGGTGGCGGATCTCGTCATCCCCCCCAATGTGGACGTTCTCACCGAACCAGACACCGACGTGATCCACGTGGCCGCGCCTCGCATGGAAGAGGAAGAGGAAGAAGAAGAGGAGCTCGAGCTCCTGGGTGTTGAGGGCGAGGCGGCCGAGCGTGAGGAGGCCGAGTCCGAGGAAGACGCCTCTGATGACGCCGAGGGCGCCGAGTAGACCACGTTCTCCCTGCGAACATGAACGCTCCCGGGCGACTGCCCGGGAGCGTCTTCATTTATCGGCGCAGCTACCGTTGACACAGTTCCGCCCCCCGGTAGAATCGGCTTGAGACTCATCCATCTCTAGGGGAGATACCACCATGAAGCTAGGATTTCTCATGCCGCTCAGCGTCGAGAACATCGGGCGGGCCCGCCGCCTGGGATACGATAGCCTGGAGGCGGCCGTGGGCTGGCTGGGCGCCTCCACGCTGGACGTATCCATGGCAAACTTGCCACAGCTCAAGGACGCCATGGCCGAGCACAACGTGGCGATCACGTCTGTGGCCATCTACGGAGGCGCTATCGAGGCGCCGGTCGATGCGGCCGTGGGCTACTATGCGCGCGCGGTCGAGCTGGCGGAAGCGCTGGGTTGTGGCGTCGTCTCTGGCCTCACGGGACGCGACAACAGCAAGACAGTGGCAGAGAACTTGCCGCTATTCAAGGAGCGGTTCGATCCCATCGCGCGCCACGCCGCCGACCACGGCGTCAAGATCGCCCTGGAGCCTTGGCCGGGCAGTGTGCTCGGGCACGGGCCCTATCGCTGGACCAACCTGGCCACGACGCCCCAGCTCTGGGACATGCTGATCGAGGCGGTACCCGCCCCCAGTCTCGGGCTCGAGTACGATCCCTCGCACCTCGCCTGGCAAGAGATCGACTATGTGCAGGCGATCCTGGACTATGGCGAGCGGATCCACCACATGCACGCCAAGGACATCGCCATCAACCGAGTACAGCGCGCCAAGGTTGGGGTGCATGGCACGGGCTGGTGGCGCTTTGTGCTGCCGGGCCTGGGCGAACTGCCCTGGCAGGCGATCTTTGACGCCCTGAAGCAAGTGGGCTACCAGGGTGACATCGCCGTCGAACACGAGGATGGTGAGTTCCTGCACGAGCGCTGGGACCAGGGCCTGGAGATCGCCCTGCGGACCCTGAGGCCACTCGTGGATGCTTACAACGGCTAAAGCCACCAAGACCGGAGGGATAGCTATGCTTGACACAATCCTGGACGCGATCAGGCCCATCAAGAAGGCCTTGGAAGAGGCTCAAGCCCTGCCCGATTGGCGCTTTTGCCAGGGTGCGGCGGACGGCGCCGCTGACCCCGCATACGATGACGGCGGCTGGGAGCTAGTGCAGCCCGGCGCCACCTGGGCCGGCGCGGCCGGCGAGGTCTGGCTGCGTCGCAAGCTACGGTTTGAGGACACGGTGGCTGGCATCGAGACGGACGGCGCCAGCGTCGAGCTTCCGTTCATCGTGCCCATCCACAGCGAGGTCTATGTCGATGGCGAATTGCGCCGCGCTGAGCCTTCGTGGCTGGATACACGCGCGGTGCCGCTGGTGGTCTGTGATGCCTATGTCCCTGGGCAAGAGATCCAGATCGCGGTGCACGCCTTTGGCGGGGACGGCTTTGGCTTGTTCCTGCCCAGCGGGGCGCGGGTGAGCTCCCTGGCTAAAGCGCAGTGGGAGCTAGAGGTGCTCGAGGGGCAGATCCGCTTCACGCACTATCTCGCCTATGAGAGCGCCGACGCGAACGAGGCCTGGCAACACGCTTGGAACGAGGCCGCGGAGCTCCTCGACCGGGATGCCCTGGCGGCCGCCAACTGGGACGCTTGGCAGGCTAGCTGCCAACAAGCGCTGGAACGCCTAGCCCCGATGAAAGATGCCGCCAAGAGCTATGTGACCCACCTGGTGGGCCATTCTCATATCGACATGAACTGGCTATGGACCTGGGATGAGACCGTGGATGTCATCCGGCGTGACTTTGAGGCCGCCGACGGGCTGATGGCGCGCTATGGCGAGTTCCACTTTTCGCAGAGCCAGGCCTCGACCTACCAAGCCATGGCCGAGAGCGCCCCAGAGGTGCTGGAGGCCGTCAAAAGGCGGGTGGCCGAGGGGCGCTGGGAGGTGACTGCCAACACCTGGGTAGAGGGCGATCTCAATATGGCGCTGGGCGAGTCGCTGGCGCGCCACCTGCTACACACGCGCCGCTATGTGCGCAGGACTTTTGGCCTGGAGCCGCGCATCTGCTGGGAGCCGGACACCTTTGGCCATGTGGGCACGTTGCCACAGCTCTTGCAGCAGGCCGGCGTGGATCGTTACTACTTTTGCCGAGCCGGGCGCGGCGAGCCGCTGTTCTGGTGGGAGGGGATCGACGGATCGCGGGTGTTGGCGTTTAACGACTTTCTCGGATACAACGGCGTGGTCACACCTAACGCCGTCCTGGCGCCGACGTTGGACCTGGCGCGACGCCATGGCCTGCGACGCGGGCTGTATCTGTATGGTGTGGGCGACCACGGCGGCGGCGCGACTGCGCGTGACGTTGAAGCGGCCATGCAGCTAGACCGGACCCCGTTCCTGCCACGGGCCCAGATGAGCACGGTCGAGGCCTTCTACGCCGCCGTCGAGGAGACTGGGGTCGAGCTGCCCGTGATTCAGGGGGAGCTGAACACCACCTTTGAGGGCTGCTACACGAGCCATGGCGACATCAAGGCCGGCAACCGACGCAGTGAGACAGCGCTACTTACGGCCGAGACCTTGCAGACGCTGGCCGCCAGCCACACGGAGCTCGCCTATCGCCACGACGAGCTGGCGGAGGCCTGGAAGACCACGCTATTCCACCAATTCCACGATATCCTGTGCGGCTGCGCCATCGGGGCGACCTATGATGAGGCGGTGGAGCTCCTAGACGGCGTGGTGGCCGATGCCGACCAGATGACCAACGAGGCGGCCCAGGCGCTCGCCGGCGCCGTGGATACCGGCCCTGGCGAGGGACCGCGCATCGTGGTGTGGAACCCGCTGGCGTGGGAGCGCACCGACCTAGTTCGCATCCCGCTGGCATCGTTGGAGGCCGTTCCGGCGGCCCTAGTCGACGATCACGGCGTGAGTCTGCCGGTGCAGACGGATGGCGATGATCTGCTCTTTGTGGCCGAGGCGATGCCCGCCCTGGGCTGCCGAGTCTATCGCCCCAGTCAGGAGCCAGCGCCGGCGGGCGTCTCGGTGGACGGCGACGGCACCCTCGCCAACGGCATCCTCAGCATGCGCGTGCATCCGCGCTCGGGAGCTATCGACAGCTTGGTCGACCTGGAGAACGAGCGTGTCGTCGATACCATGAGCACCTGGCGCGGCGTTGAGCGCAAACAGACCGCCGGCCTCATCAACCGGCTACAGGTGTGCTGGGAGGAACCCCACCCCATGTCGGCCTGGAACATTGGCGACATCACGCGGGTGGATAACCTCCTTAAAGGGGCAGAGGTCGCCGTCACGGAGCGAGGTCCGGTGCGCGCCACGGTCAAAGTACGGCATCGTTTCCTAGACTCTACCATCGTTCAACGATATCGGCTTTACACTGGCCTGCGCCGCATCGACGTCGACAACTGGATCGACTGGCAGCAGCTAGGCGGCAAGGATGTGGACGCGCCGATGCTGCGCGCAACCTTCAAGCCAAACCTGGGGCCAACCAAGGCGACCTTTGAGGTAGCCTATGCCGGCCTGGAGCGCAATGCGACGGGAGACGAGGTGCCGGCTCTGCGGTGGGCCGACGTCTCTGACGGCAGCTATGGCCTGTCGTTGCTGAACGATGGCAAGTATGGCCACTCGGCGCAGGGCACCACGTTGGGGCTCACGTTGCTACGCTCGTCGTACGAGCCGGACAATGTGCCCGACGTGGGCGAGCACAGCTTTAGCTATGCCCTCTATCCCCATACGGGCGACTGGCGAGAGGCCGCTAGCGACCGCCGTGGCGTCGAGTTCAACCAGCCGCTGGTGGCTGCCGTCACGGACGCTCATCGCGGGCCGATCACGCCGGGCACCGCGATGCTCACGTGTGAGCCATCAAACGTCATGGTGACCGCTCTCAAGATGGCCGAGGATGGTTCCAACGCCGTGGTGATCCGCCTGGCAGAGATGCACGGAAAGACGGCCGAGGCGGAGCTCACCTGCCCTTGGGAGCTGACCCGCTGCGAGGCCACCAACCCGCTGGAGGATCCGGGAAGCGTTCTGCCCGTGAATGGCAACAAGGTGCGGCTAGCCCTGACGCCTCACCAAGTGCGGACGCTCAAGCTGTACCGAGCCTGAGCAGCAACTGGGCCAGCGCGCCCCCAGGCAGGCGCCCCTTACGACTGGACGTATCGATCAGATTGAGGAGGTGACCGGATGTATATCGGCATGACGAGCTTGGGGATGGGGTCAGAGCCGCTCCCCAAGGTGTTGGCAGCCGCTCAGGCCTTTGGCTGCGAGACCATCGAGCTAAACGGAAGGCCGACGATCCATCAAGGCCTCTGGCAAGGCGACGTCGACCATGACGCGGTGATGGCGTCCATCGCCGCGGCCGGCCTGCGGGTGACCAGCCTAGGTGGGTATTGCGACTTTGCCGTGCTCACCGAGGAGGATCTGCAGGAGCAGGTGGATCAGCTCTTTAGCTACTGCGAGTTGGCCCGCACGCTAGGGGTGCCCGTCGTCCGCGCGTTCGTGGGCGACGTCAAGGAGGGCCATACGGCGCCCGAGTTCTACCCCTGGGTGGTGCGGGGCTTCACGGCCGTGTGTGAGCGCATCGCCGGTTGGGATCTACAGATCGCCATCGAGAACCACGGTCGCTTGATGAATGACGGGGACGTGATCGGGAACATTCTCCAAGACGTGGGATCCTCGCAGTTAGGCGTCACTCTCGATACCGGCAATTTCTGCTGGGCCGGGCACAGCCTTGAGGACACCCAGCGCTTTATCGACGCCTTGCTGCCGCGGATCTATAGCGTGCATGTCAAGGACCTTAACCTGGTCGATGGCCAGGTGGATCTGGTCCCCGCTGGCCGTGGCCAGATCAACCTAAAGGGCCTGCTGAAAGCGCTAACGGACCGTGGATACAACGGCGGCGTGGTTAGTGAGTATGAGGGCAAGGCCGACTATGCCTCCAGCACGCTGGAAAGCGTGGCTTACTTGCGTGGCCTGCGGGATGGCCTGCTCGCCTGATCCGCTCGCGATTTGACGGTGGCACGCCAGCCCGCTATACTGGCTCCGCTCTGCGCCCTCGGGCGCGGCGGCGCCACCCTAGCTCAATCGGCAGAGCAGACGCTTCGTAAGCGCCAGGTTTCGAGTTCAAGTCTCGAGGGTGGCTTGGCGTGATACTCGCAACACCTCCTGACCCGATCTTGGGGCCAGGAGGTGTTGCTGCGTCTGCCATTGCGCCAGGCCCGCCACCACTGGCCCGTTTCTCTCGCCGCCAGCGACGACGGAACCATTGGTGCAAGGCACCGGTTGCCCGCCCTTTGCGGCGCCGGCGGCTTGCCCAGCGGGCATCTTCCGTTTATGCTGAGGCCGTCGCAGGATTCCTCGCTCCTGCGCGCCAGCCCGATCTCCTGATTCCATAGCTGTCCGCTTTGTCTGGAGGATTGTGTGAGCTCCTTTGTCCATCTGCATGTCCATAGTGAGTTCTCTCTGCTGGACGGGCTCTCTAGCCCCAAGGCGCTGTGCAAGCGAGCCGCCGAGATGGGCCAGAAGGCCCTCGCATTGACCGACCACGGCTGCATGTACGCTGCCGTCTCCTTCTGCCAGGCGGCCGCCGAGCAGGGAATCAAGCCGATCATCGGGTGTGAGTTGTACCAGGCGCCGCGCAGCATGCAGCAACGCGAGCCAGGGGTCGATCGCGAGGCTTACCATCTGGTGCTTTTGGCTATGAATCAGGTCGGCTATGAGAATCTGCTCAAGCTGGTGACCCTGGCTTCCACAGAGGGCATGTATTATCGACCGCGCATCGATCGGCAGACCCTGGCCGAATACGCCGAGGGGCTGATCTGCACCAGCGCGTGCCTCTCTGGCGAGGTGCCCGCCAAGCTGCTCCAGGGCAATGTCGATGGCGCCCGTGAGGCGATGGGCTTTTTCCGAGACCTATTTGGCCCCGATCGCTACTTTGTTGAGCTACAGCAGCATGACGGCATCCCAGCGCTGCGCGAGATCAACCAGCAGCTAGCCACCATGGCGCGCGAATTCGGCCTGAAGTGCATCGCCACCAACGACGTCCACTATGCACGCAAGGAGGACGCCGCCGCCCAAGACTTGCTGCTGGCCATCCAGACCCAGACCACGCTCAATGATCCGGACCGGATGCGCATGTCGGGCCAGGATTACCACCTGCGCTCATACGAAGAGATGATGGCGGCCCTGCCCGAGTACCCCGAGGCCATCGAGAACACGGCCATGGTGGCCGATCTCTGCAACTATACCATCGAGCAAGAGGGATACCACCTGCCCATTTTTGAGGTGCCCGAAGGCCACACCAGCGAGACTTTTCTCCGCCAGCTCTGTGAGGAAGGCCTGCGACGGCACTATGGCGAGGTCACCCCGACGATTCGCGAACGCCTGGAGCACGAGCTCTCGGTGATCCACTCGATGGGGTTTGACGACTATTTCCTCATTAACTGGGATCTGGTGAAATGGGCCAAGAACGAGGCCAAGATGCTGGTGGGCCCTGGGCGAGGCTCGGGGCCGGGCAGCCTGGTATCGTACGCACTGGGCATCACAAGCCTGGAACCCCTTGGGCTGGACCTGATCTTTGAGCGCTTTTTGAACCCTGGCCGCGTGAACATGCCCGACATCGATCTAGACTATCCCGAAGACCGCCGCGGCGAGGTCATCGACTATTTGGTGCGGCGCTATGGCGAGGACAAGACGGCCCAGATCGCCACCTTTACCACGTTAGGGGCTAGAGCGGCCATCCGCGATGTGGGGCGTGCGCTTGGAATGGACCTGGCCGAGGTGGACTATGTGGCCAAGCTGATCCCCGAAGGCCCCAAGCAGCGGATCGAGAACGCCCTCGAGACGGTGGCAGAGCTGCACGAGTTGCATGCCAGCCGGCGCGACATCCGACAGTTGCTCGATTTCGCCATTCAGGTGCAGGGCGTGGCCCGCAACTTTTCCACACACGCGGCCGGCATCCTGATCGCCGACAAGCCCTTGGTCCAGTACACCCCGTTGCGCCCGGCGCCCCACGGGGATGGGCTCGTCTCCCAGTTCTGCATGGAAGACGTCGAGGCCATCGGTCTGCTCAAGCTGGATGTCCTCGGGTTATCCACGCTGACGGTGCTCGACCGCACGTTCCGCTGGATCGAACGCACCGAGGGCATCACCCTCGATCCCGAGGGAATCCCGCTGGACGACCCCGACACGTACGCGCTGCTGTGCTCGGGCGACGTCACCGGCGTCTTTCAGGTAGAGAGCGAGGGGATGCGTCGCACCCTGCGGGATATGCAGCCCAGCGAGTTTCGCGACATTATCGCGGTGATCGCGCTCTTCCGCCCGGGACCGATGGACTATATCGGCTCCTATATCGATCGCAAGTACGGCCGTGAGGAGGTGACCTATGCGCATCCCGCGCTAGAGCCGATCCTGAAGGACACCTACGGCATCATCGTCTACCAGGAGCAGATTATCCGCATCGCCCAGGAGCTGGCCGGCTATACGGCGGCCGAGGCCGATCTGATGCGGCGAGCGGTGGGCAAGAAAAAGAAAAAGGACCTCGACGAGCAGCATGCCAACTTTGTCAAAGGCGCAGTCGCTCACGGCATTCCGCGAGAAGCGGCCGAGACCATCTTTGCCGACATTGAGCGGTTCGCGAATTATGGCTTTAACAAGTCCCACGGCGCGGCCTATGCCGTCATCACCGTGCAGACGGCTTATCTCAAGGCTCACTATCCAGCCCAGTTCATGGGCGCTCTCCTCTCGGTAGAGCGCGGCAACCTGGAAAAAGTGGCAGTGCTGGCCGCCGAGTGCCGTCGGCAGGGGATTCGCCTCCTGGCGCCCAGCGTCAATCGCTCGGGGGTGGATTTCACCCTCGAACCAGCCGATGAGACCGGCGCGCCCGTCTCGTGCGACCTATCGGAGGCCTCTAGCCTGTCGATCCGATTTGGGCTAGGCGCTATCAAGAACTGTGGCGATGGCCCCGCCGCAGAGATCGTTCAGGCGCGCGGAGAGGAGCCCTTTGCGGACATTGACGATTTCGTCAAGCGCGTGGATCTACGCAAGGTCAACCGACGCGCCCTGGAGGCGCTGATCCGCGCGGGCGCTCTGGACGAGATGGGAGACAGGGGAGCGCTGCTGGCCGGCATCGATAGCATGATGGCCGAGAGCGCGCGGGTGCAGCACGATGCCGCCGTGGGCCAGGCCAGCCTCTTTGACCTAGCCGGCGACAGCATGGGGGCCAGCATGGGCAGTGGCCACCTGTTGCCGCAAGAGTTCCGACCGCTCCCCGAAAAACAGCGCCTGGCGGACGAGCGCGAGCTGCTGGGCATCTATGTCTCGTCCCACCCCCTGGATGTGCTCTCCACCTGCGCCGACGAGCGCCTGACAGAGCTGGCCGAGATCACCACGGCGATAACCGGCGAGATCGTCACGGTGGCCGGCGTGGTCAGCGAGTCGCGCGAGATCATGACCCGCAAGGGGAACCGCATGGCCTTTGTAACGCTGGAGGACCTTTCGGGTGTCATGGAGGTGGTGGTATTCCCGCACATCTATGAGGAGGCGAATGGTCTCCTGCACGAGCAGCGGGTGCTTATGATCACGGGCAAGGTGGACGATCGCGACGACCGCGCCAAACTGATCGCCGATCAGATCGTGGCTTACGACCCGCCCAAGGATGCGCCCAAGAGGACCGCCCACCGCCCCAAGCCGCGCTCTATCGAGCTGCGCATTACCCTGGAGGATGGCCGCGAACCTCGCGAGGCGTTGGCACTACGGGCGCTGGAGCTGCTAGGCAACCATCGGGGAGATACGCCCTTTACCATTAGGCTGGTGAATGGCCAAGGCCAGGTAAAGATGGGATTCCCTGACCACAGAGTGGCCTATTCGCAGGATCTAGAGCGCTCCCTGAACAACCTGCTGGGTCCTGGCAACTTGACCGTCCACTGGAACTAGGGCCAACGGCGGCCTAGCCGAGCCGACGGACCACCCCGATGACGCGTCCCTGAATCTCGAGGTCACGGGCATGCACATAGATCGGCTCCATGGTGGGGTTGGCGGGCTGTAGGCGAGCCACGGACCCATTCTGTTCCCAGTACAGCGTCTTGAGGGTGGTCGCTTTCTCGTCCTTGAGCCAGGCGGCCACCGTCTCGCCGCTGCGGGCGTTGGTCTGATGCCGCATCAGGACGATGTCGCCATCACCGATGAGGGCGTCAATCATCGAGGTACCACGTACCTCCAGGGCGTACACATCCTCGGCATCGGGCACCAGGTCTCGTGCCAGGTCGATAAGCTCATAATCAGCTTGCGAAAAGTCCGAATCGGGCACGGGGATGGGCTCACCAGCAGCAATCACCCCCAGAAGCGGCACCGCCACCTGCCCGACGCGCCGCGACGCCTCGCCATTCTCCACCAAGCGAATCCCGCGGGAGACGTCGGGGTCACGGGTGATGAATCCCTGGCGCTGGAGAATGTCGAGGTTGTAGCTAGCCACGGACGTGGAAGAGATATCCGCCATGTCGCATAGCTGGCGAATGGTGGGGGGATATCCATTCTCGTCCAGAAAGCTGCGAATGGCGTCGAGCATGCGCTGCTGCCGCTTGGACAACCCCTTACGCTTGGGCATGGCCGAACTCCTCACTAGCTCCAGCTTGCGCCCATTATAGTGGAACGTTTGTTCGGGGTCAAGACTCCCGCGACAGGTCTTTACGTACGGCCCGCATCATGTCCCTACACGGGCGGTCACCATAACGAGCCAGTCCATAATGTTGCGCGTGATGCGCATCGCCTCGCGTACCCGCTCGTTGCTGGGACAGAGCCCACGGTGCACGACGTCGTTCCGCAAGGCCAAAAAGTCGTAGAATTCGTGCCAAAGCTCGTGGTTGTCGCGCCGCAAGCTATAGCCCGTATACGTACGCAGCAGACTATCGAGCTTGGAGGCCAGCCCCTTGCCCGCCAGCGTAGCGTCGATCTCCCGATCGCTACGGCCATGCCCTTTCATGCGCGCCGTCAATAGGCTCGCGGCCGCCGCCTCCAGGGCGCTATAGCAAGTGGCCACCGCCTGCCGCGCAAAACGTTGAGCCAACGCGCGTTCGGCCTCTAGCAACAGATCCTCAGCCAGCGAATAGTCGCTAGCTTCCGCAAGATGCTCTCGCAACTCCTGATACCAGGCGTCATCGCGATCTACCAGATCAAAGGATTCAGTCTCGCGGGCCTGACGCTCGGCCACGATGCCCTCCACGGGATCGTGTCGTAGCACCGCGCCAGCGTCGTCGCGAATGGTAATCTCGATGTCCTCACGGGTGAGATCGAGAAGCTGATACAGATGCGCCCTGCGCCGCACCGCCGCAATGACCGTGTTGCAGGCGTGCATGGCTCGCTGCCCAAACCGCTCCATGCGCTCGTCCAACACAGTGGGACTGCCTCGGAGGCTGCGCCGCGGGAGGGGCTCCACCACCGTCGCCATGGAGCTGATCGACCCCAGCGCAGCCACGTTCCTCCCAAAAACCACTTGCAGGAGAAAGGGGTGATCGTACCAGGTATAGCTGGTGAACCGATCATCGATACGCCCTTGGGGCAAGCTCTGGGCCAGCTCGGGTCGCGAGGTGACCGAGAGAAAGGGGTTGAATCGCTGGTCGGCGACGCGCACCAGCACCTGCCCGTCGCCGACTGCCACGGGATACTCGCCACCTCGCATCCCAAACGGCAGACTGGCGAACGCCACCAGATGGCTCACGTATTCCCCCTCGCTCTACCACACCACACTGGGCAGGCCCACTCTGCGTCGCAAAGAGAGCATGCTCGCTACCAGACAACCCAAGGCATCGGCGCTAGTCTTTTGTCGGCTGGGAACCACCCTCAGCAGCCCCCTGATAGCCACAGATCCCGCCAGGGCTGACTGCCCAGGCCCTAGAGCGTCACTACCATGTCATGGTTAAGGCGACGCTGGCCGCCAGCCTCGGTCTCAAAGCTGCGCGCGAACTCGAACCCCAGCTTTTCATAGACGCGCCGTGCGCGCGGGTTCTCATCCATCACGCCGCCCATCAAAATCACGTGCGAAAGACCCAGGGCCCGCGCGCAGGCCAGCACGTGACGCCCCATGGCGCTACCCAGGCCTTGGCCCTGGTGAGCATCGGCCACCACGGGCGCCAGGCAAGCTGTCGTCTCCCAGGGGACCGTCTCGCCATAGCGGCTGCGATCGCCATCCCAGATGTGCCGCGAGAGGATCATATAGGCGATGATCTCGGCGTGGGGCGTCTCATCCTCCAGCACGGCGACGAATCGAATCGTGCGCGGGTCGTCCGCGGCGGCGCACAGCTCGGCGGCCGTATCGCGCCCAAACGGGTGCGGACCGTACGTGCTGCGGGTCTTTTCCGAGAGCCCACAAAAGAAATCCCCCAGCGTCTCGGCATCCTCGCGCTCGAGTGGGCGCACGCGGGCCTCGCGGCCATCTCGCAGACGGATCATAGTAGCCAGTCGCTCATCGTTCATGGTCATCTCCTTTGAAGCATTCTAGCGCAGCCACAGAATCGCACCAAGTTGACCTAAGGGGTCCCAAGCGGCTACGATGACCTAGCATCGCGTCCTTGGTACAGGAGAAAGTGACATGCCACAAAAGCTAGCTATCGACGGCGGGACGCCGCTCCGCAGTCGGCCGTTTCCGCGCTGGCCCATCTGGGACCAACGCGAGGTCGAGGCGATCACCGATGTCGTTCACTCTGGTCGGTGGTGGTCGCAGAGCGGCGTAAAAGTCAGCGCCATGGAGGCCGAGTTCGCTCAGGCCCACGACGCCAAGCACGCCATCGCCGTGTGCAACGGCAGCATCGCCATCGAGGTGGCCCTTCGCGCCGCTGGCATCGATTGGGGCGACGAGGTGATCACGACGCCTTACACATTCATCGCCACCGCGAACACACCCTTGTTGGTGGGCGCGATCCCTCGTTTCACGGATGTGCTACCCGACACCTGGAACATGGATCCATCTGGCATCGAGCCGTTGATCACCGCTCGCACCAAGGCGATCCTACCCGTCCACATCGGCGGCGAGCCAGCCGATATGGACGCCATCAACGAGATCGCGGCCCGCCACGGGCTGGTCGTCATCGAGGACGCGGCCCAGGCCCATGGCGCGCGCTGGCAGGGGCGCGCGGTGGGGGCCATCGGCCAAATGGGCACCTTTAGCTTTCAGGCCAGCAAGAACGTCACCGGCGGCGAGGGCGGCATCATCCTCACGAACGACGACGATCTGGCCGAACGATGCTGGTCCGTCCACAATGTAGGCCGATCCCGGACCGGCGGTTGGTACGAACACCACACCCTAGCCAGCAACTATCGCCTGGCCGAGTGGGAGGCCGCGATCATCCGCGTCCAGCTTGAGCGTCTGGAGGAGCAGGCCGCCGTGCGCTCGGCGCGGGCCGCCACCCTCCGCGAGGCCCTGGCCGATATCGACGGGCTGGATCCACTGCCAGGCGACCCCCGCGTCACCCGCAACGCCTATCATATCTTCAAGATGTGGTATCAGCCCGACGCCTTTGGCGGGCGCTCCGCCGCGGACTTTGCGCGGGCGATCCAGGCCGAGGGGATCCCCATCGTGACGGGCTATGGTGAGCCGTTGCATCGCACGCGCGTCATCGTGGAGCGCTCAGCCTATATCGCCCGCCGACTGGGCCTGCCCGAACCACCCCAGGCCTCCTGCCCTGTGGCGGAAGAGGCTGGCCGTCGGGGGCTTTGGTTGATGCAGAGTATCCTGCTATCAGAAAGAGAGGATATTCTGGACATTGCTCGCGCGGCGCGCAAGATCCAGCGGGCCTGGAGGTCTTGACGACCTGCAAGAGCGCGCCTACTATCGGCGCAGTATTTTGCTTGAAGCTATCACATCCACAGTAGGGGGAAACTATGCCCAAAGTTCGCGTGGCCATCATCGGCGTGGGCAACTGCGCCGCCGCCTTGGTGCAGGGCGTCCAGTTCTACCAACATGCGCCTGAGGATCAGTTCATCCCCGGGCTGATGCACCCCCGCCTCGGCAACTATCACGTGGGGGACATCGAGTTCACGGCCGCCTTTGATATCGACGCCGCCAAGGTTGGCAAAGACCTCTCCGAGGCGATCTGGTCGGGGCCCAATAACACTATCAAGTTCGCCGACGTGCCGCCCATGGGGATCCCCGTTCATCGGGGCATGACCCATGATGGTATTGCCAAGTACCTGAGCCAAAGGATCGAGAAGGCGCCTGGACCGACCGACAACATCGTGCAGATCCTGAGGGATACCCAGACTGACGTCGTGGTCAACTTTCTGCCTGTTGGCTCCGAGATGGCCACCAAATGGTACGTCCAGCAAATCCTGGACGCAGGGTGCGGCATGGTCAACTGCATCCCCGTGTTCATCGCCCGCGAGGCCTATTGGCAGGAGCGCTTCCGTGAGCGCGGCTTGCCCATCATCGGCGACGACGTCAAGAGCCAACTCGGCGCTACCATCACCCATCGCGTGCTGACGCGCCTGTTCCAGAACCGCGGCGTCCGCCTGGATGATACCTATCAGCTCAACTTTGGCGGCAACATGGACTTTTTCAACATGCTCGAGCGCGAGCGGCTCGAATCGAAAAAGATCAGCAAGACCGACGCCGTGACTAGCCAGCTAGACTATCGAATCGATCCCGACCACGTCCATGTGGGCCCTAGTGACTATGTGCCGTGGTTGACCGACCGCAAGTTTTGCTATATCCACATGAATGGCACCACCTTTGGAGAGATACCGCTGCGTCTAGAGCTCAAGCTCGAGGTGTGGGACTCGCCTAACTCGGCCGGCGTGGTCATCGATGCGGTACGTTGCTGCAAGATCGCCAAGGACCGTGGACTGGCGGGGGCGGTCGTGCCCGCCTCGGCCTACTTTATGAAGTCGCCGCCCCATCAGCTCGACGATGACGAGGCGCGGCGGCAGCTCGAAGCCTGGATCGCCAACGGCGACTAGAGCGCCGTCGGAAGCGCGGGCCGCACGTTTGTTGCGGCCCGCGTTCGCATCGAAGGAGGGCTGATGGCCAGCCAACCAGAGAACCCCATGAGCGACGCCCGCCATTGGCATCATCGGTCGCTGGACCAGGCCTATGCCGTCGATCTGCCCACCGATCTGGCCGCCTGGGAGGCCCGCTCCACCTACCTGCGGGACCATCTACGAACCGTCCTGGGACTCGAGCAGGACGGGCAGGCCTGCCCGCTGGACGCCCACGTCAGCCCCTGCGGAGAGGGCGAAGGCTATGTGGTCGAGCGGGTCTGGTTCCAGAGCCGACCTGGGTTTCTGTGCACAGGCAATCTGTATCGCCCTCCCGAGCCTGAGGGGCGCATCCCCGCCATCCTCAACCCCCATGGGCATTGGGAGCACGGGCGCCTGGAAGACGGGCCGCGCGGGTCGGTGCGGGCCCGCTGCATCAGTTGCGCGCATGGGGATGGCGCCTGCTCTGGCGTATGACATGGTCGGCTACAACGGCCTGCAGGTGCTAGAGCACCGCCATGCATCCAGAGAGGCAGCCCTCTGGGGGCTGAGCCCATGGCCCTCCAGGTGCAGGACAGCATCCGAGCCGCCGACTTACTGCCCCAAGCCCTACCCTATGTCGACCCAAACCGCCGGGATGCCCCGGGCGCCTCGGGCGGCGGCACCCAAACGTTCATGCTGGGCGCGCTGGACCCACGTATCGCCGTGTTGGCGCCCGTGAACATGATCTCGGCGCACTACCAGGGCGGCTGCGTGTGCGAGAATGCTCCGGGCTTGAGAACAGACACCCACAACGTCGAGATCGCCGCGCTGGCGGCGCCACGGCCGCTCCTGCTGGTCTCGGCCACGGGCGACTGGACGGTCAATACGCCTAGGGTCGAGTATCCCGCCATTCGCAGCATCTATGCCCTCTATGATGCCACCGACCGTGTTCACTGTGTTCAAGAGGATGCGCCCCATAACTATCACGCCGCCAGCCGCGCCCACGTCTACCGCTGGTTCGCGCGCTGGTTCTTGCAGACCGCGGATGAAGCTGTGGCGGCCGAGAGACCCTACGCCGAGCATCCCGACGAGCAGTTGCGGGTATTCCCCCGTGGAGAGCTGCCCGATGGCTATCAGCGCGCGCCGGAATCCATGCGCGCCTTGCGGGAGAGGGCTTTGGCGGCTGCCAAGGCGGAGATGCCGAGCGATGCGACGTCGGCTCGACAGCACACCCTCCGTATGCGTACCCGCTTGCAGCATATCCTGAGCATCGTCCCGCCCGCACCAGAAGTCTGTGCCGTCCAAGAGGACCACACGAACCTGGTCGAGTCGCCCTTGGGGCGGCCGATCACCCTGCGATACCCCGCTCGCGGCACCCTGGTGCCAGGGCGGCTGTGGCAGCCAACCCAGGTCAAGTCGGCGCTCCTATTGCTGCACCCCGCCGGCGTGGAGGGCTTGCTAGACCTAGCGGGACATCCCACCGCGTGGCTAGAGGCCGCCCTGGCGGGCGACCGCGCCGTGCTGACCATCTCGCCCTTGGGAACTGTAGCGGCCCCGCCCGAAGCCCTCGCCCGCCGCGACGGCGACTGGTTCTGGGCCACCTACAATCCGCCGATCTTGGGGGAACAGATACGGGACGTGCTGACCGCCCTGGCATGGATGCGGGCCAGGTGGCCGGGGGTGCCGATCACCATAGCAGGCATTCGTGGTGCAGGGGCCTGGTCGTTGCTGGCGGGCGCGCTGGATCCGGCGGTGTCCGCGGTGTATGCCGATCTGGGCGCCCTGGCGTGGGACGATGAGCGCGCCTACCTGGGGCCTCTCTTCGCGCCCGGCTGGGCCCGCTATGGGCTGCTGCCGGCCGTGGCCGCCGCCGTGGCGCCGCGCCCTCTCGCCTTGCGCGCGCTAGATGCGGGCAACGGCATGAATTGGCCTCGCGCTGCTTACCAAGCCCTGGACGCCAGCGACCAGCTCACCATCGTACAGCACGGCGACGCCGCTGACCTCTGCGGACTGCTCTCACGCGTCGCTCAAGAACCGACGCCATGACCGAGGAGACGCTGCCGATTGGCTCCGGCCTGGCCATCCCGCTAGCCGAGGTCAGCTTCCGGTTCAGTCGCGCATCGGGGCCGGGCGGCCAGAATGTGAACCGCACCGCCAGCCGCGTGGAGCTGCTGTTCGATGTGGCCGGCTCCCCCAGTCTGCCGGAGCCGATCCGCGAGCGTGTCCTACAGCGGCTGGCGCGCCATATCGATAGCAGCGGCGTCCTGCATCTGGTGGCCGATAGCACGCCCAGCCAGTGGCGGAACCGCCAAGAAGTCGTCGAGCGTCTGCAGCGGCTCTTGTACCAGGCGGTCCAGCCGCCAAAGCGCCGCATCGCCACGCGCCCCACCCATGGCTCCCGCGAACGTCGCCTACGTAGCAAGCGACACCATGGCCGCACCAAGGCCCTGCGCCGAAAGCCATCCCTCGACGAGTAACCCGCCCTGCACTTTCGGCCTACGGCCTACTCCCCCGCCGGCAACCCCGGCCGCCACCGGTACAGCATCTCCTGCGAGGCCATATGCTCCAGGTAAGCGTCCCGCGTCATGGGTGGCTGGTACGCCTCGGCGATGGCGCGCGCACGGGCGGCGTCGTTGGCCAAGAGCTCCACCACCGACCGCCCTGCCACCTTGCCCGGCAGGACATAGGCCAGGTCCGGATCATGCACCAAAAAGTCGGCGCCGTGCCCGATGCCGCGGCACCCGTTGGCCACCGCTTCTAGCACCGGCATCAGCAAGCTCACGTCGCCCAGGTCGGTGGAACCCGCGCCGAATCCACTATCCCACCAGCCCTCCTCTCCTACCAGGGCCACAGCCTCGGCCTGATACAGCCGCGCCAGCTCGCTGCAAGGCCGTCGCGGCTGGTAGCCGGGGATGCTCTCGATCTCGGCCTCGGCTCCCAGCGCCAACGCCCCCGCCACCAGGGCGCGATCCACGCGCTTGGCCGCCGCCGCGATGGCCTCGGTGCTGGCCCCACGGACGTACATCTCCAGCCGCGCATCGGACGGGATCACGTTCACCAGGTCGCCGCCGCGGGTCATGATCGGATGCACGCGGATATGGTCGTCATCGCGGAACGTCTCGCGGTTGGCATCGATGGCGTGCAGAGCCACGGTGGCCGCCGCCAAGGCGTTGATCCCTTCGTGGGGAGCCCCGCCTGCGTGGGCCGCTTTGCCCAGGTAGCGAGCCCGCTTGACCACACAGCCGTTGCAGGCCCCACCCGCCGAAAAGCTGCCGCCCTCTGCGCGCGCCCCCTGGTGCGTCGAAAGGACGATATCGACCCCTTCAAGCGCGCCCAGCCGGATGAGCTCTTGCTTGCCGCCCAAGAAGCGGATGATGCCCTGGTCGCGCAGGCTCAAGCGATAGTCGATCTCGACGAACTCTTCGGCCGGCACCGCCATGAGGAGCACATCGCCATCGAGTTCCGCCATGGCGCCGCTTTCTACCAGACCGTAGGCCACGGCCGCCAGGTTGGCGATCTGGGCGTGGTGTCCGCAAGCGTGGGCTGCCCCGGTCTCTGGATCCTCAAAGGGGTGCCCATGGACCAGCACCGAGTCCATCTCGCCCATATAGGCCACGGTAGCGCCTTGCCCACGCCCGCTCAGTCGGCCGATGACGCCAGTGACCGCGACGCCGGTCTCGGTGGGGATTCCCAGCGAGCGAAAGAGCTCGGCCACCAGCCCCGCCGTGCGATGCTCCTTGAAACCGAGCTCCGGATGCCGCAGGATGTCCTCGCCGAGCGCCACGATGTCATCGTGACGAGCCTCGATCGCCTGACAGATCCGCTCCTTGAGCCGCGCTAGCTGCATCGCCCCTTCTCCTTGCCGTTATGCATCCCAGGCGTTGGCGCGAGCGATGCGCGCATAGGCCTCGCCGCTATCCTTGATGATGCGCTGTTGGGTCTCAAAGTCCACATACACCAGGCCAAATCGTCGGCTATACCCATAGGCCCACTCAAAGTTATCCAACAACGACCAAGCAAAGTAACCGCGCAGCGGCACGCCTTGCGCAATCGCCCGGGCGCAGGCCTGCAGGTACGCGCGCAGGTAGCGCTCGCGCTGCGGGTCATGGACCCGGCCATCCTCGCTGACCCGATCCTCCCAGGATGAGCCGTTCTCGGTGATATAAAAGTCGGTGCCTGGGTAGTCACGCCCCAGCCGCACCAACAGGTCCTCCAACCCTTGCGGGAACACCTCCCAGTCCATGGCCGTGTATTGCCCCTCGGGCCGCACGGTGCCATAGCCAAACAACCCTTCATCGCGTCGGGTGACCACCTGTCGCGAGTAGTTGTTGATGCCGAGGAAATCGATGGGCGTGTGGATGACATCCAGATCGCCAGGGGCCACGTTGGGCAGGCGCCAGTCGTACAGGGCGCACATATCCTCGGGATAGGCGCCCCGCAGCACCGGATCCAGGAACCAGCGGTTGGCAAAGCCATCGGCAATGCGTTGCGCCTGGCGATCATCTTCGCTATCGGTCGCGGCATACATCGGCGAGAGGTTCAGGGTGATGCCGATCTGGGCGTCCTCGCCACACGCGTCGCGCAGCACGGGCACCGTCATGCCGTGGGATAACAACAAGTGATGCGCCACCTGCAAGGCCGCGCCCATATCCTGCCAGCCCGGGGCGTGAACCCCCATGAGGTTGCCCAGAAAAGCCACTACCCAAGGCTCGTTGTGTGTGATCCAGTGCGAAACGCGGTCGCCCAGGCGTTCGGCCACCATCGCCGCATAGTCGCGGAAGCGTGCGGTGGTATCGCGCACCACCCAACCCCCAATGCTCTGCAGGGCACTGGGTAGATCCCAGTGGTACAAGGTGATATAGGGTGCGATGCCGTGTTCGAGCAGCTCATCGACCAGCGCGTCGTAGAAATCGAGCCCCTTGGCGTTGACGTCGCCCTGGCCGTCAGGCTGCACCCGCGGCCAGGAGATCGAGAAGCGATAGGCCCCAAGGCCCATCCTGGCCATCAACGCCACATCATCACGAAAGAGGTGATAGTGGTCATCGGCCACATCGCCCGAATGACCCTGGAAGACCTTGCCCGGCCAGTCGCAAAAGTCATCCCAGATGCAGCGCCCTCGCTCGGTCCTCCCCCCCTCGATCTGGAACGAGGCGGTGGCGGTGCCCCACACGAATCCCTCTGGAAAAGCGCCCTTGGCGTTCATGACGAGCTCCTTTACTGCTTTGCTCTGCTCGATTCATGATAGAAAGGGAGCAGCTCGCGGTCAAGGTCAGGGTTGCTCGCAAGCGCCAAGGGTGTGAGATGGTTGCTGTGTGGCCACCCAAATGATAATGTTACCGAAGGCTGATCCATCACTCAGAAGATAATGTTGCCGAACGGCCAGGGGGTCTGCCTGCACGCAGTTCGGACACGCAAGCCCGTGGTCGTGCCGGATGTCCACGCCTCTTCCGGCCACATCGCCTGCGACCCGCGTTCGCAGAGCGAGATCGTATTGCCACTGATCAAGGATGGGTTGGTTCGAGGGGTGCTAGACATCGATGCGCACAAACCGGCCCAGTTTGACGAGGATGACATCGCGCCGCTGGAGCGACCGTATCTCGGCGAGAGTGAGGCCTAGATCGAGCGCAAAGTGAGCACAAGGCCTCAGGCGGCAGTTCGGCCCGGACCGCGGCGCGTCAGGCCGACGCCACGGGTGACATAGACGGGCATGAGGGGCCCTGAATGGGCGGCAGCGTACTGGCCAAAGGAGGAGGGGAGCAGCGGGGCGAGAAAGGCGGCGATCTGGCCCCCGTGGTGTGGCCGCAAGGGCCAAGTCCACAGGCGCACGTCCTCTAGAAACTCGTTCACGTCGGGGTTGTGAACCAGCAGGATGGTCAGGTCGGTGCCCTGCGCCGAAGAGAGCAGCTTGCGCGCCAGCGCCATCTTGCCCCGCCACCGCAGCGCGAGCACCTCGGGCGTCACGTTGGCCGATCCGCTGTGACCCGAGTCCTCTAGCCCCACCAGTGACAGCGTGGCCGCCCCGCGTCGCACCTCGGCGATCTCATCGCGAAGCACCGCCACGCCGTTTCGCGTCAGCATCTCGACGATCAGGCGCGGATCGCTCCATACGTCGTGGTTGCCCAGCACGCCAAAGACACCCAGAGGAGCCTTGAGCGCGGCCAGCTCGCGAGCACATGAGATGGCATAGCCACCGGCTCCCGTCACAAAGTCGCCGACAACCGCCGCCAGTTCGGGCTCGAGTTCGTTCGCGAGCGCAACCGCTTTGGCCACGTGACTGGGGGAAACCACCGCGCCCACGTGCAGATCGGACAGGAGAGCGATGGTAAGCCCCTCGAGATCGGGCGCCAAGTTAGGCAGGGGCACATCGCGCCGCACCACCTCGATCCAGCCCGGCTCTACCGAGGTCGTATAGTAGGCGCCGAACGTCATGGCTGTGGCGCCACCGCCAACCACCCCAAGCCCCAGCTTGAGCAGCGTTCGTCGCGTGATGGGCCGTTCCCAGTTACCCTCGTTCATCTCCCGCTCGTTCGGCTCACGCCAGTCCATTGCCACCCTAGAGTATCCTGACCCGCTATCTTAGCGCAGCCAGACAGCCAAGGCAAACGCCGACCCGGGGCACAAGGTTGATTGCCTAGGCGCGTCACACCCGATCCGCACATCCCTTGCGCCCGAGCTGGTCTTTGGATATAATAAAGCATATCATATAACTCTAGTTTCTGTTGGCGACGAGGACCCCCGAACACCCGGGAGGGAGGCATCGCCGTGAAAAGCTTGGTGACGGGAGCCACTGGCCTGGTAGGCTGGCATCTGGCGGATGCTCTGCTATTGCGAGGCGAGGAGGTTCGAGCGTTTGCGCGGCCGAGCAGCGATGTGGCCGTGCTGAGGAAACGCGGCGTGCAGGTGCACGTGGGCAACCTGACGGATCAGGCGGCTGTGGCCGCCGCTGCGGAAGGCGTCGATCGCGTGTTCCACTGCGCCGAGCTATCGCGCGACTGGGGCCCGGCTATCGCCTTCCAGCAAGCCAATGTGGACGGCGTTCGCAGCGTCTTGGGCGCCGCCACGCGCGTCGGGGCACGGTTCGTCTTTCTGAGCACCACCCAGGTCTACGGGTTCCCGGGAACACCCGCCGACGAGACGGTCTCGCCCTCGCCCAGGGGGTTCGGCTATGCCGACTCCAAGATCGAGGCCGAGGCATTGGTGCGCACCCGCCACCGGACGGTGAATCTGCCCACGGTGATCATCCGCCGGGGAACGGTGTACGGGCCGAGGGCAACGCGAACGGTGCTGGCGATCCTGGACGGCCTGCGCGACCGCACTCTCAAGCTCTATGATGGCGGCAAGCATGTCGCCGGGCTCACTTACGTGGGCAACCTAGTCGACGCCATGATTCTGGCGGGCGACAAGGAAGAGGCCGCCGGCCGCATCTATAACATCACCGACGGCAGCGAGGTCACCTGGCGCGAATACATTTTCGCGCTGGCCGACGCGCTTCAGCTCTCACGTCCGGAAAAGAGCCAACCGCGGTGGATGGCCTATCTGCTGGCCTCGCTGTGGGAGAGCTACTATCGCATGACCGGCCGCAACGATCGCCCACCCATGACCGCCTCCAACGTGGAGGTGATGGGCACCGATCAGATCTATCCTATCGATCGCGCCCGGCGAGAGCTAGGGTACAGCCCCCGAGTGGGCCTAGAAGAGGGCATCCAGCGCACCGTCGAGTGGCTGCGCGAGGCTGGCCACGATAAGGACATCTTTGGGCCCGACGCAGCCTAGCCTTGCGGACCTTGGCATGGTCCTGACGGTTATCCGTCAGGCGCTGTGCCCAGAACGACGTTGGCCAGAGGCAGAGAGACAGTAAAGACGCTGCCCTCGCCTGGTCGGCTGTGAACCTGCAACTCGGCCCCCAACTGATCAAGAATCATCTTGGAGATCACCAGCCCGAGGCCGATTCC
The DNA here is from genome assembly GCA_040767425.1 of Anaerolineae bacterium. Lineage (GTDB taxonomy): Bacteria > Chloroflexota > Anaerolineae > UBA1429 > UBA1429 > DAIRUQ01. The sequence continues at coordinate 10,166 of JAXGON010000001.1, read as the reverse complement.
CTCCTGCCCGTTCTGGGATCTCCTAGTGGCGTACTTGATGAACAGGGTACGCTGCTCCTCCGGCGTCATGCCGATGCCACGATCCCACACCCGGATGCGGCAGCGCCCCGCCGCCCCCGCACAAGCGATACCCAGCTCGCCGCCATCGCGCGTGAACTTGATGGCGTTGCTCAAGAGGTTGATCAAGACCTGTTGGAGCCCGTCGGCGTTGCTCTCGATCAACAGGCCGTCCCCAGGTAGATCAACCTGGATCTTCTGGCCCTTGGCGATGGCCAGCGGCTGGCAGACGGTGACCGCCTCGCGCACTACCCCGCGCACATCGACCAAATCCTTGGGCAGGTCATAGTGGCCGGCCTCCAGGCGCGAGAGATCGAGCAGCCCACGCACCAGCTTGGTCTGGCGCTCGATCTGGTTGGCGATCACGTGGAGGTACTCGTCGCGCTTTTCGGCAGCGATATCCTCCTGGGCCAGCAATCCGGTCAGCGTCCTCATGGTCGTCAAAGGCGTGCGAAGCTCGTGAGCCACGTAGGCAACGAAATCGCTCTGCCGTTGCTGGGCCTCCAGGTCGGTGGTGACATCCCGCACCACATAGACGACGTCGTCACACCGATCGCCCGCGTCGCCCAAGGGAGCCTCTCGCACTCGCAAGAATCGCTCACCCCAGCGCAGGGGGGCGGCAGGCTCGCCCCGTGAAATAAACTGCTCCGGCACTGGTTGCCCAGCATCAACCCCCACCAGGTCGCGAGCGGCTGGGTTCACCAACCTGATGGTACCGCTTCCGTCGGCCACAAGGACGCCTTCATCCAGGTTGTCCAGCACACCTGCCACCAGGTCTCTTTCCCGGCGCAGATCGTCCAGGAGCCGGCGGCCCTCAAGGGTCGCCGCCAGTGAGCGCGCCAGGAAGGCGATCATGTTCCGCTGGCGGAGTGTGAGATCCTGCCCAGACGGCATCACCAGCGCCAGGCAGCCTTCGAGGGCATGGGGGGAGGAGAGGGGGACCAAGTAGACATCGCTAGGGCCCCGAGAGGAAGCCACCCCACGCTCCGCTCTGCCGTCGCCCGTCAGGAAGCGCTCCCAAAGGCCCCAGTCTTGGGCGGTTCGCAAAGTGGCCTCGGCCAGAGCGCTACCCGACTCGCCCAGATCGGTCTCCGCGCGCAAGGCCCAACGATCTCCCTCGCGAAGATAAATGCCGGCGCTCACCTGGCCCGCGAGGGCCCGCAACTGCTCCAAGGCGATCTCCAGCAGATCATGCTCGCCATCCGGCCGAGCAAGCTCCTCTCTGGCCTGCAAGAGTGCGCGGAGATCGGCGTTGGCGCGCCGTAGCGCCTCGTGTCTCCGTCGTAAGAGGCCCCGCTGCCGCGAAGCCTCCGAGTAACAGATCCAGACGACCCCCGCCACCGAGATGAGGTAGACCAACCCCAGAAGTGCCCCCATGGACGCTTGCCCCGGCGCCCAGGCCGGCTGCATCGGCTGGATACCTAGTTGCTGAAGTACGATCAGGGTCGTATAGGCAACCGCGGCTAGAAGCGTGAGGGGGAGAACGGCCTGCGGACCGATCAGCCAGCCGCCCATCATGATGGGCCAAAGGTAGGCCAGCAAAAAGTACGAGCCATCATCGCCCAACATAAAGATCAGGGCCGAAAGCAGCAGGATCTCGAGGGCAAAGACCAAGTAGCCGAGAAAGAGCAACTCGCGTTTGCGCCAGAGATAGAGATAGATCCCGTTGACACCAAACTGGGTGAGGGCGAGAAGGTGTAGTGGCAGCGCAGAGGGTGACGGCACGATGCCGTGTATGGCTACCAGCACCAAGAGCAGCGCACCGGTGACGATGGTCCGTCCAACGATAAAGTGAAACCAGAGAACCTGGTGTTCTTCGGCTCTGGGGCTAGTCTCGTTGCCCAACATACTTGGCCACCCTGCCGGGAAGCCAGATGACCACACCGGTCTCCTGATCGACGTTACGATCGATGCGCAGCTTGCCGCCGTGGCCCCTGACCACTCGGTTGGCAAAGTCGATCACATCCCCCTCTACCGAGGGCGCCTCGACGTCCCCAGCACAACCACCGTCCGTGATAACAAACTCGACCCCACCCTCCTCCGCTCGACTGGCAGAGATGGTGACACGAGACCCGCTGGGGGAGACGCTGACGGCCGATTCGAGCAAGCCTGCCAGGGCCCGCTCCATGGCATCCGGATCCAGGTTGGCGCTGAGAAGGCCGCCGCATGAGATCTTGAGCTCGATGTTGCGCGCGGCAGCCAAGCGGGCAGCTTGAGCCGCCGAGCCGCGCACGATGGGGGCAACCCGCACTGGCTCGCGCTGCACAGGATACTCGTCGGCGATCTCGGGCGCGGCCCAGGAGAGATCGTCGATTAGCTCCCGCAGCACGCGGGCATCGGATAGTGCTTGTTCCAGGTAGCGGGCCATGCCCTGCTCATCGCCGGAAAAGCGCTCTCTGAGCAAGAGGTTGAGGTGCGACTGCAGACGTGCAACCGGCGCCCGCAACTCCTTGGAGATCTCGGCGATGATCTGCGTTCGCAGATCCTGCAGACGTCGTCGTTCCTCGTCACGGGTATGCTCAACGCGATTCAGGATCGCCTGCACCCGGGCGGCCAGCTCCCTAGGCTCGAACGGCTTGATGATATAGTCATCGGCGCCGCGCAAGAGCCCATCAAGTCGCGACTGCAGGTCATCCTTGCCAGTTAGAAAGACGAACGGCACAGAGTTGCCAGTGAGCGCGTTGGCACGCTGCTGGAACTCGAAACCATCCATATCGGCCATCATGATATCCGATATGATCATGTCCGGTGACGATTGGACCAACGCCTCCAATCCTTGCTCGCCGGACTGGGCCGGAATGACCTGGTACCCGGCATGTTGAAGGAACTCTTGTACCGAATAGAGGACGTCCGCCTCGTCATCGACCAACAGGATCCGGCTAGGGTCTCTCGATTCGCTCGCGGCTCCGTGCCAATCCACTAACTTTCCCCCGCAGATAGATACAGGCAGTCTTTCATAAGTATAGCAGCACAAAGACGCTGAAAGCGTCGAGCATCGTAAAACTGGGATAAATCCGCCGTTAAGAACGGCTCGTTGACACGATGCCGTGGCGTCCCCATAATCAGGCTGCCTGTTCGAAACACGCATAGAGAGGAATCCGCCATGGTCCGCGCCGCCGTGATGCCAGGTCCTTTTCAGCCCATCGAGATTCGCTCCTATCCGACGCCGAAACTAGAGCCCGGCGCCATCCTCCTCAAGACGGTGATGAGCGAGGTTTGTGGGACGGATGTACATCTCCATGAGGGCCGTCTCAGCGGCGTTCCCTATCCGATCATCCCAGGCCACATCAACGTGGGCGAGATCGCCGAACTAGAGGGAGATCTGCGCGACGTGGCCGGCGAGCCGCTCCGTGTAGGCCAGATGGTCACTTTTCTGGATGTGCACGAGACCTGCGGGCGCTGCTGGTACTGCACCGTGGCACATGCTTCGACGCGTTGCCCCAGCCGGCGGGTATACGGCATCACCTACTCGGCCGACGAAGGTCTGCTGGGCGGCTGGTCCGAGATGATCTATCTCAAGCCGGGCGTCCTGGTGCTGCCACTGCCAGACGGTGTATCGGCGGAGCGATTCGCCGGAGCCGGTTGCGGTCTGCCGACGGCGGTACACGCCATCGAGCGGGCCGACATCCAGCTCGGCGACGCTGTCGTCATCCAGGGTAGCGGGCCAGTGGGGCTGAGTGCGGCCATCTTGGCACAGCTCAAGGGCGCCACACAGATCATTGTCATCGGCGGGCCGTCGAGCCGCTTGGCCGAGGCGCAACGCATCGGCGCCGATGCCGTCATCGACATCAGCGCGCACGCCCCCGAGGAGCGAGCCGCCATGGTCCGCGAGCTGTGCGGCGGACGTGGCGCAGACGTGACCATCGAGGCCAGCGGCAACCCTCAAGCGGTCCGCGAAGGCATGGCCATGACTCGCGATGCGGGGCGGTATGTGATCGTGGGCCAGTATACCGACGGCGGCGACATCTCCATCAATCCGCATCTGGACATCAACCGCAAGCACCTGGAGATCCGCGGCACGTGGGGCATCGACTATGGTCATCTATGGCGGGCGATGCGCGTCTTGGCCAAGCACGGCGACCGCTACCAGTGGGAACGCTTCATCTCGCGCCGTTACAGCCTGGAGGAGGCCCAGATGGCGCTGGACGATGTGGCCCAATTGCGGGTCGTCAAGGCAGTGATCGAGCCCAACGCAAGCTAACGGGGGATAGGTGATGGCCGACTTGACACTCTATATTAGCGCAGCGCAAGAGATGGACGCCGAATGCGAGGCCATAGGCAAGCTCTTGGCTGGCTTGCTGCCCAAGGTTCGCTGGACGCTGCACCGAACCCCAGCAGGCAGAGGCAACCTGAACCCAGACCTGCGCGCCCTCCACGAGAGCGACCTGCATCTCTTTGTGCTCGGCACCGACATTGTCGCGCCGCTGGGCGTCGAGTGGCGCGAAGCACAACACGCCAAGACGCCGCTGTTCCTCTACCGCGCCGTCGGGCGCGCGGTGTCGCCAGCAGCGTCCTACTTTTTGCATCACTCGGGGGCCCACTGGACCAAGTTCCGAGACCCAGCCGATCTCGTCCGCAGATTCGAGCGGCAGCTGATCGCCGAGCTTGTCGCTGGCACGCCAGGCTATGGCCTCGGGCTGGACGAGATCGAGTCGCTGACAGAGCGCCTGGAACAGCTGCACACAGAGCCTCAGACAGACGACTCGGAAGCTCGCGGCGCGGGCTTGGGTGGGGTCATCCTGCCCAAGGAGGCTTGATCAGCCGAGCAGCCGCTCAGGCACGGTCATAGCGCACGGCCGCGAGCTCGCGCAGTCGCTCGGCGGCCGATTCGGCCGTGAGGTCGCGCTGCGGCGTGGCCAGCATCTCGTATCCCACCATGAACTTGCGCACGGTGGCAGAGCGCAGCAGAGGCGGATAAAAGTGCCAATGCAGGTGCCACTCGGGGTGCTCCTGGCCATCGGTGGGCCGCTGATGGATGCCCATGGTGTAGGGGAACGAGATCTCGAACAGGTTGTCGTAGCGTATGGTCAGCTCTGAGAGGATCTCGGCCACAGCCAACCGTTCATCGGCGTCAAGCTCGGTCAGGTCGCGCACGTGCCGTCTGGGAATGATCATGGTCTCAAAGGGCCAGGTAGCCCAGAAGGGGACCACCGCCACCAGATGTTCGTTAGCGCAGACGACCCGCTCATCGATGCCCACCTCGAGCGCCTGATAGTCGCAGAGCAGACAACTGCCATGCTCCTCACGGTAAGCGACCTGGTTCCGTTGCTCCGTGGAGGGCTCTTGCGGGACGGTGGCATTGGCCCAGATCTGGCCATGGGGATGCGGGTTCGAGCAGCCCATCATGGCGCCCTTGTTCTCAAAGATCTGCACATAGCTGATCCCTGGCCGTGATCCGATCTCGCGATACTGCTCCGTCCAGACCTCGACCACCCGCAGTATCTGTTCAGGAGCCATCTGCGCCAGGGTCAGGCTATGATCGGGCGAGAAGCAGACCACGCGACACAAACCAGGCTCGCCCTCGGCCCGCAGTAGATGATGCCCTCCCCATTGGCCCCTAGGAGAATCGGGCAACAGGGCGGCAAAGTCATTGTCAAAAACGAACGTCTCGGTATATACTGGGTTTTTGTTTCCACCAGCGCGTGCGTTCCCAGGGCAAAGGTAGCAGGTAGGATCATAGCTGGGTCGCGTTTCTTGGGGCGGCTTTTCGATCTGGCCTTGCCAAGGGCGCTTGGTTCTGTGGGGCGACACCAAGATCCAATCTCCGCGTAGAGGATTGTAGCGACGGTGCGGATGATCAGACAAAAAGTGGGCCATACCCAGCCTCCTGATGCGGTTCAGGTCCACGTCGCCGAGTCAGGATAGGCCAAGAGCGGGCACTGTCAAGGAGCTGTTCGGGCTCGCCATCATCAACCCGTGCGGGACAGCCAAGGGCACACCTTACGCCATGCTATGTCCGGAATGCCGAATCAGCGCCAAGGGAGGCAGCCTCTGTCCCTCCTGCGGCCAAAGAGTCCCCGAGGAGGAGCGCTTTGGTGGCCAAGGCGGTCACTATTTGCGAGTGTTCCTGTCCATCGGCGTTGGCTTGTCGCTCGTCGCTATCGGGGTCTCCAGCCTCGGCGTGGGCGTCCCCGTCCGCCTATCGCGAGCCTACGAGCAGGGTTCGCTCTGGCCGTACTGGCTGATCCTGATCGTCCCAGCGGTGATTGGGTTCTACCACTGGTGGGTTCTCCGCGAAGAAGAGATCACCATCACCGACACCTATATCGCTAGGCGGTCGCACTGGGGGAACCAACTCTTGCGCTGGGATGAGGTGCACAGCTTTCACGTGCATTCGCTGGGCGCTGGCCTGCGCAGCCTGGGCAAGATGGGCCGCCTATCGCGCTATCTTTCGCAGGAGCGCATCCACTGGAAGCTGCCGGTACTCTGCTATGACTTGGAGGGTCCGCCAGAAAGAGGCGACGAGGGCCTGCTACGATTAGAACCCGGCACCATCGACGATCTCCCCTGGCTGATCGCGCTGATCGAAGAGCATCTTGGCCCACCTGAGGAAGCAGGCAGCTCGGACCTATTCTAGCGGTTGAGCTTGACGGGCCACCCCCTTGCCGGTAGGATGTCTCTCGTAGCAAGTCGGACCGCGCAGCCGAGCGTCGCGTGAACGATCCGCTCAACCGAACGAGGTGGTGTATGCTTTGGAGACCTCCCCGCTATCTCGCTGGCATCTGGGTCGGCGTGACCCTCATAGCCTATCCGCTTGTCTACCTGCTGGTCTACATGGCGACCGGCAAGTTCCCAAAGGGGGGATTACTCAGCGGTGGGCACTTTGCCGGGCTGAACGAGGTGATGCACGATATCCAGCGCTTTGCCCTCCAGTCGAGGGAGGTCGGCCGTGAATAAATCCTTCATCAAGGGCGTGTTCGCCGGCCTGTTCGTCCCGCTCATGTTCTTGGGTGCCGCGATCTACTGGGTCCACAAGCTCACCTCCAAGGTGCCTTTTCCCATCGATCGCCCGGCGGAAGGCCAGCTTACCTGGGGGCTCATCCCCGTTGAAGAGGTCCCCGAGCAGTGGGAGCGGTGGGAGCCGGTCGTAGCCCCGTTGCGCTCGCGGATCTATGCCCGCATCGCGCAGGCGCGAGCCACCGTGTTCGGACTGATCGCCGGCAATCCGCCCGCCTAGCCATCGCTTCCGTACCGCCCCGCGCTCACATAAGCGGGGCGGTTTGCCATATCACCAACCCTCACCCTCTCATGTGGAACCGATACGATCCAAAGGAGACTTGCCATGCAGGCGGACGAATCCACTAGGCCTGTCACCGTTCATCTCATCGGCAATGCCCATATCGACCCGGTCTGGCTCTGGCCGGTGTCCGAGGGCCGCGAGGAGGTGTTGGGCAGTTACCGCACCGCCATCATGTTGATCCGCGAGTTCGACGGGTACGTGTTCACCAGCGGCGGCTCGGTCACCTTCCGTTGGGTGGAGGAGGATGACCCGGCGCTGTTTGCCGAGATCGTCCAGGCCGTCAAGGACGAGCGCTGGGCCCTGGTGAACGGGTGGTGGTTGCAGCCAGACTGCAACATCCCCTCGGGAGAGTCGTTCGCGCGGCATGCCCTGTACGGCCAGCGCTACCTGCAAACGCGCTTTGGGCAGCGCGCAACAGTAGGCTATAACGTCGACAGCTTTGGCCACGCCGGCACCTTGCCGCAGCTCTTGCATCTGGGTGGGCTGGATAGCTATCTCTTTTTCCGGCCCGGTCCTCACGAGATGGAGCTGCCCAACGGCCCCTTCTGGTGGGAGGCGCCCGGCGGCACGAGGGTGCTGGCCTGCCGCCCGCCGCTGCACTATGGTAGCCCCGGCGACGGCGACGTGGTGGACCGGGCCACCAAGGCTGCGGCCTCAGTCCCCGATGGGCTGCGCGACGTGCTCTGTTTCTACGGCGTCGGCAACCATGGCGGCGGCCCCACCCGGCGCGACATCCAGGACATCGTGCAGGCCCAATCCGAGCGCGACGACCTGGTGCTGCGGTTCGCCGCGCCCAAGGATTACTTTGACCTGATGCGCCAGGAAGAGCGCCCCTTCCCGACGGTGGCCAGCGAGCTCCAGCACCATGCACGCGGCTGCTACTCGGTATTGCTGCGCGCCAAGCAAGAGAACCGCCGCGCCGAGCATGCCGCCATGCAAGCCGAGCGCCTCGCGTCGTTGGCTACGTTGCTGGCAGGGCTGCCCAGTGCCCAGGCCGAGATCGATGCGGTCTGGGAGGGGACGCTGTTCAACCAGTTCCACGACATTCTGGCCGGCACCAGCATCCGCCGGGCCTACGAGGACGTCTGGGCCACCTATGAGCAAGGCCGCCGGACGCTGCACCAGATCGCGACCAACGCTATAAGCTCGCTGAACCGCAGGCTGGCGGTGCGCCCCGCTGAGCACGCCTATGCCGCCTGGAACACGCTCCCCTGGCCGCGCCGGGAGGTGGTACGCCTCAGCATCCCCGTAGGCGGCTGGCGCCAGGATCGTCAGGGACGCGGTATCCCGCGCGACCCCAAGGTCATCGATGGCGAGGGCAACGCGCTGCCGTGCCAGATGGCGGGGGTCACCTTTGACGACAATGTCTACATCGCCGATGTAGACGTACTGGTGGACATGCCCGCTATGGGCGCCAAGGTTCTCTATACCAGCCTGAACACCGAGCCCGCGGATCCGGACGAGCTCGCCCAGAATCTCGTCGCGCCCACTGCCGACGAGATCGCCAATGAGCACCTGCGGGTGCGGCTGGACTCGGAAAGCGGCGCCCTGGCCAGCATCACCGACCTAGCGTCAGGGCGTGAGATGCTGGGCGGCCTATCGGCGCTACCGCTGGTGATAGAGGATCGCAGCGATACCTGGAGCCACGACGTCCCCGCTTTCACCGAGGTGGTAGGAAGCTTGGCCGCGGAGGAGCCGCTCCGTCTGGTCGAGCGCGGGCCGATTCGCTCAACGCTGCGCTCGCAGATGGTGTGGGGTAGCTCGCGCATCACCATGGACGTTTCCTTGGTAACGGGAGCCCGTTGCCTGGATATGGATCTCAAGATCGACTGGCATGAACAGCACAAGATGCTCAAACTGGCCTTTGTGGCGGCGGGCACGGATCACACCGTGACCTCATCGGCGCCATACGGCCACGTGACCCGCGCGACGACCTGCGAAGAGGAGCCAACCCAGGCCTGGGTGGACCTGGAAGGCAAGGCCGATGACGGCGCCACGATCGGCCTGTGCCTGATCAACGATGGGCTGTACGGCTATGACGCCTGCCAGAACGAGCTGCGGCTGAGCCTCTTGCGCAGCCCCATCTATGCCTTTCATGATCCACGCGAGGTGATGCCGGGCGTGCGCTATCACTATATCGACCAGGGCGAGCACCATCTACGGCTGCGGTTGATCCCGCACGTGGGTAGTTGGCGTTCGGTCCTCCCCGACCACGAGGCCATGGCCTGGCACGAGCCGTTGGTGGCTGTGCAAGCCGAGGCACAGGACGGCGAGGTCACGTCGTTCTCCCTGCTGGAGGCAGCATCAGAGAGCGCCGTCACCACCGTGGTCAAGCTCGGCGAGGACGGCGGTCTGGTCGTGCGCGGCTACGAGTGCGCTGGTCAGCCATCAGAAGTCACGCTGACATCAGAGGCGCTGGGGCAGCGTTGGCGCTTTGCCGTGGAGCCCCACGAGATCTGGACAGTGGCGCTGGGCCTGGATGGTTCCGTCAAGAGGCTGAACCTATTGGAGGAACCGCTCGCCTAGGCCAGGCGCTTTTTGCTCGTAACTCGGCCCTGCAGCATAATAGAGTGCCTGGCGCCTGAGGCCAGGCGCTCTAGCGACCCAGACCTAGTTCGGAGGGAGGCCATGGGCAACAATCTGACACAAAAGATCATCAAGGAGCATCTCGTCTCTGGCGAGATGGTGCCGGGCCAGGAGATCGGTCTACGCATGGACCAGACGTTGACCCAGGATGCCACCGGTACGATGGCGTACCTCCAGTTCGAGGCGATGGGCATCCCCCGTGTACGGACCGAGCTTTCGGTGAGCTATGTGGATCACAACATGATGCAGGGCGATTTCCGAAACGCCGACGACCACCGCTATC